>JBDHTD010000098.1:0-2618 GCA_039808485.1 Aquamicrobium sp. | reverse complement strand
GCGGGCGAAGGGATTCGAACCCTCGACCCCAACCTTGGCAAGGTTGTGCTCTACCCCTGAGCTACACCCGCTCGCGCAGCGATCGCTGCAAGTGGCGTGTATATGGCGTAATTCATTCGCGAGCGCAACAGGAAAAACGGCAAAGCCGGTGGTCTTTTTCGATCGCCGCCAGCGCGGTGGAAATCGCCGTCGAAGCCGTCTTTTCAGGCAGTTGCCGCCTTGAATTGAAGAAGGAAAGGATGGCCGCGAAGGCCGTTGGGATGCGGGCCGTGCCGGCGCGGACAAGGCCGCGGCCGTCGCGGCCGGAAAGGGCTTCTTTGTAGCGATGGATGGGAAGTCGGTGGAAGCCGCGCCGGTCGTCCGGGCGGCGCGTTGCGTCGCCGTTACTTCCGCCGGCGGCAGCGCCAGTTCCAGTCGCGCTCGGGGCCGACGTCGACATGCACGGAATCGGTGTGGCAATAGGTGCCGACGCCGCCGCGCCCGGGCATCGAGCGGACGAATTTGGCCAGGTCCCATTTCGAGACGCCCTCGACCTGCACGTCGGCGGCGGCGCAATACATGTGCAGCGAGTTGCGCGCACCCCGCGCCCGCTTGTTCCTGTCGGGCGAGCGATAGCCCGAGGTCACGACGACCTTGCGGCCATACTGCTTCTCAATCGCCTTGAGCACGCGCACCAGCGATGGCTTGAGGCAGGCGACGTCGACATTGTCGGTCTGTTTCATCAGGCCGTTCGGCGCCAGCCGCGCCAGGCCGGCGGCGGACGCTACCTGGAAGCCAGGCTCCTCGCCCTCGTGGAGGTCGATGTCGCTGTCGTCGTCCATGCCCGAACGGCGGGAAATCTCGTAGAGCGCGCTGCCTTCGCGGACGCCGGGCAGCGGCGTCGCGCCCATCGCCGGGCTGGTCGCCACCAGAGGCACGGCCGGCTGGCCGGTCGGAGCCAGCCGAACGATCGGTCGCGCTGGCGTCATTGCGGCTGCCGCGCCGGCCTCTGATCGACTCGGCCGCGCTGCGGCGGGGTCGATCAGCGGCCGGGGTGCCTGCTGTTGCTGCGGGGCTGCGGGCGCGAAGAACGAAGACAGGAAACCGCGCTTCTTCGCCGGCGTCGGCGCGAGCGCCGCGACCTGTAGCGGAGCGGCGTCGTCACCGGCCGGCGACGCGGCCTGCCCGCCGTCGATCGCGCCCTGGTCCCCGGCCGCGACAACAAGCGGGGAGGGGGTGGGTATGGAATTGGCGGCAAGGGTGGCGCCAGGGGCGGCAGAAGGCGCCGGTGCCGCGGTTTGGGGGGCGGGCGGCGCAAAATCCGCGGTCTGCGCCGGAACGGGCATGTCGCCGGCGGGCTCGGAGCCGGGTCGGACCAGCGGCGCGGCGGCGACCGTCTCAGGCAGGACGGGATCGCCCTCCTCGACAAGGAAGCGCGACACCGGGGCGGCGGCGGCGGTCGCCGGTTCGCCTGCATTGCCGGCTGTCGCCGGTCCGTCGACATTGCCGGCGGTCGCGATTTCCTGCTGCTGCAACTGGGCGGGGGTGAGGCCCGCCGCCGCGAAGCCGAAGGGGACGTCGGGCTCGGAAGTGGCGCAGGAAGCGAGGAGGGCGGACGCGAACGCCGTAAGCAGAACGTGCCTGCCGCTGCGTCCGAAGCGCGTGCCCTCTGCCGTCAATGATCCGTCCCTTCCAAAGCCCGGAGCCGTCGCGTCGGCACATGCCCTGTCGGGGCCATGGCGCGCGCCTTCCGATTGCCGGCACGAGAGGTAACGAATCCCGCGCCGTTGCGCAACCTCCCGGCTAGGGGGCAATTAAGGCAAGATCATGATTCCGCCGCGAAATCGCCGGTATTGGCGAGGCGGCCGTCGGCGGCATGTCCGCTGCCGCGGTCAGGCCAGGACGCTGCGCAGCCGTTCCAGCTCGCCGAGCTGGGCTCTGGTGACCTCGTAGCCGAGGCGGATCGCCTCGTCGGCGCGATGGAATTCGGTCAGCCCGATATGGCCGAGCTTGGGCAGGAGCGACAGATCCGGCGGGTCGCCGGCCATGCGGGCGCGCGAAATCCTGTCCTGGATTATGTTGAACGCCTCGATCATCACCCCGGTGATGCCGAGCTTGGCCTCGCGCTCGCTCGGGCCCCGGTCGATGACCAGCTCCGCTTCGGCTTCCGCCGCGGCGGCCTCGGCGCTGTGCTTGATGACGGCGGCGCGGCCGAAAAGATCATAGTGCAGGTTCACCGCCACCACCAGCGGCTGCTCGTAGGCGCGGCACACCGACACCGGCACCGGATTGACCAGCGCCCCGTCGACCAGCACCCTGCGGTTGCACGTCACCGGTTCGAACACGCCGGGAAGGGCATAGGAAGCGCGCATGGCGGTGATCAGCGAGCCGTTCGACAGCCAGATCTCGTGGCCGGTGCGGATTTCGGCCGCCACGCAGACGAGCGGCTTGCCGAGGTCGGCGAAGGTGGTGCCGTTCAGGTGTTCCTGCATCTTGGCGGTCAGCTTCAGGCCGCCGAGCAGACCGTTGCCGCCGAGGTGGAGGTCGAGCAGGCCGAAGATGCGCCGCTTGGTCAGCGAGCGGGCGAATTCCTCCAGCTCGTCGAGCTTGCCGGCGAGGTAGCAGCCGCCGACCAGCGC
>JBDHTD010000097.1:0-3043 GCA_039808485.1 Aquamicrobium sp. | reverse complement strand
CCACGCCTATGACCGCGTCATCGTCGTCACCAACAACTACCACATGCCGCGCAGCCTGCTCGAATTGAAGCGGCTGATCGGCGACACCGAGTTGCAGCCCTATCCGGTGGTCAACACCCGGCTCGACGGCGGCGAGTGGGTCGCGAACCGCGAGGCGCTCAGGGTGCTCGTCACCGAATACGCCAAATATCTCGGCGCGCTGGCGCGCGGCCTCCTGCCCGTCACGCAGGAGCGGCAGGCCGCGGCGCGAGCGCAGGCGGCGCGCTGACGGCCGCGCCGCAAAGCGGGCGTTTCCCTTTGCGCGCGGCTGGTGTAACCAGCAGACGCACGGCAATTTCCAGGTTCGTCTTTCATGCTCGTCGTCCGCTCGCTGGCGTTCAACATCGCCTTCTATCTCAGCCTGATCGTCCAGATGATCGTCTGGACGCCGTTCTACTTCTTGGCGCCGCGCCGCTATGCGTGGTTCGTGCCGCGCTTCTGGGCGCGCTCGAGCCTGAAGTTGCAGCAATGGCTGGCCGGCACGCGAAGCCGGATCGAGGGCGTGGAGAACCTGCCGCAGGGGCCGTTCATCCTCGCGCCCAAGCACCAGTCGTTCTGGGACACGATCTCGTTCTTCCCCTTCCTCAGGGACCCGGTCTACATCCTGAAGCGCGAGCTGATGTGGATTCCGCTGTTCGGCTGGTATGTCGGCAGGATGCGGATGATCCCGATCGATCGCGGCAGCCGCTCCAAGGCGCTGAAGCAGGCGCTGGAGGTGGCCAAGGTGCGGATGGCGGAGAACCGCCAGTTGATCATCTATCCCGAGGGCACCCGCCGCTCGCCCGGCGCCGAGCCGGCCTACAAATGGGGCATCGCCGAAATCTACGCCACGCTCGGCGTGCCGGTGGTGCCGGTCGCCCATGTCGCCGGCCTCTACTGGCCGCGGCGCAAATTCCTGCGCTATCCCGGCACCATCCATGCCCGCTTCCTGCCGGCGATCGAGCCGGGGCTGGACAGGGAGGCGTTCATGGCGCGGCTGATCGCCGAGACCGAAGCCGCCACCGACGCGCTCCTGGTCGAGGCGGCATTGTCGAAGGACGCGCCGCCGCTGCCGCCGAGCGCGGCCGCGCGGCTCAAGACGCTGGGCGTGGAGCAGCCGGCGCGGGCGCGGTGAGACGGGCGGCGACGCTTTCCAGCCAGCGGTCGCGGATACCCATCCGGCGCAGATGGGCGATGGTGTTCAGCACGTAGTCCTCGTTGGCGCCGGCCTCGCCGGCCGCGCCGGCGATGGTCGCCGCCATCTCCTCCGGCCCGATGCCGCCGACATATTGCCGGTGGCTGCGGTCGGCGACATAGGAGACCGCCTCGACGGTCGCGCCGGTGTCGAGCCGCACCGGCAGGCGCTTTTCGTGGTAGACGCGGGTCGGCATCTCGCGCGCGCGCAGATAGGCCATCACCTCGTCGGTGCGGCTGCCCTCGACGCGGAAGGCCATGCCGAGGCAGGAGCCGCCATGCTCGAGGCCGAGCACGAGGCCGGGTCTCTCGGGCGTGCCGCGATAGACATGGGAGCGGATGCACAGCCTGCGGCGATAGCCCGACAGGCGCGCCCGCCGTGCCTCGACATAGTCGAAACCCGGCCGCCACATCAGCGAGCCATAGCCAAACACCCAAAAATCGCCCATATCGCCGAACCAGATTCGTTTTGCCGGGTTGTTCCCGGCGCATCAGGGGTATCGAGGCCGGCGCCATGACGTCAAGCGGACAATCGCGTACGAATTACGGCAGGCGCTTCTTCTGGTTCGCGGTGGCGATCCTGGCCGGCATCGGGCTCTATTCGGCCGGCTGGTTCTATGCCGCCGGCCGGCTCGAGGACGAGGCGGCAGGGGCGATCGCGCGGCTGAACGGCGCCGGCAAGCGCGCCAATTGCGAGGAGCCGCAGGCGCGCGGCTATCCGTTCCGCATCGGCCTGTTCTGCCGCTCGGTGCTCTACGAGGACGCGCGCGAGGGCCTGTCGGTGCAGGCGCGGGCGCTGCGCACGGCGGCGCAGATCTACCAGCCGTGGCGGATCGTCGGCGAGCTCGACGGCCCGGCGCGGCTGGAGGCGCCCGGCCTCGACGCGCTCGCGCTCGACTGGGCCAGCCTTCGCGCCAGCGCGCGGCTGGCGCAGCCGTTGCCCGAGCGCCTGTCGCTGGAGGCGCAGGACCTGAACGTGCGCCGCGACGAGCAGACGGGCCCGGAGACGGGAACGCCGCCGCCGCTGGCGCGGGTGGACGCCGTCGAGGCGCATATGCGCCCCGTCGGCGACGACGTCGACCTGGCCGTCCGCTTCGACGGCCTGCGGCCGGACGCGTCCCTGACCAACGGGATTTCGCTGCCGCCGCTATCCGGGCTGGTCGACCTGTCGCTGGCCAGGGCGGCGCTGCCGGGCGGGCTGCCGGACGGGTTCGGCGGCACCCTGCGCGGCCGCAGCTTCACGATCCGCGGCGTCACCGTCTCCCTGGGCGGCGGCGCCGGCGTCACCGTCTCCGGACCGGTCGCCGTCGACGCGGACGGGCTGGTCGACGCCGAACTCAGGTTCAGCGTGCGCGAGCCGATGGCGCTGGCGCAGATCCTGGGCGACCTCGCGCCGCATGCCCGTCAGGAGATCGAACTGTCGTTCTCGGCCATCGCCGCGATGGGCGGCGATACCGGCATGCCGCTGCGCATCGTCAGGAGCGAGGCAAGCCTGGGCTTCCTCTCGCTCGGCACGCTGCCGCCGCTGTGACCCCGCCTGTTTCGGCCCGCCTGTTTCGGCCTCGCCTGTTTTGAAAGTCTATTTCCTGTCGCCCTGCGCGGTGGCGATGCGGCCGAAGTCGGGCGCGTCGGTCTCCTGGCCGGCCTCGATGATCGAGCGGCGCACGGCGCGGGTGCGGCTGAACAGGTCGAACAGCTTGTCGCCGTCGCCCCAGCGGATCGCGCGCTGCAACGCCGACAAATCTTCCGAGAAGCGGGCCAGCATTTCGAGGATCGCGTCCTTGTTGTGCAGGCACACGTCGCGCCACATCGTCGGGTCGGAGGCGGCGAG
>JBDHTD010000096.1:0-3092 GCA_039808485.1 Aquamicrobium sp. | reverse complement strand
GCGGCCTTGACCGCGTCCTGCACCTTCTCGAAGGCGCGCACCTCGATCTGGCGCACGCGCTCGCGGCTGATGCCGAACTCGGCCGACAGGTCTTCCAGCGTCATCGGGTCCTCGGACAGGCGGCGCGCCTCGAAGATGCGCTTTTCGCGCTCGTTGAGGACGGAGAGCGCGTCGGCCAGCATGGCGCGGCGGTTGTCCATCTCGTCCTGCTCGATCAGCATCTGCTCCTGGCTCTGGCTGTCGTCGACCAGCCAGTCCTGCCATTCGCCGGACTCGCCTTCCGAGGCGCGGATCGGCGCGTTCAGCGAGGCGTCGCCGGACAGGCGGCGGTTCATCGAGACCACCTCCTCTTCCGAGACGTTGAGCCGCGTCGCGATCTCGGTGATCTGCTCGGGCTTCAGGTCGCCGTCGTCGAGCGCCTGGATCTTGCCCTTGACCTTGCGCAGGTTGAAGAACAGCCGCTTCTGGTTGGCGGTGGTGCCCATCTTGACCAGGCTCCACGAGCGCAGGATGTATTCCTGGATCGAGGCCTTGATCCACCACATCGCATAGGTGGCCAGCCGGAAGCCGCGCTCCGGCTCGAACTTCTTCACCGCCTGCATCAGGCCGACATTGCCTTCGGAGATCACCTCGCCGATCGGCAGGCCGTAGCCGCGATAGCCCATGGCGATCTTGGCCACGAGCCGGAGATGGCTGGTGACGAGCTTGTGGGCGGCGTTGGTGTCGTCGTGCTCCTGATACCGCTTGGCGAGCATGTACTCTTCCTGCGGCTGGAGCATGGGAAATCGCCTGATCTCCTCGAGATAGCGGGACAGGCCGCCCTCTCCGGAGACGATGCTGGGTAGCGTCTGGGCCATATAGCACCCTCCCTTGGTGTCAAAGCGCGCCCCCGCGAGCCGGCAGGCGCATCGAGCATGGCCGTCAACAGGACGCACCACGCCGATATCGCAATATAGGGACGTTTACGGCGAAAACACGAGTGAATACGCCAAAACGCCGCGTCACGAAAAAATGAACGAAGCGCGCGAACTAGCTGCCGACCTTCCAACGCCGGAACCCCGCGACGAGTTCCGCGAGGTCGGGGGGCAGGGGGGCCTCGAAGCGCATCATCTCGCCCGTCACGGGGTGGCGGAAGGCGATGAGCCGCGCGTGCAGCGCCTGGCGGGGAAAGGCGCGGACGAGGCCGCCGAGCGGTTCGGGCAGCCTGTTCGCCTTGGTGAGGAAAGCGCGGCCATAGTCGCGGTCGCCGATCAGCGGATGGCCGATATGCGCCATATGCACCCTTATCTGGTGGGTGCGGCCGGTCTCCAGCCGGCATTCGACCAGCGCCGCCATCGGCGGCCGCTTACCCTGCGCGTCCTCGCCGAACCGCTCGCGCACGGTGAAGTGGGTGACGGCGTGGCGCGCGTCGCCGCGCCCCTCCGGCACCACGGCGCGGCGGGTGCGGTCGACGGCCGAGCGGCCGAGGGCGGCATCGACGGTTCCGGTCATCCGCGGCGGCGCGCCCCAGACCAGCGCGTCGTAGGCGCGCTCGAGGTCGCCGGTGCGGCCGTGGTCGGCGAAGGCTTGCGACAGCGCCCGGTGGGCGCGGTCGTTCTTGGCGACGACGAGGACGCCGCTCGTATCCTTGTCGAGGCGGTGGACGATGCCCGGCCGCCGCACGCCGCCGATGCCCGACAGCGAGGCGCCGCAATGGCGGATCAGCGCGTTGACCAGCGTGCCGGAGGGGTTGCCGGCGCCTGGATGGACCACGAGCCCGGCCGGCTTGTCGATGACGATGAGGTCGTCGTCCTCGTGAAGCACGGCGAGCGGGATGTCCTCGGCCGCGGGGACCGCCGGTTCCGGCGCCGGCAGGACGAGGCGGATGCGCTCGCCGGGGCCGAGCCGGCGGCCGCAGCCGCGCTCGACCGCGCCGGCCACCGTGACCCGGCCGTCGCGGATCAGCGCCTGGATGCGGCTGCGCGACAGGTCGGGGGCGAGCCGGGCAGCGAGCCACTGGTCGAGGCGCGCGCCCGTCGCGCCGTCGTCGACGGTCAGCTCTTTCAATGCGGGCGCGGCTTCGCTATCAGGATCGCTCATGAAACAACCGCCTATGGAACAATCGGGGTGACAGGGACGATGGCCGGAGCCGCAGACGACGAGGAACGCGAAAAGCCGCTCGATCCGGCGGTGGAGCGCGTGCGCGGCAAGCTCATCCGCTTCATGCTGATCAATCTCGGGCTGTTGTTCGTCGCCCTTATGGCGGTGGTGATCGCCATTGTCTACCGTGCGGGCGGCAAGGACAAGCCGCCCGTCGCGGCGGTTCCGGAGCTGCCGATGCCCGCGCCGGGCGAAATGCCTGCCGGCGACATCGTGCTGCCCGAGGGCGCGCGCATCGCCGGCCATGCCCTTTCCGGCAGCCGCATCAGCCTCGACGTGCTGCTGAAGGACGGTGGCCGCGCGATCTACATCTACGATACCGCGAGCCGCAGCCTCGTCGGCCGCTTCGACATCGCCTACAAGCCGTGAGCGCATTTCGCGCCTGGCGGAAGCGCCCGCCCCGCGCAACCAACGGGGCAAGCAACGGGGCAGGCGGCGGGCCGCCGCCGGCGCGAGATTGCGGGCTGGCGCGGCGGGCGGCCCGGCGGGGCAAAATCATTGTCCGCGCATGTTGCATTCCCGCCGATTCCCCTCTATATCGCGGCTTCGGCAAGCGCCCATCGTCTAGCGGTCAGGACGGCGCCCTCTCACGGCGCAAACAGGGGTTCGATTCCCCTTGGGCGTGCCAATTAAATCAAGCACTTAGCTAAACCCTTCGAACATCGGCTCTAATATCCATTTCGACTCGCGTGCCGAGAGTGGGTGGATTCGCTAGCCCCCATACCCTCGAATCAATAGCTTTTTTGGCCTTGAGCTGTCTGTATGGGAGCGACGAAGGGTCAAGAGAGGGCCTGTTTGCGCCGTGGAACAGCAGCTATCGGAAACTTGCGGTGTTACAGTCCAATTCTCTTGAATCGAGGCTGAGCATGTCCGCTTAGCGCCGCAGTGTCGGTCATAGAGGGCATATTTTGATTCACCGGCAAGGGGACATCGCGTCTTCAGGTCGGGCACGC
>JBDHTD010000095.1:0-3262 GCA_039808485.1 Aquamicrobium sp. | reverse complement strand
GCCGAGGAAGACGTAGGGAGCGGCCGCGGGATCGCGCGGCACCGCGTAGACCGCGTAAGGCTCGGGCTCGCCGCCCATGCCGAGCGAGCCCTGCGGCATGCCCGGAACGGCGAGGCCGGCGATGTCGGGCCGCTGCGACAGCAGCGTCGCGACGGCCTCGAGCGGCACATGGCCCTCGAGGAAATAGCCGCCGGCGGCCGCGACATGGCAGCTCAGCATGTCCTGCGGAACGCCGGCCTGGCGGCGCACCTGCGTCAGGTCGTCGAGATCGACGGTCCGGACCGCGTAGCCGGCCTCGGCCAGCGCCCCGGCCCATTCGTGGCAGCAGCCGCACCACGGCGTCTTGTAGACCGTGACCGCCTCGCCCGCGACGGCGGCGCCCGCCGCCAGCGACGCCATCAGCAGCGCCAACCCGCCCGTCAGGGATTTCATCCTCGTCATCGCTCTTTCCATTTCCGGCCCGCCCGGACCCATCAAGCGCGATCACCATAAGGCGCCCGGCATCGCGGCAGTTTGCGTCCGGTCAACCGGGCCGACGCCTGCGATCAAATTCGCGCGAGCGCGCCGGCGGCGGACGGATCAGGCGAAGGGCACGGCGCAGGTGCCGCGCGGCAGCTTGGCCTCGTCGTCGGGCTCGACATGGATGACGACCCGCACCGAGGGAATCTCGGCCTTCAACGCCTCCTCGATGCGGTCGCAGATGGCATGGCTGTCGCCGACGCTCATGGCCGCATCGACGACCATGTGGAACTCGATGAAGGTGGCGCGGCCGGCGATGCGGGTCTTCAGGTCGTGGACCTCGAGCGCGCCCTTCGAGTTGGCCGAGATGACGTCGCGGATGCGCATCGTCTCCTCCACCGGCACGGCCTTGTCCATCAGCCCGTCGAGCGACGAGCCTATCACCTTCCAGCCCTGCCACAGGATGTTGAGCGCCACGATCAGCGCCAGCAGCGGGTCGAGCAGGGTCCAGCCGGTCAGCACCGCGCCGACCAGGCCGGCGATGACGCCGACGGACGTCACCACGTCGGTCATGATGTGGCGGCCGTCGGCTTCCAGCGCCGGCGATTTCTCGCGTCGGCCGACGCGGATCAGCAACAGGGCCCAGAAGCAGTTGATCGCCGCGGCCAGCCCGTTGACGGCAAGGCCCGTCCATGGCTCATCCATCGGCGCCGGGGTCTGGAAGGCGCGCCAGACCTCGGCCAGGATGAGCAGCGCCGCGACCACGATCAGCACGCCTTCGAGCACGGCCGAGAAATACTCGGCCTTGTGGTGGCCGAACTGGTGGTCGTCGTCGGCCGGCTTGTGGCTGACCGAGATCGCCCATAGCGCCGCGGCGGCAGCGATGACGTTGACGATCGATTCGAGCGCGTCGGAATAGAGCGCGACCGAACCCGTCATCAGCCACGCGACGAACTTCAGCGCCATCACGCCGAACGCGACGGCGATCGACCAGGCGGCGAGCCGTCTTATCCTTTGCTTGTCGCTCATCGCCCCCGTCCCGGCCCGCCTCTCCCGCTCAGGCCGCCTTGAGCCTGGCCCGGCGCGGCAGATGCGCCACCACGTTCTCGATCATCCGCATGCCGGCGTCGTGGCCGAGCGTCATGATCGATTCGGGATGGAACTGCACCGCCGCCACCCGCTCGTGCCGGTGCTCGATGCCCATGATGACGCCGTCCTCGGTCTCTGCCGTGACGAGGAAATCGTCGGGCAGGCGCGCGGGATCGGCGAAGATCGAGTGATAGCGGCCGACCGTGACCTCCTTCGGCAGGCCGGAGAACACCGTGCCCGGCTTGTTGACGCGGATGCGCGACGGCTTGCCGTGCATCGGCACGCCGAGCTGGCGCAGCTCGCCGCCATAGGCTTCGGCAAGCGCCTGAAGGCCGAGACAGACGCCGAAGATCGGCAGGTCGCGGGCGCGGGCCTTGTCGATGGTGGCCTTGCAGTCGAAATCCTTGGGCAGGCCCGGCCCCGGCGACAGGACGACGAGGTCGGGGTTCAGCCGGTCGAACACCTCGTCCGCCACCGGCGTGCGCACGGTCGAGACCTTCGCACCCGTCTGGCGGAAATAGTTGGCGAGCGTGTGGACGAACGAGTCCTCGTGGTCGACCAACAGGATCGACACGCCTTCGCCGACCTTCGCGCTCTCGCGCACGGTCGCGGCCGCGTTGCCGGCCGAGGCGTCGCGGATCGCCGCCAGCATCGCCGACGCCTTCAGCTCGGTCTCGGCCTCTTCCTCGGCCGGGTCGGAATCGTAGAGCAGCGTCGCACCCGCGCGCACCTCGGCGACGCCGTCCTTGATGCGGATGGTGCGCAGCGTCAGGCCGGTGTTCATGTCGCCGTTGAAATGGACCATGCCGATCGCGCCGCCATACCAGGCGCGCGGGCTCTTCTCGTGGTTCTCGACGAAACGCATCGCCCACAGCTTCGGCGCGCCGGTGACGGTGACGGCCCAGGCGTGGCTGAGGAAGGCGTCGAAGGCGTCCATGCCCGGCCTCAGGCGGCCCTCGATGTGGTCGACGGTGTGGATCAGGCGCGAATACATCTCGATCTGGCGCCGGCCGATGACGCGCACCGAGCCCGGCTCGCACACCCGGCTCTTGTCGTTGCGGTCGACGTCCGAGCACATGGTCAGCTCGGATTCGTCCTTCTTGGAGTTCAGGAGCTTCAGGATCTGCTCGGAATCGGAGATGGCGTCGTCGCCGCGCCGGATCGTGCCGGAGATCGGGCAGGTCTCGACCCGGCGGCCGTTGACGCGCACGAACATCTCCGGCGACGCCCCGATCAGATATTCGCGCTCGCCGAGATTGATGAAGAACGAATAGGGCGACGGATTGATCGTCTTCAGCCGCCGCGAGATCTGCGACGGCCGCGACCTGCACGCCTCGAAGAACATCTGCCCCGGCACCACCTCGAACAGGTCGCCGCGGCGGAAGCTCTCCTTCGCCTTCTCGACCAGCTTCGCATATTCGCCGGGCTCGTGGTCGCCGCGCGGCAGGACGCGGTCGGACGGCGTGAACGGCTCTTCCCGTCCGCCGCGCTCCAGCCCCTGGGTGGAGAAGCCATCGCCGGAAAAATCGTAGCGGTCGCGCCAGGCCCTGGCCTGATGGTGGTCGACGACGAGGATTTCGTCCGGCAGGTAGAGCACGAGGTCGCGCTGGCTCGCCGGGCGGGCCAGCTTCGGCTCGACCGTGTCGAACTGGAAGGCGAGGTCGTAGCCGAACGCGCCGTAGAGGCCGATATTGGCGTCGTCGTCGGAGCGGAA
>JBDHTD010000094.1:0-3453 GCA_039808485.1 Aquamicrobium sp. | reverse complement strand
CGCGCGGCTTCTACGTCAACCGCTGCGTGCTGCGCTACATGTCGGAAGCCTTCCAGATGCTGATCGAGGGCGTGCCGGCGGCAATGATCGAGAACGCGGCCAAGATGGCCGGCATGCCGGTCGGCCCGCTGGCGCTGACCGACGAGACCGCCATCGACCTCGCCCAGAAGATCATGAAGCAGACCATCCGCGATCTCGGCGAGAAGGCGGTCGACGCCGAGCAGTTCAAGCTGATCAACACTATGGTCGACACCCATGGCCGCTTCGGCCGCAAGAACGGCAAGGGCTTCTACGACTATCCCGAGAAGCCGGCCAAGAAGCATCTGTGGCCGGGCCTGAAGGACCTCTACAAGCAGCAGGACGCCGACAGGATCGACGTCGAGGAGCTGAAGCAGCGCTTCCTCGCCACGATCGCGCTGGAAGCGGCCCGCGTGATGGAGGAAGGCATCGTCGTCGATCCGCGCGAGGCCGACGTCGGCTCGATTCTCGCCTTCGGCTTCGCGCCCTATACCGGCGGCGCGCTGTCCTACATCGACGGCATGGGCGCGGAGAAGTTCGTCAAGCTGGCCAAGAAGCTCCAGAAGAAGTACGGCGCACAGTTCAAGGCGCCGAAGCTGCTTCTCGACATGGCCGACAAGGGCGAGAGCTTCTACGACCGCTTCGACCCCTATGCCGGCAAGGAAAAGCAGGCGGCGTAAGCCGCCCGCTTGTTCCCGTGTCGCGGCTCTGAACAGCCATGTATGTCTGGCTGCGTCTTGCCCGGATGATGGCGACCGCGCGTTCGCGCGGCCGCTATTCGCTGGGCGAGGAAAGTCGGCTCTCCTTCCGCTGCCTGCCGACCGACATCGACACCAACCTGCATCTGAACAATGCCCGCTACATGATGCTGGCCGATGTCGGCCGCATCGACATCTTCGCCCGCGCCGGCCTGATCGCGCTGGCGCGCAAGCGGCGCTGGGCGCCGATGATGGGCGGCCTCCAGACGGTCTATGTCCGCGAGATCAGGCTGTGGAAGAGGTTCGAGGTCGTCTCGACCCTCGAGACCTGGGAGGACACCCAGGTCATCGGCCGCCATCGCTTCGTGCTGGACGACGGACGCACCGCGGCCGTGGTGATGACCACGGCCGGCATCTACGACTCCGCGAACCGCCGCTTCATCCCCGTCGACGAGATCGTCGACATCCTCGGCGTGGCGGTCCGCCCGCGCCCGCCGAGCGAGGAGGAGCGCATCTTCATGGCCTCGCATGCCGGCCTGCGCCGGCTGGCCAAAGGTTGACTGGCCAGGCGCTGACCGACCAGGGGTCGGTCAGCGCGCCACCGTCACGCTGCACTTCGCCTCGGCCACTACGGTCTGGGACACCGAGCCGAGCAGCAGCCGGCCGAGGAACGGCGGGTTGCCGGTGCCGACGACGATGTGCCCGGCTTCCGTTTCCCCGGCGAAGCGCAGGATGGCGTCGGCCACGTCCCGCGCCTCGATCAGCACCGGGCGCACATCCCGCACCCCTTGGGCCTCGGCATAGCGCATGGCGATGTCGAGGACGTTGCGCGCCTCGGCCTCGCCCATCGCCCTTAAGTCGGGATAGCCGCTCGCCGGCCGGGTCTGGTTGACGAGCAGGAAGACGAGCGGGGAGCCCAGACCCTTCGCCAGCGCGGCGGCGAGCTCGACGGCGGGGCGCGCGTGGGCGCTCGCGTTGACGCAGCATAAAAGCGTGGCGGCCATGGCATCGTCTCCGGAGGTGATCCTTTCCCGACAGTGATAGGCGGCGCGGCCGTCGCCGGCAACTCGGAGGACGGCGGAAGGGGGAGGATTTCACCCCGCCCGCCGCGAGACGACTGGACAGCCGCTCGTTCTGCCGTTACGGAGGAAAGGTATTTTTTCCTGTTTTGGGAGGGCGCCATGCTCTCGCACGAAAAGGTCTGGGCGGCGATCGACGCGCTGGCGGCGCGGCATTCGCTGTCGGCGTCCGGCCTTGCCCGCCGGGCCGGCCTCGATTCCACCGCCTTCAACAGGTCGAAGCGCAGTTCCGCCGACGGCCGTCCGCGCTGGCCCTCGACCGAGTCGCTGGCCAAGATCATGGAGGCGACGGGCGCGTCGCTGGCCGATCTGCTGGCGCTGGTCGAGGGCGGCGCCGCGCCGCCCGTCCGCAGGCGCCTGTCCGTGCCGCTGATCGGCTTCGCCCAGGCGGGCGCGGGCGGCTTCTTCGACGATGGCGGCTTCCCCGTCGGCCAGGGCTGGGAGGAGATCGGCCTGCCGGCCGCCAACGCCGGCGACAACGCCTATGCGCTTCAGGTCCAGGGCGATTCCATGCTGCCGCTCTACCGCGACGGCGACATCCTGATCGTCGAGCCGGGCGCGCGGGTGCGCAAGGGCGACCGCATCGTCGCCAAGACCGCCAGCGGCGAGGTCATGGCCAAGGTTCTCGCCAGCCGCACGGCGCAGCATGTCGAGCTGGTCTCGCTCAACCCCGACCATCCCGACCGCCTGATTCCCGCCGCCGAGATCGTCTGGCTGGCGCGCATCGTCTGGGCCAGCCAATAGGCGGCCGCCGGATGCGCCCGCTCGGCCTCGCCGTCGCGCTCGGCGGCATCGGTGCGCTGGTCCTGGCCGCGCCCGCCCTGCGCGGCCATGTGCTGCCGCCGGACGCTGTCGGCCCCGGCGGCGAACTTCCGCTCGCCATGGCGGCGGCCGGGGAGGCGCGCGAGGCCGCGCCGCCGCCCTCTCCTGCCGCTGTGCGCCCGGTCGCGCCCGAGATCGTCGCGCCGCCGCCGGTGGAGCCGGGCGGGCTGGAGCGGATCGTCCCGCGCGAGCCGCTCGGCCCGATCGGCCGCGCCCATGTCCCCTCCGAGGGGCCGCCGAAGGAGACCGTGCTGCACCGGCCGCTGGCCACCCAGGCCGGGGCCTTCGCCGCGATGGGATACAGGGTCGTGCTTGCCGGCCTGCGGCCGACGCCGGAGGACGAGACCTGCGTTTCCGGCGGCGTCTCGTGGCCGTGCGGCATTCATGCCCGCACCGCCTTCCGCAACTGGCTGCGGGGCAGGGCGCTCGCCTGCGTGGTGCCGCCGGCCCCGCCAACCGGGCCTTTTGCCGGGCCTTCGGCCGCGGCGGTGGTGACGCCTTGCCGGCTGGGCAGGCTCGATGCCGGCGAATGGCTGGTGGCGCAAGGCTGGGCGCGCGCCGACCCCGACGACGGGCGCTATGCGGCGCTTGAGGAGGAGGCGCGCGCGGCAGGGCGCGGCCTCCATGGCCGGGCGCCGGCGCTGGTCGCGCCCTTGAGCGTCACGGTGCCGGAACTGACCGAGGAGGAACTGGCCGATCCCGGCGACACGGCGGCGTCAGGCGGCTAGCTCGCCCTTCAGCGCCCGCTCGACCAGCGCTCGCGTGTTGTCGATGCCGTAGAGCGCGGCGAAGGAGCCGAAGCGCGGGCCGCGCTCCTGCCCGATCAGCACCTGATA
>JBDHTD010000093.1:0-3469 GCA_039808485.1 Aquamicrobium sp. | reverse complement strand
GTGGAAAGCGGGTGTGGTGGAATTGGTAGACACGCGGGATTTAGGTTCCCGTGACGCAAGTCGTGAAGGTTCAAGTCCTTTCACCCGCACCAGCCACTCCCGGCCAGGATTCCATGCAGGCTGGACGGCATCGGGCCGCCCCGTCAGCTTTGACGAAAACGAAGGTTTTTGAGATGCAGGTAACCGAAACGCTCAATGCGGGACTGAAGCGCCAGATCAAGGTGATCGTCCCGGCCAAGGATTTGGAAGCGAAGCTCGTCGAGCGGCTTTCGGCGGCCAAGGACAAGGTCCGCATCAACGGCTTCCGCCCGGGCAAGGTGCCGCTCCAGCACATGCGCAAGGTCTACGGAAAGTCGTTCATGGCCGAGGTCGTCAACGAGATCCTGACCGATTCCGCCCGCTCGATCCTGGCGGATCGCGGCGAAAAGGCCGCGATGCAGCCCGAGGTCGCGATGACCGAGGACGAGAAGGAAGCCGAGAAGATCCTTGCCGGCAACGCCGATTTCGAGTTCTCGCTCGACTACGAGGTGCTGCCGCCGATCGAGGACAAGGACCTTTCCACCATCTCGATCACCCGCCTCGTCTATGACGTCCCGGCCGACGAGGTCGAGGAGCAGGTCGAGCGCGTTGCCGATTCCGCCCGCACCTGGGAGCCGAAGAAGGGCAAGGCCGAGAAGGGCGACAAGGTCACCTTCGACTATCTCGGCAAGATCGGCGGCGTCCCCTTCGAGGGCGGCTCGGCCAACGACGCCGATCTCGTGCTCGGTTCCAACCAGTTCATCCCCGGTTTCGAGGACCAGCTCGTCGGCATCAAGGCCGGCGACGAGACCACGATCACCGTGACCTTCCCCGAGGAATACGCCGCCGCCCATCTGGCCGGCAAGGAAGCCACCTTCGACATCGCGGCGAAGGAAGTCGCCAAGGCCGGCAAGCTGGAGATCAACGACGAGGTCGCCAAGCAGCTCGGGCTGGAAAGCGCGGAAAAGCTGCGCGAGATCGTCCGCGGCCAGATCGAGAGCCAGTACGGCGCCGTCACCCGCCAGAAGGCCAAGCGCCAGCTTCTCGACGCGCTCGACGAAGCCTACAAGTTCGAGGCGCCGTCGAAGCTGATCGAGGCCGAGTTCAACAACATCTGGGCGCAGGTCAACGCCGATCTCGCCCAGGCCGGCCGCACCTTCGAGGACGAGGAGACGACCGAGCTCGAGGCGCGCACCGAATACCAGCGCCTGGCGGAGCGCCGGGTGCGGCTCGGCCTCGTGCTCGCCGACATCGGCGAGAAGGCCGAGGTGCAGGTCTCTGACGACGAGTTGCAGCGGGCGCTGTTCGAGCAGATCCGCCGCATCCCGCAGAGCCAGCAGCAGCAGGTCTACGAATATTACCGCTCGAACCCCGGCGCGCTCGCCTCGATCCGCGCGCCGCTGTTCGAGGAGAAGGTGGTCGACCACCTGCTCGGTGTGATCTCGGTCACGGACAACAAGGTCTCCAAGGACGAGCTGCTCGCCGACGACGACGAGAAGGCCGACGAGACCAAGGAAGCCAAGAAGCCGACCAAGAAGGCCGCATCCAAGGCCAAGGGCGCCGACGAGACCGCCGACGGGGCCGACGCTGGCGAAGGTGAGAAGAAGAAGGCCGCGCCGAAGAAGAAGGCCGCCGCCAAGGACGAGGCCGGCGAGTAATCCCGCCCGACCGACTGAAGAACAGAAGGCCGCTCAATGAGCGGCCTTTTTGCTTTTTCGGAGAATCGGTTGGACGATTTCCTTCAGGCTTCAGATCAACTGCATGCCGCGCAGGCTGGCATGGCCGTTGCGGCCGACGATGATGTGGTCGTGGATGCTGATGCCCAGCGGGGCGGCGGTCTCGATCACCGTCTTCGTCATCTCGATGTCGGCACGCGACGGGGCGGGGTCGCCCGAAGGATGGTTGTGCACGAGGACGATCGCCGTCGCCGACAGTTCCAGCGCCCGGCGCACCACCTCGCGCGGATAGACGGGCGTGTGGTCGACCGTGCCCGTCTGCTGCACCTCGTCGGCGATCAGCATGTTCTTCTTGTCAAGGAACAGGATACGGAACTGCTCGCGCGGCTCGAACGCCATCGCCGCGCGGCAATAATCGATGACCTGCGCCCATGAGTTGAGGACCGGGCGCCGGGCGATCTCGCCCTTGATCATGCGGCGCGCGGCTTCGGCGATCGCCCGGATGTCGAGGGCGGCGATCTCGCCCACGCCCTTGACCTCGCGCAGCAGGTGCTCGGGCGCGCCGAGCACCTCGGAGAAGGAGCCGAAGCGCTCGATCAGCGCCTTGGCCATGCCCTTGGTGTCGGCCTGGGCGATGGAGCGGAACAGCAGGAGCTCCAGCAGCTCGTAATCGGCGAGCGAGGCCGCGCCCGCCTCGCGGAAGCGGCTGCGCAGGCGGTCGCGATGACCGAGATGGTGCGGCTTTTCGGCCTTGGCCCCGGTGGCCCGGGATCGTGGTCGCGGCGGCTTGCCGGCCGGGTGGGGGATTTCGTCGGCTTCACGCGGGGAACGCGCCGACGGCGCGAGCGGCAGCTCGGAAAAGAAACCGCGCTCGTCCTCGTCCCTCCCGTCCTGCGTCATGCCTCTTGCCCTCCCGGCCCCGGGGCCAAGGATAGGCGCGGCCCGGATCAGGCCGCAAGCCCCGGCGTGAACAGGCCGGCCGGCGACAGGGTGAAAATCTCGCAGCCGTCCTCGGTGACGCCGACCGTGTGCTCGTATTGCGCGGTCAGCGAGCGGTCGCGGGTGACGGCGGTCCAGCCGTCGGCAAGCACCTTCACATGCGGCTTGCCGAGATTGATCATCGGCTCGATGGTGAAGATCATGCCCGGCCGCATCTCGACGCCCTCGTTGGCGCTGCCGTAGTGCAGGATGTTGGGGGCGTCGTGGAACAGCTTTCCGACGCCGTGGCCGCAGAAGTCGCGCACCACCGAGCAGCGTTCCGCTTCGGCGTAACTCTGGATCGCCGCGCCGACGGCGCCGGTGCGGACGCCGGGCCTGACTGCGGCGATGCCGCGCATCAGGCTTTCATGCGTCACCTCCAGCAGCCGCTCGGCGGCGCGCTTGATCTGGCCGACCGGGTACATGCGGCTCGAATCGCCGTGCCAGCCGTCGAGGATGAAGGTGACGTCGATGTTGACGATGTCGCCCTCGCGCAGCGGCTTGTCGTCGGGGATGCCGTGGCAGACGACATGGTTGATCGAGGTGCAGACCGATTTCGTATAACCGCGATAGTTGAGCGTCGCCGGCAGCGCGCCATGATCCATGCCGAACTCGAACACGAAGCGGTCGATGGCGTCCGTGGTGACGCCCGGCTCGACCATGCCGGCCAGCGCGTCGAGGCAGGTCGCGGTCAGCCGGCACGCCTTGCGCATGCCCTCGAAGCCTTCCGGCCCGTAGAGCCTGATCTGTCCGGTGTTGCGCAGCGGCGCGGCGTCCGCGTCGAGATAGGTGACCAT
>JBDHTD010000092.1:0-3712 GCA_039808485.1 Aquamicrobium sp. | reverse complement strand
GATGCCGAGCGCGATCTCGACCTCGTGGATGGCGCCGTTGATGAACACGGCCTCGTCGCCGGTGACGAAGATGTCGACGCCCTGCGGCAGGGTCGGGCGGATGCGTTCGACCGCCTCGTGCACGCCTTGCGAGATCTGGAGCGTGTTGGACTGCGCCTGGCGCAGGACGCCCATGCCGATGCCGGTGTTGCCGTTGGCGCGGAGCTGGGATTCGCCGGTGTCGCCGCCGAGCGTCACGGTGGCGAAGTCGCCCAGCCGGTTGGTGCCGTTGACGATGATCGCCTCGAACTCGTCCGGCGTCGTCACCGGCGCGGCCGCGCGCACGATCAGGTCCTGGTTGTTGCTGGTCAGCGAGCCGGCGGGGGTGTCGAGCGCGACGGTGGCGAGCGCGTTGCGCACGTCGGCGACGGTCAGGCCGAGGCTCGCCAGCCGCGACTGGTCGATGTCGACGCGGAAAATCTTGTCGCGGCCGCCGAAGATCTGCACTTCGGCGACGCCGTCGATCGACGACAGCGTGTCGACGATCTGGTCCTCGACCAGGACCGTCATGTCGTGAACGCTCATGGTCTCGGAGGTGACGGCCAGCCGCACCACGGCCTGCGAATCGGAGTCCGCCTTGACGATCTGCGGCAGGTCGGCGTCGTCGGGCAGGCGGTTCTGGACCCGGCCGACCGCGTCGCGCATGTCGGAGGCGGCGGTGTCGAGGTTGACGCCGTCGCGGAACTCGACGGTGATGCGGCTGCGGCCGAAGGACGAGGACGAGGAGATCGACTTGACGCCGGCGACGCGGGCGACCGCGCCCTCGATGACTGCGGTCAGCTCGCGGTCGATCGATTCCGCCGACGCGCCGTCGAAGCGGGTGGTGACGGTGATGACCGGGCGGTCGATGTCCGGCAGCTCGCGGATCTCGATGCCGAACAGCGCGGCGAGGCCGGCGACCGCGATCAGCACGTTCAGGACCAGCGCCAGGATCGGCCGGCGCACGAACAGCGCGGTCGATCCGGTCTCGGCGCTGGCGGGGTTCGGGGTCTCGCTCATCCGGGGTCTCCCGCCGTCAGGTGCCGGTGACGGCGGCGGTCGGCGTGCCGCCCGCCTCGCGGTTGAGGACGCGCACGGCCGCGCCCTCGCGCACGGCATGGATGCCTTCCGTCACCACCGCGCCGCCGGGCCCGAGATCGCCGGAAACGAGGACGCTGTCGGTGTTGCGCTGGATGATGCGCACGCCAACGCGGCGGGCGAGGCCGTCCTCGACCAGCCACACGAAGGCGCCGTCCGCGCCCCACTGGACCGCGAGCGGGTCGACGGCCGGATAGGTGTCGCCGGGAAAGCCCATCTCGATCTGGAACGACATGCCGGCGCGCAGGGCGTCCGACGAATTGTCGATGCTGGCCTGGATGTGGAGCGTGCGGCTCTGGGAATCGATGCGGGTGTCGACGGCGCTGACGACGCCCTCGAAGCGGTCGTCGGGCCGCGCCACCGAGACGGCCGAGACCGGCTGATCGACCGAGATCATGCCGGCGAAGCGCTCCGGCACCCAGAAATCGACGATGATGCGCGAGCGGTCGTCGATGACCGCGATCACGCTCTGCTGCGTCATGTGGTTGCCGACGGTGACGGGGATGATGCCGACGATGCCGGAAATCGGGGCGCGGATCGAGCGGCGCTCGAGCGTGAGCTCGGCGTCGCGGACGGCGAGGCCGGCATTGGAGACGGCAAGCTCGGCCTCGGTCAGTTGAACGGCGGTGGCGGTGTTGGAGGCGCGCAGCGCCTTCACCCGCTCCAGCCGGGTGTCGGCGTCGGCGAGCGCGATGCGGGCGCGGTCGAGGGCGATCTCCTCGGCGTCGGCGTCGAGCCGCGCGATGATGTCGCCGGCCGCGACGCGGGCGCCCGACCGCGCCAGGATCTCCGTCAGCCGGCCGGAGGAAAACGGCATCACCGAGACCGAGTTCAGCGCCCGGCCGGTGCCGATGGCGGCAAGGCGGTCGTTGATGGTCGCAGTGCCGATGGCCGCTGTCATCACGGCCGGGGCCTGCTGCCCGGCCTCGCCGCCGCCGGCCTGCCCGCCGGCGTCGCCGGCCGGGCGCTCGGGCGCGATCCATTCCAGCCCGTAGCGGGCGAGCACGTCCGGCGCGCCGGGAAAGAACCGCGCCCACAGCAGCGCCGCGGCCGCGACGACGACCAGCGAGACCAGCAATTGCTTCCACAGCGACATGCGCCACTCCGCTTCAAGGGCAGCTTTCGGCCGGCTTCGACGCTCGTGTCGCGCTGCCGGCAAGCACACCGGAAAGAGCCCCTGACGTCGTGCGTGCAGGCGTTCCCCTCCGGTTACTATGCCAAGACGCTTGCGGGGATAAAGCCGCCGACGCATTAAATATCGGTAATTTGATCGCCCGCGCGATCCCGCACGCCTGTTCGGGCCGATTTTCTTTTGCAACAAGCCGCTCGATTCCGCTTCGTTCTGACTGTAGAACATCAGCCGGCGTGGCTCCCATCGGGAGCCTTTCTGGCCCGTTGCGCCGGCAGGGGCCGATGCGCAAACCATATGCAGGCAAGACGAGAAACGCCCGGCAACGAACCGGGAAGCGAGAGGAAGAAAAGTGGCAGGCACGGTTTCGTTCGTTGACTTGAAGAAAATGGTCGGGGCCGGCGAGATCGACACGATCCTCGTCGCCGCGGTGGACATGCAGGGCAGGCTGATCGGCAAGCGGTTCCTTGCCAGGTTCTTCGTCGAATCGGCCTATGATGAAACGCACGGCTGCAACTATCTTCTCGCCGACGACATCGACATGGAGCCGGTGCCCGGCTACAAGGCGGCGAGCTGGTCCAAGGGCTACGGCGATTTCGTCATGAAGCCCGACCTTTCCACCATCTGCCTGACGCCGTGGCTGGAAAAGACGGCGATGGTGCTGTGCGACATCCAGGACCACCACACCCATCAGGACCTGCCGCACTCGCCGCGCGGCATCCTCAAGCGGCAGATCGCCCGCCTTCAGGAGCGGGGCTATCTCGCCTATTTCGCCTCCGAGCTTGAATTCTACCTGTTCGACGAGACCTACGCCACGGCGCGCGCCAAGCACTGGCAGGGGCTGGACACCGCCTCGCCCTATATCGAGGACTACCTGATCGGCCTGACCTCCAAGGAGGAAGGCGTGATGCGCCGGATGCGCAACGAGATGGAGGCCGCCGGCATCCCGATCGAGAACTCCAAGGGCGAGTGGGGGCCGGGGCAGGAGGAGATCAACGTCCGCTACGCCGAGGCGCTCGTCATGGCCGACCGCCACGTCGTGCTGAAGGACGGCGCCAAGCACATCGCCCATTCCGAGGGCAAGGCCATCACCTTCATGGCCAAGTACGATTACGGCCTCGCCGGCTCTTCGAGCCACATCCACAATTCGCTGTGGAGCGCCGACGGCAAGACGCCGCTGTTCTTCGACCCCAAGGCCGAATACACGATGACGCCGCTGATGCGCTCGTGGGTGGCGGGGCAGTTGAAATATGCCCGCGACTTCACCTGGTTCCTCTGCCCCTACATCAATTCCTACAAGCGGTTCCAGGCTGGCACCTTCGCGCCGACCAAGACCTCGTGGAGCCTCGACAACCGCACCGCCGGCTTCCGCCTGTGCGGCGAGGGCACCAAGGGCATCCGCATCGAATGCCGCATCGGCGGCGCGGACCTGAACCCCTACCTCGCCTTCGCGGCGCTGATCGCGGC
>JBDHTD010000091.1:0-3809 GCA_039808485.1 Aquamicrobium sp. | reverse complement strand
TCGTTGCCACACATTTTTATTATGATAGATTTTCAATCTATCTTTTATCCGACGAAAGGCGACCCTGCCATGACCCGCAAATACCGGACTCCCGAACCCCGTCCCGTCCGTGTTCCGCCGGCGTCGACCGCAAGCGAAGAGGAGGCGGACTGGGACGAGATCGCGGAATCGTCGTGGGAATCGTTCCCGGCCAGCGATCCGCCGTCATGGGCGGGCCAGGGCTCGCCGCGGTTGCCGCGCCCGGTCGGGACACATGCGGAAGGCGCGGATTCTTCCCGCATATAGATATATTATGAATACTTCTATTAAGCGATACCCTCCGGCATTCGGCGGTTGCGCCCGAAGCCGGACCGCACCTATGATGCCCCGGCCACGCGAAGCCAGCCACCCCGGAGCCGGCCCACGCAAAGCGAGGACACCGCCATGCCGTTCAACGAACGTTCGAAGCACATCACGCAAGGGGTGGCCCGCTCGCCCAACCGGGCGATGTATTACGCGCTCGGCTACGAGAAGGCCGATTTCGACAAGCCGATGATCGGCATCGCCAACGGCCATTCGACCATCACCCCCTGCAATGCCGGCCTCCAGCCGCTGGCCGACGCGGCCGTCGCCTCGATCAGGGCGGCGGGCGCCAATCCGCAGACCTTCGGCACGCCGACCATCTCCGACGGCATGTCGATGGGCACGGAGGGCATGAAATACTCGCTGGTCTCGCGCGAGGTCATCGCCGACTGCGTCGAGGTCTCGGTTCAGGGCCAGTGGATGGACGGCGTGCTGGTGCTCGGCGGCTGCGACAAGAACATGCCCGGCGGCATGATCGGCATCCTGCGCGCCGACGCCCCGGCGATCTACGTCTATGGCGGCACCATCCGCCCCGGCAAATGGAAGGGCGAAGACCTGTCCATCGTCTCGGCCTTCGAGGCGGTCGGCGCCTTCATGGCCGGCGACATGAGCCAGGAGGATTTCGAGGGCATCGAGCGCAACGCCTGCCCCACCACCGGCTCCTGCGGCGGCATGTACACCGCCAACACCATGAGCTCGTCCTTCGAGGCGCTCGGCATGTCGCTGCTCTATTCCTCGACCATGGCCAGCCCCGACGCCGAGAAGCTCGACAGCGCCGCCGAATCCGGCCGCGTTCTGGTCGATGCGGTGAAGAAGAACCTGAAGCCGAGCGCCATCGTCACCCGCCGGTCGATCGAGAACGCGGTCGCGCTGATCATGGCGCTCGGCGGCTCGACCAACGCGGTGCTGCACTATCTCGCCATCGCCAACGCCGCCGGGATCGAGTGGACGCTCGACGATTTCGAGCGCGTGCGCCGCAAGGTGCCGGTGCTGTGCGACCTGAAGCCTTCCGGCAGATACATGGCGGTCGACCTGCACGAGGCCGGCGGCGTGCCGCAGGTGCTGAAGATCCTGCTGAACGCCGGGCTGGTTCATGGCGACTGCCTGACGATCACCGGCCGCACGCTGGCCGAGGAGCTGGCCGGCGTGCCGGATACGCCGCGCGCCGACCAGGACGTCATCATGCCGATGGAGAAGGCGCTCTACCGCGAAGGCCACCTCGCCATATTGAGGGGCAATCTCGCCGAGGACGGGGCGGTGGCCAAGATCACCGGCCTGAAGAGCCCGCAGATTTCCGGCCCCGCCCGCGTCTTCGACGATGAGCAGTCGGCGATGGACGCGATCCTTTCCGACCGCATCCGGCCGGGCGACGTGGTGGTGCTGCGCTATCTGGGCCCCAAGGGCGGGCCGGGCATGCCCGAGATGCTGGCGCCGACCTCGGCGATCATCGGCCGCGGCCTCGGCGAGAGCGTCGGGCTCGTCACCGACGGCCGCTTTTCCGGCGGCACCTGGGGCCTGGTCGTCGGCCATGTCGCGCCCGAGGCCTATGTCGGCGGCGCGATCGCGCTGGTCGAGGAAGGCGACTTGATCACCATCGACGCCCACAAGCTGCTGCTCCAGCTCGAAGTCGACGAAGCCGAGCTCGCCCGCCGCCGCGCCGCCTGGAAGCAGCCGGAGCCGCGCTACAAGCGCGGGGTGCTGGCCAAGTTCTCGGCGCTCGCCCGCCCCGCCAACGAGGGCGCATTGACCGGATGATCTTCCGCAGGCAGAATTCCGTTCCCCACCAGCCCGCGGGCAGGGAACGGAAATGCACGGACGGGGTTGATTTCGACGATCCGATCGCGCCGAATTGCCCTGCCGATCCGGTAGAGTAAGGCGTTCCACGAGTGGAGGCCGACATGACCCTAACCCGCAGATCGCTTCTCATCGCCGCCGCGCTGACCGCATCGCTTCAGCTTACGGTCGTTGTCCCGTCGCTTGCCCAGCAGACGATCGTCAACGTCTCCTACGACCCGACGCGCGAGCTCTATCGCGAGTTCAACGCCGCCTTCGTGAGGCACTGGCAAGAGACCAGCGGCGAGACGGTGCGCATCCAGAACACCCATTCGGGCTCAGGCCAGCAGGCCCGCGCCGTCATCGACGGGCTGGAGGCCGACGTGGTGACGCTGGCGCTTCAGGCCGACATCGACGCCATTGCCAGGGCGACCGGCAAGATCAGGCCCGACTGGCGCGGCACGCTCGCCAACAACAACGCGCCCTACACCTCGACCATCGTCTTCCTCGTCCGCAAGGGCAACCCGAAGGGGCTGAACGACTGGGGCGACCTCGTCAAGGACGGCGTCGAGGTCATCACCCCCAATCCGAAATCGTCGGGCGGCGCGCGCTGGAACTTCCTCGCCGCCTGGGCCTGGGCGCTGAAAGAGCATGCCGGCGACGAGGCCAAGGCGCGAGAGTTCGCCGGCGACCTGTTCCGCCACGTGCCGGTGCTCGACCCGGCCGCGCGCGGCGCCACCACCACCTTCGTCCAGCGCGGCATCGGCGACGTGCTGCTGGCGTGGGAGAACGAGGCGTTCCTCGCCGTCAACGAGCTCGGCCCCGACGCTTTCGACATCGTCGTTCCCTCGCTGTCGATCCTGGCCGAGCCGCCGGTGGCCGTGGTCGACGCCAATGTCGACGCGCACGGCACCCGCGCGGTGGCGACCGCCTATCTCGAATATCTCTATTCGCCCGAAGGCCAGAACATCGCCGCGAAGAACTACTATCGCCCGTTCAGCCGCGACGGCGTCGACCCGGCCGCGCTCCAGCGCTTCCCCGATCTCGAGCTCGTCACCATCGACGATCTCGGCGGCTGGGAGAAGGTCCAGCCGGAATTCTTCGGCGACGGCGGCGTCTTCGACCAGATATTCCAGCCGGGCCGGTAGCGCATGGGCGAAGCGAAAGCCCTGCCGGCCCCGACTCCAACCCCGGCCCCGACCCCAGTCCCGACAAGACGATGGCGGTGGCGATGGCGCGAGCCGAGCGTCCTTCCCGGCTTCGGCCTGACTTTCGGCTTCGCCGTGTTCTATCTCAGCGCCATCGTGCTCGTCCCGCTGGCCGGGCTCGGCTGGCGCTCGGCCGCGCTCGGCTGGGGCGAATTCTGGAAGCTCGCCTCCGACCCGCGCCTGATCGCGGCGCTCGGGACCAGCTTCTGGACCGCGGGCGCGGCGGCCGCCGTCAACGCCGTGTTCGGCGTCATGGTGGCGTGGGTGCTGGTCCGCTACCGCTTCCCCGGCCGGCGCATCGTCGACGCCGCGGTCGACCTGCCCTTCGCGCTGCCGACGGCGGTGGCCGGCATCGCGCTGACCGCGATCTACGCGCCGACCGGCTGGATCGGCCAGTTCTTCCAGCCGCACGGCGTGCGCATCGCCTATACGCCGGCCGGCATCGTCATCGCGCTGGTCTTCGTCAGCCTGCCCTTCATGGTGCGC
>JBDHTD010000090.1:0-3865 GCA_039808485.1 Aquamicrobium sp. | reverse complement strand
GAGTGGGAATGAACTAAGATTGTTCAGGCCGAAGCGGCGTCGGAGAGGTCGAGCGGGAGGATGACGGGCGCGCCGCCCGCCTCGGCGAAGAAGGCGCTGACGCCGTAGACCTCGCGCAACGTCCGCGGGCTCAGCACCTCGGCAGGCCGACCTTCGGCGACCACCCTGCCCCCGGCGACGAGGACGAGGCGCGAGCACCAGCGCGCCGCGAGTCCCAGATCGTGCAGCGAGGCGACGACGCCGCGCCCGGAGGCCGCCAGCTCGCCGAACAGCCGCATCAGCGCGATCTGGTGGGCGGGGTCGAGGCCGGCGGTCGGCTCGTCGGCGAGCAGGAGCGGCGTCGATTGGGCCAGGGCGCGCGCCACAAGCACCCGCGCCTTCTCGCCGCCCGACAGCTCGGTGGCGATGCGGCCGCGAAAGCCCGCGACGTCCATCCGCCGCATGGCCTCGTCGACGATGGCGCGGTCGGCGGCGGAGAGCGCGGCGAAGCCCGGCCGATGGGGGCTGCGGCCGAGCGCGACCACCGTTTCCACCGGAACCGCCCAGGCGATCTCGCGATCCTGGGCGAGATAGGCCACCTTCTCGGCGCGCCCGCGCGCCTTCATGCCGGCCGTTTCCTTGCCGTCGATCAGGATCGCGCCGGCATGGGGCAGGAAGCCGAGCGCCGCGCGCAGCAGCGTCGACTTGCCGGCGCCGTTCGGTCCGATCAGGCCGACGAACTCGCCGGCCTTCACATCGAGGTCGATGCCGTTCAGCACCGGCTTGCCGCCGAGCCGGACCGAAAGGCCGGAGATCGACAAAAGTGTCGTCATGCCAGCCTCCGCCGCGCCCGGTAGACCAGCCACAGGAAGAACGGCGCGCCGACGATCGCCGTCAGGACGCCGAGCTTCAGGTCGCGCGCCGGCGCGATCAAACGCACCAGCACGTCGGCCGCCAGCACGACGCAGGCACCGCCGAGCGCGCTGGCGAGCAGGAGCCGCGACGGCCGGCCGCCGACCAGCGGCCGCAGCACGTGCGGCACCACCAGGCCGACGAAGCCGATGGCGCCCGAGACCGCCGTGGCCGCGCCGACGCTGGCGGCCGTGCCGAACACGGCGAGGAACTGCACCCGGCGCATGTCCACCCCCATGCTCGCGGCGGTCTCCGCGCCCAGCGTCAGCGCGTCGAGCGCGCGCCCGAGCGAGCCGAGCATGACCCAGCCGGCGAGGATGAACGGCGCGGCCAGCCAGACATGGGTCATCGAGCGGTCGGTCAGCGACCCCAGCATCCAGAACATGATCTCCAGCGCCGCGAATGGGTTGGGCGACAGGTTGAGCGCCAGCGAGGTCATCGCGCCGGCGAAGCTCGACACCGCGATGCCGGCGAGGATGATCAGCAGCGAATTGCCGCGCCCGCCCGCCAGCGCCTGGATGACGACGACCGCCAGCACCGCGCCGGCCAGCGCGAACAGCGGCAGCGCCAGCATGAAGGCGGCGGAAAGGCCGGTATAGATGGCGAGCACCGCGCCGAGCGAGGCCGAGGCGCTGATGCCGAGCAGGCCGGGCTCGGCCAACGGGTTGCGCAGATAGCCTTGCAGCACCGCACCCGACAGGCCGAGCGTCGCGCCGACCATCAGGCCAAGCACGGCGCGCGGCAGCCGGATCTCGCGCATGATCAGGCCGATCTCGCCGGCCTCGCCGGAAAACAGCGCGGCAACGCTGTCGCCGAAGGCGATCGCCGCCGGGCCGACGCCGAGCGACAGCGCGAACAACGCCAGCACGGCGGCGGAGAGCGCCGCGATCAGGATCGGATAGCGCCGCGTGTCGTTCATGGTTGCCCCCGCCTTTCTGCTGCGCGTTGCAGCACGAAGGCCGCCTCGAGCGTGAACGGCGCGCCGCAGATCATGTTCGGCACCGGCACGGCAACCGTCTGACTGCGGGCTTCGAGGGCGGCGAAGGCGGGATGGACGAAATTCTCCTGCGCCAGCGCCGGCCGGCCATAGTCGCGGAAGCTCGAGGCGACGATGTCGGGCCGGGCCGTAATCAGCATTTCGAGCGGCACGCGGCCCGAGCCGACGATGCCCATTTCCTCGGCGACGTTGACCAGGCCGGCGGCGCGGACGATCTCGTTGGCGAGCGTGCCCGCTCCGGTGGTGTAGCTGTTGGCCTCGTAGAGCGCGATGGAGCGGCCGCTGGCCGGAGCGGCCGCCAGCGCGGCGAGGCCGGCGTCGAGTTCCGCGACCAGCACCTGCGCCCGTTGCCGGCGATGGAGCAGGTCTCCGGCGCGCAGGATGTCGCGCCTGATGTCGTCGAACGAGCTCGCCGGCGCGAATTCCTCCACCTGCACGCCCAGCGTGCGCAGCAGGCCGACCGTCGCCCGCGACGAATAGGTGCCGGCGAGGACGAGGTCCGGCTTCATCAGGAAGATTTCCTCGGCCTGGGCGTGGTTGACCGCATAGGCGCGCGCCTCTTCCGGCATCGCCGAGGAATTGGCGTCGCGCGCCAGCATCGAGACCGAATGAAGCTGGCCCTCGCCCGCGATCAGCATGGCGAGTTGGTCGGTACAGACATTGATCGACACCACGCGCTGCGGGACGGGCCCGGCCCCCGCCGGCGCGGCGAGCGCCAGCGCCGCCGCGACCAGAAGCGGCAGCATGCCGATGCGCGCCCGCGCCCTGCGCCCAGGCCCTGGCTCGGGGTCGATGACAGTCCAGTCCGGCACGCGCTCCCACCTTCTTTCGAACAGGTTCGCGCCGTGGGCCGGAGAGAAGCGACAGGCTGGAGAGACGAACCCACCCTGCGGCCGTCCCGGCGCGCGGCAACACGACTTTTCCCGTGTCACCGCGACGGACGACCGCGCCCGGCCAAACCCCCGTGGCCCAGGCATGGGTGACCGGAAACGGCAGGTCTCCTGACTTCCGTGTCATCGCCCCCTTCCGCCTTCCCGGCCGGTCGCGGCCAGTGGCGTCGTGGAGGAAGCTCGACGGCTACAGTTGCGGGGGCAGTCCGGCTTCGGCCTCGCGGCCGACCGTGTTCCCTTTTGATCCGTGCGGAACCGTTTCCGCGGACAGGCAGATCATCCGCACGGCGAAATGTCAATTCCGTCCGCCGGGGGCGATACTGCCTCAGCCGCTCGATTCGCCGGAGGCCCGCACCGATGTCCGTCCTCATCGCCTTCCTGGCGCTCGTCGCCGAAGCTGCGGCCGGCTATCCCGAGCCGCTGTTTCGCGCCGTCGGCCACCCCGTCACCTGGATCGGGCGGCTGATCGGCCTTCTCGACCGGCGGCTGAACGACCCGGCCCGCCCGGTTGCGTGGCGCAAGCGCGCCGGCGCGCTGGCGCTGATCGTCGTCATCCTCGCCGCCGGCGTGCCGGCATGGGCCGTCCAGTCCGCGCTCGGCACCGGCGCGGGGCTGGCCGCCACCGCGCTCCTCGCCTCCTCGCTCCTTGCCCAGCGCAGCCTCGCCGCCCATGTCGGGGCGGTGGTCGGGGCGCTGGAGAGCGACGGCCTCGCCGCCGGCCGCGCGGCGGTGTCGCGCATCGTCGGCCGCGACCCGCAGGCGCTCGACGAACCCGCCGTGTGCCGCGCAGCGATCGAAAGCCTGGCCGAGAATTTCTCCGACGGCGTCGTCGCGCCCGCGTTCTGGCTCGCCGTCGCCGGCCTTCCCGGCGGCGCGGCCTACAAGGCGATCAACACCGCCGACAGCATGGTCGGCCACCGCACCCCGCGCCATGAGGCGTTCGGCTGGGCGGCGGCGCGGCTCGACGATCTCGTCAACCTGCCGGCGTCGCGGCTCGCGGCGCTGCTGATCGTCGCCGCCTGCCCGCTGGTGCGCGGCGCCTCGGCGGCCGGCGCGGCGCGCGCCGTGCTGCGCGACGCGCGCCGCC
>JBDHTD010000089.1:0-3882 GCA_039808485.1 Aquamicrobium sp. | reverse complement strand
CCGGGTAAGCAAATGCCCGAACGGCAAGCTTTTCGCATAAAAGCGGTTCTGGCACAAGGGTTTCCTGGGGGTGACCACGGCAAGCCGGCCGACGGAACCGGGAAGCATATTGCACCGTCGCGCAACGCGGCGCAGGATACGCGGCCATGAAGCAGCTTGCCAGAATCGGCCTCGCTCCCGCCAGCCTCGCCCTCTGGGCCGTCGCCGCCGCGACCGCGCCCGCGCGGGCCGAATGGCAGGTCGACAACGGCGTCGCCATCGTCGCTCCGACCGCGAACAACAGCACGATGGAACTGCTGGCGATCTCCTGCGGCGATCCCTACCAGGTCGAGGTCTATTCGCGCGGCGGCCCGGTGCGGCCCGATCCGGACACCGGGGCGAATGGCGGCGGCGCGGCGGCCGAGACCGATTATTTCTACAAGCCCGGCAAGGTCGAGGCGCGCGTCGACGGCAAGAGGTTCGCGCTGGCCGCCGCCGGCTCGGAGGCCGCGGTGGTCCTGTTCATGCAGGGCAAGGCGGCGCAGAGCTACCTTGCCCCCGTCACCGCCGCCTTCATCGACGCGCTCAAGGACGGCGCCTCGCTGACCCTGGCGTTCGACGTCACGGACGCGGCCAATGCCCAGGACGGCACGGCCTACGAGACGACCGCGGAATTTCCCCTCGCCGGCTCGCGCGAGGCTCTTGAAGAGGCGCTCGCCTCCTGCCGCTGAGGCGGCGGTTCGACGGGAATTTCATCCCGCGCGGCGCGTCGGCGCCGGCGAATCTTTGCCCTTGCCCGCCGCATGAAAATAAAGGAAAGATAGCGCGTTCGGGCATTTGCCGGCCCGGAGACTGGAAATAGGATACCCGGTGCAATTGCATATACGCCACCGCACAGCAGGCAGTGACGACATGCCAGGACGCGACGACCGGGCCGGCCGCGAAATGAGAGGGTTCTGGCAAGACCCCGGCGCGCGTAGAGCTGTTTCTTCTCCCCCAGTAAAGGCACGAGACATGAGCGGGACCGACACCCCGCATCATCAACCATAGGGAGATAAGGAGCTTCCCATGCCCCAGAGCGGAACCGTGAAATTCTTCAACCATGCCAAGGGCTTCGGCTTCATCACGCCGGACGACGGCGCCAAGGACGTCTTCGTCCACATTTCGGCGGTGCAGGCATCCGGCCTCCCGGGCCTCGAGGACGGCCAGAAGGTCTCGTTCGACACCGAGCCGGACAAGCGCGGAAAGGGCCCCAAGGCGGTCAACCTGACGGTCCTCTGAATCCTGACGTCCGAAGGCCCTAACCGGTTTCGGGCCGACGGCATGCCCGGAAACGACGATTTGAGACGCGCCGCCTGACCCCGCTTGGTCGCGGCGCGTTTTGGATTTTGGCAGGCGGCTTCGATTGCGATGCCCCGCCGGGCGACCGGCGGGGCATCGTCGTCTCCGGTCCGCCCTTCCGCTGCCCTCCCCTCCTCCACCCCCGATGCGCATGAACCGGCCGTTCAGCCCGCGTTCAACCGGAAATCCCTAAAGCCGTTCGCAGTCGGGCGGGCGGCAATCGGGCAGGTGGAAACCGGCTTGTCCGACGAGCCCTGCCGGCGGCCCGCGACGGCCGGAGACAGGAGACCGACAAATGCGCATCCACCCGATGAATCCGCTCGGCAACCTCGCCTTCAGGCCGCAGCCAACCGGCCTGCCCGGCCGGTCGCTCGTCCGCCCATCTGCCGCGCGAAGGCCATCCCCCCGCCTCGCAGCCGCGGCCGCGGCCTGCGTCCTTGCCGCGATCGCTCTCGCCCCGGCCCTCTGCGTCAATGCCGACGCGCCGCTCGACCTCGCCGCCCGGCCGGAGACGGCGCATCGCGAACCGGCATGGCGACATCCGCAGACCTATCCCCGCCCGAGCCCGGACCGCGTCTATGCCCCGCCGGCGCCCGCCGCGCCCCGACACCACCTTCCCGGAAACCGGCCGCGCGGCTTCGTCGCCAACTGAGATGGGTCATCTCGGCGAGAAGATAAGTATTATTCAAATATAAAATACTTAAAATTTGAATATAATTTTATTATAGCTTTTTACATTAATATTAATTTTCCATGACGCTTGACCAATTGCATGCGCAACTCTCTTATTAATGGAAATTTTACCAAAATGAGTAAATTGAATTATGACAACGGGAAAGACGTATTTTCCGATTGACGCGCCTAGACTTGAGTATCAGCAGGACAGTCAGCCGCTCATCGATATCGGCCAGCTTTTCCGTACGCTGTGGGCACGACGGCTGCTGATCGCCGGCGTCACGCTCGCCTTCGTCGCCTTTGCCGCGCTTTACCTCGTCGTCACGCCCGCCACCTACAAGGCCGAGGCGACCGTCCTCATCGATCCGAGGCAACAGCGCAGCATCAACGCCGATGCGGTGTTGTCCGGCATCGGCCCGGACAGCGCGGCGATCGCCAGCCAGTCCGAGATCATCCGTTCGCGCCAGATCCTGCGCGCGGTGTTCGACACGCTGGGTCTTGCGGCCGACCCGGAATTCGCCCGCGCCGGCCTGCTGGCGCGGCTGTCCGCCCTCGTTTCCGGCACCGGCGCCAGCCCCAGCGAGGAAGCGGTGTTCGAGCGTTTCCGCAAGAAGCTGTCGGTGGAGCGGCAGGGGCTGACCTACATCCTGGAGGTCGCCTTCACCTCCCGCGATCCGGACAAGGCCGCGTTCGTCGTCAACACGATCCTCGACCGCTACCTCTCCAGCCAGATCGACGAGAAATCCAGCGCCAACACCGGCGTGACGGAATATCTCGAACAGCGCATCGAGAGGCTTCAGGCCGACGTCGCCGCGGCGGAAATCGACGTCGAGAACTTCAAGGCGCAGCACCGGATCGTCGTGCTCAATGGCGGGGGCACGCTGCTCCAGGCCCAGATTGACCAGTTGAACCAGCGCATTTCCGCCGCCCAGGAAGAGGCGCGCGCCGCCGTCGCGAGGCTGGCGCGGATATCGGCGCTGCAAGGCTCCGTCGACACCTCGATGCAGATGCACGACGTGGTCTCGTCCCTCGCCATGGATCAACTGCGCGCCCAGTACAACCTGCGCGTGACGGAGCTGTCGAGCATCCAGGCCAAGTACGGGCCGCGCCATCCGCGCTTCATCGATGCGCGAAAGGAGCTCGACCAGGTCGTCGCCCAGATCAGGGGCGAAGCCGCGCGCATCAAGGATCAGCTTATCGTCGCGCGCGACCTCGCCAACGCCAACGTCGCCGCCGCCCAGGCCGAGCTCGACACCCTTCGCACCCAACTGGACACCACCAACGCCTACGACGTCGAACTGCGCAATCTCGACCGGCGCGCGGAGGCGGCGCGCCAGGTTCTGGAGAACTTCCTGCGGCGCTGGCGCGAAACCGACGTGATGGACGGGTTGCAGCGATCGGACGCGCGCGTCATCAGCGCCGCCGCCGCCCCAGTCGCCGCAGCCTGGCCGAAATCCAACCTCCTCCTGGCTCTCTCCGGCCTCCTCGGCATCGGCGTCGGCGTCGCCTCGGCCCTGGCCATGGGCGCGCCGGCACGCGGCACGACGCTGCCCGCGGGCGGCGTCTCCCCGGCCGGGGAACGGCCGTTCCGCGAGCCCCGCCCGGTCAGCCCCCCGGCCAGCCCCATCGACCGGAGCCCGCTCGGCACGTATCCGCGGCGCAACGAGCGGTCGAGCGCGCATGACCGGCCCTGACGCCCCCATCTTGCCTGCCGCGCCCGGGCGCGACGCGAGCGCGGCCCCCGTCGGGGCCGGTGCCGGTGCCGGGGCCGGAGCCGGGGCCAGGAACGGGAACGGCCGGCTGATCCGCGTCCTGCGCGACAACGGCGACCGCATGGTCGGCGTCGCGGAGCAGATGCTGTCCAGCGTCGTCTCGATGATCGGGCTG
>JBDHTD010000088.1:0-3911 GCA_039808485.1 Aquamicrobium sp. | reverse complement strand
ACCGGCAGGTCGGGCAGCCCGGGCACGGCTCGCCACGCCCCTGCCAGGAAGACGAGCGCGGGGGGAATGACATAGGCCGCCCCGACGCCGATCAGGATCACCTTCCAGGCCGGCAGGCGCGGCCTGAGAGACCGTGCGCGCAGCACGATGGCGGTCAGGGTAGTCAGGATGCCGGTGAATATCGCACCGGGAAGAAGCTCCGGCATAAGATCCCTCGCTGGCCGGACGCTACGTTGGGTCCATTCGGAAACCTGCCATGTATTCGCGCCATCCTCAACGTTTTGGGTGGAGTGGGTTCTGGAGCATGGAAGCACTGCTCCCGCTTGGAATCGCATGCCCGAGGATCACCCGCGAGGAATAGTCCTGTCAAACAAAGACAGAACGAGAGCGATGATCGGAAACAGTTTGCGGGCGTACAATAGATCGGCAAGATGAAAGGCGATAACGCCGGTTCAACGGCGAAATCGCCATCGGCAGCCTCCTCTCGAACCTATCGAAACAAGCCGCCGGTCTTGGGATTAACTTGCCGATAGTGCTCCCTTGATGGCTTTGCCAATCCAGGTTTCTTCCGGCCGGCCGGGCGCGTTGCAGCAAAAATGCGGATCGCCGTAAAAACTGCGACGATCAACACAATTGCGACGAGCACGATCAGGTTTACCCATCCAGCTGACATTGGCGTCTCCTATGGCGCATGATCGCGCCCACGTCGGCGGCGCATTCTAGTGCAAGAACGAAACGAGAGACGAACCTAAAAGGACAAGGGTCAAAATGCCAAGCCAAAACCTATCCATTGCATAACGCTTGTCCACCAGTCCGCTGCGAAAGGCACGGAACGCCCAGCCTGGCCCAGGCAGCACGGTGCCGCTTGCGGCGACCGCGTCGGCACGCAAGGCAAAGAGCCAACGAAAAGCCAGAAACATCCAGATCAGGAAGACCACGCCCTGAAAGACCAGGAGCATGATGGAGAATGGGGGCATATGGCAGCCTCCTCAGCTGCTGTTTGAACCATGGTCAACCGCCGCGTCCGCAGCGGGGGTTTTGTCTCCCTCTGCCTTCCCCCGGCGTCACATCCAGCATCGTCGCATACCACGATGCGTCGGCGCGAGAGGAGTTTTCAAGCTTGCGGAAGATCGACTTGATATATGTCGCTACCGTGTTGCCCAACAGGGGAAGCTGTCTGGAGATATCCACGTCGCGCATGCCCTGGCTTGTGAGGTCAGAGCAAGAGTGGCGACGCGACGCGTCGGCGCATCTGAGGTGGCCGAACGAAAGGCAGAGTTGGCAAGCAGCGGGCGGTGACATTCGCTCTTGCGCGTGGCGTTCGAGTCAATATGCTCCCTGACTACCCCCTGTCAGGACTCGGGGCTGAAGGTTGTATGCCGTCAGGGAGACTTCGATGCATCACCAGAGTGTTCCGGAGCTTTTCAAACGCGACCAACCCTCACCATGGAAGATCGCCATCCGTGTCATCCTACTGATGATCATGCTCGTTGCAGCCGCTTGGTTGATCAAGAGCAATCCGTTGACTACAGACCAGAACACCCAGGTCGAGAACAAGGATAAGAAGGTGTCAGATGAGCGGCAGTCGTGACTGGAGAGAATATCCAATACCAGCCTGGGCATTGATCATGTTCCTGATCGTTTTCGTTTCCGGAGCGTCCTGGCTCGCGGTTTGAGGTTTGGACAGAATCTGCCTGCAAACAGGGTAGCCGGACGTAGCGTTGGCGCGCCGCAAATGGCGGGAGGTTCTCACAGGCTCGACCAGTCCCGCGCCAGTTCCTCGCCGCTCATGCCTGTTATGCCCGCGGCTTCCAGCCCCGAACGCACGGCGTCGACGAGGTCCGCATTCGCCGCGGCCCTGTCGCCGGAGGGTAATGTCAGGTTGTTCTCGAAGCCGACCCGCAATCCGCCGCCCAGCAGACCGCCCATGACGGTGCACGCGGCTTCGTGGCGGCCGAAGGCGCATGTCATGAAGCGGCGGAAGACCGGCTGATCGGAAGCCAGGAAAGGCAGAAGGTCCGCCGGCGTCGAGGTCTGGCCCGTCGTGTAGCGCCCCAGCACATAGAGCACCGGCGGCTCCTCGAAAGGCACGATCCCGCGCCGTCGCAACGCGTCGAGCCGAACGGCTTCGCCCGGCTCGTAGAGAATGAATTGCGGCGCGACGCGCTCCGTCTTCATCCACAGCAGGAAGTCGGCGAACGCCGCCTCGTTCGCGGTTCCGGGCAGGATTTCGCGTAGCGCCAGCGAGGCGGCCTGCGGCTTCACCGCCCGAACGACAGCCATCTGCTCTTCCGGACCGTAGATTCCGAGCGCCTCGGAGGTGATCTGGACCACCATGCGCTCGCCCACCTCGGCCCGGATCGCGTCGATGACGGCACGGTAGGCGTCGGCATCGAGCAGGTGCTTGTCCTCGCTGTCGCGGACATGGACGTGGATCATCGCCGCGCCGGCCTCCACGCACTCGGCCGCCGTGCGCGCCAGTTCGACCGGCCCTATGGGCAGGGCGGGATGATCCGCCTTCGTCCTGCGGCCGCCATTGGGCGCGACCGCGATGGGCACACAAGGCAGAGCGCGACCGGCCGGTGGCATACGGGGCTTTCCTCTTCGATGATTCATTCCGATCACATATTTCCAGCATGAAACAGATGTTGCAATAGCTGCCCGGCGGCGATAGCTTTTTCCCATGGAGCAGGGAACCGTCAGGCAGAAACTCGTCGCGGACTTCGATGCGCTGCCCGGACAGTTGCGGCAGGCGGCGCGCTACGTGCTCGACCACCCGCGCGACGTCGCGCTGCTGTCCATGCGCGAGCAGGCGCGGGAGGCGGGCGTCCAGCCGGCGACGATGACGCGTCTGGCGCAGCGGATCGGCCTCGACGGATATGACAGCATAAGGGGCGTTCACGCCGCGGCGCTGCGCGGCGGCGAGCCGCGAGGCTTCACCGCCAAGGCCGGCGCGCAGGTCGAACGGCAGAAGAAGCAGGGCGACCGGGCGCTGGCGGCGGACATGCTGAGCCGGATCGCCGCGCAGGTCGCCGGACTCGGCGATGTCGCCGGGCTCGACCGCCTCGAAAAGGCGGCGCGCACCCTGAGCGGAGCGCGCCGCATCTACTGCATCGGCATGCGCTCCAGCCATGCGATCGCCTGGCATCTCCACTATACCCTTTCCATGATCGGCGACCGTTCCGTCCTGCTCGACGGACCGGGCGGCACCGGCATGGACCTCGCGGGGCGCATCGCGCCCGGCGACGCGCTTCTGGCCGTAAGCGTGGCGCCCTACACGAAAGCGACGGTCGAGCTTGCCCGGCTGGCGTCGTCGCGCGGCGCGGCGTTGGTCGCGGTCACGGACAGCGAGGTGTCGCCGCTGGCGCGCATCGCGCGCGACGTCGTCTTGGTGCCCACCGACACAGCCTCCTTCCTCCACACCATGGCGCCCGCCTTCGCGGTGGCGGAAATCCTCGGCGCGCTGGTCGCCGGCCACGCGGGAGACGGCGCGCTCGCGGCGCTGGAGCATTTCGACGCCCAGGCCGAGGCGCTGGGAATTCACATTCAACCGGCACGCAAACGCAAGGCGTCCTCACCATGACCCGCATCATGCATCGTTCGCTTGTCACGAGCCCGCCGGTCGCCGTCGCCGCGCGCGGCATCGAGATCGTGGATGCGCAGGGCAGGAGCTATATCGACGCCTCGGGCGGCGCCGCCGTCTCCTGTCTCGGCCACGGCCATCCGGCGGTGCTCGAAGCCATGCACGCGCAACTCGACCGCATCGCCTACGCCCATACCGGCTTCTTCACCACCGAGGTCGCCGAGCAACTCGGCGAACGGCTGGTCGAGGATGCGCCGGAGGGGCTCGACCACGTCTATCTCGTCTCGGGCGGGTCGGAGGCGGTCGAGGCGGCGCTGAAGATGGCGCG
>JBDHTD010000087.1:0-3941 GCA_039808485.1 Aquamicrobium sp. | reverse complement strand
CAGGCCCCGGTCAGACCAGGAACGGGTTGGAGCGGCGCTCGTCGCCGAAGCGGCTGCCCGGGCCGTGGCCGCAGATGAAGCCGATGTCGTCGCCGAGCGGCAGCAGCTTTTCCTTGATCGAGCGGATCAGCGCCTCGTGGTTGCCGCCGGGCAGGTCGGTGCGGCCGACCGAGCCGTGGAACAGCACGTCGCCGACATGGGCGAATTTCGCGGCGCGGTTGTAGTAGACGACATGGCCGGGTGCGTGTCCGGGGCAGTGGAACACCTCGAATTCGTGGCCGGCGAAGGACACCTTGTCGCCTTCGTCGAGATAGCGGTCCGGCGCGCAGTTGCGAACGCCGGCGACGCCGTAGACCTGGCCCTGCCGCTCGATCTGCGACAGGAGCGGCGCATCGTCCCTGTGCGGGCCGACGATCTCGACGCCCAGCGCCTCCTTCAGCTCCTCGGCGCCGCCGGCATGGTCGATATGGCCGTGCGTGATCCAGATCGCCTCGATGGCGAGGCCGTTGTCCCGGATCGCGGCGAGGATGGCGCCGACATCGCCGCCGGGATCGACCACGACGCCCTGCTTCGTGGCGTCGTCAAAAAGGATGGTGCAGTTCTGCTGGAACGGCGTGACGGGAATGATCCCGGCCCTGAGTTCGCCCATTGGTGTCTCCTTCGCCGTCCGCGCCTCAAGAATGTCGCCGAAGATGTGGCGGTTTCGGGCCGCGATTGCAAACGGCAAAATCCGCATGCCCTTCCGGCCGGAAGGGCATGCGGCGTTGCCGGAATTCGATCGGGCCGTTTAATGCCGGTATTGCTGAATGCGCGTGGTGCGCAGGCCGGCCAGCCCGTATTCGTCGATCGAAGCCTGCCAGGAGAGGAATTCCTCCACCGTCAGCTTGTAGCGCTGGCAGGCTTCCTCGAGGCTGAGCAGCCCGCCGCGCACGGCAGCCACCACTTCCGCCTTGCGCCTGATGACCCAGCGCCTGGTGTTGGTCGGTGGAAGATCGGCGATGGTTAGCGGGCTGCCGTCGGGCCCGATGACATATTTTACCCGCATTCTAACCAGATCGGTCATCGTACTCTCTACACTTACTCAAAGTACCAATCGACGGGGATGCTAACGCGGCGGCTTTAAAATTTGCCTAAGCGTCTCCTAATTCATAAGTAAGGAATCTGAATCCGGCGTTAGGGATTTGCGCGCGATTTTAGTCGAATGCGGCCTATCCCGAACCGGGCCATGTGGGCCGGCAACGGGCCGATCGGCGGTGGTGCGCGGCTTGCGCTTGACCTATATTGACGGTGCGGGCATTACAGCGTCCGACCGAAACTGGACTTCGGTTGTCGGGTTTTTCCGGCCCGCAGGAAAGCGCAGGGGCAAGCGGCGGATGCGCCAGACGGCGCAGACGGCAACCCTGCCGGAGCAACAGCCATGCCAGCGGACATTGCCGCCATGAACAGCCTCGATCTTCCCGGCCTGCCGCGGGACACGCGCGTCGTCGTCGCCATGTCCGGCGGCGTCGATTCCTCCGTCGTCGCCGGGCTGCTGAAAGGCGAGGGCTACGACGTGGTCGGCGTGACGCTCCAGCTCTACGATCATGGCGCCAGCGTCCGCCGGGCGGGGTCCTGCTGCGCTGGCCAGGACATCGACGACGCCCGCCGCGTCGCCGAGGCGCTCGGCATTCCCCATTACGTGCTCGACTACGAGGAGCGCTTCCGCAAGGCGGTGATCGACCCGTTCGCGGAGAGCTACGTCGCCGGCGAGACGCCGATCCCCTGCGTCGCCTGCAACCAGACGGTCAAGTTCGCCGATCTCCTCGAGACCGCGCGCGAGCTGGGCGCCGACGCGCTCGCCACCGGCCATTACATCCGCTCGCGCCGGAACGGCGCGCACAGGGCGCTCTACCGCCCGGTCGACGCCGACCGCGACCAGAGCTATTTCCTGTTCGCGACCACGCAGGAGCAGATCGACTTCCTGCGCTTTCCGCTGGGCGGGCTTTCCAAGCCGCAGGTGCGCGCGGCGGCCGAGGCGATGGGGCTCGCCGTCGCCGCCAAGCAGGACAGCCAGGACATCTGCTTCGTGCCGCAGGGCAGGTATTCCGACATCATCGCCAGGCTGAAGCCTTCCGCCGCCGCACCGGGCGAGATCGTGCACGTCGACGGCCGCGTGCTCGGCCGCCACGAGGGCATCGTGCGCTATACCATCGGCCAGCGGCGCGGCATCGGCATCGCCTCTGGCGAGCCGCTCTATGTCGTCCATCTCGATGCCGAGCGGGCGCGCGTCGTCGTCGGCCCGCGCGAGGCGCTGGAAACGCACAAGGTGTTCCTGCGCGACATGAACTGGCTGGGCGACGGCCCGCTCGAGGCGCTGCCGGGCGAAGGGCTCGACCTGCTCGCGCGGGTGCGCTCGTCGCGGCCGCCGCGCGCCGCCAGGCTGCATCACGAGACGGGCCGAACCTGGGTCGAACTCGCCGACGGCGAGACCGGCGTCGCCCCCGGCCAGGCCTGCGTGCTCTATTCCGACGAGGGCGGCGAGGCGAGGGTGCTGGGCGGCGGTTTCATCGGCCGCTCCGAGCGCAGCGCCGAAACCGAGGCGATGCTGGCGCGGCTGGCGGAGCCGGCCGGCACGCGGCGCAGCGCCTGACCTTTTCCTGTCTTGGCCTTTTCCGGCATGCAATCTTCGGCGATTGCGGCCGCCGCCGCAGCTTCACGACGGGTCAGTCGTGGATGACGGTTCCGGCGGTCAGGATGCGCAGGACGCGGATCGCTTCCTCGCCATCGGTGCGCGGATGGGCGCGCGTGTCGATGCACTGGATGAAATGCTCCAGCTCGCGCGTCAGCGGCATGCCGGCGGCGACCGGCACATAGGCCGGCTCGTTGGCGGTGAAGGCCCAGTGGCCGCTGTCCTGCCACACGGCGTGGCGATAGACGGCGAGCTTGCGCTCCCACGGCTCGACATCGTCGAAAACCGCCATTGCGCGGGTTCCGACCACCGTCAGCCGCCGCTCGCGATAGGGGTTGAGCCGCGATGCGAACAGATGGCTGCGCAGCCCGCCGGGAAACCGCATGTGCAGATGGGCGAAGTCGCTCAGATGGTCGAGCAGGGCCGCGCCCTCGCCGCGGATCTCGGTCGGCTCCGCCTTGGTGATCGCCAGGATCATCGACAGGTCGTGGGGCGCCAGATCCCACAGCGCGTCGTTCTCGGTGTGGAACTTGCCGAGACCGAGGCGGTGGGAGTGGATGTACTTGACGGTGCCGAGCTCGCCGTCGTCGATCAGTTGCTTCAGCTTCTCGAAGGCGGGATGGAAGCGCAGCACATGGCCGACCATGAACACCCGGCCATTGGCCTCGGCCGCGGCGACCGCGCGCTCGGCGTCGGCGACGTTGAGCGCGATCGGCTTTTCGACGAGGACGTCCTTGCCCGACTCGGCGGCGCGGATGGCGGCGGCGGCGTGGAACTGCGGCGGCAGCGCCATGACGATGGCGTCGATGTCATCACGGCCGAACAGGTCGTCGGGGTCGATCGCCAAGCATTCCTGCTCGCTGGCGAAGCCTTCGGCGCGCGCGCCATTAGCGTCCGAAACGGCATGAAGCGCGCCCAGGGATTTGAGGGTACGGATATGGTTTGAGCCCCAATAGCCGCATCCAAGGACGGCGATACGCGGTTTCATGAACGATTTGACCGAAAGACCTAGCGAGAGAGACATAATCGCGCGCCGAGGCGAACTCAACCCCGCCGCGGCCGGAAAACGCCGATCGCGAAAGAGCGGGCGGCTGCCGCGCCGCGCGCTTGACAGCCGGACCCGAGCCACCTTATATCCGCGCGACCTTGGCAGGCGCCCGGGCCGGCAACGCGAGATGCGGCACAGGGAGGCGCCACGGGGCGGAGTAGCTCAGTCGGTTAGAGCAGAGGAATCATAATCCTTGTGTCGGGGGTTCGAGTCCCTCCTCCGCTA
>JBDHTD010000086.1:0-4130 GCA_039808485.1 Aquamicrobium sp. | reverse complement strand
ACGGCGTGCGCATCGCCTATACGCCGGCCGGCATCGTCATCGCGCTGGTCTTCGTCAGCCTGCCCTTCATGGTGCGCACGGTGCAGCCGGTGATGGAGGAGCTGAACCGCGAGGTCGAGGAGGCCGCCGCCACGCTGGGCGCCGGCCGCCTCCAGACGGTCACGCGCGTCATCCTGCCTGGCCTCGTGCCCGCCATCCTGACCGGCCTGGCGCTGTCCTTCGGCCGCGCCGTCGGCGAGTACGGCTCGGTCATCTTCATCGCCGGCAACATCCCCTACCGCTCCGAGATCGCGCCGCTGCTGATCTATATAAGGCTGGAGGAGTTCAACTATCCGGCCGCCACCGCCATCGGCGCGATCATGCTGGTGCTGGCCTTCGTCGTCCTGCTCGCCATCAACCTGATCCAGGCGTGGAGCCGCAGGAGGCTCGGCCATGAAGCCTAGCGCCGCCGCCCTCCCCCGGCCCGCGCGCCCGCGCCGCTTCCGCGATCCGACGGCCGAGAGCGCCGCCGTCAAATGGGCGCTGGTGGCGACGGCGCTTCTCTTCCTCGCCCTCGTCCTGTTCCTGCCGCTCGCGGCCGTGTTCGGCGAGGCGTTGCGGCGCGGCTGGCGGGTGGCGCTCGAGTCCGTCGCCGATCCCGACGCGCTGTCGGCGATCCGGCTGACGCTTCTGGTCGCGGCCATCGCCGTGCCGCTGAACTGCGTCTTCGGCGTCGCCGCCGCCTGGGCGATCGCCAAGTTCGAGTTCAGGGGCAAGGCGTTCCTCATCACCCTGATCGACCTGCCGTTCTCGGTGTCGCCGGTCATCGCCGGACTTGTCTACATCCTGCTGTTCGGCGCCGGCTCCTTCCTCGGCCCGGTGCTCAATTCGTGGGGGTTGCAGGTGCTGTTCGCGGTGCCGGGCGTGGTGCTGGCCACCATCTTCGTCACCTTTCCCTTCATCGCCCGCGAGCTGATCCCGTTGATGCAGGACCAGGGCACCGGCGACGAGGAAGCCGCCCTTTCCCTCGGCGCGTCCGGCTGGCAGACCTTCCGCCATGTCACGTTGCCCAACATCCGCTGGGGCCTGCTCTACGGCGTGCTTTTGTGCAACGCCCGCGCCATGGGCGAGTTCGGCGCGGTCTCGGTGGTGTCGGGGCGGCTGCGCGGCGAGACCGTGACCATGCCGCTCCATGTCGAGATCCTCTACAACGAATACAATTTCGTCGCCGCCTTCGCCGTCGCCTCGCTGCTCGCGCTGCTGGCGCTGGCGACGCTGGTGCTGAAGGCCGTTCTCGAGCGCGTCTACGAGCGCGGTCTCGGCGCCGGCCCGGGCCATTGACGAGAGGAAGGGGACGGGAGGAAGGGAATGGAGCTCAGCCTGATCGACGTGCGCAAGGAGTTCGACCGCTTCGCGGCGCTCCACGACGTCTCGCTCGACATCCGCTCCGGCGAGCTGATCGCGCTGCTCGGGCCGTCCGGCTCGGGCAAGACCACGCTGCTGCGCCTGATCGCCGGTCTCGACTTCCCCACCGAGGGCGAAATCCGCTTCGGCGACGAGGACGCCTCGCGCAAGACGGTTCAGGAGCGCAATGTCGGCTTCGTGTTCCAGCATTACGCGCTGTTCCGCCACATGACGGTGGCGGAGAACATCGGCTTCGGCCTCAAGGTGCGGCCGCGCGGCCAGCGCCCCTCCCGCGCCGAAATCCGCCGCCGCGCCTCCGAGCTGCTCGACCTCGTCCAGCTCTCGGGTCTGGAAAGCCGTTATCCCGGCCAGCTTTCCGGCGGCCAGCGCCAGCGCGTCGCGCTCGCCCGCGCGCTCGCCATCGAGCCGCGCGTGCTGCTGCTCGACGAGCCGTTCGGCGCGCTCGACGCGCAGGTGCGGCGGGAGCTGCGCCGCTGGCTGCGCGAGATCCACGACCGCACCGGCCACACCACGGTCTTCGTCACCCACGACCAGGAGGAAGCGCTGGAGCTCGCCGACCGCGTCGTCGTCATGAGCCAGGGCCGCATCGAGCAGGTCGGCACCGCCGACGAGGTCTACGACGACCCCAACTCGCCCTTCGTCTACGGCTTCATCGGCGATTCGAGCAGCCTGCCGGTGCGCGTCGAGGGGGCCGACATCTGGCTCGACGACCGCGCCATCGGCCTCGGCAACCCCGGCCTGCCGGACGGCCCGGCCACGCTCTATTTCCGGCCGCACGACGTCGAGCTTCTCGACGGCTGCGGCGGCTGCATCGCCGGCACGCTCGCCGCCAGCCGCCGCGTCGCCGGCACGCGCCGCGTCGAGCTGGAGATCGGCGGCGCCGGCCATGTGGTCGAGATCGAGCTGCCGGTCGATCACCCTGCCGCGCAGAAAAGCCGGATCGCCTTCCGGCCGCGGCGGTGGAAGCTCTTTCAAGTCTGACCCGACGGCCTCAACTGCGGCTCCGCAAAAAAATTTCGCCGGCCGGGTCCGGCATGATCCGTTCAAGACGGGTCTTATCTTCGAAACAATCGAAAACCGGCGGCAACCGCCCGAGCAACGATACGAAAAGCGGCCGCCGCCGGACCGCTTTTCCACCCGCAAGCGCGACCGGAGCGCCCTATCCTGCCAGTGGACAATCGCCTTTTCTTGGCTTTAGCTGCCCGAAAGCCTTGGTCAGGGAGGAGATGACGATGGCCGAAGCGGAAAGGCTTTCGCTGCATGTGCCCGAGCCGGAGGTGCGCCCCGGCGACACGCCCGATTTCTCCAAGGTGGTGATCCCGCGCGCCGGCACGGTGGCGCGCCCGCCGATCGACGTCGACCCGCGCGAAATCCGCGATCTCGCCTATTCGATCATCCGGGTGCTCAACCGCGACGGCGAGGCGGTCGGCCCGTGGGCCGGCACGCTCTCCGACGAGGAGCTGCTGGAGGGCCTGCGCCACATGATGACGCTGCGCGCCTTCGACGCCCGCATGCTGATGGCGCAGCGCCAGGGCAAGACCTCGTTCTACATGCAGCATATGGGCGAGGAGGCGGTATCCTGCGCCTTCCGCAAGGCGCTCCAGCCCGGCGACATGAACTTCCCGACCTACCGCCAGGCCGGCCTGCTGATCGCCGACGGTTACCCGATGGTCACGATGATGAACCAGATCTTCTCCAACGAGGCCGACCCGATCAAGGGCCGCCAGTTGCCGGTGATGTATTCGTCGAAGGAGCACGGCTTCTTCTCGATCTCGGGCAATCTCGGCACCCAGTTCATCCAGGCGGTCGGCTGGGCCATGGCCTCGGCGATCAAGGGCGACACCAAGATCGCCGCCGGCTGGATCGGCGACGGATCGACCGCCGAAAGCGATTTCCATGCCGCGCTGGTCTTCGCCTCGACCTATCGCGCGCCGGTCGTGCTCAACATCGTCAACAACCAGTGGGCGATCTCGACCTTTCAGGGGATAGCCCGCGGCGGCTCCGGCACCTTCGCCGCGCGCGGCCTCGGCTTCGGCCTGCCGGCGCTCCGCGTCGACGGCAACGACTACCTCGCCGTCCATGCGGTGGCGAAATGGGCGGCGGAGCGGGCGCGGAAGAACCTCGGACCGACGCTCATCGAATACGTCACCTACCGCGTCGGCGCGCATTCGACCTCGGACGATCCGTCCGCCTACCGGCCCAAGACCGAGTCCGACGCCTGGCCGCTCGGCGATCCCGTCATCCGGCTGAAGAACCACCTGATCGCCCGCGGCGCGTGGTCGGAGGACCGCCACCGCCAGGCCGAGGCCGAAATCCTCGACACGGTGATCGCCGCGCAGAAGGAGGCGGAAAGCCACGGCACGCTGCATTCGGGCGGCAAGCCCTCGGTGCGCGACATGTTCGAGGGCGTCTACGAGACGATGCCGCCGCATCTGCGCCGGCAGCGCCAGCAGGCGGGGGTATAAGGCCATGCCGCGCATGACCATGATCGAGGCGATCCGCTCGGCGATGGACGTCGCCATGGGCCGCGACGGCAACGTCGTCGTCTTCGGCGAGGACGTCGGCTATTTCGGCGGCGTCTTCCGCTGCACCGCAGGTCTTCAACAGAAATACGGCCGCAACCGCTGCTTCGACGCGCCGATCAACGAATCCGGCATCGTCGGCGCGGCCATCGGCATGGCCGCCTACGGCCTGCGCCCCTGCGTCGAGGTCCAGTTCGCCGACTA
>JBDHTD010000085.1:0-4149 GCA_039808485.1 Aquamicrobium sp. | reverse complement strand
ATGGCGACGCGCGAGATGCGCACCTGCTGGCCGATGACGATGGTGCCGGTGCGCTCGTCGACGACGACGCGGGCCGGCGCGTCGGATTCGACGACGATGTTCTCCAGTTCGGCATAGAAGCGCGCGGCCGATATGCCCTGCGGGCGCTGGATCGTCACCGTGCGGGCGTCCTGCTCCTGCGCGACGCGCTTGCCGAAGCGGTGGCCCGAATAGTCGTTGATGGCGTCGGCGACGCGCACGGCGGTCGAGAAGTCGGGGTTGCGCAGTTGCAGCGTCAGCGTCGTGTCGGAGGTGAAGGAGGCCGGCACCTGGCGCTCGACGATGCCGCCATTGGGTACGCGGCCGCCTGTGGGCACGCCCTGCGTCACGGTTTCGGCCTGGCCTTGCGCGGCGAAGCCGGCGACGATGACCGAGCCTTGCGCGACGGCGTAGATCTCGCCGTCGGGCGCGCGCAGCGGCGTCATCACCAGCGTGCCGCCGGCCAGCGAGGTGGCGTCGCCCATCGACGAGACGTTGACGTCGATGCGCGTGCCCGACTGGACGAAGGGCGGCAGGTTGGCGGTGACGATGACGGCGGCGACGTTCTTGGCGCGGGACTGGCCGCCGCGCGTCGAGACGCCGAGGTTCTCCAGCATCGCGCGCATCGACTGCTCGGTGAAGGGCGAGGAGCGCAGGCCGTCGCCGGTTCCTTGCAGGCCGATGACCAGGCCGTAGCCGACGAGCTGGTTGTCGCGGGCGCTCTGGAGCGTGGCGACATCCTTGATGCGGGCCTTGGTGAAGCCCGCGCCGGACAGGGGGTCGTTGCGCCAGACGCCGCCATGGGCCGCGCCGCGATAGACCTCGCCGGCGGCGGAGCCGCCGTCGGCGCCGTCGCCGCGCGCGCCCGCGCGCCGCGCCTCGTCGGCGAAGGCGAGCGCGCCGAAGCCGATCAGCGCCGCGAGCGCCAGTGCCAGCGGCCGCATCATGACGCCGAGACCCTGACGGTGCCGTCGGCCATGACGATGCCGGAGAACACGGCGCCCGAATCGACGTTGCGCAGGCGCACCATGTCGCCGGCCGCGCCGGCCTGGAGGGCGACGGCCGCGACCGCGATCCGGAGCCCGCCCTCGACATAGAGCACCTGCACCGGCTTGCCCGGCTCGACGATCCATGCCTCGCGGACCGAGCCGACCGGGATCATGCGGCCGGGCAGCAGCGTGCGCCGCGCCACCTTGCCGTCCAGCGCCTTCCAGTTGCGCTCGACGGCGGCGGGATTGCGCAACTGGCGACGCAGCGGCACCTCCTGCAACAGGTCGGCATTGACGGTCTCGCCGGGATAGATGGTGCGGACCGGCACCAGGACCATGTCCTGCGCGGCCGCCGGCACGGCCGCGACCGTCGCGAAAGCGAGGAAGGCGAGCGGCAGGATTGCGCGGCGGCGACGGCGGACCATGGTTCTGTTACCTGATGCCCTGGGTGATGGTGGCTGCCATTTCGTCGGCCGCCTTGATGACCTTGGAGTTCATCTCGTAGGCGCGCTGCGCCGAGATCATCTCGGTGATTTCCTTGACCGGATCGACGTTGGAGGATTCGAGGTAGTACTGCTCGGTGGTGGCGAAGCCGGGATCGCCGGGAATGCCGACGATGGCCGGCCCGGAAGCCGCGGTTTCCTGGAACAGGTTGTCGCCGAGCGGCGCGAGGCCGGCTTCGTTCGAGAAGTTGGACAGGGTTAGCTGGCCGAGCTCCTCCAACTCCACCTGGTCGTCGTAGCGGACGAAGAACTGGCCGGACTTGTTGACGATCACCTCGATGGCATTCTCGGGGATGACGACGCCGCCGGCGACGAGATAGCCGTCGACGGTGACGAGCTGGCCTTCGGCATTGGTGTTGAACGAGCCGGCGCGGGTGTAGAGCGCCTCGCCGTTGGCGCCCTCGATCTCGAACCAGCCCTGGCCGGTCAGCGCGATGTCGAGCTTGTTGCCGGTGTTGACCAGGTTGCCCTGGAGATGGACGTTGCGGATGGCGCTGGTCTTGACGCCGAGGCCGATATGCGCGCCCTCGGGCACGATCGCCTGGTTGGCGCGGTTGGGCACGCCCTGCACGCGCTCAGCCTGATAGAGCAGGTCGGAGAATTCGGCCCGCGCCCGCTTGAAGCCGGTGGTGTTGATGTTGGCGATGTTGTTCGCGATGACCTCGAGATTGGTCTGCTGCGCGTTCATGCCGGTGGCGGCGATGGCGAGAGCTTTCATGGGAATCGTTCCTCAGATCGCCATGCGGCTGACTTCGAGATAGGCGGTCACGATCTTGTCGCGGATGGCGATCGCGGCCTGGAGCGTCTGCTCCGCGCTCATGACGGCATCGACGACCTCGCGCGTGTCCATGTCGCCCTGGAGCGCCTTGAGCGATAGTCCCTCGGCGTTGCGCAGCGCCGAGACCGCGTTCTGCGACACCGACGACAGCGCGGCGGAGAACGAGGTCTCGGCCGCGACGTTGACCGGCTTCAGCGCCGGCCCGGAAATGGTGGCGAGACCGTCGAGCAGGGACGCCGGCGAAGCCGCCCGGCCCACGGCTGCGAGGCTGTCTATCATCACTGGCTCCTCAGGAGGTCGATGGTCATGGAAATGAGCTCGCGCGCCTGCTTGATCGATTGCAGGTTGGCTTCGTAGCTGCGGTTGGCCTCGCGCATGTCGGCCATCTCGACCAGCACGTTGACGTTCGGCATCTTGACGTAGCCGAGCTCGTCGGCGGCCTCGTGGCCGGGCTGGAACTCGGACGGGAAGGCGGTCCTGTCGTTGGCGATCGCCGAAACCTCGACCATGCGTGCGCCCGACAGGCGGTCGAGCTCGGCGGTGAAGGTGATGGTCTTGCGCTGATAGGGGTCCGCGCCGGGGAAGTTGCCGGTCGACTGGGCGTTGGCGAGGTTTTCCGAAACGACGCGCAGCCGCTCCGATTGCGCGCCGAGACCGGAGGCGGCCACCTTGAGAGAGGAAATCAACGGGTCCAAGAGGGTCAGCTCCCAATCATCGTCAGCGGGTCGTCATCATCAGCATGCGGTGGAAGGCCTTGACGATGGCGGTGTTCATTTCCATCGAGCGGCGGACCTCGCCGGACTTCATCAGTTCCTGCTCCAGCACCACCGTGTTGCCGGACGGCATCAACGGCCTGCTTTCGTCGACCTGGCGCACCGAGAGCGCGTCCGCGGTCGCGCCGACCGCGATGTGCTGCGGATGGGTGGCGCGCATGGCCACGCGCGTCTGGTCGAGCACCGCCTGGAACGGCTCGACGTCGACCGTGCCGTAGCCGGGGGTGTTGGCATTGGCGATGTTGCTGGAGACGGCGGTCTGGCGCACGGACAGCCACCGTGCCTGCTGGGATGCCAGTGCGAACAGGTTGACGGGTTGCATCGCTACTCCTTGAAGGTAACGATACCTTAAGGATTTGGCCTTGCGCGGACCTTGCGTGGCGAGGCGGTCAGTTGGCGTCGAGTTCGACGATCTCGTCGCGGGAGGTCAGAAGGACCCAGCGGCCCTTGCGCTGCTCGATGGCGACCACCCGGCTCGCGTCGGGAAGCTGCGAGCCGCGCTGGACCACCCACAGCCCGTCGCCATCCTCGATCATGGCGCGGCCGTTGGCGACGTGGACCAGCCTGAAGCTCAGCCTGTCGGCGGGGAAGGGCTGTTCGGAGGCGGGAACCGAGCGCGGGGCGTTCTCGTCCGTCGGCAGGGTCGCCGTCGGGAAGAAGTCGAGCGCCAGCGTCGGCACTTCCTTGGAAGTGAAGGGCTTTCCGACCGGCTGGGGAATGTGGGAAAGGCCGGTCGGACGGCTCGATCCGCCAGCGCCGCTGAAGACGAATTCGCGAACCCCGAACTTCTCCTGGTTGAAGAAGATGTACCAGGGGAAGCTTGCGGAGATCATCGCCAGCGTCAGGCCGAGGGCGGCGACGGTCAGGTCGCCGCGATCCATCTTCTTGCGCTTCTTCTTGACCACGGGAGCGGGCGTGGCAGGGCTGCGCGGCGCGGGCGCCGCCGTGGTCGAGGGTGTGGGCGCGGGCGTCGTCGGCGCGCGGCGCGGCGTCGGCAAGGGCTGCTGCGGTTCGGTCGGCTCCGGCTCGCCGAACAGGTTGCGCAGCATTTCGGCATCGTTGCCGCGGAACGGCTCGGCCGGCTTTTT
>JBDHTD010000084.1:0-4834 GCA_039808485.1 Aquamicrobium sp. | reverse complement strand
CCGGTCGCCGAGGCCGAATTCGCGCTGGCGTCGGTGCCGCTGCCGACCCGCCGGCCCGACTACACGCCCGAACTGCGCACCGCCGCGGCCGAGACCGAGGTCGAGGCTGGGGCGAATTTCCCTGTCGCCGCAATCGCCCGCGAGCAGACCCGCGGCGGCGGATCGGACGCGATCGCCGAGATGCTGGCCGCGTCCGGCGCGCAGGCCCGCGCCGACGTGGTGATCAACCCGCCGGTGCCGACGCTGCGGCCGCGGCTGGGCTCGCCCGATGCGCCGGTCGCCGCGCAGGTGGCCTCCGATTCCGCGCCCGCCGGCGAGGACGCGCCGGTCGCGGGCCAGGTGTTCGCGCTCGCGGCCTTGCCCGACACCAGCCTTGCGCCCGCAGCCCGTCCCGCGCCGGTCCAGGTTCCCGTTCCGGCCCGGCTGCGCGAGGAGCGCGGCGCGGCGGCGGACGGCGCTTCGCCACGGATCGCGGTTCTCGGCCGGCCGGCCGGGACCGATGCCGCCGCGGCGCTGCAATCCGGCGTCCGAACCACCGTCAAGTCCGGCCGCCCGCAGGCCGGCCAGGGACGCGGCGATCCCAAGGCGGTCGTCGTGCCGGTCGAGCAGGACGTGACCCGCTTCGCCTTCATGCGCGACGTGACCGTGACCACGGCCGGCGGCACCACCGATCCGGCCATGGCGCATGCCATGGTGCGCAGCGCGCCGCAGGCGGTCTACACGCAGGGCTTCGCGCAGGGCGCGCCAGCGCCCGATGCCGGCCGCTTCACCGGCAAGGCCGTCACCTTCCTGTCGGTCGCGAAGTTCGCGACCAACTGAGAACCGGCGTGTCGGCCGCGAGGTTCGCGACCGATTGAGAACCGGAAGCGCGGCTGGAGAGGTTCAGCCTCGCTTCAGCGCCGCCGCCTGGCGCGCGAGCGCGGTGATCTCGTCCCATCTTTCCGCGTGCAGCAACGCGTCCGGCGCGACCCACGAGCCGCCGACGCAGGCGACGTTCTCCAGCGCCAGATAGTCGCCGGCATTGGCGGCGGCGATGCCGCCGGTGGGGCAGAAGCGGATGCCGGCGAACGGCGAGGCCAGCGCCTTCAGGAAGGCCGCGCCGCCGGCCTGCTCGGCGGGGAAGAATTTCAGCAGCGAATAGCCGGCCTCGGCCGCGGCCATGATCTCGCCGGGCGTCACCGCGCCGGGCAGCAGCGGCACGTCGCTTTCCGCCGCCGCCGCCGCCAGCCGTGGCGTCAGGCCGGGGCTGACGATGAAGCGCGCGCCGGCCTCGGCCGCCTCGGCGAACTGGCGCGCGTTGAGGATGGTGCCGGCGCCGACGATCGCCTCGCCGACCTCGGCCGCGACGGCGCGGATCGCGTCGAGGGCGGCGGGCGTGCGCAGCGTTATCTCGATCGCCGGCAGGCCGCCGGCGGCCAGCGCCCGCGCCAGCGGAACCGCGTCCCGGGCATCGGCGATCTTCAGGACCGGGATGACGGGCTGCGCCGCGGCGATCGCGAGCAGCCGCTCCGTCTTCTGCGCTTGCGCCGACATGGTTCGTCTCCCGATTTCAAACGATTTAACGCCCCTGCGCTCTAGCAGAGGGGAGAAGTGCTGTCCATGCAGAGGCCGGGGCCGGGGCCGGGGGCCGGGGGCCGGGGCCACGGATCGGGGCAGGGGTCGTCAGGCGCCGCGCGGGACGAACAGCCATGCGAGCAGCGCGCGCAGCCATCCGCCGCCCGCGCCGCCTCTCCCCGCGCCGGTGGCGCCCAGGCCGAGCGCGGCCATCGTCGCCGGGCCGGCGATGCCGTCGACGACAAGGCGGCCGCGGGTCTGGAAGGCGCGCACGGCGCGCTCGGTCACGGGTCCGAACACGCCGTCGACGGCGAGCGGGTGGCCGCGGGCGATCAATGCGAGCTGAAGCGTGCGCACCGCCTCGCCGCGCGCGCCGCGCCGCAACGTCAGGGCCGGGGTCGGGGCCGGAGTCGGAACCGGCGCGGCTCTTGCGGAGTGGCTGGCATAGGCGCGGGCGAGCTTGCCGTCATAGTCGTTGCCGCGGAAGCCGGGGCCGTTATAGCCGCGCGCGAACGCCGCCCAGTCACGGCGGCGCAGCGCCGGGGCCAGTCCCGCCTTGTCGATATAGCGCGCCATCAGCCGCAACTGGCCGCGCAGGCCGCCGCGCGCTTCCGCGACCAGCGCGTCGACGTCGCGATAGCCGAGCCAGGCCCAGTGCGCGCCCATGACCTGACCGATGCCCCAGGAGGTCGATTCGCGCGCGGCCTTGGCGTCGATGGCCGAGGCGCGGGCGAGCAGCTTCCAGCGCGCCGCCTGCGAGGCCGGGTTCCTGACCTTGCCGGCCTCGGGCGCGGCAAGCCCCTGCCGCCGCGCTTCCTGCCGTGCGCCGCCCGCCAGCCGGCGGTCGAAATAGTGGCCCTCGAAGCGGATCAGCGGCTCGGCGCGGCCGTCGATCATCGCATGCGTCTTCAGGCCGCTTTCGACGGCGGCGACGGCGGCCAGCGCCGCCGCCTCGACGTTCAGTTGCCGCGCCGCTTCCGCGATCTCGCCCATCACCGCATTGTCGAACATCCGCCCGGCCTCCATTGGAAAAGGCGATTGTCGCCCGGCCGCCGCCGGCGTGGACAAACGGCAGGCTGCGTTCGGCGCGACATCGCCCCCTCGCGCGGGGGCGAGAGAATTTCGCGACATTGTATTGCCGCGGTCCGCTGCCTATCTGCGACGGGCCGACTGGCTGCAACCGAGACGAAGGAGACAAGGATGCTCGATCCGAAAGCGCTACTGGACGATCTTCTGGGCGCGAAAGTGCCGGGGACCGAATCGACCGTGAGGGAAAAGGCAGGCCAGGCGGCGCAACTGGCGCGGGACAATCCGCTGGCCACGGGCGCGCTGGCCGCCATCCTTCTCGGCACCGGCGCGGGGCGGCAGGTGACGGGCTCGGCGCTGAAGCTCGGCGGCCTCGCCGCCGTCGCCGGCCTCGCCTACAAGGCCTACCAGAATTATTCGAAGGGCGCGGAGCCCGAGGCGGCGACGACGACGCGCGAGCCGGAACTGCTGCCGCCGCCGGCCGACACCGCCTTCGACCCGGCGCAGATGCCGCAGGGCGAGGCCGAGTTCGCGCTGGTCATCGCCCGCGCGATGATCGCGGCGGCGCGCGCCGACGGCCATATCGACGAGCCCGAGCGCGCCCGCATCGCCGACAGGCTGCGCCTGTCCGGCATCGGCGCCGATGCGGAAGCCTTCCTGCTGGCCGAACTGGAAAAGCCGGTCGATCTCGACGGCCTCGTCGCGGCGGCGCGGACGGACGCGCAGAAGGTGGAGCTCTATACCGCCTCGCGCATCGCCGTGGAGCCGAACACCCGCGCCGAACGCGGGTATCTCGATCTTCTGGCCGGACGGCTGAAACTGCCGGACGCGCTTGTCGATCACATCGAGGCGACGGTGTCGGCGGCGAAGATCGAGCAAGTCTCGCCGGCGTGAACCGCAGGTATAACCCACGCCGAAGACATGAATTATGCCACGTCAGAATTGACGGTTGCGGCCCGACAGGAATTTCGTCAATCTTCGGTTAACGAATCGGGTTCAATCTGAAGCAATCCGGATAAGCTTTCCTCCTCCCAGGCTGATCCGCAAATTAAGGGCGACCGCCTTCTGGTCGCCCTTTCTTTCACATCCTTCCCGTATCCATGCCCGCATCCATACCCATGTCGATGGTCGCCGGCCGTGGCGCAGGCAGCGCCCGGCGCCTGGCGCTTGACCGGGCGCCGCCGCGGTGGGAAACCACGGGCCGGTCTTGCCCTTCGTTCGGTACGGGATGTTTCGATGAGCGATCTCAATGAATGGACGCCGCGCCAGCGGCCGGCGCGCGCGCCGATCGAAGGGCGCCATGTGCGGCTGGAACCGCTCGATCCGCAGCGCCACGGCGCCGGGCTCTTCGCCGCTTCCGGCACCGCGGACGCCGAGGATCGCTTCCGCTACCTGTTCGAGACCGCGCCCGACGACCGCGCTGCCTTCCAGGCGTGGCTGGAAAAGGCCGCCGCCAGCGAGGACCCGCTGCATTTCGCGGTGATCGACAAGGCGAGCGGGCGCGTCGGCGGCCGGCAGAGCTTCATGCGCATGGACACGGCGCACGGCGTCATCGAGATCGGCAACATCTTGTGGAACGATCCGGTCTCCCGCCGGCCGGCGGCGACCGAGGCGCTCTATCTCTTCGCCCGCCATGCCTTCGACGTGCTCGGCTACCGCCGCTTCGAATGGAAGTGCAACGACCTGAACGCGCCGTCGAAGCGGGCGGCGCTGCGCTTCGGCTTCACGCCCGAGGGGGTGTTCCGCCAGCACATGGTGGTCAAGGGGCTGAACCGCGACACCGCCTGGTTCTCCATCATCGACAGGGAATGGCCTGCCTTGCGGACGGCGTTCGAGGCGTGGCTGGCCCCGGAGAATTTCGACGGCGAGGGCCGGCAGAAGGCGCGGCTGGAAGAGCTGAGGCTTGGCAAGTCCGGGGCGGCGGGCTGATGGACGGGCAGACCCGCAACGCCGCGATCGCCGCGCTCGTCATCCTCGCCGGCTTCGGCGTCGTCGGCTTCTACATGCCGGCGATCGTGCTGTGGCTCGGCGGGCTGTCGCCTTACGCCGGCGGCGCGGCGGCGGCGCTTTTCGTGCTCGCCTTCTTCGCCATATTCTGGCTGCGCGGCCGCAGCCAGAGCCGCAAGCGACGGTGATCGGGCGGCAACAGTCAGGCGGCGAGGCTGGCCGAAAGCAGCGTGATCCCGAGCAGGAAGACGAAGGCGGCGCCGCCGATCTCGATGGCGGCGTGAACGCGGTTGCCGACGCGGCCGTC
>JBDHTD010000083.1:0-5052 GCA_039808485.1 Aquamicrobium sp. | reverse complement strand
GTTCAAGTCCGACATCGAGATCGCGCGCGCGGCCGACAAGAAGCCGATCGCGGAGATCGGGGCGAAGCTCGGCATCCCGCCCGAGGAGCTTCTGCCCTACGGTCACGACAAGGCCAAGGTGTCGGCCGGCTTCATCCGCGCGCTCGCCGACAGGCCGCAGGGGCGCCTGATCCTCGTCACCGCGATCAACCCGACTCCGGCCGGCGAAGGCAAGACGACGACGACGGTCGGCCTCGGCGACGGGCTGAACCGGATCGGCAAGCGCGCGGCGATCTGCATCCGCGAGGCTTCCCTCGGCCCCAATTTCGGCATGAAGGGGGGAGCTGCCGGCGGCGGCTACGCCCAGGTGGTGCCGATGGAGGACATGAACCTCCATTTCACCGGCGATTTCCATGCCATCACCACCGCGCACAACCTGCTTTCGGCGCTGATCGACAACCACATCTACTGGGGCAACGAGCTCGGCATCGACACGCGCCGCGTCACCTGGCGCCGGGTGATGGACATGAACGACCGGGCGCTCAGGCAGATCGTCTCCTCGCTCGGCGGCGTCGCCAACGGCTTTCCGCGCGAGGCGGGCTTCGACATCACGGTGGCGTCGGAGGTGATGGCGATCCTGTGCCTGGCGCGCGACCTGAAGGACCTCGAGACGCGGCTTGGCGACATCATCGTCGCCTATCGCCGCGACAAGAGCCCGGTCTTCGCCCGCGACCTGAAGGCGGACGGGGCGATGGCGGTGCTGCTCAAGGACGCGATGCAGCCCAACCTGGTCCAGACGCTGGAGAACAATCCGGCCTTCGTCCATGGCGGGCCGTTCGCCAACATCGCCCACGGCTGCAATTCGGTCGTCGCCACGACGACCGCGCTGAAGCTCGCCGATTACGTGGTGACGGAAGCCGGCTTCGGCGCTGATCTCGGCGCGGAAAAATTCTTCGACATCAAGTGCCGCAAGGCCGGGCTTCATCCGGCCGCCGCCGTCATCGTCGCCACGGTCAGGGCGCTGAAGATGAACGGCGGGGTGGCCAAGGAAGACCTCGGCGCGGAAAACGTGGCGGCGGTCAGCCAGGGCTGCGCCAATCTCGGCCGCCACATCGAGAACGTGCACCAGTTCGGCGTGCCGGTGGTGGTGGCGATCAACCATTTCGCGACCGACACCCAGGCCGAGATCGACGCCGTCAAGGCGTTCGCGGCCGGGCAGGGGGTGGAGGCCGTGCTGTGCCGCCACTGGGCCGAAGGCTCGGCCGGGATCGAGGAGCTGGCGCGCAAGGTGGCGGAGCTCGCCGACGGCGGCGGCGCCCAGTTCGCGCCGCTCTATCCCGACGGGATGGGCCTGTTCGACAAGATCGACACCATCGTCAAGCGCATCTATCGCGGCGCGGAAGCCATCGCCGACAAGAGCGTCCGCGACCAGCTCCACCAGTGGGAGCGCCAGGGTTACGGTCATCTGCCGGTCTGCATGGCCAAGACGCAATATTCGTTTTCGACCGACCCGGCCCTGCGCGGCGCGCCGACCGGGCACGTCGTGCCGGTGCGCGAGGTCAGGCTGTCGGCCGGGGCCGGCTTCGTCGTTGCCATCTGCGGTGAGATCATGACCATGCCCGGCCTGCCGAAAAGCCCGTCCTCGGAGCGCATCTTCCTGAACGAACGCGGTGAGATCGAAGGGCTTTTCTGAGACGCCCCTTCATCGCGGCGAACTGGGGCGGCCGGGTCGCGCCGAGCCGGCCAGCCGGCTCTCATGCCGTCGCCCGTGTGTCAATTTTCACACAGCGCGCGCCTTTCAAATAGTTGATTCAAAAACTCACCTTTTAATTCTTGACTCTTCCATTCATGTTTCATACACGGCTGAAATATGGCGGGGACAGCCCCTCCCGCCGCATTTTTGACGAGATCTAACAGGTCGCGATCGGTCGGCATGTCCTCATGCCGGCGGGTCTTTGCGCGCCCTGAAACGGAGAAGGTATGGATATGAAGGGTTGGCACTCGCGTTCGATGCTGATGGCCTGTACGGCCATGGCGGTGCTTCACGGCGCTCTCCCCGCTCTGGCGCAGGATAGCGGCGCCGCGAGCGGTTCGACGGTCCTCGGCACCATCGAGGTCAAGGGCAAGAAAGCCGCCGCCGCCGGCGCCGCCACCGAAACGCCGCTGGCCACCCAGACGACGGGCGACGACATCGCCAAGAAGGAGATCAAGGACGTCAACGATCTCGGTAACACGACCGAGCCGGGCGTCGACTATGTCGAGTCCCGCCCCGGCACTGGGGGAGGCATGTTCATCCGCGGCCTGACCGGTCCGCGCGTCGCGACGGTGATCGACGACATCCCGATCCCCTATCTGGAGACGCTGACGCGCAGCGGCGCGGCCTCGCCCACCACCGGCATCAGCGACAGCTCCAACAGTTTCGACTTCTCCTCGCTGTCGGCGCTCGACGTGCTTCGCGGCGCGGATTCGAGCCGCATCGGTTCGGGCGGGCTGGGCGGCGCGCTGGTGATGCGCACGCTGGAGCCCGACGACCTGATCGGGGAGGGGCGCAACTGGGGCGCGCTCGCCAGGCTGGGCTACGACAGCAAGGACGACAGCTTCAACACTTCCGTCGCCGCCGCCTACAGGTTCGGCAGCACCTCGGTCCTGTTCCAGGGCGCCTTCAAGAAGGGCGAGGAGACCAAGAACAAGGGCACGGACGACATCATCGGCTCGTCGCGCACCAAGCCCAATCCGGCCGACATCGAGCAGAGCAACCTGCTGTTCAAGCTGCGCCACGACGTGGAGGGCGGCCATCGCATCGGCCTGACGGCGGAACGGTTCAGCCTCGAGAACGACACCGACCTCAAGACCCTTCAGGGCGCGACCTACACGCCCGGCAACTATTGGGGCGAGGACGACACCCGCCGCGACCGCGTCTCGCTGGACTACCAGTACGAGGCGCCGGAGGCGGGCGGCTACATCGACGCCGCCAAGCTGACGCTCTACTGGCAGAACCTGGACAAGTATGCCGGTTCGTTCGGCACGCGCGTCGCCGGCAACACGCCTTACGAGCGGCGCAACTATGTCGAGGAAAGCGCGGTCGGCCTCAGCGGCGGCCTCGTCTCCCGGTTCCAGACCGACGGTCTCAACCACACGGTCCGGTTCGGCGGCAACCTCAACGTCTTCCAGTACGACCAGTACCTGGCGGCCGTGCCCGTCGTCTCCTCGCAGGCCGACGTGCCGAATGTCGACGGCGTCCGCCTCGGCCTCTATGCCGACGACGAGATCGAGGTCAGCGGCACCGGCTTCACGCTGACGCCGGGCCTGCGCTTCGACTGGCACCAGTACGATCCGAAGCTCAGCGACGAGTTCCGCGACAATACCGGCTTCGGCTATTTCGGCCTGCCCGAGCGCACCAGCGGCTCGCGCCTGTCGCCGAAGCTGCTGATGGAATACCAGGCGTCGCAGGAGATCGGTCTGTTCGCCCAGTGGTCGATGGCCTATCGCGCGCCGACCGTCACCGAGCTCTACAGCAACTTCACCAATGTCACCGGCGGCTATGCGGTGATCGGCAATCCCGACCTGGAGTCGGAGACCGGCCACGGCTTCGAGCTCGGCGCCAACTATGACTCGCCGAGCCTCTCGGGCCGGGTCACCGTCTTCCACAACAGGTATCGCAACTTCATCAACACGACCGAAGAGTTCACCACCCGCTTCCCCCCCGGCTACTTCCCGCAGTTCCTGCTCAATAGCTGGGAGAACCTCGAGCGCGTCGAGATCTCCGGCGTCGAGGTGCGGGCGCGCAAGGATTTCGACAACGGGTTCTTCGTTCACGGCGCGCTGTCCTATGCCTACGGCAAGGACGTCGGCAACGACGTGCTGTTGCGTTCGGTCGCGCCGTTCAAGTCGGTTCTCGGCATCGGCTACGCCCAGGAGCACTGGGGCGCCGAGCTGACCGGCATCTTCGCCGGCGGCATGCGCGACGACCACGACCCGACGACCTTCGATGCGCCGTCCTATGGCGTGGCCAACCTGACGGGCTGGTGGGAGCCGGAGCAGTTCAGCGGCCTGCGTCTCCAGGCCGGTGTCTACAACATCTTCGACAAGACCTATTTCGACGCGCTGAAGGTGCGCGACATCAACCCGAACAGCGTCGGCTCGACCAACCAGCCGATCGGCTTCTACTCGGAGCCGGGGCGGACCTTCCGGGTCTCGCTGACGCAGAAGTTCTGAACCCTGCCTCACGGCGAAGGACGAGGGCGGCCTCCGGGCCGCCCTTTTCCGTTTGCGCGTCGCCCGTCGCGACGAGGACGAGCTGAACGGGTCGGGCTCCCCGAGGCATCCCGCATGACCGCGACAGCGAATCCGCTTGCCGGGCGGCGCGTTCGCGGCTAAGTGTCTTGCCATGAACATCGCGTCGATCTCGAACCTGTGGTGGTGGGGCTGCTAGGAGCGGCTGGTCGAGGCGCGTGCGCGTGAAACTTGGGTGGCCGCAACGGATTTCCGGGCGGCCTTTTTGTTTTCAAGCCGGTCCGGGGATGCTGTGGCGTGAACGGATGGAGACGTGGAAATGACGGTCGAACTGCTTGAAGACGGCGCGGAGCGCTATATGACCAAAGGCGGGGTCGCGATCACCCGCAAGCGCCACGAGACGCCCTATGACGGCGCCATCGAAGCCTATATCGACGGGCTCGACACGCGGCGCGGCTGCGTGTTCTCCTCCAACTACGAATATCCCGGCCGCTACACGCGCTGGGACACGGCGATCATCGATCCGCCGCTCGTCGTCTCGGCGCGCGGCCGCGCCATGCGGATCGAGGCGCTGAACGCGCGCGGCGAGGCGCTGCTGCCCGTCGTCCGCCGCGCCGTCGAGGCGCTGCCGGAGGTGACGGTCGGCGAGGTCTCGGCCACGCTCGTCGCGCTCGACGTCGCCCTGCCGTCGCGCGTCCTCGCCGAGGAGGAGCGCTCGCGGGCGCCGACGGTCTTCACCGTGCTCAGGGCGCTCACCGATCTGTTCCGCTCCGACGACGACGCCAATATCGGCCTCTACGGCGCGTTCGGCTACGACCTCGCCTTCCAGTTCGACACGGT
>JBDHTD010000082.1:0-5138 GCA_039808485.1 Aquamicrobium sp. | reverse complement strand
TCGAGCGCCCACACCTCCATCTCGCCGAAGCGCTGGCCGCCGAACTGCGCCTTGCCGCCCAGCGGCTGCTGGGTGACGAGCGAATAGGGGCCGATCGAGCGCGCGTGGATCTTGTCGTCCACGAGGTGATGCAGCTTCAGCATGTAGATGTAGCCCATCGTCACCTTGCGATCGAACGGCTCGCCGGTGCGCCCGTCATAGAGCGTCGACTGGCCGGACGAGTGCAGGCCCGCCATCTCCAGCATGTCGTTGATGTCGCTTTCGCGCGCACCGTCGAACACCGGGGTAGCGATGGACACGCCGCGCTTCATCTGCTCGCCCAGACGCACGATCGACTCGTCGTCATAGTCGCGCACCGGCTCGTTGCGGTCATTCGCGGGAATGATCCCCTCGATGGTCGCGCGGAGCGGCTTGATGTCGCCGCCGTCCTTGTAGGCCTCGATCAGCTCGCCGATCTTCCTGCCCATGCCGGCACAGGCCCAGCCGAGATGCGTCTCGAGGATCTGGCCGACATTCATGCGGCTCGGCACGCCGAGCGGATTGAGCACGATGTCGGCATGCGTTCCGTCCTCGAGGAACGGCATGTCCTCGGCCGGCATGATGCGGCTGACCACGCCCTTGTTGCCGTGGCGGCCGGCCATCTTGTCGCCGGGCTGCATCTTGCGCTTCACCGCGACGAAGACCTTGACCATCTTCATGACGCCGGGGGGCATCTCGTCGCCGCGCTGCACCTTCTCGACCTTGTCCATGAAGCGCTGCTCCAGCGCCTTCTTGGACTCGTCGTACTGGCCGCGCAGCGCCTCGAGCTCGCTCTGGGCCTGCTCGTCCTCGACGGCGAACTGCCACCACTGCGAGCGCGGATAATCGGCGATGCCCTCGCGGGTCAGCGCGCCGCCCTTCTTCCAGCCTTTGGGGCCGGCGATCGCGTTACGGCCGTCCAGCATGTCGGCGAGACGCGAATAGACGTTCCGGTCGAGGATCGCCTGCTCGTCGTCGCGGTCCTTGGCCAGGCGCTCGATCTCCTCGCGCTCGATGGCCATGGCGCGCTCGTCCTTCTCGACGCCGTGGCGGTTGAAGACGCGCACCTCGACCACGGTGCCGAAGGTCCCGGGCGGCATGCGCATGGAGGTGTCGCGCACGTCCGACGCCTTCTCGCCGAAGATGGCGCGCAGCAGCTTCTCCTCCGGCGTCATCGGGCTCTCGCCCTTCGGCGTGATCTTGCCGACCAGGATGTCGCCCGGCTGGACCTCGGCGCCGATATAGACGATGCCGGCCTCGTCGAGGTTCTTCAGCGCCTCTTCCGAGACGTTCGGAATGTCGCGCGTGATCTCTTCCGGTCCGAGCTTGGTGTCGCGGGCCATGACCTCGAACTCCTCGATGTGGATCGAGGTGAAGATGTCGTCGGCGACGATGCGCTCGGACAGGAGGATCGAGTCCTCGTAGTTGTAGCCGTTCCACGGCATGAACGCGACGAGCACGTTGCGGCCGAGCGCCAGATCGCCGAGATCGGTCGAGGGGCCGTCGGCGATGATGTCGCCCTTGTTGACCCGGTCGCCCATCCTGACCAGCGGACGCTGGTTGATGCAGGTATTCTGGTTCGAACGCTGGAACTTCTGGAGACGATAGATGTCGACGCCCGACTTGCCGGGGTCGAGATCCTCGGTGGCGCGGATGACGATACGGGTCGCGTCGACCTGGTCGACGATGCCGCCGCGACGGGCGCCGATGGCGGCGCCGGAATCGCGGGCGACGATCGGCTCCATGCCGGTGCCGACGAACGGCGCCTCGGCGCGCACCAGCGGCACGGCCTGACGCTGCATGTTCGAGCCCATCAGCGCGCGGTTGGCGTCGTCGTTCTCGAGGAACGGGATCAGCGCCGCGGCGACCGAGACCATCTGCTTCGGCGACACGTCCATCAGGTCGACGTTCTCGCGCGGGGTCATCATGACCTCGCCGGCATGGCGGCAGATCACGAATTCCTCGGTGAAGCCGCCCTGCGCGTCCAGCTCGGCATTGGCCTGCGCGACGTAGTGCTTGGCCTCCTCCATCGCCGACAGATAGACGACGTCGTCGGTGATGCGGCCGTTGACGATCCTGCGGTACGGGCTTTCGATGAAGCCGTACTTGTTCACGCGAGCAAACGTCGCCAAGCTGTTGATAAGTCCGATGTTCGGGCCTTCCGGCGTCTCGATCGGGCAGATGCGGCCATAGTGCGTGACGTGGACGTCGCGCACCTCGAAGCCGGCGCGCTCGCGGGTCAGACCGCCCGGCCCCAGCGCCGACAGGCGGCGCTTGTGGGTGATCTCGGAGAGCGGGTTGGTCTGGTCCATGAACTGCGAAAGCTGCGAGGAGCCGAAGAACTCGCGCACGGCGGCGGCCGCCGGCTTGGCGTTGATCAGGTCCTGCGGCATGACCGTGTCGATCTCGATCGAGGACATGCGCTCCTTGATCGCGCGCTCCATGCGCAGCAGGCCGACGCGGTACTGGTTCTCCATCAGCTCGCCGACCGAACGGACGCGGCGGTTGCCGAGATTGTCGATGTCGTCGATCTCGCCCTTGCCGTCGCGCAGCTCCACCAGCGTCTTGACGACGGCGAGGATGTCGTCCTTGCGCAGGGTGCGCACGGTGTCCTCGGCGTCGAGCTCCAGACGCATGTTCATCTTGACGCGGCCGACGGCCGACAGGTCGTAGCGCTCGGCGTCGAAGAACAGCGAGTTGAACATGGCTTCGGCCGTGTCCATCGTGGGCGGCTCGCCCGGGCGCATGACGCGGTAGATGTCGAACAGCGCGTCCTGGCGGCTCTCGTTCTTGTCGACGGCGAGCGTATTGCGGATATAGCCGCCGACATTGACGTGGTCGATGTCGAGGATCCTGATCTCCTCCTGGCCGGCCTCGAGCAGCACCTTCAGCGTCTTCTCGTCGATCTCGTCGCCGGCCTCGAGATAGATCTCGCCGGTGGCGTAGTTGACGATGTCCTCGGCGAGGTAGGAGCCGTAGAGGTCGTCCTCGGTGGCGCGGATCGCCTTCAGGCCCTTCTCGGCGAGCTGCTTGGCCTGGCGCGCGGTGATCTTGCGGCCGGCCTCGACCACGACCTCGCCGGTGTCGGCGTCGATCAGATCGTTGACGGCCTTCAGGCCGCGGAAGCGGTCGGCGTTGTAGGGGATGCGCCAATGGTCGCCGGCGCGCTGATAGATCAGCGTGTCGTAGAAGGTCGACAGGATTTCCTCGCCGTCCATGCCCAGCGCCATCAGGAGGCTGGTGACGGGGATCTTGCGGCGGCGGTCGATGCGGGCGTGGACGACGTCCTTCGAGTCGAACTCGATGTCGAGCCACGAGCCGCGATAGGGGATGACGCGCGCGGCGAACAGGAGTTTGCCCGACGAGTGCGACTTGCCCTTGTCATGGTCGAAGAAGACGCCTGGCGAACGGTGCATCTGCGAGACGATGACACGCTCGGTGCCGTTGATGATGAAGGTGCCGTTCGACGTCATGAGCGGCATGTCGCCCATGTAGACGTCCTGCTCCTTGATGTCCTTGATCGACTTGGAGCCGGTGTCCTCGTCGATATCGAACACGATCAGCCGCAGCGTCACCTTGAGCGGCGCGGCATAGGTCAGGTCGCGCTGGCGGCATTCGTCGACGTCGAACTTCGGCGCCTCGAACTCGTAGCGGACGAATTCGAGGATCGAGGCCCCGGAGAAGTCCGAGATCGGGAACACCGACTTGAAAACCGCCTGCAACCCCTCGTCGGGGCGGCCACCCTTGGGCTCGTCCACCATGAGGAACTGGTCGTAGGATGCCTTCTGAACCTCGATCAGGTTCGGCATCTCCGCAACTTCCGGAATCTTTCCGAAGAACTTGCGTACGCGCCTGCGACCGTTGAACGTGTGGGTCTGGGCCATCGTCGCTCCTTGCTGCCTTCCCGGCTTCGTACCGGCCATCGCCGGATCTGCCGACCGCCTGCGCGGTCAATCTGAACCTGCCGGCCGCCTTCGCGGCCAATAATCTGAACCCGCCGCCCGCGCGGTCGGGCCAAAACGGTTGAAAACCCGTTTCCTGAAGGCCGGTTCCGGCCCACAGGAAAGAGGTTCCCTGCAAATCGTCCGTCCCGCGACGGGACCGGCGGGCAGGACAAGCGCCCTGCCCGCCGAAACCCACGGGTCTTACTTCAGGTCGACCTTAGCGCCAGCCGCTTCGAGCTGGGCCTTGATCTTCTCGGCGTCGGCCTTGGAAGCGGCTTCCTTGACCGGCTTCGGCGCGCCTTCGACCAGGTCCTTGGCTTCCTTGAGGCCGAGGCCGGTGATGGCGCGGACTTCCTTGATCACGTTGATCTTCTGCGCGCCGGCATCGGTCAGGATGACGTCGAACTCGGTCTTCTCCTCGGCGGCCTCGGCCGGGGCGGCGGCGCCGGCAACGGCGGCGACGGCGACCGGAGCAGCGGCGGAGACGCCCCACTTCTCCTCGAGCATCTTCGAAAGCTCGGCCGCCTCGATGACGGTCAGCGCGGACAGGTCTTCAACGATCTTGGCGAGATCAGCCATTTTTCCATTCCTTCAAAAGTTCGAACTGTGTTGTGTTGTTCAGTCTGAAACAGCCTTACGCCGCTTCGTCCTTCCGGGCATAGGCGCCGAAAACGCGGGCAAGATTTCCTGCCGGGGCGTTGACGACCGCAGCGATCCGGGTTGCCGGCGTCTGGATCATGCCGACGATCTTGGCCCTGAGCTCGTCCAGCGACGGCATGGTGGCGAGCGCCTTCACACCGTCAGCATCGAGCACCGTCGAGCCCATCGCGCCGCCGAGAATGACCAGCTTGTCATTTCCCTTGGCGAAATCGGCTGCGACCTTCGGAGCCGCGACCGGATCATCCGCGTAGGCGATCAGGGTCTGTCCCTTGAACAGATCCTTCATGCCTTCGGATTCCGTACCCTGAAGAGCGATAACGGCGAGGCGGTTCTTCGCGACCTTGACGGTGCCACCGGCCGCGCGCATCTTCGACCGAAGGTCGTTCATGTTCGCGACGGTGAGCCCGGCATAGTGGGCCACGACCACCGAACCCGTGCTGTTGAACACGTCGTTCAGGCCCGTGACGAATTCGCGCTTTTCCGCTCTATCCACTGCCTATCTCCAGTTGACGGCCG
>JBDHTD010000081.1:0-5256 GCA_039808485.1 Aquamicrobium sp. | reverse complement strand
CGTTTACACCGAAGATGTCGGCGGTTCGAGCCCGTCATCGCCCACCAACAAGATCAGATATTGAACGCGCCGACCCTTGTGCGCGCCGCGCGATCCATATCGTTCCATCGCTCGCTGCACGATTACCGCCGGAGCGAACGCGCGGCTTCAGGGCACGGCGCCTTCCTTCTCGGGAAAAGAAAAATGCCCGCGCGAGACGGGCATTCATGGAGGAAAATCGGAAAAGACACAGCGGGGAAACGGTCCCCCGCGCCTCGATCCCGCCTTAGCGCTTGCGGCCCAGCCCCGTCTTCTTGGCAAGGGCGGAGCGGGCGGCGGCGTAGTTGGGTGCCACCATCGGGTAGTTCGGCTCCAGACCCCACTTCTCCCGATACTGCTCGGGCGTGAGCCCGTAATGCGTCATGAGGTGGCGCTTGAGCGACTTGAACTTCTTTCCATCCTCGAGGCAGATGATGTAGTCGTCGAAGACCGAGCGCTTGGGATTGACCGCCGGCTTCTGCTTTTCGACGGGCGCCTGCTCGGGCACGCTGCCGACCCGGCCGAGCGCGGCATGAACCTCCGCGATCAGATTGGGCAGTTCCGCGGCGGGAACGGGATTGTTGCTGACATAGGCCGATACGAGGTCGGCCGTAAGCTCGAGAAGAATATCCTGGTTTGCCATCGGTGTTTCGGAATTGTCCATTACTAGGGCCCTGATGCTGAATAACTGGAACAGGTCTAACATTTTGCCTGCATGGCGGCACCGGCGCTTGTTGATCGCGCATCTGATTCACGCCACCGCGACATCAATGGTTCCAATTACGTAACATGTCAATTCAATCCGCATGAAAAAGTAAGACGGAAAGCAGATTCCAATCAGCCTATACTTGAATCTTCAATCCCGATCGTCAGCTATCCATCGATATTACAAATTGCTTGAGTGGAGGATGCAACCGAGGGTTTAAAGACGCGATGCCCTGGGTCGCGGCCCTTCCGGATATCTTGCCCGCCGCACGGTTCCGGCGGCCGGCGGCCTGCCGTCACGCGCATTCCGTTGTAGCGGCGCGGCGCGAACCGGCGGCCAACCGCCTGAAAAGGCGGTGACATCGGAAAATGCAGATCGGTTTCCTGATTGTCCGCCGCTGGTGGAGCTGAGGGGGATCGAACCCCTGACCTCGTCATTGCGAACGACGCGCTCTCCCAGCTGAGCTACAGCCCCATCCAGCGGATGCGCGCATTTAAGAGCCGCGCACGATCCTGTCAAGCAGTCCATGACGCGCCGCCGCGCCCGCTGGAAAAATATCTGACCGGGAAACAGGAACGGCGGATCGGCCCACCGCGAGGCCGAACCGGCGCGGCCATCCGCTCCCGCCGGGACGTGACGGCCCGCCCTGCCCTGCCGTGCCGCTCCCCAGCCAGTGGCGCCCCGCGCCGGCATGGCGAGGCCGCGGCTTGCGGGTTTCGCGGCGTTCTTTGAGTTTGCGCAAAGAGCCCGTCCTGTTCCGGTACATATTGAATCCCCCCTTACGCATTTCCGACTACCCGACGCCCCGACCCGTCGGGGACATCCCGACATCATGGTTTCGCGAGGCCGTACGGTGACAGCCAAGGACACCTCCCAGCGTCCCCCACTCAACGGCGCAAGGCGGACCGGCGCGCGCGCGCTGCCGAGCTCGGTCGACGAGGTCCCGTTCGAGGTCGAGGAACTGTTCTTCTCGCGAACCGACCCGCGCGGGCGCATCCTTGCCGGCAACGACGTGTTCCAGCGCGTCAGCCTCTACGGCTGGGACGAGATGATCGAGCGCCCGCACAACATCATCCGCCATTCGGAAATGCCCCGCGCCGTCTTCTATCTGCTGTGGGACCGGATCAGGGCCGGCCTGCCGGTCGGCGCCTATGTCAAGAACCGCGCCAAGGACGGCCGCCATTACTGGGTGTTCGCCGTCGTCACCCCGATCGCGGACGGCTACCTCTCCGTCCGCGTGAAGCCGACGAGCGACCTGTTCGCGGCGGCGGCGCAGCTCTATGCCGCCGTCCGCAAGGAGGAGCTAGCCAGCGACTGCAAGCCCGCCGAGAGCGCGCATCAGCTCCTGAAGGACCTCGCCGCAGCCGGCTTCGCCGACTACCCGGCCTTCATGGCGAGCGCGCTCGGCAACGAGATCAGGCAGCGCGACGACGCGCTCGGCCGCCCGGCATGGTCGGCGCTGCGGCATTTCGAGGAGCTCATCGCGTCGGCCGCCATCCTCCATAAGACCGCCGCGCGCATGCTGGAACTGACCTCCGCCTTCCGCTACACGCCCGGAAACCTGCGCATCCAGGCGGCCAGAATGGGTGAGGAGGGCCGCGCGATCAGCGAGATATCGACCAATTACGGTCGCATCTCCGATGCCATCGTCGAGAATCTGCGCTTGCTGCATTCGTCGGCGCAGGAAGTCTTCGCCTCGGTCAATGACGGGCTGTTCCTCGCCTGCACCGCGCGCCTTCAGGAGGAAACGGCGGAGTTCTTCACTCGCGAAGCCGCCGCCAAGGGCGAGCCCGCCGGCGACGAGGCGGGCCGGCTGCTGCGGCAGACCGAGGACTACAAGCTGCTTGCGATCGAGAAGTTCGAGCACATCAAGGCGCATATCGTGCGCTTCTTCAACCTGACCAGCGACATGAAGCGGCTATGCTCGGCGCTCGTCGCCGTCCGCGTCATGGGCAAGGTCGAGAGCGTCGGCATGTATCACGGCATATTCGCCGAACTGATCGGCGACCTGGAAAAGGGCCAGGAGACGCTCTCCGCGGGCCTGTCCGATATCTGGGACATCAACAGCCGGATCAAGGACAACATCCGTCACCTCGAGGGCAGCAGCAGGGAAGCGGCCGCCCCCGTGCCGCCGGCAGCCACGCGAGGCGGCGGCGTCGGCCCTCACAATACAGCCGAAATCACATACTGATCTTTATAAGATCGGTAGCGCACATACCGCGTAAGATCGGTATCGTACATATCGTGGTTAATTCTCCATTAGTATTATTTTTATATTAGAATGAAGCCGAAGCCCCCTTCATTCGGCAACCGCAATGAACATATCTTCATCACTGAAGCCGGAAGGCAACAGGATATTCGCGTCGCTTCCGCCCGAGGTCCGCAACCATATCGAGGAGAGGTCGGAAACGCGACGGATGAGGCCGGGCGACGTCGTCTTCGACGAGGGCGCAACGGTGACGCATGTCGTCTTCCCGCACGAAGGCGTGGTCTCGCTGATCGCCCGGATGGACAATGGCCGCACCGTCGAGAAATCGCTGATCGGCTCGGAGGGCTTTCTCGGCTTCGCCATCGTCATGGGCGGCAAGACGGTGTTCGGCCGCTCGGTCGTGCAGGTGGCCGGCCATGCCTCATGGCTTCCGGTGGCGGAGGTCCATGCCGCGCTCCTGCGATATGACTGCCTGCGCGAGGAGATGCTGCGCTTCACCAAGGCCCATGTCGCGCAACTGATGGAATCGCTGGCCTGCGCCAGCCTGCACAACGCCCAGCAGCGCGTTTCGCGCTGGCTGCTTCAGGCCCATGACCGGGTTTCCGGCAACAAGTTCCATATCACCCAGGAAGCGGTCGCGACATTGCTGGCGCTGCGCCGGGCGACGGTGAACGCGGTCTGCGCCGATCTCGCCAGCGCCGGCGCCATCTCCTATCATCGCGGCACCGTCAACGTCATCGACCGCGACCGGCTGCTGGACAACGCCTGCGAGTGCTATGGCCGCATCCGGATGGCGGCCATATCCTGAGCGCGGGCCGTCATGCGTCGTCCTGCTCCTCGGCGATGTGGCTTGCCATGTCGCGGAGCATGTCGCTGACGTGGCGGTCGGCAAGCGCGTAGAACACCTGCTTCGCGCGCCGTTCGCCCCTGACCAGCCGCGCCCCGCGCAGCAGGCGCAGATGATGGCTGACCAGCGATTGCGACAGGCCGAGCCCTTCGGCGATGTCGCCGACGGATTGCGGCCGCGCCATGCAGAAGAAGAGAATCCCGAGCCGGGTCGGATCGCCGAGCAGGCGAAACGTCTCGGCCAGGATCGTCATGTCCTGCGGCGACGGCGCCTGAAGCTCCCTTTCCCTCCCGGTCATCGCCCTTCACCCGCCACGGGCAAGGACAGGCTGCACCCCGCCCGGCATCCGCCGTCACCGTCCTGCGGCCAGTCGATGGCGACGGTGGCGTGGTCGATCCCGAAGCGCGACCGCAGCCCGGCCTCGACCGCCCTGGCCACCAGCCGCGGATCGGCGTCGGCGGCGGGGCGCACATGCAGCGTCGCCAGCGCCCGCCCGGAGGTGATGAGCCAGACATGGACATGGGAAACCGCGCCGACGCCGGCCACGTCGCGCATCAGATAGCGCTCGATCTCGGCCGGCGAGATGCCGTCCGGCGCGCCCTCGAGCAGGATGTGCGACGACCGGGCGAGAAGCTTCCACGCGCTGCGCAGGATGAGCACCGAGACCAGCACCGACAGGATCGGGTCGATCGGCGTCCAGCCGGTGGCGCGGACGACGAGCGCGGCCGCCACCGCCCCGACCGAGCCGAGCAGGTCGCCCATGACGTGGAGCGCGGCGCCCTTGATGTTGACGTGCTCGGCGTCGCCGCGCGTCAGGAGCCACAGCACGAAGACGTTGACGAGCAGGCCGACGACGGCCACCGCCAGCATCGGCCCCGACAGGATCTCGATCGGGTGGCGAAAGCGCTGGACCGCCTCGTAGACGATCCAGACGACGATGGCGAACAGGGTGATGGCGTTGACGAAGCCGGCGATGACCTCGAAGCGGGCGTAGCCGAAAGTGCGGCGCGCATCCGCGGCGCGGCGGCCGAAGCGGAAGGCGGCGTAAGCGAGCGCCAGCGCCGCCGCGTCGGCCAGCATGTGGCCGGCATCGGCCAGCAGCGCCAGCGACCCCGACAGCACGCCGCCCACCGCTTCGACGATCATGAAGGCGAAGATAACGAAGAAGGCGAAAAGCACCTTGCGCTCGTTGCGCGCGCTCACCGCCGGCGCGTGGGCGTGCCCCGCGTGGGCGTGCCCGGCGTGGGCGTGCCCGGCGTGGGGATGATGGTCATCGGAATGATCGGAGCAACGGTCGTGCGGCATGGCGGCCTCGTTCGGGGTGCGAAATGGCGCTGATGTATTTAACACATGAATACATGTTCATATTTAATAAATCAACCCGCCACCCGCATCATTGTCGTTGCCACACATTTTTATTATGATAGATTTTCAATCTATCTTTTATCCGACGAAAGGCGACCCTGCCATGACCCG
>JBDHTD010000080.1:0-5362 GCA_039808485.1 Aquamicrobium sp. | reverse complement strand
CAACATGCTCGGCCGCGCCAAGAAGGTGTCGATCTCCAAGGAGAACACCACCATCGTCGACGGCGCCGGCAAGAAGGCCGAGATCCAGGGCCGCGTCGCCCAGATCAAGCAGCAGATCGAGGAGACCACCTCCGACTACGACCGCGAGAAGCTCCAGGAGCGCCTGGCCAAGCTCGCCGGCGGCGTCGCGGTGATCCGCGTCGGCGGCTCGACCGAAGTCGAGGTCAAGGAGCGCAAGGACCGCGTCGACGACGCGCTGAACGCCACCCGCGCCGCGGTCGAGGAAGGCATCGTTCCGGGCGGCGGCACCGCGCTGCTGCGCGCTTCGGCCGCTCTCAAGACCAAGGGCGAGAATGCCGACCAGGACGCCGGCATCAACATCGTGCGTCGCGCGCTGCAGGCTCCGGCCCGCCAGATCGTCACCAACGCCGGTGAGGAAGCCTCCATCGTCGTCGGCAAGATCCTCGAAAACAAGTCGGGCACCTTCGGCTACAACGCCCAGACCCACGCCTATGGCGACCTGATCTCGCTCGGCATCGTCGACCCGACCAAGGTCGTGCGCACCGCGCTCCAGGACGCCGCTTCGGTCGCCGGCCTGCTCGTCACCACCGAGGCGATGATCGCCGAGGCGCCGAAGAAGGACGCGCCGATGCCGGCAATGCCCGGCGGCGGCATGGGCGGCATGGGCGGCATGGACTTCTAAGAAGTCCATAAAACTGGAAACAGCAAAGGGGCGGCAGCGATGCCGCCCCTTTTCCGTTGCCCGTAAGGCGCTCCCGGAAGCCGCCGCCACGGAAGCCACATTTAAACGCGGGTACGCCGCGCCGACATACTTGAAATCGCCGGCGATTGCCCGTAAGAGCCTGCCAGCCCTTCGGCATCCATGCGGTTGTAGCTCAGTTGGTTAGAGCGCTGGTTTGTGGCACCAGAGGTCGGTGGTTCGAATCCACCCAACCGTACCACTCCCTGCTCTCACCCGTGACGGATATCAGAACAGCGAGCCCTGCCCGCCGTCGCCCCGCGGCTTGGCGTCCTGCCTGCGCGGCTGCTTGCGCGGTCCCGGGCGCACGGATGCTCCGGTCGTCGCCCCGGTTGGTGCTCCGGTCGTCGCCGTCGCGTCGACGCTGCCGTCGGTGAACTCGATCGACAGCGCGTCGCCGGCCGCGATCGCCGCGGCCGACTTGACCGGCAGGCCGTCCGCGTCGCGCACCAGCGCGAAGCCCCGCCGCAGCACCGAGCGGTGCGACAGCGTCTCGGCCAGCCGCCACGCCTGCGCCAGCCGCACCTTCCGCCGCTCCTGCGCATTGCCGAGCGACTGGTCGGCGCGGCGGGCCAGGCCGCGCAACGCCTCGCCATGGAGCGCGGTCCGCCGCAGCAGCGCCTCGGGCGACACCCTTGCGCCGTCGCGGCCAAGGCGCGCCCGCGCCTCGGCCAGCCGGCGTTCGAGCAACATCGGCGACAGCCGCAGGCCCCGGAAACGCAGCCGCTTCGCCTCGGTGCTGGCGGCGAGCGCCCGCGTGAGCCGGCTGGCGGCCTCGTCGAAATCCCGGCGCGGCAGCGCCAGGAGGTCGTCGATCGACGGCAGCGCCCGCGTCACGGCGCGCAGCGCCTCGCGCTTGCGCTCGCCATGGCGCGTCATGCAGCCGCGCAGCCGCGCCGAAAGCCGCGCCAGCGCGGCCTCCAGCTCGGCCTTGACCGGGACCGCGAGCTCGGCCGCGCCCGTCGGCGTCGGCGCGCGCACGTCCGCGGCATGGTCGATCAGCGTCCAGTCGGTCTCGTGGCCGACGGCCGATATGACGGGGATGCGCGAGGCGGCCACCGCCCGCACCACGGCCTCGTCGTTGAACCCCCACAGATCCTCGAGGCTGCCGCCGCCCCGCGCCACGATCAGCACGTCCGGCACGGGGACCGGGCCCGACGGGTCGAGCGCGTTGAAACCGTCGACCGCCGCCGCGACCTCCGCGCCCGCGGTCTCGCCCTGCACCCTGACCGGCCAGACCACGACATGGAGCGGGAAGCGGTCGGAGATGCGGTGGACGATGTCGCGGATGACCGCCCCGGTCGGCGAGGTGACGACGCCGATGACGCGCGGCATGAACGGCAGCGGCCGCTTGCGGCCGGCGTCGAACAGCCCTTCTGCCGCCAGCCGCCTGCGCCGCTCCTCGAGCAGCGCCATCAGCGCGCCGGCCCCGGCGGGCTCCAGATTGTCGATGACGATCTGGTACTTGGACGATCCCGGATAGGTGGTGAGCTTGCCGGTGGCGATCACCTCCATCCCCTCCTCGGGGCGGAACTTCAGCCGCGCGAACGTGCCCTTCCAGATCACGGCCTCCAGCCGCGCGCGCTCGTCCTTCAGCGCGAAATAGGCGTGCCCCGACGAATGCGGCCCGCGATAGCCGGAAATCTCGCCGCGCACCCTGACATTGCCGAACGCGTCCTCGACCGTGCGCTTCAGCGCCCCGGAGAGCTCGGAGACGGTGTATTCGGCCGCGTTCGTGCCGGAGGGGGCCGCCGCGCGCGAATCGGCATCTGGGAACGGGTCGCTCATGGCGCGATTGACGCCTCCGCGCCGGCCGAGGTCAAGTCACCAGACCGCCGCCTGCTTCTGCCGCTGCCGCTTCAGGCGGCTGAAAGGCATGGCGTCGAAGTCGAACTGGCCGATCTCCTCGCCGGAGGGGATCGAGATGTTGTCGAGGCTCTCGGCGATGTGCCGCGCCAGCGCGTCGACGATTTCCGGCTGGCTCGAATGGCCGCGCATGATGCCGATGCGCACCCCCGGCAGCGCGCCGAAGCCGTCGGCCTCGCCCAGGATGCGCATGCCGGGCCGCAGCGCGCATTCCGGCAGCACCGAGACCGCCTGCCCCGACAGCACGGTGGCGATCAGCACCGTCGCCGACCAGCTCGAGATCAGGATGCGATAGTCGCGGCCCATCTGGTCGAGGACGTCGGTGGCGGACCGGCGCCACAGGCAGGTGCTGCGGCCGACCGCGAGCGGCAGCACCGCTTCCTCGTGAATGGAATGGTTGGCGGAAGTGACCCACAGCAGCGGCTCGCGCCGCACCACCTCGGACATGCTCCTGTCGTTCGAATGGGTGACGATGGCGATGTCGAGCTGGCCGCGCTTTAACTGGTCGACGAGATTGACCGTGGGCTGGCAGACCACCGACAGTTCGACACGCGGATTGGAGCGGCCGAACCGAGCCATGATCTCCGGCAGGAAGCGGTCGGCATAGTCGTCGGGCGTGCCGATGCGGATCGAGCCCTCGAGGCTGGCGTCGTCGAAGGCGGCCAGCGTCTCGCGGTTCAGCCGCATCAGCCGGCGCGCATAGGTCAGGAGCCGCTCGCCCTCCTCGGTCAGCCGGTTGGCCCGGCCGTCCTTCTCGAACAGCGGCTTACCGATCCGCTCTTCGAGCCGCCGCATCTGCATCGACACCGCCGACTGGGTGCGATGCACCTCCTCGGCGGCGCGGGTGAAGCTGCCGGTGTCGGCGATGGTGACGAAGGTGTGGAGCTGGTCGAGATCGAGCGGCGCGGCCATGACGGACTCATAAGGACGATTGATCGAAAATATTAGAAACATTCGTTGGATTAATCAATACGGGTATGGGAATAGAACATTCGCAAATCCAACGGCGCACCTTCGCGACCGCCGGCCGCTCCTCCCGCGCGGCTGCGGCCCTTTGCGAGCGCCAAACCGCCAAGGAGAAGATGATGAGCGCCGTCGACCGTCCCTCGGCCGCGACTTTCGCCGTGACAAGCCTGCCCTCGCCCGCGATCCGCGTTGCCGGAGCCCTGCGCGGGCTGATGCGCGCGCTCGCCAACCGCCGCCATCTCGTCCGTCTGCGCAACCTGAGCGATCGCGGCCTGACCGATATCGGCCTGATGCGGCTCGATCTCGATTTCGCCGGACGCGCGCCGCTTAACATCGACCCGACGTTGCGCCTGGCCGCCGCCGCGCGCGAGCGCAGGACCGCGCCTCGCGCCGGGCAGAGCTGAGTTTCCATCCCCGGGCTCGTCCGTACCCGCAGGCTCCCCCATACCCGCAGGCTCCGCTTGTCCGGCTCCCACCGGCAGCCTGCTCCTTGCCCGGTCCTCGCGAGGGGGCCGGGCTTATACATTGGGAGGCCGGAGCATCGGTTATGATGTTCCGGCCTCTTTGTCATTGTGGTGGTTGCAACACCGCGATGACGGCGCGCGAAGCGGTTGGTCCTTGCCGGGCCTGAACCTTGCGTTCGCAAAAAAGCAGAACCCTTTGCGCGCCTTGAGGCTTCGTCGAACCGTTGAGAGAGCCTTGCGCTCGCGTATAAGGGAGACCAAGCCTGTGGCTTATACTAGCCGCTTTGTGGGCCTCGACATATCCAAATCGTCGCTGGACCTGTGCCTTCTGCCTGATGAGGAACGGGCGAGCTTTCCGAACACGGCCGAGGGGGTCGCCAACCTCGTCGCGTTCCTTGCTTCCTTGGCCGCGATAGAGCGCGTGATCCTGGAACCGACCGGCGGCTATGAGCGCCTCGCCGTGGCGGCGCTGCAAGCGGCAGGCCTGCCCGTCGCCAAGGTGAATGCCAGGCAGGTGCGGCAGTTCGCGAGAGCCTGTGGCCAACTCTCCAAGACCGACAGCATCGACGCCTTCGTCCTGGCCGACTACGGCCGCCGCTTGCAGACACGGATCCTGCCGGAACGATCGGCCCAATCGATTCTTCTGGCACAACTCGTCCTGCGATACAGGCAGCTCTCCCACATGATCGTGCAGGAGAAGAACCGCAGGGAGAAGCTGACCGGCGCCGAGGCCGACAACCGCTCGAAAGACTGGATCGAGCAGACGCTGCGCTTTCTCTGTGACCAGCGCCAGACGGTTGTCGACGAAATGACCGCCTGCATCGGGGCCGACGCCGATCTCGCCGCAAAGGCCGAAGTGCTCATGTCGCTCAAGGGCATAGGCCTGCGAACCGCCTGCTTCCTGCTGGCCGACCTCCCCGAACTCGGCCTCATCGAGAAAGCCCAGATCGCCAAGCTCGTCGGCGTCGCGCCGCTCAACCGCGACAGCGGGCAGATGCGCGGCAAACGCATGATCGCCGGAGGCCGAAGACCCATCCGCGACGCACTCTATATCGCGGCCCTCTCCGCGATCCGCTTCGAGCCCGCCATCAAGGCCTTCAATGCCAACCTGCGCAACAGGGGAAAGCCCGGAAAGCTCGCCATCGTCGCTGTCATCCGCAAGATCGTCGTCATCCTCAATGCAAGGATGCGCGACCACATCACAAAATCACTTGCGACCTAACACCGTTGCTTTTTCATTTCTGAAACCGGACTGGAACGGACCTGAAGCGCCGGGCGCCCGGACAAATCCGGGCTGCCGCCCTCT
>JBDHTD010000079.1:0-5579 GCA_039808485.1 Aquamicrobium sp. | reverse complement strand
CCCGCCTTGCCGCGCCATTCGCCGGAGGCGAGATAGGCGTCGAGCTCCTCGCGCGACAGCCGCTTGAAGCGCACGCGCGTTTCCGAAAGGCGCTGGCGGACCTTGCCCGCCGGCGTGATCAGGCAGATGCCGGTGTAGACGCGGTGGGTGCGGCCCGAAAGCAGCTTGAGGCAGTTCGAGGCCTCGTCGGTCGTCTCCGCCTTGGGCAGGATGCGCCGGCCGACCGCGACCACCGTGTCCGCGGCCAGGATGAAGGAGCCCGCCTCTTCGGCCCCGTCGCGCTTCAGCCCGTCCAGCGCCGTCTCGGCCTTGGCGCGCGAGAGCCGCTTGGCGAGCGAGCGCGGATGCTCGGCGCGCAGCGGCGTCTCGTCCATGTCGGCGGGATAGAGCCGGTCGGGCTCGATGCCCGCCTGCTGCAAAAGCTCGATCCGTCTCGGCGAGGCCGAGGCAAGCACCAGCTTTCGGGAGGCGTCCATCGCAGATCCGTCGGCAAAAGGCGGCTTGGCGCCGCTACTTGAAGCGATAGGTGATGCGGCCCTTGGTCAGGTCGTAGGGCGTCATCTCGACCAGGACCTTGTCCCCCGTCAGCACGCGAATGCGATTCTTGCGCATGCGCCCCGCCGTGTGCGCGATGATCTCATGATCGTTTTCGAGCTTCACCCTGAACATCGCGTTCGGCAACAGTTCAGTGACGACGCCCGGAAACTCCAGTACTTCTTCCTTCGGCATCCGATACCTGTCTTGGATTGGGACCCGCGGCCGCTCCGGTCGCGAATTTGCGCGGAACCTATATGATTGCAACGGCTTTGTGAACACGCTTATTCGCGGATCGGCCATACCCGCCTAAGCGAAGCGTTCGGCGATGCGCACGCCGAGCCTGTCGCGCACGTCGCGATAGGCGTCCATGATGCGCTCGCGCGTGCCGGTGGCGATCGAAGGGTCGGCGGTCGGCCAGTATTCGACCTCGACGGCGAGCGAGCGCGTCAGTTCGAGCGCGGCGTGGTGCGCTTCCGGCGCCAGCGTGACGATCAGGTCGAAATAGATGTCCTCGAGGTCGTCCAGCCGCCGCGGCTGGCGCGCGCCGAGCGACAACCCCTTCTCCGCCAGCACGGCGTCGACGAACGGGTCGCGCTGGCCGGCGCGCACGCCGGCTGAGGCCACGAAGGTGCCGGCCGGCACCTTTTCGCGCGCCAGCACCTCGGCCATCGGCGAGCGGATGGCGTTCATGCCGCACAGGAACAGGACCGAGCCAGGAGGCCGGACACCCGTCACCACCGGCCTCACCCCTTCCAGTGCAGCACGCAGACCAGCGTGAACAGCCGCCGCGCCGTGTCGAAATCGACGTCGATCTTGCCGGCGAGACGATCCATCAGCGTCTGCGAACCCTCGTTGTGCAGGCCGCGCCGGCCCATGTCGATCGCCTCGATCTGCGACGGCGTCGAGGAGCGGATCGCCTCGTAATAGCTTTCGCAGACCAGGAAATAGTCTTTCACCACGCGGCGGAACGGCGTCAGCGACAATATGTGCGTGACGACCGGATCGCCGCTTTCGCGCGCGACCGCGAAGACGAGCCGCGCCTCGGCCAGCGACAGCCGGAGCTTGTAGGGGCCGGCCCCGGCGTCGCCGACCGGGCGGAACGAGTTCTCCTCGATCAGGTCGAAGATGGCGACGGCGCGCTCATGCTCGACGTCCGGGGTCGAGCGGCCGATGGACTCGTCCAGCTCGACATCGATCAGGCGGGCACTGGCGTCCGGCTGGCCCATCGCGCCTCAGCCTTCCAGATTGAGCCGGATGGCGACGGACGCGGCGTGGCCGTCGAGGTTTTCCGCCCGCGCCAGCGCGATCGCCGCAGGCCCGAGCGCGCGCAACTGCTCCGGCCCAAGCTTGAGCAGCGAGGTGCGCTTGACGAAGTCGAGCACCGACAGGCCCGACGAGAACCGCGCCGAGCGCGCCGTCGGCAGCACGTGGTTGGAGCCGCCGACATAGTCGCCGATCACCTCCGGCGTGTGGCGGCCGAGGAAGACCGCGCCGGCGTTGCGAATCCGCGGCAGCAGGGCCTCGGGGTCCTCGACCGCGAGCTCGACATGCTCGGCCGCGATGCGGTTGGCGAGCGGCACGGCTGCGTCGAGGTCCGGCACCAGGATGACGGCGCCGAAGTCGCGCCAGCTCGCCGCGGCCGTCTCCCCGCGCGGCAGGTGCGCGATCTGGCGCTCGACCTCGGCCTCGACCGCGGCGGCGAGCGCCGCGTCGTCGGTGATCAGGATCGACTGCGCGGCCGCGTCGTGCTCGGCCTGGGCGATCAGGTCGGCGGCCAGCCACGCCGGATCGTTGGCGCCGTCGGCGATGACCAGCACCTCCGACGGCCCGGCGATCATGTCGATGCCGACCGTGCCGAACACGCGCCGCTTGGCCGCCGCGACGAAGGCGTTACCCGGTCCGACGATCTTCGCCACCGGCGCGATGGTCTCGGTGCCGTAGGCGAGCGCCGCGATCGCCTGCGCGCCGCCGACGCGATAGATCTCGGAAACGCCGGCAAGGCGGGCGGCGGCCAGCACCAGCGGGTTCAACTCGCCGCGCGGCGAGGGAACGGCGATGACGACGCGCTCGACGCCGGCGACCCTGGCCGGCACCGCGTTCATCAGCACCGAGCTCGGATAGCTCGCCGTGCCGCCCGGCACGTAGAGCCCGACCGCCTCGATCGCGCTCCAGAGCGAGCCGAGCTCGACGCCGAGCGCGTCGGTGTAGCGGTCGTCCCGCGGCATCTGGCGGGCGTGGTGGCTGTAGATTCGCTCATGCGCGAATTCGAGCGCCTTGAGCGTGTCCGCGTCGACGGCGGCCATGGCCGCGTCGATCTCGGCCTCGGCGATCCCGATGCCGGCCTCGGCGAGGTCGAGCCCGTCGAAACGGGCGGTGTAGTCGATCAGCGCGGCGTCGCCCTCGGCGCGGACGCGGGCGATGATGTCGCGGACCGTCGCGTCGACATCCTCGGAAACCTCGCGCTTGGTGGCGAGGAAGGCCGAGAAACGGGCTTCGAAGTCGGGATCGGCGCGGTCGAGGCGCAACGGCATGACGGGCGCTTCCTCAGCTATCGTGACGCGGGCGCGAGGCGGTTTCCCAGGCGGCGCCGAGATCGGCCAGCCGCGCCTCGATGAAATCGACGTCGAGCCGGATCGCGGCATTGCCGGAAAAGGTGAGCTCCAGCGTGCCGGCCGGCGCCTGCGCTCCCGGCAGGAAGCGGATGGCGAGCAGCGACAGCACCTCCTCCGGCTTGTCACGGGCGATGCCGGCGGTCCTGATCGCCCGCACCGCCTCGAAATGCAGCGCGCTGCGGCGGCGCTCGTTGTTGTGGCGCAGGAAGCCGGCCTTGTTTTCCCAGACGAAACGGTTGATCGCGGCGATGAAGCGCCGCTCGCCCGGCCGCCAGGAAAGATCTCCGACCTTCATCACCGCGTCCTGCACATGGGCGGACACGACCGAAAGATCCTGCTCGTCGAGGGCAATCAGCTTGAGTTGCGACATGACCACCGCGTTATCCGGGAAACCGGGACGAATTCCTACCCGGTGTTATGCCGTCTTTGTGTGCGGCGCAACCGGAAGAAGGGAATATGGGAACAAGGGAATAGGGGAGTAAGGGAAATGAAGCCGCAAGGTCTTCCCCTACTCTCTTGCTCTCCTATTCTATTCCGACAATCGCTCCACCACCGCCCCACAGCCCGACAGCTTCTCTTCCAGCCGCTCGAAGCCGCGGTCGAGGTGGTAGATGCGGTTGACGACGGTTTCGCCTTCGGCGGCGAGCCCGGCGATCACCAGCGAGACCGAGGCGCGCAGGTCGGTCGCCATCACCGGCGCGCCGCGCAGCCGCTCCACCCCGTCGACGATCGCGGTCTGGCCGGCGAGCGTGATCTTCGCGCCGAGCCGGGCCAGCTCCTGCACATGCATGAAGCGGTTCTCGAAGATGGTTTCGGTGATGTGCGAGCGGCCTTGCGCCCGCGTCATCAGGCCCATGAACTGGGCCTGAAGATCAGTCGGGAACCCCGGAAACGGCGCGGTGGTGACGTCGACCGGGCGGATGATGCCGCCCTTCCGGCGCACGCGGATGCCGTTGCCGAGGCGCATCACCTCCGCGCCCGCCTGCTCGATGGCCTGAAGCCCGGCTTCCAGCAATTCCGCCCGCGCGCCCTCGAGGATGACGTCACCGCCGGTCATCGCCACCGCCATGGCGTAGGTTCCGGTTTCGATGCGGTCTGGGATCACCTCGTGCGTCGCGCCGGACAGCACGGCGACGCCGTCGATGACGATGGTTTGCGTGCCCGCGCCCGAAACCTTCGCGCCCATCGCGTTCAGGCATTCGGCGAGGTTGACCACTTCGGGCTCGCGCGCGGCGTTCTCCAGCACCGTCTGCCCCTTGGCCAGCGTCGCCGCCATCATCAGTACATGGGTGGCCCCGACCGAAACCTTGGGGAACACGTAGCGGTTGCCGACGAGCCCCTTCGGCGCGCGCGCGTCGACATAGCCCTGCTCGATGTCGATCTCGGCGCCGAGCGCGCGCAGGCCGTCGATGAACAGGTCGACGGGGCGCGTGCCGATGGCGCAACCGCCGGGCAGCGACACCCGCGCCACGCCCATGCGCGCCACCAGCGGCCCTATGACCCAGAACGAGGCGCGCATCTTCGAGACGAGCTCGTAGGGCGCGGTGGTGTCGACGATGTTGCGCGCCGTGAAGTTCATGGTCCTGGAATAGGCCGACCCTTGCGCTTCGCGGCGGCCGTTGACCGAATAGTCGACGCCGTGATTGCCGAGGATGCGCGTCAACTGCTCAACATCGGCGAGGTGGGGAACGTTGCCGAGGGAAAGCGTTTCGTCGGTCAGCAGCGAGGCGATCATCAACGGCAGAGCGGCGTTCTTGGCGCCGGAGATCGGGATCGACCCGTTCAACTCGTTTCCGCCGACGATCCTGATGCGATCCATGCGCTCTTCCTCTGCCGGCTCGCCGGCCTGCCTGTTCAACCGAAGCCGGATCGTCTAGCCCGGCCGGTGGCTCCGATCAATGACGTTGTTGGCGAAAAAAGGGGGCTCCCCCGCCTCTCCTCCCGGCCCGGCTCTCATCCCTCGCGGCCGCCGTCCCTGTCGGGGCCGCCGTCGGGACGGGTTCCCGCCAGCCCTTCGGGCCGCTGGTCGGCCTCGCCCGCCCGGCGCGAGCGGGCCTGCGCCTTGCGCCGCTGGAGATTGGCCCGCAACTGCTCGGCCAGCTTCGCCTTGCGGTCGCCGCCATGGTCTCGCGGGGCCGCCTTGGCCGGGCCGTCTTCATCCTTGTCGATCGTCATGCGGCGGGCGAATCCCGGTGAAAGATCGTTGCCTGTCCAAGCGAGCCATAGCAGAATGCCGGCCCGGCACCAAATTGTTCAAACCGGGCGGGGCGGCGGCGTTTCGACCTTGCCCTGCCGGGGGCGGCGGCTTAAAGGTCCGCGCGCAGGGGCGATTAGCTCAGTTGGTAGAGCGCTTCGTTTACACCGAAGATGTCGGCGGTTCGAGCCCGTCATCGCCCACCAACAAGATCAGATATTGAACGCGCCGACCCT
>JBDHTD010000078.1:0-5718 GCA_039808485.1 Aquamicrobium sp. | reverse complement strand
GGAATATTTTCTTATATCAGGCCGGCACGATGAAGTGAACAAACAAGGAACTTCTTTTCGGGCAATCTGTTCTTCGCGTTGATTTCATGGATGTTTTATTGACCGAGACTGTGGATCGGCGCGGCGGTCGCCCGCGCGCCCCGCGACGGGCCGGCGGATGCCCGCGCGCCGTTTCGTCCACCCATGCGCGCACAGGCCAGGCGGAGCCGGCGGGAACGCGGGCGCGAATGGCGCGTTGATCGGCTGCCGGCCGGGGTCCATACTGAACCCCTGACGCCGCCGACGATGGAGCAGAAGATGGCAACGCACCCCACCCGCATCGACCTGAAGTCCAACACCAAGAAGACCGTGATCGCATTGCTGAACGCGCGCCTCGCCGACGCCATCGACCTCGCCCTCGTCACCAAACAGGCGCATTGGAACCTGAAGGGGCCGCAGTTCATCGCCATCCACGAGATGCTCGACGGCTTCCGCACGACGCTCGACGGCCATGTCGACACCATCGCGGAGCGCGCGGTGCAGCTCGGCGGCCAGGCGCTCGGCACGGCGCAGGTGGTGGCCGAGGCGACCACGCTCAAGCCCTATCCGACCGAGATCTCGAAGACCAGGGACCACCTCGCGGCGCTGATCGAGCGCTACGGCGATGTCGCCAATGCCGTGCGCGCGGCGATCGACGACGCCGACGAGGCGGGCGATGCCGACACCGCCGACATCTTCACCGCCTTCTCGCGCGACCTCGACAAGTCGCTGTGGTTCCTCGAGGCGCACGTGCAGGAAAAGGAATAGGGTTCCGCCGCCCCGATCCGTTCAGCGGGCGAGGACCCTTGCCTCGCTCGCCGCGTCGACGAACGCCTGTCGGGCGACTTCGGCCGGGACCTCGCCCCGCACCGCGCCCTGACAGGCGCGCTTGGCAGCCATGTATGCATCGCTTCCCTGCATGCGCCAGTTGCCGCTGAGCAGGCTCATGGCATCGCGCGCGCTTTCGACGATCCGGACGTCGCCGGCAATGCCGACCGCGACGGAAACCGGTTTCGAGAACCATCCGTCGACCATGGCCGTACCTCCCTGAAGGTTAGCACCCATGAATTACACTCCCGGAAGCCGTGGCCGTCAAGGATGACGGCGCCACGGTTCGAGCACTGAGACCCGCCAACGTCGCCGAACGGCATCCGCTTCGGCGTGCACTTGGATCGACGGGAGGCGCGTGCCATTCTGGTCCTGTCGGTTCAAAAGCGCATGACAGGTCCCCGTTGACGGCTCCGTTCTTCACCATCGGCCATTCCAACCGTTCGCTGGAAGCGTTCGTCGGACTGCTGAAGGAAGCGGAGATAGAGCTCGTCGCCGACATCAGGACGGTGCCGCGATCGCGCGCCAACCCGCAGTTCAACACCGATACGCTCGGCCGCGACCTCGGCGTCCACGGCATCGGCTACGAGCATATGGCCTCGCTCGGCGGCCTGCGCGGAAAGGCGAGAAGCCTGGCCCCGGAAGTGAACGGCCTGTGGGAGAACCGGAGCTTTCACAACTACGCCGACTATGCCCTGTCGGACACGTTCCAGACGGGCCTGCGGCATCTGCGCGACGAGGGGCACCGGCTGCGGTGCGCGCTGATGTGCGCGGAAGCGGTGTGGTGGCGATGCCATCGCCGCATCGTCGCCGACTATCTGATCGCCGCCGGCGAGACCGTCTTCCACATCATGGAGCACGGCCGGCTGGAGCCGGCGCGGCTGACACCGGGCGCGGTCGTGGAGCCCGGCGGCAAGGTCTTCTATCCCGCTCCCCCGCGCCTTGATATCTGAGCGGCGATAGCCGGCCCTGCGTCGACAACGGCCTCGGCACCACGCGCAGCACGCTGATCGGGATCGCGGCGGCCGAGACGGCCGTCGGCGTCAAGAGCGACGACAATCCGCACGTCCAGGCTTTCGTGAACTATCTCCTCGAAGAGATCACGAGACTGCCTGCGTTCCACGATTGAGCCGCGGCTAAGCCTCAGCGGCGTCGCGCGGCTGGATGCGGCGCGGGGCAAGGCCGCTCAGCGCCAACGCCGCCTCGATGGCGCGGGCATGGCCCTCGCCGCGCGTCTCGACGGTGACGTCGATGGTGACGCCCTTGGCCGGCACGTCGAGGAAAAGGCGGCTGTGGCTGACCTCCAAAATGTTGGCGCCCTCGGCGCCGAGGAGGCCGGCGACCTTGCCGAGCAGGCCGGGGCGGTCGCTGCTGGTCAGCCGGAACGAGACGATGCGGCCGTCGCGCTCCAGTTCTCGCAGCATGATGGCGGCGAGCAGGCGCGTGTCGATGTTGCCGCCGCACAGCACCAGCCCGACCTTGCGCCCGGCATAACGGCCGGGCTCCTTCAACAGCGCAGCCAGCCCGGCGGCGCCGGCGCCTTCCGCCAGCGTGTGGTGGAGGCTCGCATAGGCGTTGACGGCGCGCTCGATCAGCGCCTCGTCGACCGCGACGATGTCGCCGACGAGGCGGCGGACGATCGGCAGGGTGAGTTCTCCCACCGTCTTGACCGCGATGCCTTCGGCCAGCGTCGGGCCGCCGATCGGCCTGTCCTCACCGTCCAGCGCGTTCATAAAGGAGGGGTAGAGCGCGGCCTCGACGCCGATCAGTTCGATGTCGGGCCGGACCGCGCGCGCGGCGATTGCGTTGCCGGCCATCAGCCCGCCGCCGCCGATGGGGATGACCAGCACGTCGAGATCGGGCGCCTCGGCCAGCATCTCCAGCGCCACCGTCCCCTGCCCGGCGATGATGGCCGGGTCATCATAGGGGTGGATCAGCACCAGACCCTCGGCGGCGGCGATCTCGCGCGCCTTCTGCGCCGATTCATAGAGCGTCTCGCCGTGGAGGACGACGCGGGCGCCCTGTGCGCGGGTGTTCTCGACCTTCACCAGCGGCGTGGTCTCGGGCATGACGATGGTCGCCGGTACGGCGAAGCGGCGCGCGTGATAGGCGACGGCCTGGGCGTGGTTGCCGGCCGACATGGCGATGACGCCGCATCGGCGCTCGGCTTCGTCGAGCGACAGGAGCTTGTTGACCGCGCCACGCTCCTTGAAGGAGGCGGTCGCCTGCATGTTCTCGTGCTTGACGAGGATCTCGGTGCCGGTCAGTTCCGAAAGGCGCGGCGCGGGAACGAGCGGCGTGCGCAGCACATGCCCGGCGATGCGCGCGGCCGCCGCCTCGACGTCGCGCGCGGTGATCGCGGCTGGCTCGCTCATCGTGCATCCTTTCGCCGGGCGCTGCTCCGGCGCCAGCCTATTGCGATCCGCCGTCCGCTTCCAGCCCCGTCGTTCACGCCCCGTAGATCGGGAAGGCAGCGCACAGCGCGCGGACTTCGGCCCGCACTTCGGCCCGCACTTCGGCCTCGGCCGCCGCGTCGCCCTCCGGGTTCGTCGACAGGGCGTCGAGGACCCGCAGGATCAGCGCGCCGATCGTCTCGAACTCGGCCTCGCCGAAGCCGCGCGCGGTGCCGGCCGAGCAGGACTTCATCGACGCCTGCAACTTCGGCCGAAGGCTCAAGACGCTCACACCATACGAGTTCATCTGTAAACGATGGACTTCAGAGCCGGATCGGTTCATCGTCGATCCAATCCAGCAAATGCCTGGACTGAACAGCTCGGGAGCGCCTCATGATTTCATGGCATTATCGAGAACGTACATGTCCTATTTCGCTCATTCCGGCAAACTCCGCGACAAAAGCGACTGGCAGCTTCTCCAGAGCCATTTGCGCGAAACCGCCCATCTCGCCGCCACATTCGCCGCGCCTTTCGGGCTCGAACGGCTAGCCTTCGTAACCGCGCTGTTCCACGACCTCGGCAAATACGATCCGCGCTTTCAGGAGCGACTTACAGGCAAGGACATCCGCGTGGATCACTCCACCGCCGGAGCGGTCGTCTTGCGCGATCTTGCGATGGGGTCGGATCCTTGCAGCCGGCTCATGGCGGAACTGGCGGCGTATGCGATCCTCGGCCACCATGCCGGACTTCCAGACAGGAAATCGGCGTTTTCCTCATGCTTCAACCAGCGCATCGAGGGCTTTATAGACAAACTCGATCCCATCTGGAAAAGCGAGATCGAAGCGGACTTCACCGGCCTCGCGCCGGACTGGCTTGCGCCGATGATCCGGCCCGACAACCCGCATCTGGCATTCGACCTTTCGGTCATCGGTCGCATGCTGTTCTCCTGCCTTGTCGACGCAGATTTCAAGAACACCGAGACTTTCTACACCGAGCTCGACAAGCGGGAGACGGACCGCGAGTGGCCGCTCCTGCAGGACCTCCTGCCGGAATTCCGCGCCCGCTTCGATACCCATCTGGCAGGATTGAACCGGGAGGGCGACCTCAATGCCCTGCGGCGGAACATCCTTTCCAGCGTGCGGGACAAGGCGGCGCTGCCGCCGGGCCTGTTCACGCTGACGGTTCCCACCGGCGGCGGCAAGACGTTGGCATCGCTGGGCTTTGCACTGGACCACGCTGCCAGCCACGGACACCGCCGGATCATCTACGGGATACCGTTCACATCGATCATCGATCAGACGGCGGATATCTTCCGGCGCGTTCTCGGCGAGGAATACGTGCTGGAGCACCATTCGGCCATCGATGAGGAGCGCCCCGATATGGGAGCGTGGCCGACCAGCCGCGACCGGCTGAAGCTCGCCATGGAGGACTGGGCAGCTCCCGTCGTCGTGACCACCAACGTGCAGCTCTTCGAGAGCCTGTTTTCGGCAAGAACCTCGCGCGCCCGCAAGCTGCACAACATCGCCGGCTCGATCATCATCCTCGACGAGGCGCAGACGATTCCGCGTCCCCTGTTGAAACCCTGCGTGCGGATGCTCGACACGCTGGCGAAGCATCTCGGCTGCACGATCGTGCTGTGCACGGCCACGCAGCCCGCGCTCGGCCGCACGCGTCCGGATGGCGGAGCGGGCTTTCCGGACGGGCTCGATCTGGACGAAAGCCGCGAACTGGCGCCCGACCCCGAAGGGCTTGCACGGCGGCTGCGCCGGACGCGCATCGTGACCGGCGACGCCATGGACAACGATGCGTTGACGGCCGCGCTCGCCGGCGAGCCTCAGGCGCTGGTCGTCGTCAACAGCCGCAAGCACGCGCTGGAACTCTATCGGCAGGCGGGGGAAGCCGGGCTGGACGGCCTGGTGCATCTGACCACGCGCCAATATGCGGCTCACCGCCGGGACATCCTCGACGAGGTGCGCAAGCGGCTGAAGAAGGGACAACCTTGCCGTGTCGTCGCCACCAGCCTGATCGAAGCCGGCGTCGACGTGGATTTTCCCAGAGTGTGGCGCGCGGAAGCCGGCTGGGACCAGATCATGCAGGCGGCAGGCCGTTGCAACCGGGAGGGCAAGCGGCCGGCGGACGAAAGCGTCGTCACCGTGTTTTCGGCGCCGGACTATCCGCCGCCCGGCGAGATCAGGTCGCTGATCGGCGACACGATGCGGGCGCTGAAGGATTTCCGGGGCGATACCCAGTCGCTGGAGGCGATCCGGCGATTTTTCGGCGAAGTCTATTGGCGCGAAGGGACGGGGCTGGATCAGAAAAAAATCGTCGACGATCTCAAATTCGTCGGCAGCGCCACGGAAATTACCAACTTCGCCTTCCGCGAAGTGGCACAGAAATTCCGCATGATCGAAAGCAATATGGTGCCCATCATCGTAGCATTGACCGAGGCGGCGAAGAAAGCGGTGGATAAGCTCAAGGT
>JBDHTD010000077.1:0-5779 GCA_039808485.1 Aquamicrobium sp. | reverse complement strand
AGGCCGGTGTTGGCGAAATTCTGGACGACGAGGACGCGCATGGATTTTCTGCTTTCGAGTGGTGCGGCAACCGGGCCCGAGCGATAGCATGACGGCATTGAAACCGGAAAGAGCCGGATAGAGAGGGGAGACGACGATGCCGCTGCAAAACCGCGTCGATCCGCTGGGCCGCATCCATGCCGCCGCCGCGCGCGGCCTGCTGACGGGCAATCGAGGCGTTGTCCACGATCCGGCGACGAAGACGCTGCTGAAGCGCCGGTGGACGACCAGGGCCTGGATCGTCTGCGCGCTCGACCACCCGCGCGGCGCCCGGCGCGAGCCGATGGGCCGCAACGCGCCGTCCGGCGGGGCGGGCTGGACGGAGCTGTTCTTTCTCGACGAGGTCACCGCGCTCGCCGCCGGGCATCGCCCCTGCTTCTATTGCCGGCGGCAGGCGGCCGAGGCGTTCCGCGCCTGCTTCGCCGCCGGCAACGGGCTGGGCGGAGCCTCGGCTCCGGAGATCGATTTCCTTCTTCACCGGCAAAGGCATGCCGCCGGCGCGGCGCTGCCGGGGCTCGAAGCGCGGGCGATCCGCGCGCTTCCCGACGGCGCGATGGTTCAGGCGGGGGCGCGCCTCCTGGCGCTGCGCTCCGGCCGCGCCTGGGCATGGAGCTTCTCCGGCTATGGCGAGCCGGAACCGCTGCCGGAGATCGCGGTGCTGGTGACGCCGGCGGCCACGGTCGGCGCGCTCGCGGCGGGGTTTTCTCCCCTCTGGCATTCGTCGCTCGACTGCCGCCGGGACGGGCGGGCTTGACCCGGCGGCGTCCGCGCCGCATCACGGTTTCATGCGCGCGAACTACAGGATGCAGCGGCTCTTCGTGCCGCACGACCTCGATGCCGATGCCGTCTTCGAGGCGGACAGGGCGCAGGCCCATTATCTTGCCCATGTGCTGCGCATGGGCGAGGGGGCGGAGCTTCTCGTCTTCAACGGCCGCGACGGCGAATGGCGGGCGCGGATCGCGTCGATCTCGAAGAAGGGGGTACGGCTTCTGGCCATCGGGCGGGAGCGGTCGCAGCCGCCGGCCCCGGACCTCGTCTACGTCTTCGCGCCGCTGAAGGTCGGGCGGATGGATTATATGGTGCAGAAGGCGGTCGAGATGGGCGCGGGCGTCCTTCAGCCGGTCGTCACGCAGCACACGCAGATGGCGAAGCCGCCGCTCGAAAAGATGCGGGCCAACGTGATCGAGGCGGCCGAGCAGTGCGGCGTCCTGTCCATCCCGCCGCTGCGGCCGCCGGTAAGGCTCGACCTCCTGCTGTCGGGGTGGGACAAGGACAGGTGGCTCGTCTTCTGCGACGAGGATGCCGAGGCGAACAATCCGCTCGCGGCGCTCGAGGCGGTGAGGGAAGGGAAGATCGGCGTTCTCGTCGGCCCCGAGGGCGGGTTTTCCGACGACGAGCGACGCCTGTTGCGGGCGCAGCCATTCGTCACGGCGATTCCGCTCGGGCCGCGCATCCTGCGCGCCGATACCGCCGCGGTGGCGGCGCTGGCGCTGGTGCAGGCAATGCTCGGCGATTGGCGCGATCAGGGCGACTGAACCGGCTGTCAGGATTTTTCGCTTGATCGCGGCGCCGAGTTCCGCTCAACACTCGCGCGCGGCCGCCCCCGTTGACGATCACTGGCGGCGACGGACAGGCACGCGAAGGACGAGAAGATGGCGCGCGACACGACGGATTTCCGCCCGATCGAGGGGGTGGACGAGCTGGTCTCCTACCTTGCCGCCGGCTCCAGGCCGAAGCGGGAATGGCGCATCGGCACCGAACACGAGAAGTTCCCGTTCTATGTCGACGGCAACCGGCCGGTCCCCTATGAGGGCGGGCGCGGCATCAAGGCGCTGCTCGACGGCATGCAGGGCCTTCTCGGCTGGGAGCCGATCATCGATGCCGGCAATGTCATCGGCCTGGTCGAGCCGACCGGGCAGGGCGCGATCAGCCTCGAGCCCGGCGGCCAGTTCGAGCTGTCCGGCGCGCCGGTGGAGACGCTTCACCAGACCTGCCGCGAGGGCAACGCGCATCTCGCCCAGTTGCGCGAGGTGGCCGAGCCGCTCGGCATCCGCTTCCTCGGCCTCGGCGGCAGCCCGAAATGGACGCTGGCCCAGACGCCGCGCATGCCGAAGTCGCGCTACGACATCATGACCGCCTACATGCCGAAGGTCGGCAGCAAGGGGCTGGACATGATGTACCGCACCTCGACCATCCAGGTGAACCTCGACTTCTCCTCGGAAACCGACATGCGGCGCAAGATGCAGGTGTCGCTGAAGCTGCAACCGCTGGCGACGGCGCTGTTCGCCAACTCGCCCTTCACCGACGGGCGGCCCAACGGCCTGCAAAGCTGGCGCGGCGACATCTGGCGCGACACCGACAACCAGCGCTCCGGCACGCTCGAATTGTGCTTCTCGCCCCGGTTCGGCTTTGCCGACTACGTCGAATGGGCGCTCGACGTGCCGATGTATTTCATCATCCGCGACGGCCGCTATTTCGACGCCACCCACGTCACCTTCCGCCAGTTCATGAACGGCGCGCTGCGGGAGGAGGTGGCGGACGGCATGCCGACCATGGGCGACTGGGCCAACCATCTGTCGACGCTCTTTCCCGACGTCCGGCTGAAGCGCTTCCTCGAGATGCGCGGCGCGGATGGCGGGCCGTGGCGGCGCATCTGCGCGCTGCCGGCGTTCTGGGTCGGGCTGCTCTACGACGAGGCCGCGCTCGACGCCGCCGAGACGCTGACGCGGGACTGGAGCCATGCCGAGGTGATCGCCATGCGCGACGCCGTGCCGGCCGCGGCGCTCGCCACGCCGTTCCGCGGCACCACCCTGCGCGAGATCGCTCGCGAGGTCCTGGCGATCTCGCGCGGCGGGCTGGCGGCGCGGGCGCGGACGAACGGCGAGGGCCGCGACGAGACCGGCTTCCTCGCGCCGCTCGATGAGGTGGTGGCGCGCGGCACCACCAGCGCCGAGGAGATGCTCAACGCCTTCCGCACGCGCTGGGGCGGCTCGGTCGAGCCGGTATTCGACGAATACGCGTATTAGCGGAAGCTGACGTCGCGCGAGGCGGCGCGCAGCGAGATCACGAAGCCGGCCAGCACGTCGACCAGCGAAATCGCCATCAGGATGAAGAACAGCGAGCTGGCGGCGCGCTCGACCAGCAGGAACTCGACCAGGAACGCCACGAAGACCAGCGTCGACAGCAGGTGGTCGGCCACCGAGGCGCTGGAGGTGCGGGTCGCCTTGAGGATTTCGACGAACAGAATCACCAGCGCGAACAGGACGAACAGGTCGGCGAGGCTCATCGTCCAGACGCCGCCCGACAGCATCGGCAGCGAGAATATCCGCGCCTGCCACGGATCGGCGATCTCGCCGAACATGCCGGCGAGGCCGAGATTGTAGAGGATGAACGGCACGATCATCAGCGGGATATGGGCGAGCATCGCTTTGTCTCCAGTGAAACGGCGTCCCAAACGAAAAGACCGGCGCGAGGCCGGTCCTTCCAAATCGCTCCAGGAGCCGAAAAAGCCTCAGCTTTCCTTGGGCTCCAGCACCTGACGGCCGCGATACATGCCGGTCTTCAGGTCGATGTGATGCGGGCGGCGAAGCTCGCCGGAATTCTTGTCCTCGACATAGGTCGGCGCCTTCAGCGCGTCGGCCGAGCGGCGCATGCCGCGCTTCGACGGCGAGGTCTTTCGTTTCGGTACTGCCATTGTCCTGCTCCGATGTTCGCTCGAACGGCCGTTGCCGCCTCTCTATGGAAAGATGGAAAGGCTTGGGCGACGGCCGAAAACCGGGAAAGTTGCGTGCCTATACACTCAAGCTGCGCATTTGGCCAGCGCCGGCGCGCAAATATTTCGCGCGCGGCTACTTCAGGCACGCATTATAGCCGCCGGCGTGGCCGGCGCGGCGCTCGATGGTGGCGGCGAGCCGGTTGAGCGCCGGCGACGGCTTGCCCGGCGTGCGCGCCAGCGGGTTGGGCAGCGCGACGGCGAGAAGGGCGGCCTGCCGCGCCGAAAGCGCGCGCGTCGACTTGCCGAAATGGTGCTGCGCGGCGGCTTCCGCGCCGTAGATGCCAGGCCCCCATTCGGCGATGTTCAGATAGATCTCCATGATGCGGCGCTTGGGCATGACGAGATCGAGATAGATCGCGTAGGGCAGTTCCAGCGCCTTCCTGACATAGGAGCGGCCGTGCCAGAGATAGAGGTTCTTCACCGTCTGCATGGTGACGGTCGAGCCGCCGCGCGCCGCCTCTCCGGCGAGGAAATCCCGGAACACGGCGCGGAACTCGCCGAGGTCGATGCCGTGATGGTTGCAGAACTGCCCGTCCTCCGACATCAGCACCGAGTTGACGAGGCGCGGGCCGATCTCCTCGATCGGCGTCCAGCGGCGGTCGTAGCCGTCGAGGGCGGCGGCGTCCTTGATCATCAGCGTCGAGACGGGATGGACCGCCGGCGCGAGATAGATCAGCGATAAAAGCAGCGGCAGCGCCAGCAGGCCGACGGCGCCGAGGGCCATGCGGCCCAGCCAGGCGCGGCCGCCTCGCTTGCGGCCCCTTCCGCGGCGGCGCCGTGCAGGCGGCTCGATCTCGACGGTCGGGCTGTCCACCCTGGCGCTCCCTTCATCACGGTTTTGGAAATACAGGCCATGCCGCCCCTGCGCAATGGCGGGGCGGGTTGACGCCGGCCGGTTTTGCCGCCATCGCATCGCCATGACGGGCATGCAGGCGACGGATGAAATCATGGACGAGGCATTGTTCGAGGCGAGGCTCAAGCGCCGTGCCGACGCGGTCGAGGACATGCTCGGCAGCCTGCTCGGCGACGTGCCGCTCGCCGGCGAGATCGCGCGGCCGGACGGGTTGATGCGGGCGATCCGCCACGGCGTCCTCGGCGGCGGCAAGCGGCTGCGGCCGTTCCTCGTCATCGAGAGCGCGGCGCTTTTCGATGCCGCGGGCGAGGCGTCGCTGCGCGTCGCGGCGGCGCTCGAATGCGTGCACTGCTATTCGCTGATCCACGACGACCTGCCGGCGATGGACGACGACGACCTGCGCCGCGGCCGCCCGACCGTCCATCGCGCCTTCGACGAGGCGAGCGCGATCCTGGCCGGCGACAGCCTGCTGACCTTCGCCTTCGACATCGTCGCCGACGAGGCGACGGCGCTGCCGGCCGCAACCCGCGCCCGGCTGGTGACGAAGCTGGCGCGCGCGGCCGGGATGGGCGGCATGGCCGGCGGCCAGGCGCTCGACCTCGCCGCCGAGCGCCACAGGCCGGACGAGGCCGGGATCATCCGGCTCCAGGCGATGAAGACCGGGGCGCTGATTCGCTTCGCCTGCGAGGCGGGGGCCGAAATCGGCAATGCCGCGCCGGCCGAGCGCGAGGCGCTGGCCGAGTTCGGCTCGGCCATCGGACTGGCGTTCCAACTGGCCGACGATCTCCTCGACGCCACCTCCGATTCGGCGGCGCTGGGCAAGGCCGCCGGCAAGGACGAGAGCGCCGGCAAGGGCACGCTGGTCGCGCTGCACGGCGTCGACTGGGCGCGGCGGCAGCTCGGCGGACTTGTCGAGCAGGCAAGCGACCTGCTTGCGCCCTTCGGCGCGCGGGCCGACACCTTGCGCGCGGCCGCGCGCTTCGTCGCCGTCCGCACGTCCTGAAGCGCGGGGCGCGCGCCGGCCTTCGTTCAGACCAGGCCCCGGTCAGACCAGGAACGGGTTGGAGCGGCGCTCGTCGCCGAAGCGGCTGCCCGGGCCGTGGCCGCAGATG
>JBDHTD010000076.1:0-5914 GCA_039808485.1 Aquamicrobium sp. | reverse complement strand
TCAGCCCTGAACGAACCGTCCGTCTGCCTGTCGCGCGGGATTCTGATTTGAATTTGCGATTTCGCAAACAATGCTCGTCGCAACAAAGCTGTAGCCGACCGACCGGGCCACCCGACCGGAGAAGCGAGAACAGCGAGTTTCCACGGAAGGAAAAATGGCGCGCCTCTCCGGCGCGGACCCGAACCCGCAGGGTTCGCAAGGGCGACGGCCCGCCGGCCGGTCAGGCCGCCCCATCGGAGGCGTGAGCGAAGCGAACTGCCGTGAGATATGGAGAATGTGATCCATCCCCGGCGAGCGAATGATCTGAACCTGCGACAACGCCGATTTTCCTCGCGGCGATAACCGAGGCCGGGTGTCGGAAACCTGATCAGAGAACAGTCGCATGCGCCTTGTCTCGGTGTTCACGTAACCGACAGCAAAGCGTGGCACGATGCACGGACAGAAGCCGAGTGACTTCCGCCACTGGCTTTCGTCCCCGTAGATGGGCTGGCGGGTGGGCGCGATCTGCTCTGTCGACAGGTCAGGGGCGGCTACCGGCTTCGTACGGCTGATAAGAGTGCCTTCTCAAGGGTTCCGTAGACCTTGTCGGCCGAATAATTCGCCTCGAAATATCGCCGGGAATTGGCCGCATATGATTGTTGCTTGGCAGGCCCAGCATCCATCATCTCTGCAATCGCGGCGGCGAGAGCCTGCGGCTGGCTGGCCGGGACGGCGATGCCGGCGCCCGATTCCGTGACGATGCGCGCGCCCTCGCCGTTGAGCGAGGCCACGATCGGCTTGCCGCAGGCCATGTAGCACTGCGTCTTATAGGGAACCGTCAGCGAGAAGATGGGGATGTCCTTGAGGCTGACCAGCATCGCGTCGGCATGGGCGAAGAATTTCGGCATCTCCTCCTCGGGGTGGCGGCCGAGGAAGTGGAACCGATCCTCAAGGCTGTTCTCCGCCACGAGGCGCCTGACGCGTTCCCCGTCGCGGCCGCTGCCGACGATCACCCAATGAAGGTCGCGGCGCTCGCGCAGGAGAGCGGCGGCCGCGACGAGGGTGTCGAAATCCTGGCTCTCGCCGATGTTGCCGGCGAACATCAGCCGGAAGCCGTCCTGCGGGATCATCGCGGCATAGTCGGGCGCCTCGGCGGACGTAAGCGGACGATAATAGGCCGGGGCGGTGTTGGGCAGGACGCGGATACGCTCGGACGGCACGCCGAACCGGGCGATCATGTCGTGAAAGGCCGCGCTCTGCACCATGACGATGTCGGCCCGCCTGTAGAGCCAGCCGCAGATCGCATTCAAAAGGCCGACGACGAGCCGGTTGCGCAGGCCGAGCGTATAGGTCGCGCTCTCGGGCCAGATGTCCTGGACCCAGTAGACGAGCCCGCTCCCGGTCTTCCACTTCTGCACGATCCCCGGCAGAACCATGAAGACGGGCGATAGCTGGCTGACGAAGACGACATCCGGCCGCGTCTTGACGAACAGGACCTTGATGCTTGCGGCAACGGGAAAGACGACGTAATTCACGAGCAGTTGAAGAGCGCCTTTTCCGCGGGGAACGGTCCAAGTTCGCCAGATATGGATCTTGCCCCACAACTCTTCTCTTTTCGACCGGTTCGAATATCCATCGAAGAAACGTCCAGATGGGTAGTTCGGAACGGCCGTATATACAATTATATCATTGCCAGAATCTGAGAGATGCTCAGAGATACTGTTGTTAGAAACCTGCTCTGGGAAAAAATATTGAGATATGAAAAGAATCTTCATAATGGAACTCGCTAGGCATTATCATAAGATGGCGATACGGAAGAGGGAAGAGCGATGACCACGCGCAAAGTCCTCATCTCCGGCGGCTCTGGCTACGTCGGGCTTGCCCTGGCGGAACGGTTGCTTGCCAAAGGCCATCAGGTATCGGCGTTCCATCGAAATGAGAAGCCGGCAGACCCAGGGGCCGTGTCATGGATTCGTATCGGCGATCTTGCGACGACGCCGATCGATCCGGGTATCGGGTCCGATGTCGACGTCTTTGTCAATCTCGCGGCGGCGCTACACCCAACCTCCACGGATGCCGATGGCCTGGGGTCGCAAACTGCCGGCATCGCGCGCAACATGTCGCAGTTCATCGCCGAAGCCGGGATTCGTCGTGTCATCGTCATGAGCTCCATTGCCGCGCGACTCGCGAAGAAGGATCGGGAACACGCCCGCAGCTACGGCATAGAGAAACTCGCCGCTGACAGGATCTTCCTCGAACAGTCGGGAACAGGTCGTCATCCTTCGCCCGCCGGCGATCTACGGGCAAGGCATGCGAAACGGTATGGCCACGCTGGCCGGCATGGTACGCAAGGGACTGCCGATCCCACTCGGCTCCGCCACCGAGCCGCGCCACTATATATCCATCCGCAATCTCTGTGATCTCGTCGAGACGATCGTCGGCAGGGACGACGACCGCTGGGCCAAGGCCGCGGGGCACATCTTCGAGCCGTCCGATGGCCAGGCCGTCGCCACGCGCGACCTGATCCGGATGATGGACTCGACGTCGCCCCTGTCGGGGAACTGGAAGCCGCCTTCGGCTGGCGTCCGGTCGAGCGCATGCCGGAAAGTCTCGCCTTCCTGCGCGAGGAGGTCAGCCCTTCGTGACGGCATCGCCGCTGCCGCGCCCGAGCGCGGTGCGCAGGATGCAGCGCAGATCGTCGGCAAGGTTGACGTTCGCCGCGTAGCCGGCGTCCGCCTGCGCCAGCTCGACGGGGGTGGACATGTCGATGCCGGCGAGCTGCGCCGGGCCGGTGATGCCCGGCCGCACGGCGTAGACGCCGCGCCGGTCGCGCTCGGCGACCAGCACCTCCTGGCTCGGCAGGCACGGTCGCGGGCCGACGAAGCTCATCTCGCCGCGCAGCACGTTGACGAGTTGGGGCAATTCGTCGAGCTTGGTCCGGCGCAGGAGGTGGCCGACGCGGGTGATCTGCGCTGTGGAGACCTCGTGGCTTGCCCGGTCGCCGGTGCCCGCCGACATGGTGCGCAGCTTGTAGAGGGTGAACGGCCTGCGGTCGCGGCCGACCCGGACCTGCCTGAACAGCGCGGGTGCGGAATCCTTGCGGCGGATGGCGACGATGCAGCCGAGGCACAGCACCAGCGCCGGCAGGGCAAGCGCGAGCGCCAGGGCCATGTCGAACAGGCGCTTGCCGTATTTGCGATACATGCGCCCGCCGCTCAGTTGAGATCGTTGACGCGGATGCCGTCCCAGGCGTTGGAGAGTTTCGCCGTGCCCAGGATCAGGCTGACGACGCGCTCGGACGTGTTGGCGATGCAGTAGTCGGCGGGAACGGGATGGGCGCGGCCGGCCGCCTCGCGCTCGGCGAACAGGCGCGTGGCCGCGTCGACGCCGGCGAGGATCGTGTCGCGGTCGAGGCCGGTCATGATGATGCAGCCGGCGTCCAGCCCCTCCGGGCGCTCGATCGCGTCGCGCGGGGTGACGGCGGGAAAGCCGAGGATCGCGGCTTCCTCGGCGATGGTGCCGCTGTCGGAGACGGCGCAGAAGGCGCCCGTCTGGAGGCGGTTGTAGTCGTGGAAGCCGAAGGGCTTCATGAACTGGACGCGCGCATCGAGCGCGGCCTCGCCCAGCGCCTCCAGCCGCTTGCGCGTGCGCGGATGGGTTGAGACGATCACCGGCATGTCGTGGCGGGCGGCGAGCGCGCCGAGCGTGTCGACCAGCGCCGACAGGCGGGCGGCCGAATCGACGTTCTCCTCGCGGTGCAGCGAGACGATGAAATAGCCGCGCGGCTTCAGGCCGAGCCGCTCCAGCACGTCCGAAGCCTCGATGCGGTCGCGATAGTGCTCCAGCACCTCGCGCATCGGCGAGCCGGTCAGATAGATGCGCCGGTGCGCGATGCCCTCGGACAGGAGATGCCGGCGGGCGTGCTCGGTATAGACGAGGTTGAAGTCGGCGATGTGGTCGACCAGCTTCCTGTTGGTCTCCTCCGGCACGTTGCGGTCGAAGGAGCGGTTGCCCGCCTCCATATGGTAGACGGGCACCTTCATGCGCCGGGCCATGATGGCCGAGATCGCCGAATTGGTGTCGCCCAGAATGAGCACCGCGTCGGGCCGCTCCTCGGCGATGACGCGCTCGCTCCCGGTGAGGATATTGCCCAGCGTCTGGCCGAGCGTGCCGCCGCCCGTGCCGAGGAAATGGTCAGGCTTGCGCACGCCCAGATCCTCGAAGAACACCTCGTTCAGCTCGTAGTCGTAGTTCTGCCCGGTATGGACGATGCGATGGTCGCAATGCGCGTCGAGCCGCGCCATCACTCGCGACAGGCGGATGATCTCCGGCCGCGTGCCAAGGATGGTCATGACTTTCAATCTGGACATATCAGCTTCCCAGCACAGGGTCGGCATAGGTGTCGGGCGCGGTGGGATCGAAGATGTCGTGGGTCCAGAACAGCGTCAGCAGCCGCCCCTGTCCGACATTCTCGATGCTGTGGGTATGGAGCGTCGGCATGTCGACCGCCATCGGCGTTGACCCGTCCACCCGGTATTCCCACACAGGCCCCCCGAGCACCCGGCGAATGCGGATGACCGCCTCGCCCTCGAGGACGAGGAAGCGCTCGACCTTGGAGAGATGGAAATGGTTGCCGCGCGTGACCCCGGGCTCGGTCCAGCTCAGGAAGGTCTGGCCGCCGCCGCCGCCCTTCGCCGCCTCGAACAGGACACCGCGCGCATCGGTGTTGAGTTTCAGCGGACGGGGAAAGCCGCCGGGATAGAGCGCCGCCCGATAGCTGTTGAAAAGGGCGAGGTCGAAAGGGTCCCGCAGGTCGGGAAAGACATTGCCCTGGTAGGAGGCGTGGAAACCCGCGATCCGCGCCAGCAGCTCCGGCACCGCCATCGGGCGCGGCTCGGGGCTCAGCACGCCGGTCGTTTCGTCGAGCGCGGCGTCGATCGCCGCCTGCGCGGCCGCGCCGGCATGCAGGAGCCGCACCCTACCGTCCGGGTTGACCTGCGGCGTCTCGCCGGCGATCACCTGCTCTATGAAGGTGGCGGTGACATTGTTGTAGCGCGGCCTGGCGCATTCGCCGAAGATATGCGGCAGCACCAGATCCGTATAGCCGGGCGCGAAGGCAGCCAGAACCTCCCCGGCCCTCCGCTTGCCGCGGCTATAGGGCGTGTCGGAGGCGACATGGGTGGAGTTGGCGTAGACGATGTGCGGCGCAGCACCCGCCTCGCGGCATCCCCGCACCAGCGCCTCGGCGATCGCCGGATTGCCCTGCTCGACCTCCTCGTCCGACGCGCGGTTGACGCCGGCGAAATGCAGCACGGCGTCGGCGCCGGTCAGAGCTTCGCGAAGGACGGCGGGATCGCCGAAGCCGCTGCGGTCGAGCGCAACGATGTCGAACGGCGCGGGCTCGCCGCGAAAGGCGGCGGCGCAATTGTCCGCATGCAGCCGCGCGGCGGCGTGCCACCCGAGCAGCCCGCCCGCCCCGGTGACGACGACCCGTCTCATCGCCGCGTCGTCCACGCGTCCAGTTCGGCGCGTATCTCGGGCAGCGTTAGCAGCAGCGACTTCACCCCCTCGACGTCGAGGCGCTGCGCGTTGTGAGAATGATATTCCTGGTGCTCGACGACGTGGCTGTCGCCGTCGCTGAAATAGGCCTTGTAGTTTAGGTCGCGGCCGTCGGCGCGGATGCGCAGGTAGTCGCCCATATCCTCGCTCTCGGAAAGCTCCTGTGCGCTGGCCAGTGTCTCGTAGAGCTTCTCGCCGTGGCGCCAGCCGATCGTCTCGACCGGATGATCGGGCGCGGCGAACAGCTCCTTGAGCGCGGCGACGAGATCGGCGATGGTCGCCGCCGGGGCACGACGGACGAACAGGTCGCCCTGCCTCGCATGCCCGAACGCATGATGCACCAGCGCCACCGAATCGCGCAGCGGCATCAGGAAGC
>JBDHTD010000075.1:0-6328 GCA_039808485.1 Aquamicrobium sp. | reverse complement strand
CCTAGAGCAGTGGGCGTTCTGACGAACGCAGCTTCCGCCGCGCCAGCTCCTTTCCTCAGCCGCATTTATGCGACGTCAGACGATTCCGTCTGACTGCAAAATGCTCTAGCATCCCCTAAAGGTTGGGAGGATGCGGGCTGCAATGGGCCTCGAGCTGCTTGTCGCGATGGTGGTGGTCGGGGTTTCCGGCGTGGTGCTGATCGTGCATCTGACCGGTGGCAGCAGGCGGGCACGGCTCGACGGCGCGGCGGCCGCGCGGGCGCGGTTCGGGGTCGACTTCCCCGATCCGGGCATCATGGCGGTCCATCTGACGAAGGATGGCGACGCCGCGTTCCTGGCGCTGGACGACCGTCGCGTCGGCATCGTCGCCGCCATCGGCGACAGGTTCCTGACGCGGATGGTCGGCGCGTCCGACCTGGCGGACGAGCCTCGCGTCGCCGGCGCGGTGCTGACCTTGCATCTCAGGGACTTTACATGGAAGGGCGGGAGCTTCACCTTTGCCGGCGAGGCTGAGGCCCGCGCCGTGCAGCAGCTTCTTGCCGGGCTGCGCGGCAGGGCCTGAGGAGGAAGTTATGGACGGATACGCATTTCCCGACGTGACCCAGCTCGCGATCCCCTTCTTCGTCGCGGCGATCCTGATCGAGCTGTGGCTGGTGCGCACCGGCCGCGCCAAAGGCGAATTCGAGACGCGCGACACGCTGACCAGCCTTCTGATGGGCGTCGGCAACGTCGCGGCCGGCCTGCTGCTCGGCTTCGTTTCCTACAGCGCGCTGCTGTGGGTGTGGCAGTTCCGCGTCTTCGACCTCGGTACGGCGTGGTGGGTGATCGTCATCGCCTTCCTGCTCGATGACCTGCGTTATTACTGGTATCACCGCATCGCCCACCGGGTGCGCTGGGTGTGGGCCGAGCACATCAACCACCATTCGAGCCAGCACTACAATCTGTCGACGGCGCTGCGCCAGTCGTGGACGGCGCTGTTCACCGGCATGTTCGTGCTTCAGGTGCCGCTGGTGCTTTTAGGCTTCCACCCGGCGGTGATCGTGTTCGTGTTCGGCTTCAACCTGGTCTACCAGTTCTGGATTCACACCGAGACCATCGGCAAGCTGTGGCGGCCGGTCGAGTTCGTCTTCAACACGCCGTCGCACCATCGCGTCCACCACGCCACCAATCCGCGCTATCTCGACGCCAACTATGCCGGGACGCTGATCGTCTGGGACCGGATGTTCGGCACCTTCGTCGAGGAACTGGACGAGGACGCGCCGCGCTACGGCATCGTCCACAACATCGGCACGTTCAACCCGGTGAAGGTGGCGTTCCACGAATGGATCGCCATGTTGCGCGACGCAAGCGCGTCCGGCCTGACGCTGCGCCAGCGGCTCGGCTATCTGTTCCGCCCGCCGGGCTGGAGCCATGACGGTTCGCGCGACACCTCCGAAACCCTGAAGGCGGCCTATGTGCGGCGCAACCCGTCGCAGGCCGGCAAGCCCGGCCTGCCGGGCGGACAAGGAGGCGGGTAGGACGGCTTATCCGAGCTTCTGCCCGGCAAGCAGGTCGGCGAATTCGGCTTCCCGCTTCGTCATCTTCGCCTGCACGGCCGCCATCAGCTCGCCGGGGCGCAGCATGCCGGCGTTCCAGGTCGCGATGTAGTCGAGGCCGTCGGCCACCGAATGGTCGCGGGCATAGGCGAGGTTGCGCTTGATCCCGGCGATGGCGAGCGGCGATCTTTTCGCGATCGCGTGCGCCATCTGGCGCGCCGCCGCCATGGTCGCGTCCCTGTCGGGGTGGACGGCGGAGACGAGGCCGATCGCCTTGGCCTCGTCGGCCTGGAAGCGGCGGCCGCTATAGGCAAGCTCGGCCGCGACGGCGGGCGCGATCAGCTTCGGCAGGCGTTGCAGCGTGCCGACGTCCGCCGCCATGCCGATATGGATCTCCTCGACCGAGAAATAGGCGTCCTGGGCGGCGATGCGCAGGTCGCAGGCGGTGATCATGTCGATGCCGGCGCCGACGCAGGCGCCGTGGATGGCGGCGACGACCGGGAATCGCGCGCGCTCCAGCGCGCTGAAGGCGTTCTGGAGGTCGAGGATCAGGTCGCGCATCGCATAGGCGGCGCGGCCCGGCTCCTGCTGGAACAGCCCGGCGAGCGAGGCGAAGGCGGCAAGGTCCATGCCGCCGGTGAAGTGCCTGCCCTCGCCGGCAAGGATGGCGCAGCGCACGCTCTCGTCGCGGGCGAGCGCCTCGACGACGCGCGGCAGGTCGGCCCAGAAATCCGGCGTCATCGAATTGGCCTTGTCGGGCCGGTTCAGGATTATGAGCGCGACAGGGCCGTCGCGCTCGACCTTGAGAAACGTGCTGTCGGGCGTGGTCATCGAAAAATCCCCCTGAACGATGCGACAACTATTCGGCGGCTGCCGTCCGCGGCGCGAGGCCGAGCCAGGCGCGGCAGTCGGCCAGCGCGCGGGTGCTCAGCGCCTTCTTCTTCGCCAGCGCCTTGTCCTTGCCCCTGAACCGGCCTTCGAAACCGTCCGGCTTCAGCCGCGTGCCCGCCTCGAGCGGCGGGAACAGGCCGAAATTGACGTTCATCGGCTGGAACGAGCGCTTGCCCGGCTCGTCGTCGGAGACGATGTGACCGCCGGTGATGTGGGTGAGCAAAGCGCCGAAGGCGGTGGTCCCCGGCGGGGTGCCGAGTGCCGCACCAAGCCTCTGCGCGGCGGCGAAGCGGCCGGCGAGCAGGCCGATGGCGGCCGACTCGACATAACCCTCGCAGCCGGTGATCTGGCCGGCGAAGCGCAGGCCCGGCCGCCCCTTCAGTTGCAGCGTCGGGTCGAGCAGCGTCGGCGAATTGATGTAGGTGTTGCGGTGCAGCCCGCCGAGGCGGGCGAACTCGGCCCGTTCGAGGCCGGGGATGGTGCGGAAGATGCGCACCTGCTCGCCATGCTTCAGCTTGGTCTGGAAACCGACCATGTTGTAGAGCGTGCCGAGCGCGTTGTCCTGACGGAGCTGGACGATGGCGTAGGGCTTGACCGTCGGGTCGTGCGGGTTGGTCAGGCCGATCGGCTTCATGGGGCCGTGGCGCAGCGTCTCGACGCCCCGCTCGGCCATCACCTCGACCGGCAGGCAGCCGTCGAAATAGGGCGTGCCCTCCCATTCGCGGAACTCGGTCTTGTCGCCGTCGATCAGCGCCGCGACGAAGGCCTCGTATTGCGCCCTGTCCATCGGCAGGTTGATGTAGTCCTTGCCCGTGCCGCCGGGGCCGACCTTGTCGTAGCGCGACTGGAACCAGGCGACGTCGAAGTCGATCGAGTCGAAATGGACGATCGGGGCGATGGCGTCGAAGAAGGCGAGCGCGTCGCCGCCGGTCGCCTCGGCGATCGCCTGCGCCAGCGAGGGCGCAGTCAGCGGCCCGGTGGCGATGATGGCCTGGTCCCATTCCTCCGGCGGCAGGCCGGTGACTTCCTCGCGCAGGATGGTGATGCGCGGGTGGGCCTCCAGCCTTGCGGTGACGGCGGCGGAAAAGCCGTCGCGGTCGACGGCGAGCGCGCCGCCGGCCGGCACCTGATGGGCGTCGCCCGCGGCCATGATCAGTGAGCCGGCCAGCCGCATCTCGGCATGCAGCACGCCCACCGCGTTGGTCTCGGCGTCGTCCGAGCGGAACGAGTTCGAGCAGACGAGCTCGGCCAGCGCCGGCGTCTTGTGCGCAGGCGTCTCGCGCACGGGGCGCATTTCGTGCAGGATGACGGGAACGCCGGCTTCGGCGATCTGCCAGGCGGCTTCGGAGCCGGCGAGACCACCGCCGACGACGTGAACGGGCTTGTATGTCATGGGAGGGAATTAGTCCCCGGCGCGGAGGAATGCAATCGGGGCATGAGCCGCGACGCGGGCCGGGAGGCGGGAGCGCGATGGCCCCTGAAACGAACAACACCCGCCGGGGGAGGAGGTCCGGCGGGTGTCGTTTAAGCGGCCGACAATCGGGAGGAGGAGGAGATTGGCGGCCTTATCCGCCAGAACCTGGGAGGAGGACGGTCCTGGCGAAATCTGCGGAATTCTTAGACCGACCTGCGAGCGACGAAGGGGATTTCGCCGCGCGAAATGCCGAGGTCGTTCAGTTCGCGGTTGGACAGGCGGCTCAACTCGTTGACCGTGTCACGGTAGCGGCGCCAGTTGCGGTAGTTGCGGATCAGGTTCATTTCAGCACCTATTTACGTCTGCTTGTGCGTTCGTTCTCGTTTCGATGATTGGAAGATAGTCCCTTGCTCCCATGTTTTGAAGTGCCGATGCTGCATGGCAGCAATGCGTTTTGTGCATCGCAATATCAGTGTTTGTTAATTTGTGTGGCAAGGCTGTGGCGGAATCGGCTATCTAGCCGGGATTCCGACATAATCAGTCGGTTATCTGCGGCGGGCCCGGCTTTCGGGCCGGCGATGAAGGGACGATAGATGGCCTCTTACCTGGCGAGGGTCAGGCACGACATTTCGCGCTGGCGCGAGGCGGGCCTGATCGACGAGAAGACCGCACGCGCGCTTTCGCTCGATGCCGAACGAAACTCCGGCGGTTCCGTCTCGTTCGGCGCTGTCCTGGCGATGATGGCGGCGGCGCTGTTCGCGGCGGCGCTGTTGATCTTCATCGCCGCCAACTGGGAGGCGTTTCCGCGCCTGGCCCGCGTCGGCATGCTGTTTGCGCTCATCCTCGGCGGCTATGCCGGCGGCGCGGCGCTCAAGCTGTCCGGGCGCGAGGCGGCGGGCGAGGGGGCGTGGGTGGTGGCCGCCGCCGGCTTCGGCGCCGCCATCGCCCTGATCGCGCAGATCTATCATATGTCGGGCGACGAGGCCGAGGCCGTGTTCGTCTGGGGCGTGGGCACGGCGCTGGCGGCGGCGGCGCTGCGGTCCGCCGCGCTGACCGCGGGCGCCGCGCTCATCGCCGGCGCCTGGATGCTGACCAGGGCGTCGCAGGGGTGGAACCTCGGCGAGCTGCCATTGTCCTACCTTGCCGTCGCGGCGGCGCTCTATGCGCTGTCGTTCTGGACGCGCAGCCTCGCCGCGCGCCATATCCTGCTGCTGTCGCTCTATCTGTTCGCGTTCCTGTTCTACTGGCGCGACGAAGGCACCTTCATCGCGCCGCTGCTGCTGATCGCGGCAGCGGTTGCCGTGTTCGCCCTGGCACGTCTGGCTCCGGCGGCGACGCGGCGCCTGGCCGGTCTCGGCGCGGAGCTGCCGGTCCAGGCGCTTCTCGGCTTCCTTGCCGGGGCGGGCACGATCCAGATCGCGCTGCTCGACAAGCCCGACTTCGTCTATCCGACGGTGCTGGCCTTTGCCGGCATCGTCGCGGCGCTGCTGCTCGAAGGGCGCGACAACCGCGCCTTGCGCTGGCTGGCTTATGCCGCCTTCGCCTTCAACCTTTGCTTCCTTTACGTGGTGATGCTGGGAACGATGATGGACACGGCCGCCTTCTTCCTCCTGGCGGGGCTGACGCTGTCGGCCCTCGCCTGGCTGATCGCGCGCTTCGAGCGGCGCATTGCCGCCGATGCGGCCGCCACGGTGGGAGACGCGGCATGAACCGGCGATGGATGGTGCTGGCGGCGATCCTGGTCGCGCTTGTCCAGATCGGCTTTCTCGCTTCGATGATCGCCGGTCGCGCGGCGGTGTTGCGCAACGGCCAGGAAGTGACGCTGGCGGTCGAGCCGGTCGATCCGCGCGACCTGCTGCGCGGCGACTATGTCGTTCTCGGCTACAATATCGGCAGGGTGCCGGCCGACCTGTTTCCGGAGGAGCAGCCGCGCAGCGTTCCCGGCGACGGGCGCGCGGTCCATGTCCGGCTCAGGGCCGATGAAAATGGTATCTGGCAGCCGGTCGCGGCGAGCTTCGATGCGCCGCCTTCGGCCATGGCGGCGGAAGGCGAGGTCGACATCCGCGGCACCACCCATTCGCGATGGGACGAGGGCACCAGCCATATCGACGTCCGCTACGGGATCGAGCGGTTCTACGTGCCGGAGGGCGAGGGGCGCGCGATCGAGGCGGATCTGAACGTGCGTTCCTTCCTGATGAAGGTCGCGGTGGCGCCGGACGGAACCGCGCAGATCAAGTCTTTCCACGACGGAGAGACGATGCTCTACGCCGAACCGCTCTATTGACCCCGCATCGACCCCGCGGGGAAGCCGGCGCGGCAAAAAATAGCCATGCCGGGCGGCAATTTCCCTTTGAACCGTCCGCCCCCGATGATATAGAACCACGCGCTTTCAGGGGGCGTCTGTGCGCCCTGTGGAAAGCGGGTGTGGTGGAATTGGTAGACACGCGGGATTTAGGTTCCCGTGACGCAAGTCGTGAAGGTTCAAGTC
>JBDHTD010000074.1:0-6825 GCA_039808485.1 Aquamicrobium sp. | reverse complement strand
TTCAGCCCCTCGATCATCTCCTGCACGATCTTGAAGCCGTAGGTCATGGCGGCGGTGCAGACCTGGACGTTGCCGGCGCCCAGCGCCATGAACTCGGCCGCGTCCCGCCAGGTGGTGACGCCGCCGATGGCCGAGATCGGCAGGCCGAGCGTCTGCGCATCGCGCGCGATCTCGGCCACCATGTGCATGGCGATCGGCTTCACCGCCGGGCCGCAATAGCCGCCATGCGTGCCCTTGCCGTCGATCGACGGCTCCGGCGAGAAACTGTCGAGATTGACCGAGGTGATCGAGTTGATGGTGTTGATGAGCGACACCGCGTCGGTGCCGCCGGCATGGGCGGCGCGGGCCGAATGGCGGATGTCGGTGATGTTGGGCGTCAGCTTGGTGATGACGGGCATGCGCGTGTTCTGCTTGCACCAGCGCACCACCATCTCGACATACTCCGGCACCTGGCCGACGGCGGCGCCCATGCCGCGCTCGCTCATGCCGTGGGGGCAGCCGAAATTCAGCTCGATGCCATCGGCGCCGGTCTCCTCGACCAGCGGCAGGATCGCCTTCCACGCCGCCTCCTCGCACGGCACCATTATCGAGACGATCATCGCCCGGTCGGGCCAGTCGCGCTTGACCTGCTTGATCTCGCGCAGGTTCACGTAAAGGTCGCGGTCGGTGATCAGCTCGATGTTGTTCAGGCCGAGCAGGCGCCGGTCCGCGCCCCAGATCGCGCCGTAGCGCGGGCCGTTGACGTTGACGACGGGCGGGCCTTCCTCGCCCAGCGTCTTCCACACCACGCCGCCCCAGCCGGCCCTGAAGGCGCGCACGACGTTGTAGGCCTTGTCGGTCGGCGGCGCCGAGGCGAGCCAGAACGGGTTCGGCGACTTGATTCCGAGGAAGTTCGAGCGAATGTCGGCCATGGTCATCCCCTCCCGTTCGAGGCCAGCGCGCGATGGATGCTCTCGGCCGCGTCGCGCCCGGCGGCGACGGCCGCGACCGTCAGGTCCTCGCGGGCGTCGGCGACGCAGTCGCCGCCGGCCCACACCTTGGCCATCGAGGTGCGGCCTTCCGCATCGACGCGGATGCGGCCGCCCTCGAGCGCGATCGTCGCGCCGCTTCCGTTCAACGGCGCGGGCTCGAAGCTCTGGCCGATGGCCTTGAACACCTGGTCGGCCTCGATCGCCACGGTCTCGCCGGTGCCGGCGAGGCGGCCGTCGCGCATTTCGGTGTATTCCAGCTCGATGCCGACGGTGCGCCCGCCCTCGGCCAGCACCCGCTTCGGTTGCAGCCAGTGGCGGATCAGCACGCCTTTCGACGCCGCCAGGTCCTGCTCCATCGCCGAGGCGTTCATGTCTTCCCTGCCGCGGCGATAGCAGATGGTCACCTCCTCCGCGCCGAGCAGCTTCGACTGGATCGCCGCGTCGATGGCCGTCATGCCGCCGCCGATGACGACGACCCGCCGGCCGACCGGGATCGAGGCCAGGTCGGACGCCTGCCGCAGCCCGGCGATGAAGTCGACGGCGTTCTCGACGCCTTCCGCCGCCTCGCCCTCGGCCCTCAACGCATTGACGCCGGAAAGTCCCATGCCGAGGAAGACGGCGTCGTAGGCGGTGGCGAGCCCGGCCAGCGAGAAATCGCGCCCCAGCGCCTTGTCGTAGTCGATGGCGATGCCGCCGATCTCGGTGACGTAGTCGACCTCGGCCCGGGCGAAATCGTCGGTCGCCTTGTAGGCGGCGATGCCGTATTCGTTGAGCCCGCCGGGCTTGGGCCGCGCTTCCAGGATGGTGACGTCATGGCCGTGGACGGCGAGCCGGTGAGCGCAGGCGAGGCCGGCCGGCCCGGCGCCGACGACGGCTATTCTCCTGCCGGTCGGCGCGTCGCGCTCGTAGAAGTGCTTGCGCGCCGCCATCGCCGCGTCGGTGGCGTAGCGTTGCAGCCGGCCGATCTGCACCGGCTTGCCTTCCGCCGCCTCGCGCACACAGGCCTCCTCGCACAGCGTCTCGGTCGGGCAGACGCGGGCGCACATGCCGCCGAGGATGTTCTGGTCGAAGATGGTGCGGGCGGCGCCAAGCGGGTTGCCGGTCGAGATCTGGCGGATGAACATCGGAATGTCGATCTCGGTCGGGCACGCCTGCATGCAGGGCGCGTCGTAGCAGAAATAGCAGCGGTCGGCCTCGACAAGGGCCTCGTGGTGCCCGAGCGCGGGGTGCAGGTCGGAAAAATTGTCGACGTATTGCGGCGGGGCAAGCCGGCCCGCGGCTATGCCCTCCCTTGGTTGGCCCATTGGTTGACTTTGCGCCATGGCGATCTTCCCCATTTATGATTTTGGGAAAATGCTAGCACGTTCGAGATTTTTATCAATCGGTCAAAAATTTTACAACCCATTGATCTTGCTGACAAAAAATATGATAAATCCACTCATGTTATTGCACCCTTGCCAATGCCGCGATCCTGTCTCATTGCTGCGTCACCAGTTGACAAATCGGTCCCTGCCCTGCTCATCTGGCACCAGGGACAGCAGCAGCATTCGGAGAACGCCATGACAATGCGCGCGGCCCATTTTCTGTCGGCATTCCTTCTCGCTCTCGCTGTCCTGTCAGGCCCTCTCGTCGCGTCCGCCGCCGCGCAGGACGCCCGCTCCGTCCTTCGAACCGAGGACGCCGACTATTTCGGCTTCGACCTGCGCTTCGAGACGGATGTCACGCTCGATGCCTGCGAGGCGGTCTGCCTCGCCGACGGCGAATGCCGCGCCTTCACCTACAACACCAGGGCCAGGCGCTGCTTCCTGAAGTCCGATTACGCGACGCCCAGGCCGTTCGTCGGCGCGGTCGCCGGCAGGATCGTGACGGACGCGGCCGAGCCCGACCTCGGCGCGCCGGCGGCCCTGTCCTACGTGCCCGACTACATGAACGCCGACGCCCGCCGCTACCGCGCCGGGATCGTCCGGGCCGAGCCCGAAGAAGAGGCCGGCCTCGCCGCGCTGACCGCAGCCGCCGCCGAGGCGCTTGCCGCCGGCAACGCCCGCGAGGCGACCGATCTCTACAAGGCGGCGCTGGCGATCGAGCCGGACGACGACGCGCTGTGGACCGGGCTTGCCGGGGCGCTGCTCGACGTCGAAACGCAGAACTATTCCGAGCGCGCCCAGTTGGCCCGCGACGGCGGCTCGGCCGCGCTCAACGCCTACGCGCTGGCCCGCTCGGCCACGCCGCGCGCCCAAAGCCTCGCCGCCGTGGCCCGCGCGCTCGACCGGCGCGAACTCTCCCGCCCCGCGCTGACCGCCTACGAGGCGAGCCTCGCGCTCGTCAACGACGCCGCGGTGCGCGCCGCCTATCTCGACTTGAAGTCGCGCAAGGGCTTCCGCGTCATCGACCACAGCGTCGACGCCGACCTGGCAGAGCCGCGCGTCTGCGTCCAGTTCTCCGAGGACCTCGTCAAGTCGGGCGTCGACTACGCCTCCTATGTCACCGTCGACGAGGCCGCTCCCGGCGCGATCTCGGCCAGCGGCCGCCAGGTCTGCGTCGAGGGGCTGAAGCATGGCGAGCACTACCGCATCGCGGTGCGCCAGGGCTTGCCGGCGGCGATCGGCGAAGTGACCGAAAGCCCGGTCTCGCTGTCGATCTATGTCCGCGACCGCGCGCCGACGGTCCGCTTCTCCGGCGAGAACTTCGTGCTGCCGGCAACCGGCCGCCACGGCGTGCCCATCGTCTCGATCAACGCGCCGACGGCGAAGCTGAAGCTGCACCGGATCGGCGACCGGGCGCTGGCGCCGCTGCTTTCCGGCTACAACTTCCTCGGCCAGTTGAGCGGCTACAACATGGACCTGCTCGACGACAGCGGCGAACTGGTCTGGGAAGGCGAGATCGACCTCGGCGGCGAGCTGAACAAGGAGAAGCTGACCAGCTTCCCGGTCGACGAGGCGCTGCCGGAGCGGAAGGCCGGCGTCTACGTGCTGGTCGCCACGCCCGAGGGCGACAAAGCTGAATCCTGGCAGGGCAAGGCGACGCAGTGGTTCGTCGTCTCCGACATCGGCCTGTCGACCTATGCCGGCGAGGACGGGCTGACCGTCTTCGCCCGCTCGCTGTCGAGCGCCACGCCGCTGGCCGGCGCCGCGCTCCAGCTTCTGGCCCGCAACAACGAGATCCTCGGCGAGGCGACGACCGACGCGCGCGGCCGCGCCACCTTCACGCCGGGCCTGATGCGCGGCGCCTCCGGCCTCGCGCCCGCCGGCCTGACGGCAAACGGCCCGGACGGAGATTTCGTCTTCCTCGACATGACCAAGGCGGGCTTCGACCTTTCCGACCGCGGCGTCGCCGGCCGGCCGGCGCCCGGCGCGGTCGACGTCTTCGCCTTCACCGAGCGCGGCATCTACCGCGCCGGCGAGACCGTCCATGCCGCGGCGCTCGCCCGCGACGACACCGCGCTCGCCGTCGAGAACCTGCCGCTGACCTTCATCTTCGCCCGGCCCGACGGCGTCGAGGAAGCCCGCGTCGTCAGCGACGGCCGCGCGCTCGGCGGGCATCACGTGCCGTTCGCGCTCCAGCCCAACGCCATGCTCGGCACCTGGGCGCTCGCCATCCACACCGACCCCAAGGCCGCGGCCATCGCCCGCGTCAACTTCCTCGTCGAGCAGTTCGTGCCCGACCGCATCGAGTTCGACCTCGAGATGACGACGCCCGAGATCGCCGTCGGCGAGACGGCGCAAGTCGCGCTCGACGGGCGCTATCTCTACGGCGCGCCGGCCGCGGGGCTGGAGCTGGAAGGCGAGGTCACGGTCGGCACCAGGCGCGAATGGGACAGGTTCGCCGGCTATTTCTTCGGCCTCGCCGACGAGGAGGTCGAGGCGGTGTCGACGCCGCTGGCGCTCGACCCGACCGACGACGACGGCCACGCCGAATTCGAGGCGGCGTCCGGCTCGCTGCCCTTCACCACCCGCCTCTACGACGGCAAGGTGACGGTGCGCATGCGCGAGGGCGGCGGCCGCGCCGTCGAGCGGGCGGCCGCCTTCGCCATCCGCCCCGAAGCGTCGATGATCGGCATCCGCCCCGACTTCGCCGGCACGGAAGTGCCGGAAAATTCGACCCCCGGCTTCCGCGTCATCGCGGTGTCGCCGGCGGGCGAGCGCGAGGCGGTCGCGGATGCGCGCTGGACGCTGACCAGGATCGAGCGCAACTACCAGTGGTATCGCTCGAACGATTACTGGAACTACGAGGCGGTCGAGAGCGAAAGCCGCGTCGCCGACGGCCGGGTCGACATCGGAACCGGCGATCCCGCGAGCCTCAGGCTGCCGGTCGAATGGGGCCGCTACCGGCTCGACATCGAAAGCGCCGACCCGGCCGGCCCGGTCGCGAGCTATGCCTTCAACGCCGGCTGGTTCGTCGAGGCGACCTCGACGGAGACGCCCGACGGGCTGGAGATCGCCCTCGACAAGGACCGCTACCGGCCGGGCGAGGTGGCGCGGCTGAAGGTGTCGCCGCGCTTCGCCGGCGAGCTGCTCGTCACTGTCGGCGCCGAGCGCCTCTACACCACGCTCGACGCCAGCGTGCCGGAAGGCGGAGCCGAGATCGAAATCCCCGTCGCGGCCGACTGGGGCGCCGGCGCCTACGTCGCCGCCACGCTCTACCGCCCCGGCGAGGCGGCGGAAAGCCGCCTGCCCGCCCGCGCCATCGGCATCAAGTGGCTGGCGGTGGAGCAGGACAGCCGCAAGCTCGACATCGCCCTCGACCTGCCGGAAAAGGCCGAGCCGCGCGCGACGCTGACGGTTCCGGTCGGCGTCGCCGGCCTCGCCGCCGGAGAGCAGGCCTTCGTCACCGTGGCGGCCGTCGATGTCGGCATCCTGAACCTGACCCGCTACAAGGCGCCCGATCCTTCCGGCTGGTATTTCGGCCAGCGGCGGCTGGGGCTCGAATTGCGCGACCTCTACGGCCGGCTGATCGACGGCTCGGCCGGCGCGTTCGGCCGCATCCGCACCGGCGGCGACGGCGGCGGCATGGCCGTCGAAGGCAACCCGCCGACCGAGAAGCTGGTCGCCTTCTTCTCCGGCCCGGTCGCGGTCGACGCCGAAGGCAAGGCCGAAATTGCGTTCGACATTCCCGAGTTCAACGGCACGGCGCGCATCATGGCCGTCGCCTGGTCGAAAACGGCCGTCGGGCAGGCCAGCGCCGACGTGGTGATCCGCGATCCCGTCGTCGTCACCGCCGGCCAGCCGCGCTTTCTCGCCAGCGGCGACGAGGCGACGATCCGCCTCGACATCCACAATGCCGACGGCCCGGCCGGCGACTACGCGCTTCGCATCAAAAAGAGCGGCGCGGCCGGCCTCGACTTCGGCGACGCGCCGCAGAGCGTCAGCCTCGGCGCCGGGCAGCGCACGGCGATTGCCGTGCCGGTGACCGCCGGGGCGACCGGCGACGCCACGATCACCGTCTCGCTCGCCCATGCCGACGGCGCCACGATCGAGCGCACGCTGCATCTGCCGGTTCGCCAGCCGGCGATGCCGCTGACCAGCCGCCGCGTCGTCAGCCTCGCCGCCAATGGCGGCTCGCTCCGGATCGACGGCGGCCTGCTTGCCGGCAGCTTGATCGACGGCGCCTCGGTCGCGGTCGGCGTCTCGCACACGGCCGCCTTCGACGTGCCGTCGCTGCTCGACGGGCTCGACCGCTACCCTTACGGCTGCTCGGAGCAGACGACGAGCCGCGTCCTGCCGCTGCTCTATCTCGCCGAGCTGTCGGCCGCCTCCGGCATGGCGGTCGACCCGGGCCTGAAGGACAGGATCGACAACGCCATCGCCCGCATCATGACCTTCGAATCGTCCTCGGGCTCGTTCGGCCTGTGGGGGCC
>JBDHTD010000073.1:0-6929 GCA_039808485.1 Aquamicrobium sp. | reverse complement strand
CCGGCGCGCCGGCGAAAAGGCGGCGCAGCGCCGGGCCGGCCTTCTTCCACAGCAGCCACGCGCCGAAGGCCGTGACCAGCACGTAGGAGGCGATCTCCAGGAAGCGGGTGGCGTCGGTCATCGACACCGACGAGCCGCGCAGGATCAGGAACACAGCGCCCATCAGCACGACCGCCGAGACGGCCTGGAGCATCGCCGAGACGAAGGAGAGCATGATGCCGCGCCGGAGCGTGACCTCGTTGGCCAGCATGTAGGACGAGATCACCGCCTTGCCGTGGCCCGGCCCGGCGGCATGGAACACGCCGTAGGCGAAGGAAAGGCCGGCCAGCAGCCATGCCCCGCCATGGCCGTCACGCATGCCGCGCATCGCGCCGGAAAGGGCGCGGTAGAAGGATTGCTGCTGCGCGTTGACCCAGTTGAACAGGCCCGCGAACAGCCCGGTCGAGGGCAGCGTCGCCTCGCTGGCGCCGATGCCGAGCGAGCTCTGCGCATGGGCGTGGCCGACGAAGTGGGTCAGGACATAGCTCAGCGCGAGGAGCGCGAAGGTGAGGCGGATGGCGGTCTTGTTCATGATCATCGTCAGCTCGTGCAGGTGAGTTCCATCCGGGTGGCGAAGATCTTGCTCATGTCGGTGCCTGCCGGGTCGTCGAAGAAGGCGTCGGTCAGCGATTGCTGGTTCATGGCCAGAGCCTCGTCCGGGTCGGGGCGGACGACCGAGCGCTCGCAGCCTTCGGGCAGGCCGGTCACGGTCATGTTGGCGTCCTCGTAGAAATCGATCGCGGTGTAGAAGGTCGGGTCGTAGACGCCGAAGCCGGCGGTGCCGGCAAGCTTCAGCGGCCGGGCCGGGCGCGACTCGAACAGGATGATCAACTGGTTGTCCTGGAAATCGGCGATGATGGCCTCGGGCGGCTGCATCGCGACCTCGCGGCCGTCGACGGTGACGAACTGGAAATAACCGAACTCGGCCAGCGATTCGTGGATCACCTTGCCGACTTCCTCGAGCTCGGACGTGTCGAGCTGAAGGTCGGAATTGGTGTCGAACTCGATCAGCACCGTCGCGGAGAACAGGTCGTCGAACCGCCAGACATGGCGCAGCGCCTCGACATTGCCCTCGGCGTCGATGGCGATCTCGAGATTGGCCTCGGCGAAGACGTGCGGATGGGCAAGCGCGGCGGCGGGCAGCCAGACGCAGCCGGCGACGAAGGCGGCGCGAAGCGCATGCATGGCGGATCGATTCAACTCAGCCCGTCCCCTGGTTCGACGGCGTGAAGCATCGGCAAAATCCGGGCGAAACTGCGGCGCTGGCCGCGGCATCTTCGCCCGGCGCGGTCAGGCCCCCTCGTTCAATCCGCCTCGTGTTTCCTGAACCATTGAGCGAGGAAGTCGACGAACACCCTGATCTTGACGGGCAGGTAGCGGCGGTGCGGATAGACGGCGAAGATGCCGCCGCCGCGCGGCACCCAGTCGTCGAGCACGGAAACGAGCTCGCCGCTCTCCAGCGCCGGCTTGGCGATGAAGTCGGGCAGGGGGGCGAAGCCGAGGCCGGCGATCGCCGCCGCGCGCGTCGTCAGCGGGCTGTTCACCTCGAGCGGCCCCGACACGGCGACCGAGAACATCTCGCCCTTCTCGCGCATGAACGGCCAGTTCGACAGCCAGCGGCCGTTGGTGTCGACGATGCAGGGCATGCGCGACAGGTCCTGCGGCTTTTCCGGCCTGCCGACGCGGGCGATCAGCTCGGGCGAGCCGCATATCCTGAGCGAGAACGGCGCCAGACGCTTGGCGATCATCGAGGAATCCTCCAGCCGCGTGATGCGGATGGCGAGGTCGTAGCCTTCCTCGACCAGGTCGACGAAGCGGTCGTCGAGATGGATGTCGAGGACGACTTCCGGATGCTCCTGCGCGAAGTCGATCAGCGACTGGCCGATGGGCGCGTCGGAGAAGGTGCGCGGCGCGGTCAGCCGGATGCGGCCGCGCACGTCGCCCGACGAATCGCGCACCGTGTCGGCGAGGCTGTCGATCTCGCGCACGATCTCGGAGGCGCGGCGATAATAGGTATGGCCGACCTCGGTCAGCGAGAACTGGCGCGTGGTGCGGTTCAAGAGCAGCGCGCCGAGCTCGTCCTCGAGCTCGCGGACATATTTCGACAGAAGCGCCTTGGAACGGCCGATCTTGCGGGCGGCGGCGGAGAAGCCTTCGGCCTCGACCACGTCGATGAAGGCGCGCATGCGCGTCAGGGTGTCCATGCTGTCTCTGCGTTCGCAAATGGAAGACGATCAGGCGAACTTCGTTCATTTTCCAGGCCGGATCAAGTCGGCCGCGGCGTTCCGCGGGGACTTTCGACGCCTCTCCCGGCGCCATGGAAATTTCACAAAATTTCCATTGATTCATCCGGGACTTATCCCTATATCGCGCTTGCCCAAAGTCGCACGTGCCTGTGGGTGTCCGCCGTAGCCTCGTTCGGTGAGGTAATCGGTAAGGTACCTGGAGCTAACCCCTCCAGTCGGTCAGACGGCCAACCGCTGATCCGAGGACACCTTGAAGCAACGACGGTGCGGGCCTTTCTGGTGCTTGCCGGCCGTCCATAGGCCGGGGTTACTGAAGAGGCACACCTTCATTGCCGGCAGTGCGGACCGGGGTTCTCCCATCCAAGCCAAGGCAGACAAAGCGGGTTTTCGCCGCAAGGCGAAGTCCCATCGTTCGCGTGGCAGCGCGTTTCGCGGTCCGGCTTTTCCACCGGCTGGGCCGTGATTCGCCTCTCACGTCCTTTGTCCACCGCGGGCGCATGCGCCCGCGGCCTTGAATTTCCCATGCGGGCGCCAGTCCCGCGCCGGAACGATGCGGAGAACCACCATGGCCACCCAGCGCATTCTCGACTTCCTCGCCACCCGACGCCCCACCGGCCCGTGCCTGGTGATCGATCTCGACGTGGTCCACGACAACTACATCGCCTTCGAGCGCGCGCTGCCGCAGTCGAAGATCTACTACGCGGTCAAGGCCAACCCCGCGCCGGAGATCCTGCGCCTGCTCGCCGGCCTCGGCTCGTCCTTCGACACGGCCTCCGTCGCCGAGATCGAGATGGCGCTCGACGCCGGCGCCTCGCCCGAGCGCATCAGCTACGGCAACACCATCAAGAAGGAGCGCGACATCGCCCGCGCCCACGAGCTCGGCATCGACCTCTTCGCCGTCGACTGCGTCGAGGAGGTGGAGAAGGTGGCGCGCGCCGCGCCGGGCGCGCGCGTGTTCTGCCGTGTTCTCACCGACGGCGAGGGCGCCGAGTGGCCGCTGTCGCGCAAGTTCGGCTGCGTGCCGGCGATGGCCGTCGACGTGCTGCGCCATGCGCACGCGCTCGGCCTCGACGCCTATGGCGTGTCGTTCCACGTCGGCTCGCAGCAGACCGACCTTTCCGCCTGGGACCGCGCGCTCGGCGACGCCAGGGCCGTGTTCGAGGCGCTGGCGGCCGAAGGCATCCGGCTGCGCATGGTCAATATGGGCGGCGGCTTCCCGACCCGCTACCTGCGCGACGTGCCGACCGCGCAGGCCTATGGCGAGGCCATCTTCGCAGCGCTGTCGCGCCATTTCGGCAACCGCATCCCCGAGACGATCATCGAGCCGGGCCGCGGCATGGTCGGCAATGCCGGCGTCATCAAGGCCGAGGTGGTGCTGGTGTCGAAGAAGGCCGACAACGACAATGTCCGCTGGGTCTATCTCGACATCGGCAAGTTCGGCGGTCTGGCCGAGACCATGGACGAGGCGATCCGCTATCCGATCGCGACCCCGCGCGACGGCGACGCGACCGAGCCGTGCATCCTCGCCGGCCCGACCTGCGATTCGGCCGATGTGCTCTATGAGAAGACGCCGTATCCGTTGCCAGTCTCGCTGACCATCGGTGACGAGGTGCTGATCGAGGGCACCGGCGCCTACACCACCACCTACTCGGCGGTGGCGTTCAACGGCTTCGAGCCGCTGCGCGCCTACGTCATCTGATACGCCAAATCCGATACGCCAAGGGGTTGCCGACATGAACGAGCAGTCGGCCCGCGAGCCGGGCCCGTGCGTCATCCTGCGCGCCGAGACGCAAGCCGACGTCGCCGCGCGCGACGCGCTGATCGAGCGCGCCATGGGGCCGAACTGGCGCCGGAAGGCGTCGCACAAGCTGCGGCGCGGCCGCCGGCCGTCGGAAGGGCTCGCCTTCGTCGCCACCGACGAGGCCGGCCGCGTCATCGGCACGGTCAGGCTGTGGGACGTGGCGGCGGGCGAGGGCGGTCCTGCCGCGCTCCTTCTCGGCCCGCTCGCGGTCGACCCGGCGATGAAGGCGGCGGGGATCGGCTCGGCGCTGATGCGGCTGGCCATCGACGAGGCGCGCCGGCTCGGCCACGGCGCGATCCTGCTGGTCGGAGACGCGCCCTATTATGCCCGCTTCGGCTTCAGCGCCGACAGGACCGGCGGCCTCGCCATGCCCGGCCCCTACGAGCGCGAGCGCTTCCTGGCGCTCGAACTCGCCGCAGGCGCGCTCGCCGCGGCGCGCGGCATGCTCCTGGCGACGGGCAGAAAGAAGAAGCCCGCGCCGATGGCGCAGGCAGCGTGACCGTTCATGACGGGGAGGGGCCGGGAACGGGTTCCCGGCCCACATCCGTCAGTCGTTGACCGTGTAGCTTTCGGTCTCGCACAGGTCGGTGGTGTCGGTGATCTCGTCGCCGTCGTCGAACACGATCTTCAGGTCGTATTCGCAGGCCCTGCGGCCGTCGCGGATGGTGACGCGGGCGGTCTCGCCCGATCCGAGGACGTCCTGGCCGAGAATGTCCTCCTCCCAGTCGCCGACATTGGCGGGCGAGGCGTAGAGCTCGGTGACGACGAAGCTGCTGGCGTTCTTGAACTGGAAGACGAGGTCCTCCGCCAGGGCCGGAGCCGCGACGAGGAGTGCCGCCGCGGCGAGCGGCAGGTGCTTCAGGGAAATCATGAGGAAAGGTACTCCGAAAGACAGTTGCACCTGGCTTGTAGCCCGACACCGGCGGCGCTGGAAGCAACGGATTCGGAATTCACATGAAAATCATTGTCTTGCGGCGGCAGGCCGGGCCGTCTCGCGACGGCCCGGCCGAAGATCGGGATTACAGCACCTGGCTCAGCTGCATGGCGATGGTCATGTCGCCGGCGACCTTCAGCTTGCCCTGCATGTAGGCCATGGTCGGGTTCAGCTCGCCGGCGGTCAGCGCCTCGAAATCGTCCCTGGAAATGGTGATGGTGCAGTCGGCCGCGCCGTCCTCGGTCGAGACCTTCTGGCCGTCGATGACGATGACGCCGTCATCGCCGAGGTCGAACTTGACCGACCTGTCGAACCCGGTTGCTGCAACGCGCTCGCCGATCTTGGCTGCAATGGCGTCAAGGCTCATGGAAACTCTCCCCTTGTGGCGGCTGTCGCTGCCGCAGTTGCGATGGCGGTTGATAGCAGGATATTGACGTTTACGTCAATGTAATTCGCTTGCCGCCGGCTCCGCTTCAGGCAGCGCGCTCAGTGCGCCGGGGGTTGTGCCGGGGGGCTGCCCGGCGCGCGCACCTGGCTCGTCCCGACCTCTCCCTTGGGCAGGTAGTCGACCTGCTCGACCAGGATTTCCCGGATCAGTTCCTCGCCGAGCCGCTCGTTGACGCCGGCGCGCACGGTCGCGCGGAAGGCGTCGATGTCGAACTTCTCCCGATGGGTGAAGTCGATCTCGGGGTTGGCGTAGAGGTGGCTGTAGACATAGTCGGACAGCAGCGCCTCGGCCGGCAGCTTCAGCGCCGCCAGCCGCTTGCCCTCGGCGACGAAGACGAGGCGGGCCAGGAAGTAGCCGTGGACGCGGCCCTTGTTGAACACCGGAACCGATATGATCCCGGTCTTGACGTAGTCCAGCCCCTTGAAGGGCGTGGCTTCGGCCGCCTCGGCGGCGTCCTCCGGCTGGGAGGACTGGAAGGCGAACAGAAGTGCGCCCGTCGTCGCGATGCTGATCCAGAGCGCGGCGACGATGAACTTGATCATGCCGGGCTCGCCTCGCGGCCGAACTCGTCGGCCGAATAGGTCCCGTCCGCCTCGGCACGCTGGATCGCGTCCTGCATCAGGGTCGCGACCTCGGAAACCGCGCTCAGATGCGCCAGGATCACCGCCTCGTTGGCGGCGAGCTTGTCGCGCAGCCGCACGATGCCGGCGCGCTGCTCCTCGCCCAGCGTCGCGCCGCGCAGCGAGGAGATCGCCTTGTTCAGCTCGTAGAGATAGCGGCTCTTGCGGACGTTGGATGCCTTGATGTCGAAACGGGTGTCGGTGCGGATCGAGGAGGTTTCGGTTTCCACGGCCTCTTCGATGCGGCCGATGATGGCGGAGAGGTTCATCAACGATGCTCCCGCCTTGGCGCCGCTGATGTCGAATGGCTGAATGGAATCCGCGAGTTCTGGCATCGAATGGTTCTCATTTCACTCTGGGGGCTAGCGGCTTTCGGAATCGGGTGAGGGGTGGCGGTCGTCTAGGGCGGCGGCCGTCCGGCGCTGGATCTCGTGGATCAGCGCGGTGGACATCAGGCGCTGCTCTTCCAGCGCCGGCTTGTTCGGATCGGCCGAAACGCCCTGGACAGGCGTCTTCCGATCGTCGGCGACGTAGTGATCGCGCAGGATGTGGTCGGCGATGCCGATGCCGCCGCGCTTGGCCATGGCCGCGCCGAGCTGCTCGGCAAGCAGCGCCTGCCACATCTCGCCGGCCATGCCCTCGCCATAGACGGCCTCGTTGTCCTGCGGCAGCATCGACTGGATGAAGGTCTGGAGCACCATCGCCTCGAACTTGGCGAAGGCTTCCGGCGTCGCCCTCCGGGTTTCGGGGAGACCGTCGGGGGCGTTGCCGGCGGGAGCGTTGCCGGTGGGGGCGCTGCCAGGGGTGCGGGCCGCGACGCTGAATTGCGCCGCCTCGGCCT
>JBDHTD010000072.1:0-7049 GCA_039808485.1 Aquamicrobium sp. | reverse complement strand
TCCTGCGCGACAACGGCGACCGCATGGTCGGCGTCGCGGAGCAGATGCTGTCCAGCGTCGTCTCGATGATCGGGCTGATCGTGCTGTCGCGCCTGATGTCGGTCGACGATTTCGGGATGTTCGCCTTTGCCAGCGGCGTCTGGGTGATCCTGGGGATGCTGCAAGGCTCGATCGTCATCACGCCGTTCCTCGTGGCGTGCCCAGACCCGCTGGGCGACCGCGCGGAGTTCGGCGCGTGGCTGGCGTGGAACCTGCTGTTCGCCGTCGGGACGGCGCTTCTGCTGGCGCTCGTCGGCGTGGCATTGTCGGGCGTGCTGCCGTGGCTGGCACAGGGATTGCTGCTGTCGGCGCCGCTGGCGCTCGCCGGCATGCTCTACATGTTCGCGCGGCGCGTGCATTATCATCTGCGCCGCCGCGGCATGCTGCTCGTCCAGTCCTTGTCCTACGCCGCCGTATATGGCGCGGGCCTCGCCCTCCTCGCCGGCGGCGACCGGGCCGCGACCCCCGCCATCGGCATCGCGATCCTGGCCCTCGCCTACGGCCTGCCCGGCATCGTCTTCATGGCGGCCGTCGCCCGTGGCGCCAGGATCGAGCGCGGCTTCCTGTCGCGCATCTGGCAATCCCGGCGTCTCGTCGGCCATCTCGGCGCGGCGGGCATCATCTGGGAGGCGAGCAATTCCGGCGCCTTGCTGGCGCTCGCGGTGTTCGGCACGCCGGCGGCCGTCGCGGTCTTCTCGATCACGCTGACGCTCGTCCGTCCGCTGATGCTGCTGATGTCGACGATGATCGACGTGGATCTGTCGCGCGCCGTCCGCGCCTTCGCGGCGGAAGGGGCTGCCGGCCTGTCGCCGGTGATCAACCGGATCTGGCTCACGCTCGCCGCGCTGAGCCTGCCGCTGGCCGCGCTGCTGCTGGCGTTCCCGGGCTATTTCCTGGAACTGGTGTACGGCGCGCAATATGCCCATGCGACCTTCGAGCTCGGCCTGCGCGTCGTGCTGTTCCTGTCGCTGGTCTATGTCGTGCCGCTCGACATCGCGCTGACGGCCGCGCGCGAGACGCGCCTCCTGGTCCGGGGCAACATCATCGGCGTGGCGGCCGGCGCCGCCAGCCTCGTCCTCTTCGGCCTGCTGTCGCAGATCAGCACGGCGAACGCCCTGATCAGCCTGATCGTGGCGCGGCTGGCCGCGGCGCCGCTGTTTCATCTGCACTATCTGCGCCTGATCGGCGTGGAGGCGCCGAAGGCGGCGTGCGCGAGCATCGGAGGCGCAGATGCACGCTGACGCTTCCGCTCCGCGCCTCGCGTTCCCGCTGCGGCTGCGCCATGACACCGCCGAGGGGCTGCTCCAGCTCGCCGGGGTCTTCGCGCTGCTGTTCCTGTCGATCCTGTGCTTCGTCCTGTCGACGCCGGCCGGAATCGCCGCCACCTTCGCCATGACCATCGGGCTGTGCCTGGTCTTACCGGTCGCGGCGCCCGTGCTGCTCGTCGCCTCCTTCCTCTACCAGAACCTCCTGATCTCCATCCTCAGCCCGCTGGTCGCCTCGCCGGCCGCGCTGGACGCCATGCGCGGCGCCAATCTGGTGATCCTGGTCACGACCTTCTCGCTCTTCGTCCTCGCGGCCTTCCTGGAAACGCGCCGCCTGCCGGCGCCGGCCCGGCCGTGGCTGCTCGGGCTTCTCGCGGTCATCGGCGTCGTCGTCCTCTATCTGGCGCTCGGCGCGCTGCGCGGCGCCCCGCGCGACGCGTTCGTCTATTTCCGCAACACCTTCATGCCGCTCGGATGCTTCGGCGTCGGGCTGATCGCGGCCTCCCTCTACCGGATCAACATCGAGCGGCCGCTGGTCTGGATCGCCTCGGCGGCGCTGGCGTTCGGCTATTGCGAGCTCATCTTCAAGCTCGACTTCCTCGCCCTCTTCAACGGCGATTCCTACCTCAAGGCCAGCATCGCCGGCCGCATCGAAGCCGATTACTGGGAACGGGTGATGAAGGAGACCGGCTTCGTCCTGCGCAGCATCGAGGACGGCATGATGGTCCCGTTCCTCAACCTGCCGCTGCTCAAGGACTTCATGCCGAACGTCTTCCGGCTGAGCGGCCCCAACTTCCATCCCATCAGCTTCGCCTATGCCCTCGCCATCACCGGGGTCTGGCTGATGTTTCGCGACCGGGTCGCGTTCGTCGTTCTCGCCGTGCCGGTCCTGCTCGCCGCCGGATCGAAGGGCGCGCTGGTCCTGGTCGCGTTCGCGGCGCTCCTGCGGGTCAGCCTGCCGCTGTTCGGCGCACGCCTCGCCTTCGCCGGCACGCTCGCCGGGCTCGGCTTCTATCTGTCGGCGGCCATCCTCTACGGCCGCAGCGTCGGCGACTACCATGTGCTCGGCTTCTTCGCCGGCATCCGCGATTTCCTGCGCAATCCTCTCGGCCAGGGGCTCGGCTTCGGCGGCAACCTGTCGAGCTCGATCGAAGGGACGCTGGACTGGGGCATGTCGCAGATGCAGGGCATCGCCAACGTCCCCGCCGAGAGCGCCATCGGCGTGATGCTCTACCAGATGGGCATCGGCGCCTTCTCGGTGCTGGCGCTGCTCATCCTCGTCGTCGCCACCTGCCGGCGGCTGTTCCTCCGGACCGGGCACCCGGGCTTCCTGTTCGGATTCGTCGGCGTCGCAGTGATCGTCGCCAACGGCGTCCTGCAGGAAGAGGCGATGTTCTCGCCGCTCGCGCTCGGCTTCTGCCTGCTGCTGGTCGCCCTTTCCCTCGGCGACTACTGGCGCGTGACCGCTCCCCGATCCACGGCATCCATCGAAGGAAACCGCTCATGACCACCTTCTCCGCCACACCTTCCGACATGCCCTTCGAGACGGCGAAGATCGCCGGCGTGCCGCTGGCGGCCGTCTCGCTCGCGGGGCTGGGCGAGCTCATGGTCGCCGACTGCCGCCAGGCGCGGCGCGGCGGACCCTGGACGGCCCGCACCGTGTTCGACCTGAATGCGCACGCCCTTTCGCTGCGCACGACCGACGCCGACTATCGCGCGGCGCTCGACCAGGCCGATATCATCCATGCCGACGGCGGCTTCCTCATCCCGGTGTCGCGCCTGCGCAGCCGCACCCCGGTGCCCGAGCGCTCCGCGACCACGGACTTCATCTGGGAGGCGGCACGCCGCGCGGAGGCGGAAGGCCTGTCCTTTTTCCTCCTCGGCGGCGAACCCGGCCTGGCCGAGCGGGCCGCGGCCCGTCTGGTGGCGCAGCACCCCGGCCTCAAGATCGCCGGCCTGCGGGACGGCTTTTTCGACGCCGGCGACGAGGATCAGGTCATCGACGCGATCAACGCCAGCGGCGCGGACATCCTGTGGGTCGGCATGGGCAAGCCCAACGAGCAGATATTCTCGATCCGCAATCGCGAGCGCCTGAATGTCGGCTGGATCGTCACCTGCGGCGGTTGCTTCAACTTCGTGACCGGGGATTACCGCCGCGCGCCGGACTGGATGCAAAGGCTGCATCTCGAATGGCTGCATCGCCTCGCCTGCCGCCCGCGCAGCATGTTCATGCGCAACCTCATCACCAATCCCCATGCCCTCTATCTGGCGCTGACGCGATGAACATCCATTCGCACCTCTTCGGGCAAGCGCAGGCAAGCGGGCGGAAAACGCCGCTCCTCCTGACCGTGAGCGAGACGGTGGATGCGGGCGCGCTGACCCGCACCATGCATCTCGACGGCGAAAGGAGCATCTATTTCCGCGTCTCCTCGCCGATCGCCCTGCCCGCGTTGCAGACCTGGGATTTCGCGGTCGTCGCCGCGATCTTCACCGCGATGCGGCAAGGCCGGCCGCTCCACGTCGCCGGTCCGGTCAGCGCAAGCCTGCTCGCCAACATCGAGGAATTCCAGGAAGTATGGGCGAGCTGGTTTCCCAAACGCTACTCGGTCGTGCCAGTCACGGCCGAGAGCGAAATCGAGCCGCCGGCCACGGCGCACGACAAGGGCGTGTTCGCGTTCTCCGGCGGCGTCGACGCGACCTATTCGCTTCTGCGCCATGTCCGCCGGCAGGCCGGGCGGCGCAACGTCGAGCCCGTCACGACGGTGCTCATCCACGGCTTCGACATCGGGCTTGAAAGCCGGCCGGGCTTCGAGACGGCGCTGGCCGGAGCGCGGGCAATGACGGCGCGGCTCGACGTGCCGGTTTCCAGCGTCGAGACCAATTGGCGGCGCGACCTCTGCTACGACTGGGAGATGGAACATGGCGCCGGGATCATGGCGTGCCTGGCGCAGTTTTCAGGGATCGCGGGCGTAGCGGTCGTCGGCGGCGACGAGGGCTACGAGATGATCGACATTCCGTGGGGATCGAACCCGGTCTCCAGCCCCCTGCTTTCGAGCCGCGCGTTCGGCCTCAGGCTGGAGGGGATGGGCTCCACCAGAACCGAAAGGGTCGCGTTCATTCTCGACAACAGCGACCTCGCGCCGCAACTGAGAGTCTGTTGGGAGGAAGGCCGCACCGGCCTCAACTGCGGCCGCTGCGAAAAATGCATCCGGACCCAGGTGAACATCCTGGCAGCGGGCGGCAAGCCCGAGGCGTTCGTCCGCAATGCAGGCTTTACGCATATTGCCTGGTATCCATCCAAAAGTATCCGGGACAACTATTTCCTGAAAGAGGCGCTGCGGTTTGCCTCGGGCCGGGGGATAGGCGGACGGTGGCGGCTGGCCGTCCGCATCGCCATCGTCAAGAATGCGATCTTTCTTCCGTGGACGCAGTCCGTTTCCCGGCTGAAGAATCGCATCCGCGAAAACGAGGCCCTCTACTTCCGCCTCAGGAAGATGGTGAAGGGCCATGGATAGAGCGGTCGACGCCATGGTCGCCGGCGTCGGCGCGGCCGACGTTGTGGCCTCCTATGCCGGCCCGGCCGATGCCATGCGCCTGCTTGCCGCCGACACGGCGAGGATAGCGCGGTTCATTCCGCCCGGCGCCCGCGTGGGCTTCGTCGACTATCCCATGCACATCAATGTCGGCGACCTGCTGATCTTCCTCGGAGCGATGGATTTCTTCGCGGCCAACCGCAATCCGCTGCCGGTCTCCTTCTGCCTCTACGACGCCGGCGAGCGCGCCTTCGCCGCGCTCGAGGACGTCGACGTGATCGCCTGTCACGGCGGCGGCAATTTCGGCGACATCTATCCCCGCCACCAGCGCCTGCGCGAGGCCATCGTCCGCCGCTTTCCGCACAAGCCGATCGTCATCATGCCGCAGTCGATCCAGTTCGGCTCGGAGCAGGCCATGGCCGAGAGCGCGGCTGTGTTCCGCCGCCATCCCGATGTCGCCATCTGCGTCCGCGACGCCCACAGCGAAGCGGTCGCGCGCCACCGCTTCACCGACAAGGTTCTCCTGCTGCCGGACATGGCGCATCGGCTCTACGACGCCTTCGCGCCGATCCGCGACGCGGGCTACGCCCCGGAGGACAGGCCGTTCCATCTCCTTCGTCGCGACGTCGAGGCGGCCGGGACCGGCCGCGACGCCCCGCAAGGAGCCGACTGGAACACCATCATGCGCTTCAGTGAGAAGCTGCGCATGGAGCGGCACCGTTCCGGCGCCAGGCTGCGCGGCAGGCTCGGTCTCGTCTCCGCATCCGCGGTCCACGCCTATCGCGACACGGTCGACGACATCGTGACGGCGATAGCCGGCCGGCTGGCGGCCCGCAACCCGTGGACCACCAGCCGTCTGCACGGGGCGATCTTCGGGCTGCTCCTCGGCCGTCAGGTGACGCTCAAGGACAATTCCTACGGCAAGAACAGCCGTTACTTCGATCAATGGAACCGCCATGGCCGGCTTTCGCTCAGCTAACCGCGATCGGACGGCCGTGCCGGCGAGAATTCTCGTTGGAGTGGCGCGATGACGTACCAGCACATATTCACCTCCGTCGAGCGGCGGCATGACCGGCCGGGATGGATCAAGGGGTCCCTGGTCGGCGGCCTTCTGTTCGCGGTCGGCCTCCCCCTCGTGGCGCGCATGGCCTACGAGCCGGACATCCTGCTGTGGGGCAGCCATCAGGTCACGGTGACCGCGACGGCGATCGCCCATCTGGCGGGCTACTACCTCTACAAGCGCCTCGAGCGTTTTCCCGGCGTCGCCGCCACCGGGACGATCCTGCCGACATTCGCGCTCACCTACGGCGTCGTCTTCCTCGCCATCTTCTTCTTCCGCTTCGACTACAGCCGCTTCCAGGCCGCGAGCTCGTTCCTGCTGTCGCTGGCATGGTACTTCATCGCGCATTTCCGGAACCAGCACTGGGCGCGCTACGAGCTTGCCGTCGTTCCCGGCGGCAAGATCGACCAGTTGAAGTCCATTCGCGGCGTGGTGTGGCACATGCTCAGCGACCCCGCCACGCCCCCCGGGCGCGTGCAGGGCGTGGTTGCCGACCTGCGCGCAGACTACCCCGGCTCGTGGGAGCGCTACATCGCGGACTGCGTGCTTGCCGGCAAGCCGGTCTACCACGTCAAGCAGCTCGTCGAATCGCTGACCGGCCGCGTCGCCATCGAACACCTTTCCGAGAACACGCTCGGCTCGCTCAACCCCGACCAGACCTATATCGGCATCAAGCACGCGATCGACCGGGTCACGGCCCTCGCCGCCCTCGTCCTGCTGACGCCCCTCCTCATCGCCGTCGCGATCGCGATCCGCCTCGATTCACCCGGCCCGGTCATCTTCCGCCAGCAGCGAGTGGGATATCGCGGCGAGGTCTTCACCATCTACAAGTTCAGAACGATGCGCATCCAGCGCGAAGCGCCGCACGAGAGCCAGCGCGAGCAGGCGATGACGCGCGCCGACGATCAGCGGGTGACGCGCCTAGGCCGTTATCTGCGGCGTTCGCGGATCGACGAGCTGCCGCAGCTCCTCAACGTGCTGCGCGGCGAAATGAGCTGGATCGGCCCGCGGCCGGAAGCCGTGGTGCTGTCGCGCTGGTATGAATCCAAGCTGCCGTTCTATCGCTACCGCCACATCGTCCGCCCCGGCATCACCGGATGGGCCCAGGTCAAGCAGGGTCACGTCGCCGAGGTCGACGATGTGAACGAGAAA
>JBDHTD010000071.1:0-7289 GCA_039808485.1 Aquamicrobium sp. | reverse complement strand
TCCACGATCGCCCCGGTATTGACGATCACGCCCCGGCCGAGCGAGGCGCCGTGGTTGATCGCGGCCTGCGCGCTGACGAAGGCTCCCGCGCCCACCGGCACGCCTGGGCAGACCCAGGCGGTGGGGTGGATGACGGCGGCGATGTCCTGGCCCGCCGCCGCGAGGGTCTCGATGAGCGCCAGCCGGCGTGCGTTGTCGCCGATGGCGACGACGACCGCGCGCCCGCCGACGACGGAAAGGTCGTCGCCGTTCCCCTCGACCGGCCAGTCGCCGGCGTCGCGCAGGCGCGGCCATTGCGGGTCGAGGAAGCCGATCGTCGTCCAGCCCGCCGCCCGTGCCGCCGAGGCGACGACGCGGCCGTGCCCGCCGGCGCCGAAGATCAGGAGGCCGGGCGACGCCGTCATCCTACATCCGCTGGTCGAGGTTGAGCGCGGAGTCGCGGTGCGTGGCGAGGAAGGCGGGCTCCAGCTCGCCGATCAGCGTCTTGACGGCGTCCTTGTCGGCCTTGGCGTCGCGGTCGAGACCGAGCACGATGCGCTCCAGCGCCTCGACCAGCGGGCCGATCCGTCCGCCCTTCGGTCCGATATGGCGGACCGCGTCGATGGCGGAAAGGCCGGTCGGCTCGGCGCGCTCGCCCTCGGCGACGAATTCCTCATAGGGTTTTTCCCCGGCGGTGTCGCCGCGTGTCAGGATCAGCGGCCAGCGGCCAGCGGCGATCTCCTCGGTGCATTTCGCCTTGGCCTCCTCCTCGTCCTCGAAGGGAGCGGGCTCGTAGCCGTGATGGGCGATGAAGCGCTCGGCGATCCCTTGCAGGGGCACGAGGTTGGTCTCGGGGTCGAGCCTCGGCACGGCGATGTGGCCGTCCTCGATCAGCAGGCCGGCGAGCGTGCAGATCTCGCCCGATTCCTCGAGGCTGACGAAATAGCGGCGAATGCCCTGCGGGCAGGCGATCGGCTCGCGCCGCGCCAGCCGGTTCTCGAAGGATTGCAGCAGCGAGCCGTTGGAGAAGGCGACGTTGGCGAAGCGCGCCGAGGTGACGGGGCCGCCGAGCGCGCCGGCATAGTCGTCCTCGAACATGACATGTTCCATGATGCGCTTGGTCGCGCCCATGAAGGAGCTCGGATTGGCGGCCTTGTCCGTCGAGACGGAGAAATAGCGCGCGCGGTTGCTGTGCCTGGCGATCCACCGCATCAGCCGCGCCTGCTTGACGATGTTGGTGTCCAGCATCTGCAGGATCGAATACTCGTCCTTCTCCGAGCGGACATGCTTGATCGCGGCGAAGTTGAGGATGACGTCGTAGGGGCCTTCGTGCTCCAGCAGCCGCTCGATGGCGGCCGAGCCGTAGTCGAGCGGCATGGTGCGCATGTCCGCTACGCGGCCGGATTCGGGCGAGGAGCGGAACTGGCGGATAAACTCGGCCAGGCCGTTCTCGTTCTGGTCGACGACATGGATCGCGCGCGGCTCGTAGCGGCACAGCGTGAAGACGGTGTTGGAGCCGATCGAGCCGGCGGCACCCACCGCGAGGATGCGCGCGCCGCGCACGGCGTCGCGTAGCGCGGCGTCGTTGGCCTCCAGGTCCCGCCTGAAGAAGGATGTCCCGCGCCCGGTGGCGATCTCGGCAAGTGACGTCATGGTGCCTCGCATCAGCTCTGCTTCACCGTCAGCAGAGGGCGGAGCGCGTCGATCACCCGATCCTGCTCGTCGTCGGTCAGCGAGGTCGAGCAGGGTAGCGTGATGATGCGCTGCCACAGCCGCTCCGTCACCTCCAGCCCTTCGCGCGGCGCCTGCCGGTAGGGCGCCTGGAGATGGACCGGCTTCCAGAACGGCCGCGCCTCGACGCCTTGCTCGCGCAAGCCGGCGCAGAGTTCGGCCACGCCCGGCAGCCGGTCGTCCTCGATCACCAGCCCGGAGAACCAGTAGACACTTTCCCCGTCGGCCGGCACGGGGAACGGCCGCACGCCGGCGACATCGGCGAACGCCGCGTCGTAGCGCGCGCGGATGCGGCGCTTGGCGGCCAGGAAGCCGCCGAGGCGCTGGAGTTGGGCGCAGCCCACCGCCGCCTCGATGTTGGTCATGCGATAGTTGAAGCCGACCTCGTCGTGGTCGTAGTCGGGCGAGACGCGGGCGGTCGACGACAGGTGCTTGACGCGCTTGACAAGGGCTTCCTCGGAGCCGACGACGGCGCCGCCGCCGCCCGAGGTGATGGTCTTGTTGCCGTTGAAGGAATAGGCGGTGAGGTCTGCCATCTGTCCGATAGGCCGCCCGCGATAGGAGGCCCCGATCGCGGCGGCGGCGTCGGCGACGAGACGCAGGCCGTATTCGCGCGCGATCGCGCCGAGCCCGTCCATGTCGGCGACGGTGCCGAGCGTATAGACCGGCAGCATCGCCGCGACCCGGCGTCCGGTCGCCTTGTGGATCAGCCCATCGCCGTCGCGTTCGGTCCCGGCGGCCAGCGCCTCGGCCACCCGCCGGGGGTCCAGCGCCCAGCTCTCAGCGTCGATGTCGATCAGCCAGGGCGAGGCACCGCAATGCGAGATAGCGTTCGCGCTGGCGATGAAGGTGAAGCTCGGCAGGATGACGAGGTCGCCCGGGCCGACGCCCAAGGCATGCAGGGCCAGATGCAGCGCCTGGGTGCCGCTGCCCGTCGCGGCCGCGGCCGCCGTTCCCGAAAGCGCGGCGATCTCCTCCTCGAAGCGAGTGACGAAGCGCCCGACCGTGGAGACGAAATTCTCGTCCACGCAGGCCTGGAGATATTCTCCCTCGAGCGCGCCGATGTTGGGAATGGCCAACGGTATCACGGAAATCTCATCCTTTCGCGGCACGCGATCCGGCGTCCGGCCGGCCATTGCTTGCCTCGCCGAAGCGCATATGCCACAGACACCTGCCTGGCCGAACCGGCCGGTGCGCGCAAGGGATGGCAGGCATGAGCAAGGTACCGTGCTGGGTTGACGATCCGACGCAGGTGTATTTCATCGCCGAGGCGGGCGTCAACCACAATGGCGACCCGGACAAGGCGCTGGCGCTGATCGACGTGGCGGCCGAGGCGGGCGCCGACGCGGTCAAGTTCCAGACCTTCTCGGCCGCTGCCCTGGTCACCACTGGGGCGCCGAAGGCGGCCTACCAGCTTCGCAACGACGGTTCCGCCACGACGCAGGCCGAAATGTTGGCCGCCCTCGAATTGGGCAAGGATGCGTGGCACGCCATCCGCGCCCGCTGCGACGAGAAGGGGATCGCCTTCCTGTCGACCCCGTTCGACTTCGCCAGCGCCGATTTCCTGGAAACGCTCGGCGTCGACGCATTCAAGGTGTCGTCGGGCGATCTCACCTATCTCGACTTTCTTGCCCATCTCGCGCGCAAGAGGCTGCCGATGATCATTTCCACCGGCATGGCCACCCTTGCCGAGACGGAGGAGGCGGTGCGCGCCATCGAGGCGAACGGCAACCCGCCGCTCGCCATTCTCCACTGCGTCTCCGACTACCCCTGCGACCCGGCGGACGCCAATCTGCGCGTGCTGCCGCTGCTGGAAAGGGCCTTCGGCCGCCCGGTCGGCTGGTCGGACCACACGCTCGGCCATGCGACGGGCCTAGCGAGTGTGGCGCTCGGCGCGCGGCTGATCGAAAAGCACTTCACGCTCGACCGCACCCTGCCGGGGCCGGACCACAAGGCCTCGCTCGAGCCGGACGAGCTGAAGCGGTTCGTTGCCGACATCCGCATTGTCGAAAGCGCGCTCGGCGACGGCATCAAGCGCCCGACCACGGCCGAGCTCGACACCGCCGCCGTCGCTCGGCGCAGCGTCGTGCTGCTCGCCGACATCCGTGCCGACGAGCGCCTGACGAGCGAGAATTGCGGCGCGCGCCGTCCCGGCACCGGGATGCCGCCCAAGATGCTCGACTTCGTCCTCGGCCGAACCGTGGCGCGTGACCTTCCGGCCGGAACGATCCTCGAACCGGCGCATCTGGGCTGACGGCGATGACGGGCACGGCGGACGCTCCGCGGCGGGTCTTTGTCGTCACCACCAGCCGCGCCGATTTCGGCATCTACCAGCCGGTGATCGCCGCGCTGCGTGACAGCGCGACGCTTCGCCCCTCGCTCCTCGTCTCGGGCAACCACGTGCCGCTCGAAACGGACGAGACGGGGCGCCGGCGGTTGGCCGCCGCGCTCGGGGAGGCGGCCGGCGTTCCGGTCGGCGCGGTCGTGGCGATGCCGCTGGGCAGCGGCGGCGCGCTCGACATCGCGGCGGCGATGGGCGCGGTGACGGCAGGCGCGGCGCGGGTACTGGCGGAGGAGCGGCCCGACATCCTGCTCGTGCTCGGCGACCGCTACGAGATGCACGCCGTCGTCGTCGCCGCCAGCGCGCTGCGCATTCCGGTCGCGCATATCCATGGCGGCGAGGAGAGCGAGGGCGCGATCGACAATCTCTATCGCCATTCGATCACCAAGCTCAGCCATCTGCATTTCTGCGCCACCGACTTGAGCAGCAGGCGCATCCTGGCGATGGGGGAGGAGCCGTGGCGGGTGCACGTCACCGGCGCGCCGGCGCTGGACGGCATCGCCGATCTGGCGCTCGACGACCGCGCGGCGCTGCTCGCGCGGCTCGGCCTGCCTGACGCGCCGTTCTTCATGGCCACCTTCCATCCCGAGACGCTCGACATCGAGGGCTCGCTTCCGGTGTTCGAGGCGCTGGTCGCCGCACTCGACGAACGTAAGGTGACGACCGTGTTCAGCCGCGCCAACGCCGACGAGGCGGGCCAGGCGATCAACGAACGGCTCGAAACCTATGCGCGCGAGAAAGGCTGGCTCGAAATCCGCGACAATCTCGGCCGGCAGGGCTATTTCAGCGCCATGCGCCATGCCGCGCTGATGGTCGGCAATTCCTCCTCGGGCATCATCGAGGCGGCGTCCTTCGGCCTTCCGGTGGTGAACATAGGCCGGCGGCAGGCCGGGCGGGAACGCTCGGCGAACATCATCGATGCACAGGCGCGAACACCGGACATCCGGCGCGCGATGGAGACGGCGCTGTCCGAACCGTTCCGCCAGCAGGCGCGAGAAGCCGGCAACGTCTATGGGCGCGGGAACGCCTCGGCGACCATATGCCGGGTGCTGGAGCTGGTCCGCCTCGACCGCGACCTGATCACCAAGCGGTTCCACCTGTCCCAGTCGCGATAACGGCGTTTATCCACGCGGCGCGGACCCGGCCCATACTGGTGGCAGACATGCCAGCCCAGGAGCCGCCGATGGACACCACCGCAAATCTCGACCTGCCCTACATCATGCCCAGCCAGGCGCAGAAGCACGTGACCCACAACGAGGCGCTCGAGCTCCTCGACGCGATCGTCCAGCTCGCGGTGCTCGACCGCGACCGTTCCGTTCCGCCCGGCGAACCCGGAGAGGCTGCCCGCTACATCGTCGCCACTGACGCCGAAGGCGCATGGGAAGGGCAGGACGGCAGGATCGCCCTGTGGCGGGACGGCGGCTGGCGCTTCCTTTCGCCACGGGAGGGCTGGACGGCGTGGGTGATCGGCGAGGCGGTCGCCGTGCGGTGGACGGGATCGGACTGGCAGAACATGGCCGACGCCGCCACCCTGCTCCAGAACCTGTCGCTTCTGGGAGTCGGCACGACGGCGGATGCCGGCAACCCGTTCGCGGCCAAGCTCAACAACGCCCTGTGGACGGCACGCGCGACGGGCGAAGGCGGCGACGGCGACCTGCGCTACACCATGAACAAGCAGGCCACGGCCAACGTGCTGTCGCTCTTGATGCAGTCGAACTGGTCGGGCCGCGCCGAGATCGGGCTGGTCGGCGACGACGACCTTGTGGTCAAGGTGAGCGCGAACGGCACGTCGTGGAAGGAGGCGCTGAAGGTCGACCGCAGCAGCGGGAAGGTCTCCTTCGCCAACACCAGGCTGCTCTCCAACTTCGCGGTCAGCCTGCTGCCCGACAGCGGCCGCTTCGCCGGAAACGCCGCGAAGGCGATAACGATCGGCGCCTTCTCCTTTCCCTCCTATTTTACGTTCCTGAACGGCACGACGGCAGCCGATGGCGGCAAGTTCATCTACGACAACAACGACTATGGAGGCGCCGCCGGTTCGTTGCCTGCCGCCGTCAAGGCCCTTGTCGACATGATTCGCAGCCCGACTCATCGGCGCTACGGAAACGAGTTCAGGGTCGCGGAACTGACCATGGGCTCCGGCACGAGCGTGCCGGTCGTCGTCAGCGGAGACACCTATTACCAGAGCGTGTTCCTCGCTTTCGGCCCCCGCGCCATGGCCATGACCTTCCATGCCTATATCCGTGCCCTCGACGCGCCGATCGTATGGATCTCGAACGGACAAACGATGGTCCGCAACGGGGCGGCCATGCAGGGCCACCAAATCATCGCGCCCGGTGACGGCTGGGTCTCGATGGCCGTCCAGGATACGCTGTCGCCATATAGCAATGTCGGATACCAACCGACGCCGTTCACCATAAACGCCGCCGCGCAAGGCCACCGCTATCTGCTTGCCTGTCCCGCGCTGATCCCCGGCATCACGGCGGTGGACGTGAATGTGGGGATCGTCGCCGGCATCAATCGCTGGTTGCCGTAGGAGGCCGGCGCGGCACCGGTCGGCGGGATCGCCCGAGGGGCGGTCCCTGCCGGTTGCGTGCCTCCGCTCTTCGGCGTAACAGAAGCGGCCGCCTGCGGCTCCCCGGACGAAAAAGTCGGGCTCCATGTCAATCGGCCGCGAAACGCGCCCAGGAAAAGCCGTCTGAACGGGACCGGGAAGACCGATGAAGCCTCGCATCGCCCTGAACATCTCGAACTGCGTTTCCGGCGGCGGGCGGCAGATCGCGCTGTGGTTTGCCGCCCGCCTGCTGAAGCTTGGCGGCAGCCTGCCGTTCGATGTCACCTATATCGTCAACCGGCAGCACCTCGCCGTACTCGATCTCGACGGGTGCGACGTGCTTGCGGTCGACGCGTCCCCGATGCGCTCGCTGAAGGCCCGCCGGCAGATACATGCCTTGCTCGCAGCGCGGGAATTCGCGCTGGTGTTCTCCGTGTTCGGGCCGTCCGGCATCTCCCATCCGAGGCAGATCAGCGGCCTGGCGAACGCATACATCACCTCGCTCAGCCGGGAGGCCCTGCGCCCCATCTATCCGCGAACGTGGTTGTTACACTATATGCGCTATGCCGCCTTCGGACGCATGCTGGCCAAAAGCCGTACGCTCATCTTCGAGACGAAAGGCGAGCGCGACAGATTCGCCGGCCGCCTGAAATATCCGCTGTCGCGGACCCATGTCGTTGCCAACAG
>JBDHTD010000070.1:0-7301 GCA_039808485.1 Aquamicrobium sp. | reverse complement strand
CGGCCTCCCATCGGCCCTTGTGCCGCTTCGGCACATCTATCGGCAAGATCGGCCGTCGCGTTAAGCTTCGGTTAAGCTTTACAGCGTATTACTGTGGGTATCCAGTTTACTGGATTCTGACCGAGTGGCTCGCCACTCCGTTTGACGCCTCCCTGTTAAACTCCTGAGAGCCGCCTTTGCGGCTCTTTTTTTGTGCTCCGGCCGGAAACCGGCGTCATCCGGCGGCGTTAACCTTCTGTTAAACACCGGCTTGCCATCGGCCGCGCGACGTATCAAATTCCGCGCTCCATGGCAGCGCCAGGGCGCGGCACGAAGAACCGCGACTGCGGCCGTGGCAGGCGGCGTCGAATTGCGCGGGGGTAAAGGGTCATGCAGAACACGGATCGCGACGGTTCCAACACGGTCAGTCTTGCCGAAAGGCGCATCTTCTCGGCGTCGTTCAAGCCGCTCTACGACGAGGGGATGACGCTGGTGGAGCGCGCCGCCGAATATCTCGACGGCGAGGGCCGCGCCGCCGCCAAGCGGCTTTCGCGCGTCGGCGCGACGCTCTACGCCGCCGAATCGATGCGGCTGACCACGCGCCTGATGCAGATCGCCTCGTGGCTCCTGCTCCAGCGCGCCGCCAATTCCGGCGAGATGACGCGCGACCAGGTCGCGACGGAAAAGTCCAAGGTCAGGCTGGACACGGCCTCCGCCCAGGGCGACGCCGCCGGCTGGGTCGAGATGCCGGAGGAATTCCGCGCCATCGTCGACCATTCGCTCCGGCTCCAGGCGCTGGTCAAGCGCATGGACGACGAGATCTACGGCCAGCCGGCCGAGGCGCGCGGGCCGCAGGCGCTGCCGCGCGGCGGCAACCCGGTCTCCGACCAGATCAGCCTGTTGCAGACCGCTTTCGCCCACGGCTGAGCGGGCCCGGATCGTTTCTGATTTGTTCACTTTTCGATGGCATTTCCACGCCGTCGCAATAGGGTGGACCCATGACAGAGGCGATTCGCATCATCGGCATCGATCCCGGCCTGCGCCGCACCGGCTGGGGCGTGGTCGAGGTGCTGGGCAACTCGCTGCGCTTCGTCGCCTCCGGCACCGTGCGCTCCGACGACAGGGCCGACCTCGCCTCGCGACTTTGCCAGCTCCATGACGGGCTTTCCGGGGTCGTCCATTCGCATATGCCGCACGAGGCGGCGGTGGAGCAGACCTTCGTCAACAAGGACGCCGCCGCGACGCTGAAGCTTGGCCAGGCCCGCGGCATCGCCATGCTGGTGCCGGCGCTGGCCGGCCTTGCCGTCGCCGAATACGCGCCCAACGCGGTCAAGAAGGCGGTGATCGGCGTTGGCCACGGCGACAAGAAGCAGATCCACATGATGGTCAGGGTGCTGATGCCGAAGGCGGTCTTCGACGGCGACGACGCGGCCGACGCGCTGGCCATCGCCGTCTGCCACGCGCATCATCGCCAGAGCGCGGCGGTAAGGCTCGCCGCCGCGGCATCGGCCTGACGGGCTCGGAGGGTGCGGGGATGATCGGCAAGCTGAAGGGCACGGTCGACGAGATCGGCGAGGATCATTGCATCCTCGACGTCCACGGGGTCGGCTATGTCGCGTTCTGCCCGGCGCGGACGCTGGCCGGGTTGAACGCCGGCGAGGCGGCGGTGCTGCACATCGAGACCCATGTGCGGGAGGACATGATCCGCCTCTACGGCTTTTCCTCGACGCCGGAGCGCGAATGGTTCCGCCTGTTGCAGAACGTGCAAGGGGTGGGGGCGAAGGTGGCGCTGTCGGTGCTGTCCACCCTGTCGGCGGCCGAGCTCGCCAACGCGATCGCGCTGCGCGACCTCGCCATGGTGTCGCGCGCGCCGGGCGTCGGCAAGCGGGTGGCCGAGCGCATCGTCACCGAACTGAAGGGCAAGAGCCCGGCGCTGGCCGGCGAGGCGGCCGCCGGCATCGGCTTCGCCGAGGCGCTGGGCGAGGGCGCGGCTCCCGCGCCGGCGGCCGACGCGGTCTCGGCGCTCACCAACCTCGGCTATTCGCGCGACATCGCCGCATCCGCCGTCGCCGCGGCGATGAAGGCGGCCGGCGAGGGGGCGGATTCCGCGAAGCTGATCCGGCTCGGCCTGAAGGAACTGGCGCGGTGAGGCCATGGTTGCAACCGCGCTCCGCCCGTGAAATGACAGGGCCATGAGAGCAGGATCATGAACCTGGCACCCCGTCTGATCTCCCCGGACAAGCGCGGCGAGGACGCCGACGTGTCGCTGCGGCCGCAGTCGCTCGACGATTTCGTCGGCCAGCAGGCGGCGCGCGAGAACCTGAAGATCTTCATCGAGGCGGCGAAGAACCGCGGCGAGGCGCTCGACCATGTGCTGTTCGTCGGCCCGCCGGGCCTGGGCAAGACCACGCTGGCCCAGATCATGGCGCGCGAGCTCGGCGTCAATTTCCGCTCGACCTCCGGCCCGGTGATCGCCAAGGCCGGCGATCTTGCCGCGCTGCTCACCAATCTCGAAGACCGCGACGTGCTGTTCATCGACGAGATCCACCGTCTCAACCCGGCCGTGGAGGAGATCCTCTATCCGGCGATGGAGGATTTCCAGCTCGACCTGATCATCGGCGAGGGGCCGGCGGCGCGCTCGGTCAAGATCGACCTCGCCCGCTTCACGCTGGTGGCGGCGACGACGCGGCTCGGCCTCTTGACCAACCCGCTGCGCGACCGCTTCGGCATCCCGGTCCGGCTCGATTTCTATACGGTGGCGGAGCTCGAGACCATCGTCCGGCGCGGGGCGCGGCTGCTTTCCCTGCCGATGAACGACGAGGGGGCGGTCGAGATCGCCCGGCGCGCGCGCGGCACGCCGCGCATCGCCGGACGGCTGTTGCGCCGGGTGCGCGACTTCGCCTCCGTCGCCGGGGCCGAGGTCGTCGACCGCGGCATGGCGGACGCGGCCCTGTCGCGGCTCGAGGTCGATACGCTCGGCCTCGACAATCTCGACCGGCGCTATCTCGACATGATCGCGCGGAATTTCGGCGGCGGGCCGGTCGGCATCGAGACCATCGCCGCAGGGCTGGCCGAGCCGCGCGACGCCATCGAGGACATCATCGAGCCCTATCTGATCCAGCAGGGCTTCATCCAGCGCACGCCGCGCGGACGGATGCTGACTGCCAATGCCTGGCGGCATCTCGGCCTCGACGCGCCGCAGGACATCGCCCGGCAGCAGATCGGACTGTTCGAGGAAGAATGAGCGACATGAGCGCAATCCCGGCCGGGCTCGCCGGCGAGCTGACCGATTTCGGCCACCGGCTAAAGGCGCTGGTCTATTATGCCGACACCGACTTTTCCGGCGTCGTCTATCACGCGCGCTATCTCGAATTGCTCGAGCGCGGCCGCTCCGACTTCCTGCGGCTGGCCGGCGTCCACCACACCGAGCTGGCCGATGGCGTGCACGGCGAGAAGCTGGTCTGGGTGGTTCGGCGGATGGAGATCGACTTCCGGGCGCCTGCGCGCATCGACGACGTGCTGACCATCGACACGCGCACGGAAAGCGTCTCCGGCGCGCGCATCTTCATGGCGCAGCAGATCAGGCGCGGCGACGACCTCCTGATCGAGGCGCGGATCGAGGCGGCGATCGTCTCGGAAACCGGCAAGCCGCGTCGCTTCCCCAAGGAATGGGCCGCCGCCTTCATGCCGAAGGGAGCATAGCGGCGGCGCCCGCGCCGGGCGATTAAACGCATCCTTAACCTTAACCGTTCATCAAGAAGATGGTGAGGATTGCGCGTGAAGATGCGCCTTCCTTTCACCAAATTTGACCCGGAAAAGGCCGAGACAGCGCATCGGGCGCGTTCCGGCCATGACGACCGGCGACGGCAAGGGACGATGCGCGGCGGGGCGGCAGGCAGCCGGCCCCGCACGATTAGGGACCAACGCGAATGGAACAAATGGCTCTTGCCGCCCCCGGCGGCGACCACTCGATATGGGCGCTTTTCTGGCAGGCCGGCTGGGTCGTCAAGCTGGTGATGATCGGCCTGATCGCCGCCTCGGTGTGGAGCTGGGCGATCATCGTCGACAAGCTGCTCGCGTTCGCCCGCATGCGGGCGGCGCTGTCGCGCTTCGAGGAGATCTTCTGGTCCGGCCAGTCGCTGGAGGAGCTCTACCGGACGCTGGCCGAGCGCAAGACGTCCGGCATGGGCTCGATCTTCGTCGCCGCCATGCGCGAGTGGAAGAAGAGCTTCGAGAAGGGCGTCAAGTCGCCGATCAGCCTTCAGAACCGCATCGACAAGGCGATGGACCTTGCGCTCACCCGCGAGATGGAGCGGCTCGAAGGGCGGCTCGGCTTCCTCGCCTCGGTCGGCTCGGCCGCGCCCTTCATCGGCCTGTTCGGCACCGTCGTCGGCATCATGACCTCGTTCCAGGCCATCGCCGGCTCGAAATCGACCAACCTCGCCGTGGTCGCGCCGGGCATCGCGGAGGCGCTGCTCGCCACCGCGCTCGGCCTGCTCGCCGCCATTCCCGCCGTCATCGCCTACAACAAGCTGTCGTCCGACGCCGCCAGGATCGGCCTGCGCATGGAGGGCTTCGCCGACGAGTTCTCCGCCATACTGTCGCGGCAAATCGATGAGAAGGTGCCGCTGAAGGCGGTCGCCTAGGAGAGGTTTCATGGCTATGGCAACCGGACAGGCCGGCGGGCGCGGCCGCGGCAACGGGCGGCGCGGCAACGGGAGGCGCGGCCGCAACGGCCTCGTCTCGGAGATCAACGTCACGCCGTTCGTCGACGTGATGCTGGTGCTGCTGATCATCTTCATGGTCGCCGCGCCGCTGATGACTGTCGGCGTGCCGATCGACCTGCCGGAAACCCAGGCCAAGGCGCTGAATTCCGAGACCCAGCCGATCACCGTCTCGATCAACGAGGAAGGCCAGATCTTCCTCCAGGAAACCGAGATCGGCCTCGACGAGATCGTGCCCAAGCTTCAGGCCATCGCATCGACCGGCTATGACGAGCGCATCTACGTGCGCGGCGACCGCACCGCCGATTACGGCACGGTGATGCGGGTGATGGCGCGCATCTCGGCCGCCGGCTACCGCAATCTCGGCCTGGTGACGCTTCAGGAACAGGATCGCTGACCTTGAAGACCGGACTGACGACATCGCTGGCGCTGCACGCGGTCGTGCTCGGCTTCGGCCTCGTCAGCCTGTCGTCGCCGCGCGAGATGGCCATCGCCGACGTCGAATCCTTCCCCGTCGACATCGTGCCGATCGAGGAGATCGCGCAGAGCGTCCGGGGCGACAGGCAGGCGCCGGTGGCGGAAAAGCCGGCGCCGACGCCGACCACGCGGCCCGAGCCGGTCGAGAACGCGCAGGAGGTCGGCGACAATACCGTCGACCTGAAGACGCCGCCGACGCCGGAGCCGAAACCGCGCCCGGTCGAAACGGCGGAAGCGCCGCCGCCGCCCAAACCCACGCCGCCGACGCCCAAGCCCGACCCCGCGCGTGAGCCCGAGCAGAAGCCCGAGCCGCAGCCGGTGCCGACCACCGAAATGGCGCCCGAGCCGCAGCCGAAGCAGGACGTGAAGCCCGACCCCGCGCCGGAAACGGCCGTCGCCGAGGCCCCGACCTCGGAAGCCGTCGATCTGCCGTCGAGCGCGCCGCGGCCGGAGGCGCGGCCGCAGCCGCCGCAGGCGCAGACCGCCCGCACGCCCGAGCGCCGCGAACCGGAGCGGCGGCAGGAGCAGCGGCGCGAGACGGCGTCGTCGAGCCAGTCGGATTCCCGGACGGTCGAGGACCAGGTCGCGGCGCTGCTGAACCGCGAGAAGGCGTCCGGCGGCGGCGCAAAGCGATCGAGCGAGCAGGCAGCGCTCGGCGGCCGCCAGACCACCGGGGCCAAATTGAGCCAGAGCGAGATGGACGCGCTGCGCGGCCAGATCCAGCGCTGCTGGAACGTGCCGGCCGGCGCCGCCGACGCGGAGAACCTGAAGGTCTCGGTGCAGTTCCGGCTCGACCCGTCCGGCGCGCTCGACGGCGCGCCGACCATCGTCTCCGGCGGCGGCGGGGCCGGCATCGAGCGCGCGGCGGCGGAATCGGCGCGCCGCGCCGTGCTGGCCTGCGCGCCCTACAGCCTGCCTTCCGACAAATACGAGGCGTGGTCGGACGTGATCGTCCATTTCGACCCGCGCGACATGTTCTGACAGGCGCCGCGATGACGCCAGACACGCCCATCGGACCCATTTCATCGGACCCCTTCATCGGACCCATGAGGCCCCAAGCATGACGAAACCCTTCAAAGCCCTGTTCTCGACCGCGCTGATGGTTCTCGGGCTGGCGCTCGCCGCGACCCGGCCGGCCCACGCCGTGCTGGAGATCGACATCACCAAGGGCGTGGTCGAGCCGCTGCCGGTCGCGATCACCGATTTCATCGCCAACGACGCCATCGGCCAGGAGATCGCCGGCGTCATCGCCGCCGACCTCGCCCGCTCGGGCTTGTTCAAGCCGATCGAGAAGGGCGCGTTCATCGAGAAGATCGCCAACCCGGACGTCGCGCCGCGCTTTCCCGACTGGACGGTCATCAACGCCCAGGCGCTGGTGACGGGCCGCGTCAGCCACGAGGCCGACGGGCGGCTGCGCGCCGAGTTCCGCCTGTGGGACACCTTCGCCGGCCAGCAGCTCGTCGGCGAGCAGTTCTTCGCCAACAAGGCCAACTGGCGGCGCGTCGCCCACATCATCGCCGACGCCATCTATGAGCGGTTGACCGGCGAGAAGGGCTATTTCGACACCCGCATCGTCTATGTCGAGGAGAGCGGGCCGAAGGACAAGCGCGTCAAGCGCCTGGCCATCATGGACCAGGACGGGGCCAACAACCGCTCGCTGACCGACGGCCGCGCCATCGTGCTGACGCCGCGCTTCTCGCCCAACCGGCAGGAGATCACCTACATGTCCTACGAGGGCGGGCAGCCGCAGGTCTATCTGCTCCAGATCGAGACCGGCCAGCGCGAGCTCGTCGGCAACTTCCCCGGCATGACGTTCGCGCCGCGCTTCTCGCCCGACGGGCAGAAGGTGATCATGAGCCTGCTGCGCGACGACGGCAATTCCAACATCTACGCCATGGACCTGCGCAGCCGCACCACGACGCGGCTGACCTCGTCGAACGCCATCGACACCTCGCCCTCCTATTCGCCGAACGGCGACCGCATCGTCTTCACCTCCGACCGCGGCGGGCGGCCGCACATCTACGTCATGGGCGCGGACGGCGGGAACCCGCAGCGCATCTCCTTCGGCGACGGCACCTATTCGACGCCGGTGTGGTCGCCGCGCGGCGACCTGATCGCCTT
>JBDHTD010000069.1:0-7360 GCA_039808485.1 Aquamicrobium sp. | reverse complement strand
CAGCGCAAATTGCTCGAAGGGCTGCGCTACCTGCTCAGGGAGGAACTGAAGCTCAACCAGCCACAGGCATCGGACGGCTGGTTGACCAACGAGGATCTGTGGCTGGTCAGCAAGACAGTGTCGGACAAGCTGCGCGCCCACTTGCTGTCCCAAGGCTTCGAGGGAATACCGGCGAACAATACCGCGGTCTTCACGGTGCTTCAGGATCACGGAATCCTGCAAGCCACCCCGGAAGGAAAGGCGATCTGGAGGGCGACCGTCACAAGCGACAGCGGCTGGTCATATAGTTTTACGCTGCTGCGTCTGTCGCCCGCGTTGATATGGGAGAGCGCGGAACGACCACCAGCCTTTGCAGGCTCCGTCACGGTCATCGCGGGCGAGGAAGGCGCCGCCGGTGACGGCGCGGCGCAGCAAACTGGGTCACTGGAAACCGATACCGACAGTTTGCCGGCGCCCGGTCCCGCAACGACAGAAGATTCAAACCCACCCGCGCCGTCACAGCCGGGCGGAGCGATCGATGAATTGCTTGGGCTGATCGGTCTGCCGGACACCGATGTTGTCGAAACAAGCGAACCGCAAGCCTCGCCCTTCCCCGAGCCCGATGCATCTGTGTCGCACGGCGGAGCACCTGAAGATTCGTCCGTTCCCGATGCTCCACAGGTTGCCGAAACGCAGACGTCGTCGGGCGAACATTTCATGACGTGGCTACGCAGCGGCATCGAAAACCGCACGATCGTCATCAACGACGCAAAGGCTCGCGTCCATACCGTTGCGGACACGGTTCTTCTGGTGAGCCCGGGATTGTTTCACCGCTACACTCAGGAGCACCCGCAAGCCGGCGTCCTCGCCCGACAGGAGAAGCTCACCGAGCTGGAATGGGTGCAGAAGCGTTTCGAGAAGCTTCAACTGCATCGCAAGCAGCCCAACGGCTTGAATATCTGGACATGCCAGGTCACGGGACCGCGCAAGTCGCGGCGGCTGTACGGCTACCTGTTGAAAGATCCGCGATGCCTGTTCGATGATGTGCCGCCGAACAACCCCTATCTGTCGATCCCGGAATAGCCTCCGTTTGCTCGTTACGACCTGCCGTGACGTAGACCTGAGCGGTAAACTATCGGTTCGCAACATGTCTGGATTCTTCGGAGAACCAAACGGCTGGCCATGTTCCTCTCAAGGTACCATTCCGGGCCGCGGTCGGCCCGCTCCGGCCGTGGACCTACCTATGCTGTCATCGTTGCTCGCCCGTCGTCATCTCGTCTTTGGAGCCGTCGCCGTGGCCTTGGCGACCGCACCGTTGGCGCTGCTCGCCGGCTGGCAACTCGCGGATCAACTAGGCGCACCCGAAAGAGGCAACCTCGCCGGGCAGACAGGTTCGCCGTTCACGTCCGGTTCCACTTGGCAGTATGGCGGCCAGCCGGACTCCCGATACGTGATCACCATCTATGCCGACCTGGAGTGCCCACACTGCCAGTCCTATTTTCCGGCCCTCAAGGCCTGGGTCGAGCGACAACCCCAAACCGCGCTTCAATGGCACCATCTTCCTCTGCCGTTCCATGAGCCGGCTGCGACGAACCTGGCGGTAACGGCGGAGTGCATGGGCAATCTCGCGGGACAGGATGCCTTCTGGCGCACGATCGAATGGATTTTCCTGAACACGCAGGGCGGCGGTCGCGGCTTGCCGGATGACCTGTCCGTTCCTGGCGCGACGGCCGCTGTTCGCGAATGCCTCATCAGCGGCGCGTCCAAGGAGGTTGTCCAGTCTCAAGCACGACGCGCCGCGCAGGAGGGAATCGACGCCACGCCTACGTTGAAGCTGGAAGACCGGACCACTGGGAACGAAATTGTCTTATCTGGAGCGGTCGAGGACGACAGGCTGCTGTCGGCGCTCGATCTGCTTTCTGTCGAGAAGGGCGGTGGAGACGAAGCCTGGAACGTTTTGCCCGCGAGGTCTTCGGCGAGCGCAGGTAGCCACGAACTTCGAAGCTACGACACGACTCTGCCGCGCTAATCGCACCCGTTTGCAACGCGTCCGTCCGGCAAACGCCGCCGCGAGATGGAGGATTCACCCTCGTCATCGGAGCACGTCTCGCGATCCCGGGAGGGCCAGCCTCTTTGGAGGCAAACCTTCTCCGACTTCATCTCTGAAGATTCGCAATGCTCGATACTCTCGTAGTCGCGGGTTCCCACACCGAGCCGAACGACACCGCTACCTCACATCATGAGGACTGGTTCGTCGAGCGAGCCATCGCGCTGCAAGAAGATCGTATTTACAAGCCCGGTGCCATCCTGAACAATACGCCGGTAGTTCGCGATTACCTGCGCCTGAAGCTAATGCCGGAACCCAACGAGGTCGTCGTGGCGGTGTTCCTCGATAACCAGTACCGAGTCCTCGTCTGTGAGCCATGTTCACGGGCACGGTCAATTCGACGGCGGTCCATCCGCGCGTGGTCGTGCAACGGGCCCTGGAGTTGAATGCGGCGGCACTGATCTTGGCGCACCAGCACCCAACGGGCGACACCTCGCCCAGTTCGAATGACATCTCGCATACCGAGCGGCAGAAACCGCGCTGGCGAAGATCGACGTCCGCATGCTCGATCATCTCATCATCGGCAAGGGAGAGCCATTTTCCTTCGTCGCGTCAGGATTGCCGTAGCCAATCCTCGGCCGCGTCTGGACGAGCGGCTTCATCGCCCAAGCTCCGGCACCAAGTCGAGCTGCGGGTATTGCCGCGCCGGCTCTCGAGTGGTGCTTGTCGCCAGTTTCGCCCATTGTGGTCCAGAGATATCTACCTGATTTGTTGCTATTATGTTGCTATGATAGAGTTCTAACGTTAATAAAATCCATTTTTCCCTTTTTTTCAAATTGTTATACGATTTTACAACACGGCGCATCCAGCCCTTGAACCAGCGCACGCGCTGCGGCAGCCAGACGGCCAGCGTCTCCGGCGCGTCCTCGAAGGTCGGGCGGGCGATGACGCCGGTGCGGTAGCCGTAGCGGGCGAGCCTGAGGCCGAGCTCGGCGTCCTCGGTGACGTTGTAGGCGTCCCAGCCGCCGACCTCGTCGAGCGCGGCGCGGCGGAAATGGTTGGAGGTGCCGCCGAGCGGCAGGACGAGGCCGCGCCCGGCCAGCCACGGCAGGATGCCGCGGAACAGCGCCGCGTATTCGAACAAGAACATCGACGAAAGCGCGCTCGCCCGGCCATTGGTGACGACGAGCGGCGCCTGGAGGCAGGCGACCTCCGCCGGCTCGTCGCGGAAGCGCTGCCAGGCTTCGACCAGTTGCAGCGGGTTGGGCCGATCCTCGGCGTCGTAGAGCGTGACGAACTCGCCGCTGCACAGCGGCAGCGCATAGGCGAGCGCCTTCGGCTTGGTGCGCGGCAGGCCGGGCGGGACCAGCACCAGCTCGACCTCCGGCCGCAGGCGATGGCGGCCGAGCGCGGCCAGCGTCTCGCCGTCGTCGGCCTCGCAGACCAGCTTGATCTCGAGCTTGCTGCGCGGCCATTGCAGGCGCGCCAGCGCGGCCAGGAGCTGCGGCACCACCTCGCTTTCGCGATAGAGCGCGACGAGGACGGAATAGACCGGCTGCTCGGCCGGGTCGGCGGGCCATGCGCGCCGCACCCGCGGCGGCCCGGCGCTGCTCCAGGCAAGCAGGCGCAGCGCCACGCAGAGCGAGAACCCGACTGAACCGATCGCGCCGAGCGCCAGCCACGTCGCGGCCGGCGCCAGCCACAGCAGCAGGATGCAGAGGACCATCGCCGCGATCACGGCCGCGCCCTGCGAGGCGGTGACGACGGTGCGGGCACAGAATTCGGGCGCGCGCAACAGAAGCTGGTGCTGCGCGTCGAACAGCAATTGCCGCGCGTTGCGCGCGATGACGGCGGCGCGCAGCGCCGAGGGCGGGGCAATGCTCAGGCTTGCCCGCACGTCCGGAAAACGGCCGAGGAATTTCCCCAACCGCACGAGGTCGATGGCCGGATCGGCGAGGACATACCCGGCGCGGCCGCCGGACGGGTTGATCATCGCGACGCCGAGCCCGCGCCGCCGGCGCAGCGAGCGCATCTGGCGATCGGGGTCGACCAGAACCACCTCGTCGTCCAGCGCCGCGAGGAAGCCGAGGCCGAACGCGTCGGCGATCGCCCGGTAGAGGTCGGCCTCGGCCACCACGCCGGAGGCCATGAGCTCCTGCGGAAAGGACGTTCCCGTCGCCAGGGCCCGCCCGGCCGCTTGGGCGGCGGCCGCGCGCGGCAGAGACAGCCGCGCCAGGACGGGTTGCCAGACCGCGAACAGACGCGCGCGCCACGCGCCGTCCTCGCCGTCGTCCTCCGCCGCGCTTTCGCCGCTCCACCCCTCCTCGCGCGCGCCGGCGGCCGGCCCGGAGGTCGCGGAGCCTTCCGGCAGGTCGTCGAAGGCGAGGAAGCGCGACGGGAAAACGACAGGATGCACGCCGTATAGCCCGAGCAGTGTCATGATCGGCTGTCAGGAGGCCGGCGTGGAAAAGGCGTCCACGGCCAAAACATCCCGGCACGAAAGGCGAGGATCAGGAATTGAAAACCTGCATCCGCCTCGACGATACACGTTTCCCCTCAATGAAACCCGCTCCCGAATTTCACAAACGGATTCATCTAAATTTAATAATATGAAATATTCAACAAAAATATTCCGACTTGCCTTTGCATCGATGAATTTATCTTGTCTGTTTTTATCACGTTAAGCAATCAAACGCCCGCGCCACCGGGTCCGCTCCGCGTTTTCCGCTGCGCGCGGCCGGTTGACAGAAGCCTCCCTGACGGGAGAGATGCCCGGCCATATCCTTGCCCACGCCCAGCGCCAGCAGCATCATGCCACGATCCATCGCCCTTCTCCTCCTGTTTGCCGCGTCGTGGCTTGCCCTGCCCTCATTCGGCACCGGCATTCACGCGCGGGCCGAGGACACGGCGATCCCTGCTTACTGGGACGAGAAGGAGCGGCTGCCCAAGCCGGACCTGGCGGGCGTCGGACGCCTGCGCTTCCTGACCACGATCGACTTTCCGCCCTTCAACTTTCTCGACAGGGACGGCCGCCTGACCGGATTCCATGTCGAACTGGCCCGAGCGATCTGCCGCGAACTCGGCATCGTGCCGCGCTGCCAGATACAGGGCCTGCCCTGGGACGAGCTCGACGCCGCGATGGAAGCCGGACAGGGCGAGGCGCTGATCGCCGGAACCGCGGTCACGACGCAGAACCGCGCGGCTTACGCCTTCTCGCGGCCCTATCTGGCCTTTCCCGCCCGCTTCGCGGTGCCGCGCGCCAGCGCGATCGGCCAGGCCATGCCCGGCGACGTCGGGGGCAAGCGCATCGGCGTTATCGCCGGCTCGGCCCACGAGGCCATGCTGCGCCGCTATTTTCCGCAAGCGCGCGCCATCACCTATTCGCGCGCCGACTGGCTCCACGGCGACCTGCGCGAGGGCAAGCTCGACGGCGCCTTCGGCGACGGCATGCAGCTTTCGTTCTGGCTTGCCGGCGCCAATGCCGGGAATTGCTGCCGCTTCGCCGGCGGCCCCTACATCGCGCCGGAATTTCTCGGCCACGGGCTGGCGATCGCGGTCAGGCAGCAGGACGCCGCGCTCGCGCGCGCCTTCGACTACGCGCTGCGCGAGATCGGCGTGAAAGGCATCTTCGCCGAGCTCTACCTGAAGTATTTTCCCGTCAGCTTCTACTGAAGCTCCGGTCGGGGAGGCGCCCGATCAGGAAACGGGGCGGTGGCGGATGCGCGCCGCGCGCTCGATGGCGAGCCCGGTTCCGCGCTCGATGTCGAAGCGCTGGCGGACGAGTTGCAGCACCCGGTCCTCCTCCAGCTTGACGTCGAGATCGGCGGCGGCAACGTCGACGGCGAGTGCATAGGCCGTCTCGCGCAGCTCGGGCGTTAGCGCCTCGGCGATCAGGTCGAGGGCGCCGCCAAGGCCCGCCTCCTGCTGGAGCAGGCGCTGGCAATCCTGCGCCACCGCCAGCGTGCGCGCCTGGGCAAAGCCGTGGAAGGCCGGCAGGGTGCGAACGATGGCGCCGATGCGCGCCAGTTCCTCGTCGCCCATGTCGCGGTCGGAGGCGGACAGGATGACCATCAGATAGACAAGGGCTTCCTGCGGGCTCGGCGTCGACATCAAATGCTCCGTGTGGATAGGGATTCGCGATTTTTCCGCACGTTAGGAGGCCGCGCCGCCCACCGCAATGAAAAAGCCCCGCCAACATTGACGCACCATGGCTGCAAGCCTAGAGGTTTCGCGCGCCGCGGCGCCAAACTCCCCCGCGAACCCTTATGGAACGGAAGCCATGTCCGAAACGCGCCTGCCCCCGCTCACCCTGACGCCGGAACTCGTTGCCGCCGCCCGGGACAGCAAAGCTTGGCCGTTCGAGGAGGCGCGCAAGATCGTCAGGCGCTACGAGGGGCGCGGCTGGCCGGCCGAGATCCTGTTCGAGAGCGGCTACGGGCCGTCGGGCCTGCCGCATATCGGCACTTTCGGCGAGGTGGCGCGCTCGACCATGGTGCGCACCGCCTTCCGCGTGCTGACGCAGGACAAGGTGCCGACGCGGCTGCTGTGCTTTTCCGACGACATGGACGGGATGCGCAAGATCCCCGACAACGTGCCGGACCGCGCCTTGCTCGAGCCGTGGCTCCACCGGCCGCTGACCGTTGTGCCGGACCCGTTCGGCGGCAAATATGCCAGCTTCGGCCACCACAACAACGCCATGCTGCGCCGGTTCCTCGACACGTTCGGCTTCGACTACGAGTTCGCCAGCGCCACCGACTATTACAAGTCCGGCCGCTTCGACGACATCCTGCGCCGGGTCGCCGAGCGCTACGACGAGATCATGGCGATCATGCTGCCGACGCTGGGCGAGGAACGCCGCGCCACCTATTCGCCGTTCCTGCCGATCTCGCCGAAGACGGGACGCGTGCTCTACGTGCCGATGAGACACGTCGACGCCGAGGCCGGCACCGTCACCTTCGACGACGAGGACGGCGAGGAGGTGACGCTTCCCGTCACCGGCGGCAGGGTGAAGCTGCAATGGAAGCCGGATTTCGGCGCCCGCTGGGCCGCGCTCGGCGTCGATTTCGAGATGTTCGGCAAGGACCACGGCCCGAACATGATGGTCTACGACTCGATCTGCAAGGCGCTGGGCGGCCGCCCGCCCGAGCACTTCGTCTACGAGCTGTTCCTCGACGAGAACGGCGAGAAGATCTCGAAGTCGAAGGGCAACGGCCTGACCATCGACGAATGGCTGACCTATGCGCCGACCGAGAGCCTGGCGCTCTACATGTTCCAGAAGCCGCGCACGGCCAAGAAGCTCTATTTCGACGTCATCCCGCGCGCGGTCGAGGAATA
>JBDHTD010000068.1:0-7377 GCA_039808485.1 Aquamicrobium sp. | reverse complement strand
AAGGACAGGATCGACAACGCCATCGCCCGCATCATGACCTTCGAATCGTCCTCGGGCTCGTTCGGCCTGTGGGGGCCGGGCTGGGGCGACCTGTGGCTCGACGCCTACATCACCGAGTTCCTGACCCGCGCCCGCGAAGCCGGCCATGCCGTGCCTGCGCAAGGCTTCGCAACCGCCCTCGACAACCTCCAGAACCAGCTTTCCTATACGACGGAAGTCGAGGAGCGCGGCACCGAGATCGCCTATGCGCTCTATGTCCTGGCGCGCAACCGCAAGGCGTCGATCGGCGACCTGCGCTATTATGCCGACGCCCGCATCGACGAGTTCACGAGCCCGATGGCACGCGCCCAGCTCGGCGCCGCGCTCGCGCTCTACGGCGACAACGGCCGCGCGGAAAAGGCGTTCGCCTCGGCATTGAGCCAGGCGCGGGCGACCACCGGCATCAGCCTGTCGCGCTCCGACTACGGCTCACGCTTGCGCGACGGCGCGGCGATCCTTGCCCTCGCCGCCGAGGTGCGCCCCGCGCCGGCGATAGTGCCGGCGCTCGCCCGTTTCGTGGCGGATGAACGCAGCGGCAAGGACAATCTTTCCACGCAGGAGCAGGTGTGGCTGGTGCTGGCCGCGCGCGCGGTCGCCGCGTCGAGCGAGACGATCCGCCTCGACATCGACGGCGCGCCGCATGACGGCGCATTCGCCACCCGCCTCGACGGCGCGAGGCTGGCGCAGACCCCGCTCGTCATCGCCAACAGGGGAAGCGAGCCGGTCGACGCCGTCGTCACCACCATCGCCGCCCCGGCCGAGCCGCTGCCGGCCGGCGGCGACGGCTTCGCCATCGCGCGCACCTATTACACGCTCGACGGCGAGGAGGCGAACGTGACCGAAGCCGCCCAGAACGACCGCTTCGTCGTGGTGCTGAACATCGAGTCCCACAATGAATGGCCGGCGCGCATCGCCGTCACCGACCTGCTGCCCGCCGGCTTCGAGATCGACAATCCGCGCCTCGTCGGCAGCGCCGAGCTCGGCAATTTCGACTGGCTCGGCGACCCGGACGTGGCGCACAGCGAGTTCCGCGACGACCGCTTCGTCGTCGCCTTCGATGCCGACGGGCCGGGCGACTTCACAGCCGCCTATGTCGTGCGCGCCGTCACGCCGGGCACCTACACCCACCCGGCCGCGGTGGTCGAGGACATGTACCGGCCGCAGTTCAACGCCCGCACCGCCGCCGGCATCGTCGAGGTGACGGCGGCGACGCGGTAGCCGGCGGCAGGAGCGTGGCGATGCGGCTGAAGCACGCCCTGATCGCGCTTGGCCTCACCGCGCTCGCCGGCGCGGGCGCGATGGCCGGGCTCGGCGCGCTCGACAAGGCGTTTCCGCCGCCGCTCGTGGCCCCGGCGACGGCGACCGAGGTCGTCGCCCGCGACGGCGTGTTGCTGCGCGCCCTGGCGACGCCGGACGGCGCGTGGCGCTTCGGGGTTTCGCTCGACGATGTCGATCCGCACTTCGTCGAGATGCTGGTCGCCTATGAGGACCGGCGCTTCTTCGACCATTCCGGCCTCGATCCGCTCGCCTTCGTCCGCGCCGCCGTGCAACTGGTCGCGAACGGCCGCATCGTCTCGGGCGGCTCGACCATCACCATGCAGCTCGCCCGGCTGATCGAGCCGCGCACGGAACGCTCGCTCGCCGCCAAGCTCAGGCAGATGGCGCGGGCGCTCCAGATCGAGCGGCGGCTTTCCAAGCGCGAAATCCTCGAACGCTACCTGACGCTCGCGCCCTACGGCGGCAATCTCGAAGGCATCCGCGCCGCCAGCCTCGCCTGGTACGGCAAGGAGCCGAAGCGGCTGGGACTGGGCGAGGCGGCACTTCTCGTCGCGCTGCCGCAACTGCCCGAGCGCCGCCGCCCCGACCGCCACCCGCAAGCGGCCGAAGCCGCGCGCGACCGGGTGCTGGGGCGCATGGTGTCAGCCGGGCTGATGGACGAGCGGGAAGCCGCGCGCGGCCGCGACCATGCCGCGCCGGCGAGGCGGCGGCCCCTGCCCTTCCTCGCCGCCCATGCGGCGGAGGCGGCGCTTCGCGACAATCCGGGCGAAAGCCGCGTCGCGCTGACGCTCGACGCCCGCGCGCAGGAAGCGCTGGAGCGCGTGGCGCGCGAGGCGGCGGTGCGGCTGGGGCCGAAGCTTTCGGTCGCCATGGTGCTGGCCGACGCGCAAAGCGGCGACATCCTCGCCGAAATCGGCTCCGCCGGCTTCTTCGACGAGGCGCGCTTCGGCTGGATCGACATGACGAGGGCGGTGCGCTCGCCCGGTTCGGCGCTGAAGCCGTTCATCTACGGCCTCGCCTTCGAGCAGGGGCTCGTGGCGCAGGAGACGATCATCGCCGACCGGCCGTCGAACTTCTCCGGCTACCGGCCGCGGAATTTCGACCTCGCCTATCAAGGCGACGTCTCGGTGCGCACGGCGCTGCAAATGTCGCTGAACGTGCCGGCGGTGCATCTGCTCGACGCTATCGGGCCGGCGCGCCTCGCCACGCGGCTGCGCCACGCCGGGGTTTCGCTGTCGCTGCCGCGCGGCGAGGCGCCGGGGCTGGCGATCGCGCTCGGCGGCGCCGGCATTTCGCTGCGCGACCTCGTCCAGCTCTATACCGGGCTCGCCAATCGCGGACTGGCGACCGCGATCTCCGACCGCCCGGCAAAGGGGCCGCGCGCCGCCGCCACCCTCCTCGACCACCGCGCCGCCTGGCAGGTGGCCGACATCCTCGCCGGCGTCACGCCGCCCGAAGGCGCCAACCAGCGCGGCATCGCCTACAAGACCGGCACCAGCTACGGCTATCGCGACGCATGGTCGGTCGGGTTCGACGGCCGCCATGTGCTGGGCGTCTGGGTCGGCCGGCCCGACGGCGCGGCCGTTCCCGGCCTCTCGGGCTATGCCACCGCCGCGCCGATCCTGTTCGACGCCTTCGCGCAGGCCGGCTTCGGCGTCGCCGCGCTGCCGCGCGCGCCGGCGGGCGCGGCGCGCACCGCCCGCGCCGACCTGCCGGTGACCATGAGGCGTTTCGAATCGCCGCGCGCCGCACCCGACGATGCCCGCGTCGCCGAAGCGGCGCCTGAAATCGTGTTTCCGCCCGAGGGCGCGCATGTCGAGCTCGGGGCGGCGCAAGGCGCGGCGTCGCCGCTGGCATTGAAGCTGCAAGGGGGGCGGGCGCCGTTCCGCTGGCTGGCCAATGGCAGGCCGCTCGACGGGCCGACCCGGCGCCGCACCGCAAGCTGGCAGCCGGACGGGACCGGCTTCTCGACGCTGACCGTCATCGACGCCGCCGGCCGCGCGGCGAGCGTCAGGGTACTGATCCAGTAATGTCGAACAGTCAGGCCGCCGCCTTCGGCATCAACGCCTTCAGGTCGGTCGCGGGGTCGGCCGCCACCTCCTTCGGCACCGTGATTCCGGCCGCGATCAGTCGCCGCGCCACCATGTGGTCGGCCGGGCTGTTGACGCTCTCGACCGCGGCGAGCCGCCCCTTGCGGTAGACGAACACCGAGAACTTTTCGCCGGCCGGATCGCCGCGCGTCACCGTCTCGTCCATACCGAGCGACAGCCCGGCGATCTGCAACTTGATCGGCCCCTGATGCGACCAGAACCACGGCAGCGCATTGTAGGGCTGTGGATTCCCGGTCAGCCGCGCCACCACGCACTTCGCCTGGTCGACCGCGTTCTGAACCGATTCCAGCCGGATCGGTCCCCCATTGCCATAAGGGTTGGGGTGCGCGGCGCAGTCGCCGATGGCCGAGATCGTCGAATCGGAAGTCAGCAACATCGCGTCGACCGAAACGCCGTTGGCGACGGCAAGGCCGGCCTCGGCGGCCAGCTCGACATTCGGCACCACGCCCGCCGCGACGACCACGGCATCGACATCGAGCCTCCCGCCATCGGACAGCGCGAGCGAAAAGCCCTCGCCCTGCGGGGCGATCTCCCGCGCCAGCGTGGCGAGGCGGAGGCGCGTTCCCATCTCGTGGTGGAAGCGCAGGAACGCCGCGCTCATCGCCGGCGACAGCACCCGGCCCATCAGCCGGTCGGCCGCCTCCAGCACGTCGACCTCGATGTCGCGCTGGCGCAGAAGCGCCGCCACTTCGAGCCCGATGAAGCCGCCACCGATGATCGCAACGCGGCGAAGCCCGGGCAGCCGCGCCGTCAGCGCCCGCGCATGCGCCAGCGTGCGCAGCTCCAGCACCCGCGCCGGGTCCAGCCCCTGGATCGGGGGCAGCCGGTTGCGCGCGCCGGTGGCCAGCACGAGATGATCGTAAGGCACGCGCTCGCCGCCTCTCAGTGCCAGTTCACGCCGCTCGCGGTCGATCCGTTCGGCGACGACGCCCGGCCTCAATTCGATGCCGTTGCCGGCATAGAACGCCTCGCCCTTCAGCGGCAGCGACGAATCCTCGACGCTTTTCAGGAATTCCTTAGACAGCGGCGGTCGCTGATAGGGCAGGTCCGGCTCCTCGCCGAGGATGACGACGCTGCCGGAAAAGCCGTGCTGGCGCAGCGCCGCCGCGGTCTCGACCCCCGCCTGGCCGCTGCCGACGATCACCACCCGCTCGATGTCGCTGTCGCTCATACCCATGCTCCCTCGGCCCCGGAAGCGGGCCGCGACCGATCTATACGCCCGGCGGTGATTGGCACAATGGCGCGGCCCGCCTAATCGGTTGCGCCGGCGGCGATTTTGGCGTTTGTGGGGGGCGATTCCAGGAGGACACGATGTTCGAGACGCTGACGCCCGCCGCCCCCGACGGCATCCTTGCCCTGATGTCGCTCTATCGCGACGATCCGCGCCCCGGCAAGATCGATCTCGGCGTCGGCGTCTACCGCGACGAGACCGGCGCGACGCCGGTGATGCGCGCGGTGCGCGAGGCGGAACGCCGCCTGCACGAGAGCCAGACGACCAAGACCTATCTCGGCCTTGCCGGCGACACCGCGTTCAACGCGCTGATGATCGGCCTAGTGCTGGGCAAGGACGCCGACCGCACCCGGCTGCGCGCCGCGCAGACCCCGGGCGGCACCGGCGCGCTGCGCCAGCTTGCCGACCTCATCAAGATGGCTCGGCCCGACGCCACCGTGTGGGTGCCGGACCCGACCTGGCCGAACCACCTGCCGATCCTGCGCGCCGCCGGGCTGAAGTTCGCCGCCTTCCCCTATTACGATCCGGCGCAGCGCGTCACCTTCGACGCCGCCGTCGCCACGCTCGCCACGGCGGCCGCCGGCGACGTGGTGCTGCTGCACGGCTGCTGCCACAACCCGACCGGCGCCGACCTGTCGCTCGACCAGTGGGGCGCCATTGCCGACCTCGCGGTCGCGCGCGGCCTCACCCCCTTCGTCGACATCGCCTATCAGGGCTTCGGCCACGGGCTGGACGAGGACGCGGCCGGCGTGCGGCTACTGGCGGCCAAGGTGCCGGAGATGCTGGTGGCGGCAAGCTGCTCCAAGAACTTCTCGGTCTATCGCGACCGCGTCGGCGCGGCGATCCTGCTCGGCCGCAACGCGACGGAAGCCGACGCGGCCTTCAGCCAGTTGCTCGCCGTCGGCCGCGGCATCTGGTCGATGCCGCCCGACCACGCCGCCGCCTGCGTCCGCATCGTGCTCGAGGACGAGGCGTTGCGCGCCGGCTGGCAGGGCGAGCTCGACACCGTGCGCGCCCGCATGCTGGCGCTGCGCCAGGGCTTTGCCGAGGCCCTGCGCCGGGCGTCGAACTCCGACCGCTTCGACTTCATCGCCGGCCAGCGCGGCATGTTCTCCCGCCTCGGCCTGACGCAGGACGAGGTGACGCGCCTGCGCGACGAGCACGGCGTCTACATCGTCGGCGACAGCCGCTTCAACGTCGCCGGCCTGCCCGGCGACCGGCTGGACGAGCTGGCCGCAAGGATCGTCGCGGTGCTGCCGTGAGCGCGGCGGTCGAGACGGCGATCGCCGCGCGCCGGGCCGACACGCCCGGACGGCAGCGCGCCCGCCTGCTCGACCGGCAGGACGCGCTCGCCCCCTTGCGCGCCCGCTTCGACCTGCCGAAAGGCGAAATCTATCTCGACGGCAATTCGCTCGGCGCGATGCCCTCCTCCGTTCCGGCGGCGATTAACCAAGCCCTGACGGAGGGTTGGGCGCGGGAACTGATTCGAAGCTGGAACGGCCGCGACTGGCACAATCTGCCGGCAACCGTCGGCGACCGGCTCGCCGCCCTGATGGGCGCGGGCCAAGGCGAGGTGCTGGCCGCGGATTCGACCTCGATCAATCTCTACAAGGCATTCTGCGCCGCGATGCGGCTGCGGCCGGGGCGGATGAAGGTCGTCTCCGAGCGCAACAACTTCCCGACCGACGTCCACATCCTGCAAGGGGCGCTCGCCAATGTGTTCCCCGAGGCGCGGCTCGAACTCGCCGGCGACGACGACGGCTCCGTGCTGGCGGCGATCGACACCGACACCGCCGTGGTGTGCCTCAGCCACGTCAACTACCGCTCCGGCCGGCTGCGCGACATGGCGGCGGTGACGAAGGCGGCGCACGCGGCCGGCGCGCTCGTCATCTGGGACCTGTGCCATTCGCTCGGCGCGCTGCCGGTCGACCTCAACGCCTGCCGGGCGGATTTCGCGGTCGGCTGCACCTACAAATACATGAATGGCGGTCCCGGCGCGCCGGCCTTCCTGTTCGTCGCCGGCCGCCATCTCGACGCCGCGCAGAACCCGCTGACCGGCTGGCAGGGCCATGCCGCGCCGTTCGGCTTCGAGATCGACTATCGCCCGGCCGAGACGATCGAGAAGTTCCGCGTCGGCACGCCGCCGGTGCTGTCCTATCTGCCGCTGCTCGAAAGCATCGCCATCTTCGAGGCGGCCGAGATGGCGGCGCTGCGGGCGAAGTCGCTCGCCTTGACCGATTTCTTCATCGAGCTCGTCGAGACGCGGCTTGCCGGCCACGGGCTCGGGCTCGTCACGCCGCGCGACCACGCAGCGCGCGGCAGCCAGGTGGCGCTGACGCATGAAGACGGCTGGCCGATCATGCAGGCGCTGATCGCCTGCGGCGTCGTCGGCGACTTCCGCGCCCCGGACATATTGCGCTTCGGCTTCACGCCGCTTTATGTCGGCTTCGAGGACGTCTGGGGCGCGGTGGCGACGCTGGAAGCGATCATGACGGGCGGCCTGTGGCGCGAGCCGCGTTTCGCCGAGCGCAAGCTCGTCACCTGACGATCCTACAGCAGGAACTGGTAGCTCGCCGGCACGAAGCGATAGCCGGCATCCGGCTTCTCGATGAAGCCGACGGCCGGAAACGGCATGTGGTAACCGAGGAACGGGATGCGCTCGGCCGCCACCATGTCGAACACACGCTTTCGCGTCGCCGCGCCCGCGTCCCGGTCCAT
>JBDHTD010000067.1:0-7599 GCA_039808485.1 Aquamicrobium sp. | reverse complement strand
CCTTGCTCGCGCTCGCCAACATCCTCGCCGGCTACGGCGCGTTCATCGCGCTCGGGCTGGCGACGCTGACCGCCTGCGAGAAGCCGCGCCCGCTGCTGTTCGCGCTGCTGACGCCGTTGCACTGGCTGCTGTTGTCGGTCGCGGCATGGATGGCGCTGTGGGACATCTATCGCCGCCCCCATCACTGGAGCAAGACACCCCATGGAAGGCGTTCCCGGCGGGCGGCCGGGGCGGAAGGCCCGAAGGGGCACGCTTGACGATTGCCAAGCGTCCCGCCCCGCCCTATCTGAAGGGGGAATGCCCGCGCGCCGCCCCCCGAACCGGAGACGGCGGCCGGAAGGAAAGGCGCCACGACCGTCATGATCAAAGCCCTGCTGCGTCTCGCCTCGATGGTGCTGCTGGCGATCGCCGTCATCATGGCGGTGCTCGACGCCACGCGCTCGATCGCGACCGGCGCGGTGGCGATGACGCCGCTCGCCGCGTCGTGGAAGGGGATTTCGCCGCAAAGCCTCGCCGGCTTCGAGAACCTGGTGCGGGAGAGCCTGCCCGGCCTGTTCTGGGACCCGGTCGTGGTTTCGCTGCTTTCGCTGCCGGGCTTTGCCGTGTTCGGCGCGCTGGCGCTGCTGGCGGCATCCGCCGGCCGCCGGCGCGAGCGCGGCGACCGCCGCTTCGCGATCTAGGCGGAGCGGCCGATCGAGCCGGCCGAATACGCCCGCCAGCCATGCCCTTGGGGGGGCAGAAAGGAACGCAACGATGTTTTTCCTGAACGATACGGCCGGGAAGAAGCTCAGGCTGCCGACCGCCGACGAGGCGCTGCCGGGGCGCGCCGCGCCCATCCCCACCGCCTCGCACCATTATGTTTCCGGCAGGCCGCTCGCCGGCCCCTATCCGCAAGGGGCCGAGATCGCCTATTTCGGCATGGGCTGCTTCTGGGGCGTCGAGCGGCTGTTCTGGCAGGTGCCGGGCGTCCTCGTCACCGCCGCCGGCTATCAGGGCGGCGTCACGCCCAACCCCACCTATCGCGAGACCTGCACCGGCCTGACCGGCCACGCCGAGACCGTGCGCGTGGTGTTCGACCCGGCGCTCGTCTCCTACGGCGAATTGCTGCGCCTGTTCTGGGAGAACCACGATCCCACCCAGGGCATGCGCCAGGGCAACGACGTCGGCACCACCTACCGCTCGGCGATCTTCACCACCTCGCCGGAGCAGCAGGCGCAGGCCGAAGCCTCACGCGCCGCCTATCAGGCGGCGCTGGCGGACGCAGGCGCCGGCGCGGTGACGACCGGGATCGCCGCCGCCCCGGCGTTCTACTTCGCCGAGGAAGAGCACCAGCAATATCTGGCCAAGAACCCGGACGGCTATTGCGGCCTGCGCGGCACAGGCGTCGCCTGCGCGGTGCCGGCCGCCCGTTCCGCGCCCTGACCGGGCTCAGCGCAGATAGCCGACGAGATAGCCGATCGCGAAGACGGCGACGATGCCGCAGGCGATGACGAGCCCCCGCCGTCCGCCGGTCTCGCCGAGACCGCGGCCGACGCGCTGGCGTATCGGCTGAAGCCGCGGCCTGCCCGGCGCGGCGGCAGGCCCGATCCGCCCGGCCGCCACCCCCGCCATCTGCGGCAGTTCGGCGATGCGGGCGGCGATGTCGGCCCAGATCTCGTCGGGCGAGCGCGGCGGCTCGGCGCCGCCATGCCGTCCCTTATGCCGTCCCTCGTGCAGCCGTTGCAGCTTCTGCGCCAGCTCCAGCACGCATTGGCGGAATTCGGCGTCGATTTCCATGTCGCGCTCGGCGCGCCGGCGCTCGTCCTCGTCCATCAGTCCGAAGACGTAATCCTCCGCGCGCGCCATCCTGTCCCGGGCGGTCATCTCGCCTCAACCTCACCAGTGTGGCGGCCGTGTCACCGGCGTTTCCGGCATCGTCTGCTCCTCCAGCGCCAGGAAGCGCTCGGTCAGCAGGTCGAGCTTCTTCTGCATCCGTTCGATCGTCTTCCACTGCGCGGCCAACTGCTCGGAAAGCTCGGCGACCGTGCGCTCCTGCTCGGTATTGCGGATTTCCAGCACGGTCAGCCTGTCGTCGGCCGGGTCGCTCATCCGAGGATGCTCTCCAGAGCCTGCCGCAGCGTCGCGGCCAGCGCCGCCGGCCGCCGCGTCGCGCGCTCGACATAGACATGGACGAAGAAGCCTTCCGCCGCCGCCAGTTCGTCGTCGTTGCGGAACAGGCCGACCTCGTAGCGCACCGAGGACGAGCCCAGCCGGGCCACGCGCAGGCCGGCGGTGACGGTGTCCGGGAACGCCATCTCGGCGAAATAGCGGCAGCCGGTCTCGACCACGAGGCCGATCCGGTCGCCGCCGTGGATGTCGAGCACGCGCTGGTCGATCAGCCAGCCGTTCACCGCCGTGTCGAACAGCGAATAGTGGACGACATTGTTCATGTGGCCGTAGATGTCGTTGTCCATCCAGCGCGTGGCGATGGTGCGGAAGGCGCGGTAGTCGGCGCGGCGTGACGGGGTGGGACGCTCGCTCACGGGACCTCCGCGCCCTGGCCGAGCCTTGCCGCGATCAGCGCCGCGAGCTTCTCCGCCACCTCGTCCTTGCCCATTTCCGGCCAGTCCTCGACGCCGCCCGCCGTGACGATGCGCACGCGATTCCTGTCGCCGCCCATCACGCCGGCCTCGTTGACGCCGCTGTCGTGCGAGACGTCGTTGGCGACGATCAGGTCCGCGCCCTTCTTCTCCAGCTTCTTGCGGGCGTTTTCCGCCACGTCCTGCGTTTCGGCGGCGAAGCCGACCACCAGCCCCGGCCGCCGCGCATGATGGCCGATGGTGGCGAGGATGTCGGGGTTCTCCACCATCTGCAACGCCGGCGGCCCCTTGCCCGGCTCCTTCTTGATCTTTTCGCCCGCCTCGCCCTGCGTGCGCCAGTCGGCGACGGCGGCGACGAACACGCCGGCATCGGCGGGGAGCGCGGCTTCCACCGCCGCCATCATCTGCCGCGCGGTCTCGACATGGGAAACAGTGACACCGGCCGGGTCGGGAATGTTCACCGGCCCCGAGACCAGCCGCACGTCGGCGCCGAGCTTCGTCAGCGCCGCCGCGATGGCGTGGCCCTGCTTGCCCGACGAGCGGTTGGCGATGTAGCGAACCGGGTCGATCGGCTCGTGCGTCGGGCCGGAGGTGACGACGATCCTGCGCCCCGCCAGCGGCTTCGCCGCGCCATCGAGCAGCGTCTCGATCGCCGCCACGATCTCCAGCGGCTCGGCCATGCGGCCGATGCCGGCCTCGGCCGATTCGGCCATCTCGCCCCGGTTCGGCCCGACGAAGCGGATGCCGTCCTTTTCGAGCGTTTCGCGGTTGCGCCGCGTGGCGGGGTGGTCCCACATCGCCGGGTTCATGGCCGGGGCGGCGAGCACCGGCGTGGTCGCGGCCAGCAGCACGGCGGAAGCGAGGTCGTCGGCCAGCCCATGCGCCATCTTCGCCATCAGGTCGGCGGTGGCCGGCGCGACCACGATCAGGTCGGCCTCGCGCGACAGGCGGATATGGCCGACATCGTGCTCGTCCTGGCGGTCGAACAGGTCGGTGAACACATGCGCCGCCGACAGCGTGCCGACGGCGAGCGGCGTGACGAACTGCTGCGCCGCGCGCGTCATCACGCAGCGTACCGAAGCGCCGCGCTCGCGCAGGCGGCGGATCAGGTCGAGGCATTTATAGGCGGCGATGCCGCCGCCGATGATGAGCAGAATGCGCCTGCCTGAAAGGGTCGTTTCGGAAAGGGTCATTCGCCGGTCTGCCTCCCTGGTCGCGCCAGATTACTTCAGCCGATCTGCCATGCAATCCAGATCAGCGTCGCCGCGATCACCCACAGCGCCACGCGCCCCGAGCGCGTGCCCCGCGCCTCGGCCCTGCCGATCCTGTCGGCGGTGGCGTCGTCGAAGCGCAGGCCCTGCTCGGCCATGGCGTCGATCTCGCGCGACAGCCGCTCGGCGCGCTCGGCCAGGTCCGGCGCCTGGCGGGCGAGCGAGGCAAGCGCGAGCACGCCGTCGCGGGCGTCCTCCAGCATGCCGCGGGGGCCGAGGTTCTGCCTGATCCAGCCGCCGACCACGGGCTCCGAGGTCTTCCACATGTTGAAGGCGGGATCGAGCGTGCGCGCCACGCCTTCCACAACCACCATGGTCTTCTGGAGCAGCACCAGCTCGGGCCGGGTCTGCATGTCGAACAGCTCGGTGACCTCGAACAGCAGCGTCAGCAGCCGCGCCATCGAGATCGTCTCGGCCGGCTGGCCGTGGATCGGCTCGCCGATGGCGCGGATCGCCTGCGCGAAGGCGTCGATGTCGTGGGCGCGCGGCACGTAGCCGGCCTCGAAATGCACCTCGGCGACGCGGCGGTAGTCGCGTACGATGAAGCCGTAGAGGATCTCGGCGAGGAAGCGCCGCTCCTTCTTGCCCAGCCGGCCCGATATGCCGAGATCGACGGCGACGATGGTGCCGCCCGCCTCGACGAACAGGTTGCCGGGGTGCATGTCGGCGTGGAAGAAGCCGTCGCGCAGCGTGTGGCGCAGGAAGGACTGGACCAGCGTCGCCGCCAGCTTTTCGAGATCGTGCCCGGCGGCGCGTAAAGAGTCGACGTCGCTCATCTTGACGCCGTCGACCCACTCCATGGTGACGACGTCGCGCCCGGTCCGCTCCCAGTCCACCCACGGCACGCGAAAGCCGGGATCGTCCCTGGTGTTCTCGGCGAGTTCCGAGAGCGCGGCGGCTTCGAGCCGCAGATCCATCTCGATCTTGGTGGTCTGCGCCAGCGTCTTCGTCACCTCGACGGGGCGCAGCCGCCGGGTCGAGGGGATGAAGCGCTCCTGAAGCCGCGCCGCCAGGAAATAGCTTTCGAGGTCGTTGTTGAAGCGCCGGCGCACGCCGGGGCGGATGACCTTGACCGCGACCTTGCGCTCCGCCCCGCCGTCGAGGCGGATCGCGGCCGGGTGCACCTGCGCGATCGAGGCGGCGGCGACCGGCGCGTCGAACCGGGCGTAGAGATCGTCGATGGCGCGGCCGAGCGACGCCTCGATCTCTTCGACCGCCTCGGCCGTGGGGAAGGTCGCCATCCGGTCCTGAAGATCGGCGAGGTCGGCCGCGATCTCCGCGCCGACGACATCGGGCCGCGTGGCCAGGAACTGGCCGAGCTTGACATAGGACGGCCCCAGCCGGTCGATCGCCTTGGCGAGGCGCTGGTTGCGCCTGGCTCCCCTGGCGCCGCGCCGGGCGAGAAGCCGCGCGATGCGCCAGCCGAAGCGCGGCAGCCCGGAAAGCTGGTCGCCCGGCAGGGCGGCAACCACGCCCTCGCGCGTCATGATCCAGCCGGCGCGGACCAGCCGGAACCAGGCGGTGACGGTGCTCATGACGCCACGCCCATCGTGGAACGGAGCCTCACAGCTTCCAGCCCGAATGCAGCGCGGCGATGCCGCCGGAATAGTTGCGCCAGGTGACGCGGCCGAAGCCGGCGCGCTCGATCATCGCGCCGAAATTGCGCTGGTTGGGGAACTTGGCGATCGATTCGACCAGATAGCGGTAGGGCTCGCCGTCGCCGGCCACCATTGCGCCGATCTGGGGAATGGCCTTGAACGACCACGCCTCGTAGACCTTGTCGAGCACCGGCATCTCGACCTCGGAGAATTCGAGGCAGAGGAAGCGCCCGCCCGGTTTCAGCACCCGGTAGGCTTCCCGCAGCGCCGCGTCGATGCGCGGCACGTTGCGGATGCCGAAGGCGATGGTGTAGGCGTCGAAGCTGGCGTCGGCGAAGGGCAGTTCCTCGGCGTTGGCCTCGACGAAATCGAGATATTGCCGCAGGCCGCGCTTCTCGGCCCGGTCCTCGCCGACCGCGAGCATCGAGCCGTTGATGTCGAGCACGGTGGCGTGGGCGTTGCGGTGCGAGGCCTCGACGATGCGGAAGGCGATGTCGCCGGTGCCGCCGGCGACGTCGAGCACGCGCCAGCCCGGCCGCTTCGGCGGGTTCAGCCACGCGACCATGGCGTCCTTCCAGAGGCGATGCAGCCCGCCCGACATCAGGTCGTTCATCAGGTCGTAGCGCGAGGCGACCTTGTGGAACACGTCGTTGACCAGGACCTGCTTGCCGCCTTCCGTCACCTCGCGGAAGCCGTAGGCCGTTTCCATGCCGCCGGCGGCGGTCGTGCGTTCTTGCGACATCTGTCAACATCCATGCGAAATCGGCCGGACCATAAACGATAGATCGGGACTGCGCCATTGCCGAAGCCGCGCCCGGGCCGCGATGATCGGCCGCGCCGGTCGATGCGCCAGAAAGTCGATGCGCCAGAAATCTGTGGTTGCGCTCGTCGCCAAGGTATCCGGGCGGGCGTCGAGCCGCTAGGATCGGCCGGAAAGAGCGAAAGAAGGGCAGCAACACCATGCAGGGCGTCACCGTCGTCGATCATCCGCTGGTCCAGCACAAGCTCACCATCATGCGCGACAAGGAGACGTCGACGGCGAGCTTCCGCCGGCTGCTGCGCGAGATTTCGCTATTGCTGTGCTACGAGGTGACGCGCGAGCTCGCGCTGACCATGCGCACCATCGAGACGCCGCTGAAGACCATCGAAGCGCCGACGCTGGAAGGCAAGAAGCTGGTGTTCGCCTCGGTGCTGCGCGCCGGCAATGGCCTGCTCGACGGCATGCTCGACCTGGTGCCGGCGGCCCGCGTCGCCCATGTCGGGCTCTATCGCGACCACGAGACGCTGGAGGCGGTCGAGTATTTCTTCAAGGCGCCGAGCGACCTGGAGGACCGGCTGGTGATCGTGGTCGACCCGATGCTGGCCACCGCCAATTCGGCCGTCGCGGCGGTCGACAAGCTGAAGGAGCGCGGCGCGACCAATCTGCGCTTCGTCTGCCTGCTCGCGGCGCCGGAGGGCATCGAGCGCTTCACCAAAGCCCACCCCGACGTGCCGGTCTTCACCGCCTCGATCGACGAGGGGCTGAACGAGAAGGGCTATATCGTGCCCGGCCTCGGCGACGCCGGCGACCGGCTCTACGGCACGAAGTAATCAGTCGAGCGTGCTGCGGAAGCGGGCGAGCGCCAGCGCGCCATAGGCGACGATGAACAGGACGAGGATCAGCGCTTCGGCGGCGATGTCGGAAAAGCCCGCGCCCTTCAGCATCACCGCGCGCACCACGCGCAGGAAATGGGTCAGCGGAAAGAGCTCGCCGATCCATTGCGCCCAGTCCGGCATGCCGCGGAAAGGGAACATGAAGCCCGACAGCATGATCGACGGCAGGAAGAAGAAGAAGGTCAACTGCAACGCCTGCATCTGCGTGCGCGCGGCGGTCGAGATCAGGTAGCCGAGCAGCACCAGCGCCAGCACGAAGGCGAGGATCGCGGCGACGAGGGCAAGCGGATCGCCCGCGAACGGGATGTCGAACAGGAGCCGCGCCGCCGCCAGCACCACCACCGTCTGCACCGCGCCGACCGCCAGCCCCGGCAGCACCTTGCCGAGCATGATCTCGAACGGGCTCGACGGCATGGCGAGCAGGTTCTCCATCGTGCCGCGCTCGATCTCGCGCGTCAGCGCGATCGAGGTCATCATCACCATGGTCATTTGCAGGAT
>JBDHTD010000066.1:0-7952 GCA_039808485.1 Aquamicrobium sp. | reverse complement strand
TCGCGCAGGATGCCGTAGATCTCGGCGATCATCTGCATGTCGGCATATTCGATGCCGTTGTGGATGGTCTTGACGAAATGTCCGGCTCCACCCTCGCCGAGCCAGGCCCGGCACGGCTCGCCGCGATAGCGGGCGGCGATGGCGGTCAGGATCGGCTCGAGCCGGGCATAGGCGCCGCGGTCGCCGCCGACCATGATCGAGGGGCCGTGGCGCGCGCCGACCGCGCCGCCGGAAACGCCCATGCCGACGAAGGTGATGCCGGAGCCTTCGAGATCGTCGAACCGGCGCATGGTGTCGCGGAAATTGGCGTTGCCGCCGTCGACGACGATGTCGCCCTCGGACAGGAACTCGCGCAAGGCCAGTATCTGCTCGTCGACGGCCCTGCCGGCCTGCACCATCAGGACGATCGGCCGCGGCGGCCTGATCTGGGCGACCAGCTCCTTCAGCGACGCGCAGGGAACGACGTTGCCGCGCAGGTCGCCGGCGGTCTCGAAGAACTCGCCCGTGCGCGAGGCGGTACGGTTGTAGACCGCGACCGGATAACCCTTCTCGGCCATGTTGAGGGCAAGTCCCGATCCCATGACGCCAAGACCGATCAGTCCGATTTCCGCTTTGGTCATGATAGCTCCCGGTCAAGGTGGCTTCGGGCAAGAACAACCATGATGAACAGGCGCATGGCCCGGGACAAGCGCCGGTCGCGCATGGCTGCCATACCTGATGCAGTGCACAATAGACGGCGTTCTACTGCTTGCGCCGCTTGCGGCCGTAGAGCTCCAGCCGGTGATGGACGATGTCGTAGCCGAGCGCGCGGGCGATTTCCTGCTGAAGCTCCTCGATCCGGTCCGACTGGAATTCGATCACGTCGCCGGTGTCGATGTCGATCAGGTGATCGTGGTGGTCGCCCGCCGCCGGCTCGAAACGCGACGGCCCGCCCTCGAAGGCGTGGCGATGGATGGCGCCGATGCCCTCCAGGAGCTTCATGGTCCGGTAGACGGTGGAAAGCGAGATGCCCCGCTCGACCTCGACCGCGCGGCGGAAAATCTCCATCGCGTCGGGATGGTCGCCCGCGTCCGCCAGGATGCCGAGAATGACGCGGCGCGGCCGCGTGATGCGCACGCCGGCCTCGCGCAGCGCGATCTCGTATCCGGTGGCGGTGGCGGCTGGCTCGGTCATGGCCGGACTATGCACAAGGAGAACCATTGATGCAAAGCGCGACGCCGGACAAGAGGTCGCAATCTACAACGGAAACCGCGACGCCGCCCTGGAGGGCCGAAACGGTCGCCGCCGCATGCGGCGCGTGGCGAATCGGCGTCGTTAATTGCAAACGATTTGCAATTGCATTGACGGGACGCTCTTGCGGCGTTATCGATATGCAAGCGCCAAAGCCCCGACCCCATCCCGAACGGTCCTCCATGCCCCGTAGCCCGATGCCCCGTAGCCCGATGTCTCTTCGATCGACGCTTGCTTCATTCATGCTGGCCGCGCTCGCGCTCGGCCTCGGCCTTTTCCCCGCCGCCGCCGACAATGGGAAATTCAAGGTCGTCACCACCTTCACCGTCCTCGCCGACATTGCGAGGAACGTCGCCGGCGACGCCGCGAGCGTGGAATCGATCACCCGGCCCGACGCCGAGATCCACAATTACCAGCCGACGCCCGGCGACATCCTGAAGGCTCGGGACGCCGACCTGATCCTGTGGAACGGGCTGAACCTCGAACAATGGTTCGAGCGCTTCTTCCGCAACCTGAAGGACGTGCCGGGCGTGGTGGTCAGCGAGGGCGTCGAGCCGATGGGCATCCGCGACGGCCCCTATCGCGGCAAGCCCAACCCGCATGCCTGGATGTCGCCGGCCGACGCGCTCGTCTATGTCGAGAACATCCGCGCCGCGCTTTCCGCGCACGATCCCGACAATGCCGGGACCTATGCCGCCAACGCGAAAGCCTACGCCGCCGAGATCGAGGCCGTGGCCGGGCCGATCCGCGAACGGCTTTCCGCCATTCCCGAGGCCCGGCGCTGGCTCGTCACCAGCGAAGGCGCATTTTCCTATCTCGCGCGCGATTTCGGGCTGAAGGAGCTTTACCTGTGGCCGATCAATGCCGACGGCCAGGGCACGCCGCAGCAGATCAGGAAGGTCATCGACGCCGTGCGCGAGCATTCGATCCCCGCGATCTTCAGCGAAAGCACGGTCTCGCCCGACCCGGCGATGCAGGTGGCGCGCGAGACCGGCGCCCGCTATGGCGGCGTGCTCCATGTCGATTCGCTGTCCGGCCCGGACGGTCCGGTGCCGACCTATCTCGACCTGCTCAGGGTGACGACCGAAACCATCGCCGAGGGGCTTTCGCGATGAGCGACGGCCTCGACGTTTCCGGCGTTTCCGTCACCTACCCCAACGGTCACGCCGCGCTGCGCGATGCCTCGTTTTCCGTTCCGCGCGGCAGCATCGCCGCGCTGGTCGGCGTCAACGGCTCGGGCAAGTCGACGCTGTTCAAGGCGATCATGGGCTTCGTGCCGCTCGCTTCCGGCTCGGTCTCGATCATGGGCGCGCCCGCGGGGCGGGCCCTGAAGCGCAACAGCGTGGCCTACGTGCCGCAGGCCGAGGAGGTCGACTGGAGCTTCCCGATCCTGGTCGAGGACGTCGTCATGATGGGCCGCTACGGCCACATGAACTTCCTGCGCATTCCCGCCGCCCGCGACCGGGAGAAGGTTGCCGAGGCGCTGGAGCGCGTCGGCATGGCCGCTTTCCGCAAGCGCCAGATCGGCGAGCTTTCCGGCGGCCAGAAGAAGCGCGTCTTCCTCGCCCGGGCGCTGGCGCAGGAGGGCGAGGTCATCCTGCTCGACGAGCCGTTCACCGGCGTCGACGTGACGACCGAGGAGGCGATCGTGGCGCTTCTGAAGACCCTGCGCGAAGAGGGACGGATCATGCTGGTCTCGACCCACAATCTCGGCTCGGTGCCGGAATTCTGCGACCGCGCCGTGCTGGTCAAGGGCACGGTGCTCGCCCACGGACCCACCCACGAGGTGTTCACCCGCGCCAACCTGGAAACGACCTTCGGCGGCACGCTGCGCCATTTCGTGCTCGGCGGGCCGGACCTGCACGACGACGAGGACGGCCGCGCCGTCACCGTCCTTTCCGACGACGAACGGCCGTTCGTGCTCTATGGCGGCGAGGCGCGGTCGACGGCCGGCCCGGCCGCGCCGCCGCAAGGCGCGACGGAAAAGGCCGGGCGATGAGCGTGCTCCTCGAGCCCTTCGCCTATGGCTACATGGTCAACGCCATGTGGGTGTCGGCGCTGGTCGGCGCGGTCTGCGCCTTCCTCTCGGCCTATCTGATGCTGAAGGGCTGGTCGCTGATCGGCGACGCGCTGTCGCACGCCATCGTGCCGGGCGTGGCCGGGGCCTACATGCTGGGCCTGCCCTTCGCCTTCGGCGCCTTCTTCTCCGGCGGGCTGGCGGCGGCGGCGATGCTGTTCCTCAGCCGGCAGACGAAGCTGAAGGAGGACGCCGTCATCGGCCTGATCTTCACCTCCTTCTTCGGCCTCGGCCTGTTCATGGTCTCGCTGTCGCCGACCTCGGTCAACATCCAGACCATCGTGCTCGGCAACATCCTCGCGGTGACGCCGGCCGACACGGCCCAGCTCGTCATCATCGCGGGGGTCTCGCTCGTCATCCTCACCGCCAAGTGGAAGGACTTCATGGCGGTGTTCTTCGACGAGGCCCATGCCCGCTCGATCGGGCTGAAGCCCGGCCTCTTGCGCGTCGTCTTCTTCACCCTGCTCTCGGCCTCGACGGTGGCGGCGTTGCAGACGGTCGGCGCCTTCCTGGTCGTCGCCATGGTGGTGACGCCGGGGGCGACCGCCTATCTGCTGACCGACCGCTTCGGCCGGCTGATCGTCATCAGCATCGCCATCGGCACGCTGACGAGCTTCACCGGCGCCTATGCCAGCTATTTCATCGACGGCGCCACCGGCGGCATCATCGTCGTCCTGCAAACGCTGGCCTTCCTCGCCGCCTTCTTCCTGGCGCCGAGGCACGGCCTCGTCGCGGCGAGGGCGCGCGCGCGGCGGGGCGCAAAAGGCACGGGAGCCGCGGGAGGCGCGCGATGATCGAGACGCTGCTTTCGCCGTTCCAGTTCCCGTTCATGCAGCAGGCGTTCCTGGCCGCGCTGCTGGTGGCGCTGCCGATGGGGCTGATCTCGTCCTTCCTCGTCCTGAAAGGCTGGTCGCTGATGGGCGACGCCATCAGCCACGCCGTGCTGCCCGGCGTGGTGCTGGCCTATGCCGCCGGGCTGCCGCTGGCAGCCGGCGCGTTCGCCGCCGGCATGGGCTGCGCGCTGGCGACCGGCTATCTCAAGGAAAACAGCCGGGTCAAGGGCGACACGGTGATGGGCGTGGTGTTTTCCGGCATGTTCGGGCTGGGCATCGTGCTTTTCTCCTTCATCGAAACCGAGCTGCACCTCGACCACATATTGTTCGGCGACATCCTCGGCCTGACATGGGGCGACGTCGCGGAAACGGCGACGATCGCGCTCGTCGTCGCCGGCTTCGTCGGCCTATTCCGCCGCGACCTGCTGGCCACGGCCTTCGACGCCGTCCATGCCCGCGCCATCGGCCTGCCGGTGCGGTTCTACCATTACGGGCTGCTGGCGGTGCTGTCGCTCGCCATCGTCGGCGCGCTGAAGGCGGCCGGGATCATCCTCGCGGTGGCGATGCTGATCGCGCCCGGCGCGACCGCCTTCCTGATGACGCGGCGCTTCGAGGCGATGCTGGCGGCGGCGGCGGCGATCGCCGCGGCCTGCTCGTTCCTCGGCGTCTATCTGTCGTTCTTCATCGACAGCGCGCCGGCGCCGACCATCGTCGTGCTGATGACGGCGATGTTCCTCGCCGTCTTCGCGCGGGCGCGGCTCGTCGCCAGGGGCGCGGCCAGGTGCGCAGCGGGGGGCGCAGCGAGGGACGCGGCTAGGGGCGCGGCTAGGGGCGCGGGGGCACGGTCAGGCCCTTCCGGCTCGCCGGCCGCTCGAGGCAGCGGTCGAGCCAGGCGATGACCGCGGGACAGCCGTCTAGGGCGACCAAGTCGCCAGCGGCGTAGAAATCGCGCAGCGTGCGCACCCACGGGAAGATGGCGATGTCGGCGATGGTGTAGTCGTCGCCCATCATCCATTGCCGGCCGGCGAGGCGGCCTTCGAGCACGCCGAGCAGGCGCTTCGATTCGCCGGCATAGCGCTCCAGCGGGCGCTTGTCCTCGATCTCGCGGCCGGCGAATTTGTGGAAGAAGCCCAACTGGCCGAACATCGGGCCGATGGCCGCCATCTGGAAGAACACCCACTGGATGGTCTCGTAGCGGCGCGCCGGGTCGGCGGGCATCAGCCTGCCGGCCTTTTCCGCCAGATAGACCAGGATCGCGCCGGATTCGAACAGCGCCAGCGGCTTGCCGCCGGGGCCGGCCGGGTCGATGATCGCCGGGATCTTGCCGTTGGGGTTCAGCGACAGGAACGGCTCGGTCCAGGTCTCGTTCTTGCCGATGTCGACCAGATGCGCCTCGTAGGGCAGGCCGAGCTCTTCGAGCGCGATGGCGACCTTGACGCCGTTCGGCGTGGCGAAGGAATAGAGCTGGAGCTTTTCCGGCTCCTGCGCCGGCCAGCGGGCGGTGATCGCGAAACTCGACAGATCGGTCATGATGAAAAGCCTCTTTGCGTGAAAGCGCCGCCCGCCACGGAACCGGGCGGCGCGGAATGGGACAGGACAGAGATAGGCTTCCTCGCGCGCGGCGCAAGCCACCCCGCCGTCCCCATCACGCCTTCGTCAGGAGCGGCAGGCCCTGCCCCGGTCAGGGGCGATAGGCCTTGACCGCGACGGTGGCGTTGGTGCCGCCGAAGGCGAAGGCGTTGCTGATCGCGGCACGCACCTCGCGCCGGCGGGCGACGTTCGGCGTGACGTCGAGATCGCAGGCCGGGTCGGGGGCGGTGAAATTGGCGGTCGGCGGCACGATGCCGTCGGTGACCGCCCGGACGCAGGCGATCAGTTCGATCGCGGCGGTGGCGCCGAGGCAATGGCCGTGCATCGACTTGGTCGAGGACACCGAAAGCCGGTCCGCCGCCGCGCCGAAGACGCGGCGCAGCGCCCGGGTCTCGATCTCGTCGTTCATCCGGGTGCCGGTGCCATGGGCGTTGACGTAGTCGACCTCCTCCGGCGCGAGGCCGGCATCGGTGAGGCAATTGGCGATGGCCGCCGCCGGGCCGTCGACGGTCGGGGCGACGATGTCGGTGGCGTCGGCCGACAGGCCGCAGCCGGCATATTCGGCCAGGATCGTCGCGCCGCGCGCCTGCGCATGGTCGAGGCGCTCGAGGACGACGACGCCGGCGCCCTCGCCGATCACCAGCCCCTCGCGGTCGGCCGAGAACGGCCGGCAGGTTTCCCGCGCCAGCACGCGCAGCGCCTCCCAGCCCTTGAGGATGCCCCAGACGATCGGCGCCTCGGCGCCGCCCGCCAGCATCACGTCGGCGCGGCCGAGCACGATCTGGTCGGCGGCGGTGGCGATGGCGTGGTTGCCGCTGGAGCAGGCGGAGCTGACGGCGAAGACCGGGCCGCGCAGCCCGAGGTCCATGCTGACCTGCCCGGCCGGCGCGCCGGTCATGGCGCGCGGGACGGAGAAGATGTTGGCGCGCGGCCGCCCGTCGAGCAGGATGCCGCGATAATTGTCCTCGATGGTCTCCCAGCCGCAGATGCCGGCGCCGATCACCGCGCCGGCGCGGGAGGCGGCCTCGCCGCCGCGGGCAAGCCCGGCCTGCGCCGCGGCCTCGCGCGCGGCGATCACCGCCAGCAGGCTGAACCGGTCCATCGTCACCAGCCGCTTGTGCTCGATGCCGTGGTCGGGCAGCCGGCCGATCTCGGCGCCGCGCGTCACCTTCAGCTCGTGCAGCGGGGTGGTGGTGATCGGGCCGATGCCGCTTTGTCCGGCGCACATCGCGCTCCAGATGGCCGGAACGTCGGTGCCGAGCGCGCAGATGCCGCCGAGCCCGGTGATGACGATGCGCGGGCGCGTCATGTCAGGCTTTGTTTCCGGTCAGCTCGCGGACCGCCGTCACGATGTCGCCGACATTCGACATGTTCGACCAGGCGTCGATGGCGTTCATCTCGATCTCGATGCCGAATTCGTCCTCCAGCTCGAACACGATTTCGGTCAATTCGAGCGAATGGATGTCGAGCGCGCTCAGTTCCGTAGCGAGCGTGATCTCTCCGGCATCCGGGGCCGCGTGAGCCTTGATCTTGGCGATGACGGTTGTTGCCAGCTCATCGTTCATTTATTGCCCTCGACCCGAAACCGTTGTTGCCTGACACGGGAATGGCGCGCACCATCCGCAGAAATCCTGCTATAGAAGCGCAATCGCCACCGCGCAACAACCCCGGAACGCATTACGCCCATGGCCGCGCGCCCGATCATGGGTCCGGTCATGTGCCCGGTCATATGGTGGGCGGACTCCACTTTCCGGCGCATTCGGCTACTCTCGCGGCGATGAGTCGGGGGGGAAGCATCGCCATGTATCTCGCAGTCGGATCGCCGGGGTCGCGCCTCATTCGCGTCACCTGGATGCTGGAAGAGCTCGGCCAGTCCTACCGCATCGTCAAGGCCGCGCGCGACAGCGAGGAGATGCGGCGCTACCACCCGTCGGGCAAGGGGCCGGTGCTGGTCGACGACGGCATGACCGTCACCGACTCGGCCGCGATCTGCGCCTATCTCGCCGACAAGCATCCGGAAAAGGAGATGGGGCCGAAGACGCCGGCCGAGCGGGCGCACCTCAACGCCTGGCTGTTCTTCGCCCAGTCGGAGCTGGAAGCGCCGCTGTGGAACCGCCAGAAGCATTCCTCGATGCTGCCCGAGGCCGAGCGGGTCGACGTCGGCCCGTGGACGACGGCCGAATTCAACCGCGAGATCAACGCGCTCGAGGCGCGGCTGGGCG
>JBDHTD010000065.1:0-7961 GCA_039808485.1 Aquamicrobium sp. | reverse complement strand
AAGACGACGATCATCAGCGCGTAGGGCGCGGCTTCCGCCATCATGCCTTCCGACGTGCGGCTGAAGACGGCCATCGACAGCGTGGTGTGGCCGGTCGGCGACAGCAGGAAGGTGATCGGCAGTTCCTTGACCACGCTGATGAACACCAGCAGGCCGGCCGCCAGCATCGGCCGGCGCAGCAGCGGCAAGGTGGCGTGCAGGAAGGCCCGGCCCGGCCCGTAGCCGAGCGAGCGCGACACCTCCTCCAGCCGCGGCCCGATCTGGTAGAGGCGACTGCGCATCGGCCCCATGGCGAGCGCGAGGAACGTCATCGTATAGGCGAAGATCAGCAGCGCCAGCGTCTGGTAGAGGAAGGGCGCGGCGCGCAGCGCGAAAAACACCATCGAGAGCGCGAAGGCGAGCGGCGGCACCGCGTAGCCGACATAGACCAGCCGGTCGAGGGCGGAGGCGAGCGGCGAGGGAAAGCGCACGGTGAGATAGACCACGGGCAGCGCCAGCGCGACCGCCAGCATGGCGGCGGGAACGGCGGTCAGCGCCGTGCGCTCGAAGGCGCGCAGCACTTCCCAATGATCGACCACGGCAATGCTCTGCTTCATCCAGTAGGCGAGGACGACGAGCGGCAGGCCGAGCGAGGCGGCATAGACGAGGCCGAGGAACGCCCATGCCAGCGGCCGCAGCCGGCCGAGCGGGATGGCCGCCGGCAGCCGCGCCGTTCCCTTGCCGGTGCGGACGTAGCGGCCCTTGCGCAGCCGCGCCTCGATCAGGATGAACGACAGCGTCACCGCCATCAGCATAAGCGACAGCCACGCGGCATAGACGCGGTCGAAGGCGGCGGAATACTGGGTGAAGATGGCGTAGCTGAACACCTCGTAGCGCATCAGCGCGATGACGCCGAAATCGCCGAGCACGTAAAGGCCGATCACCAGCCAGCCGGCCAGCAGCGCCGGCGCAAGGTGCGGCAGCGTCACCGTCCGGAACGTGTTCCACGGCGAGCGGCCGAGGCAGCGCGCGCTTTCCTCAAGCGCCGGGTCGAGGCCGAGCAGCGCGGCGCGCAGGTTCAGGAACAGATAGGGGAAGGTATAGAGCGACAGCGCCAGCGCGGAGCCCGGCAGCCCTTCCGGGCGCGGCAGGCGGATGCCGAAGAGCTGGTTGGCGAAGCCGTAATAGCCGGACAACCCGATCAGCGCATAGGCCATGACATAGCCGGGCACGGCCAGCGGCAGCACGCCGAGGACGGAGTGCAGGCCCTTGAAGCGCAGGTCCGAGCGCGTCACCAGCCAGGCGAGCGGCAGCGCGATCGCGGTGACGGCGACGAGGACGCAGGCGGTGAGCGCCAGCGTGTTGAACAGCAGCATCAGGTTGCGCTGGCGCAACACCACCTCGGCCAGCATGGCGGCGTCGGCATCGAGCGCGCGCGCCACGAGGTAGACCATCGGCAAAAGCATGCCCGCCCCGACGACGAGCGCCGGAGCGAGCAGAAGCAATGGAGGCCGCCGCGTCCGCGGCGACCATGTCGCCAGGGTCGGAGCGCTCAGAGCAGGCCGACCTCGCGCAGCAGCTCGAGCGTGCCCTCGAGGTCGGAAATCCGGTCGATGTCGATCCGGGGGCTGATGTCCTGCAACTTCTCGAAGGGCTCGAGCGTCGGGTTGGCGATCAGGCCCGGCACCACCGGATACTCGTTGCCCTGGGTAGTGATGAACTGCTGGGCGGCCGGCGACAGCAGGTAGTCGATGAACTTGCGGGCATCGCCCTGGTTGTCGCTGGCGGCGACGATGCCGGCCCCGGCCACGTTCAGCAGGTTGCCGATGTCGCCGGCGCCGAAATGCGTCTGCGCCACCGGATACTTGTCGTCGCGGGCGATGTAGCGGCCGAGATAGTAGTTGTTGACCAGGCCGAAATCGACCTCGCCATTGGCGATCGCCTCGATCTGGGCGCCGTTGTTGCGGTAGGCCTTGGCTTCGTTGGCGATCATGCCCTCGAGCCATGCCTTGGCGGCGTCGTCGCCATGGGCGACGCGGAAGGCGGTGACGAAGGCCTGGAACGAGCCGTTGGTGGGCGCCCAGGCGACGCGGCCCTTGTACTTCGCATCGGTCAGGTCGGCGATCGCGGCGGGAAGGTCGGCGTCCGCGACGCGCTCGGTCGAGTAGACCAGCGTGCGCGAGCGGCCGCTGGTCGGCGCCCACTTGTTGTTGACGTTGCGGAACTCGACCGAGACGCCCTCGTTCACCTCGGCCGGCAGGTCGGCGAAGAGGGGCGCGATCGCGCCGAGCGCGCCGCCGTCCTGGGCCCAGAACACGTCGGCCGGCGACTGCGCGCCTTCCTCGGTCAGCAGCGTGGCGAGCTCGGAGGTGCCGGCATAGCGGACATTGACCTTGATGCCGGTCTCCTTCTCGAACTGCGCGATCACCGGGCCGACCAGCGACTCGCCGCGGCCGGAATAGACGACCAGATCGTCGGCCAGTGCCATCGCGGGCGCCATGATGGGCAGGGCCATGGCCAGTCCGACGCAACCTGCCAGAAACTTCCTCATTGTCGATGCTCCTGTTCGCGACAAAAATCCCTCGCGCCGCCGCGCAAGGATCGGGGCTCTTTCAGCAGAAGCCGATACGATACCTGAATTTAAAATTCAAGTTATGGTCGGACGGGCGATACCGTGGCCGGGCAAAGAAAAAGCGCCCCGGAGGGCGCCTGAAAAGTGAAAAATAGCTGCTACACAGGACTTGAACGGATATGTCACCGCGGGGGCGTTCGGAAGCGGGCGCCTCGGCTCAAGTTACGCACGACTATCGCGGCCGGACGTTAATGAAAACTTACCGCGCCTGTTAGAAATTTACGCTTTCGCAGGATCGGTGAGAACGAGGTAAATTTCCCGGTCACCATTCGTTAACCCTGCCGCCGCCGCCGTTCATTACCGCAGGGCGGGGATGTCGCGGTAAAGGTCGAGCGCCTCGGGGTTGACCAGCGCCTCCTTGTTCCTGACCTCGCGCCCATGCACCACGTCGCGCACCGCCAGCTCGGTGATCTTGCCCGACTTGGTGCGCGGGATGTCGGCGACGGCGACGATCCGCGCCGGCACGTGGCGCGGGGTCGCGCCGGTCCTGATCCTGGTCCTGATCTTCTTCTCCAGCGCCTCGTCGAGCACGGCGCCCTGCGCCAGCCGCACGAACAGCACGACCCGCACGTCGCCGTCCCAGTCCTGGCCGATGCAGATCGCCTCCGTCACCTCTTCCATCCGCTCGACCTGGTTGTAGATCTCGGCCGTGCCGATGCGCACCCCGCCGGGGTTCAGCGTGGCGTCGGAGCGGCCGTGGATGATCATGCCGCCATGGGCGGTCCATTCGGCGAAGTCGCCGTGGCACCAGATGTTGTCGAAGCGCTCGAAATAGGCGGCGCGGTATTTCGCGCCGTCGGGGTCGTTCCAGAACATCAGCGGCATCGAGGGGAACGCGCGCGTGCAGACCAGCTCGCCCTTCTCGCCCCTGACCGGGCGGGCGGCGTCGTCGAACACGTCGACCGCCATGCCGAGACCCGCCCCTTGAATCTCGCCGACATAGACCGGCTTCACCGGCACGCCGAGGACGAAGCAGGCAACGATGTCGGTGCCGCCGGAGATCGAGGCGAGGTGGACGTCCCGCTTGATCCCGTCATAGACGAAGCGGAAGTTCTCCGGCGCCAGCGGCGAGCCGGTCGAGGAGATGACGCGCACCGCCGACAGGTCGTGCGTCTCGACCGGCCGCCGGCCGGATTTGCGCACCGCGTCGATGAACTTGGCCGAGGTGCCGAAATAGGTCATCTTCTCGGCCTCGGCATAGTCGAAGATGACGTTCTCGTCGGGATGGAAGGGCGAGCCGTCGTAAAGAAGCAGCGTCGCGCCGGAGGCCAGCCCCGTCGCCAGCCAGTTCCACATCATCCAGCCGCAGGTGGTGAAGTAGAAGAAGCGGTCGCCGTCCTCGATGCCGGCATGGAGGCGATGCTCCTTCAGGTGCTGGACCAGCACGCCGCCGGCCGAATGGACGATGCATTTCGGCACCCCGGTCGTGCCCGACGAATAGAGAATGTAGAGCGGATGATCGAAGGGCAGTCGCTCGAAGGAAAGCGGCGCGGCCGCGAAGGGTTCGAGGGCGGCGGAGAGCGCCTGCGCCCTGTCGCTTCCGGCCGCCACCTCTTCGGCCTGGCCGAGATAGTCGACGATGAAGGCGGCGCGGACCGAAGGCATCTTGACCATCACGGCGGCGATCTTGTCGGCGACCTCGATGCGCTTGCCGGCATACCAGTAGCCGTCCGGCGCGATGAAGATCACCGGCTCGATCTGGCCGAAGCGGTCGAGCACGCCCTGTTCGCCGAAATCCGGCGAGCACGACGACCAGATCGCGCCGAGCGAGGCCGTGGCCAGCATCGCCGCGATGGTCTCCGGCATGTTCGGCATCATCGCCGCGACGCGATCGCCGGCCTTGACGCCGTGGGCGCGGAAAAGCTGCTGCATGCGCGAGACCATCGCGCGCAGCTCGTCCCACGACAGGCGGCGCGCGACCTTGTCCTCGCCGCGGAAGACGAGCGCATCGCCGGGGCCGGCCTTTCGCAGCAGGTTCTCGGCGAAGTTCAGCCGTGCGTCGGGGAAGAACCGGGCCCCCGGCATCCTGTCGCCGTCGGCCAGCACGCGCTCGCCCTTGTCGCCGACGACGCCGCACCATTCCCATATCAGCGACCAGAACGACTCGCGGTCTTCCACCGACCAGGCGTGAAGCGTGTCGAAATCGACGATCGGGCGGCCCGATGCCCCGGCCGCCGCCTCGATGAAGGCGCTGAGCGGCGCGGCCGCAATCTTTTCGGCGGACGGCGTCCACAGCGGTATGGTGTCGGTCATGAATCTCCTCCGGGCAGAACGGCCTGCGTGACGGGCCTGGGCGAGACTGGTTAAACATCCTCGCGCGGCGCAAGACAAGGTGGCGAAAATACCGACCGCTTTGTTGGAAACCGCCATCGCCGGGTCATAAAGGCTTGAAATGCGGAGGGCGCACGTATTGTTTAGCAGGCGGGTGCGATGCTTCGGCATCGTCAAGGTGGCGAGGCTGTATGCGAATCCTGTCGGTAAGGAAGGGCCTGGCGGCGCTGGCCGCGCTTGTTCTGCTCGGCCTTCTCGCCGTGTCCGTGCTGCCGTGGGTCGCCTCGACCCAGATCGTGCGCGATCGCATCGCCTATGAGCTCAGCCTGTGGAGCGGCTACCGCGTCTCGCTCGGCGAGGCGCCGGTGCTCGACGTGTGGCCGGGCTTCACGGCAACGCTGAACGACGTCGCCTTCCATGAATGGGCCGGCGACGGCAAGCCGCCCGTGCTCGAGGCCGAGCGGCTGGAAATCGTGCTTTCGCCGCTCGCGGCGTTGCGCGGCGACATCGTCTTTTCGGGGATGTCGGTGCACCGGCCGCTGCTGCGGCTTTCGGTTCCCGGTCCCGTGGTCGAGCTGCCGGCGCTGCCGGGCGGCGGCAGGATGAGCCGTGCGGTCGACGTCGCCCGCGAGGTGGTCGCCAGGAACCCGTCGAGCCCCGACACCGGCGCCTTGCCCGACATCGCCTTCGGTACGGTGGAGTTCCTCGACGGGCGCATCGCCGACGCCGGCGGCGACATCGTCAGCAGTCTGCGCGGCAGGATCTCCTGGCCCTCGCTCAACCGCAGCGCGCGGGTGGTGGCGACGGGCATCTGGCGCGGCGAGAACGTCGCCATCGACGTTTCCGCCACCGCGCCGCTGCTGCTGATGGCCGGCGGCGGCAGCGGCGTCAACGCCTCGCTCAAATCGGCGCTGGTCGAGGTCAGTTTCGAGGGAACGGCGAATTTTGCCGGCGACGCCTATTTCGACGGCGCCGCGAGGCTGGCGTCGCCGTCGATCCGCCGGATGCTGGAATGGTCGCGCACCCAGATTTCGCCCGGCGCGGCCATCGGCGCGATGACGCTCGCGGCGCGTGTGCAGGGCAACGCCAAGCGGCTGCAATTCGACCAGACGGCGCTGACGCTCGGCGGCAATGCCGGGCGCGGCGTGCTCGACCTGTCGTTCTCCGACGCGGTGCCGGCGATCTCCGGCACGCTCGCCTTCGACAAGCTCGACCTGCGCTCGTTCCTGATGGCGTTCACGCCGTCGGCGCCGGGGGCGGGCAGCCTGCACGACAAGATCGACACGGCGTTTTCCGAGCAGCTCTCGCTCGATCTGAGGCTGTCGTCGGCCACGGCGACGCTGGGCGCGATCCCGCTGTCGGAGGTCGCCGCCTCGACCCAGATCAAGGGCACGATGGCCGCCTTCGACATTTCCGACGCCACCGCCTTCGGCGGCGAGGTGCAGGCCGGCCTGCGGATCGACGGCGCCGGCGAAGAGAAGAACGTCGAGATGCGCCTCGTCGCCAGCAATGTCGATTCGCTGGCGCTGGCCAAGGCCAGCGGCGCGACGCGGCTATTGCCGCAGGGGCGCGCCGCCATCTCGGTCGCGGTCAAGGGCGCCGGCGGCGACTGGAACGCGGCGCTGGGCCAGGCGGAAGGCTCGGTGACGGCTTCGCTGGGGCAGGGCGCGCTCGGCGGCTTCGACATCGCCCGGTTCCGGGCGCTGTGGGAGGCGGGCGGCTTCTTCCCGCTGTCCGAGGTCTCCGAGGGAACGCTGCCGCTGCACGGCTTCGACTTCAAGGCGAAGATCGCCAACGGCGTCGCGCGGATCGAGAAGGCCGACGCCGCGCTCGACCAGCGGGCGGTGATCTCCCTTGCCGGCGTGGTCAGCTATGTCGGGCAGGCGCTGGCGCTTTCGGGCCATTTCGCCACCTTGCAGCCGGACGGCACGCGCACGGACATCCGCACGCCCTTCTTCATCGGCGGCTCGTGGGACGCCCCCTTCGTCTCGCCCGCCGCCACCGACTACGGCTACGACTGACGCCGCGGTCCCAGCCATAATCGGCGGCGACCGGGCGCGGGGCGCAGTGTGCGCATTGTGCCACAGCGGCGCGATATCGTCGGGTTCGGGCGCGCTTCTCACGGTTCCGTCAATTGACGGCCGGCCGGATCGCGCCTTAACGTTTCTTTAACGACAAAAAGAAACGGTGAAATCGGGGTTTGGGCGGATGGTGGCCACGTTCGACAGGTGGCGTGTCGGATTGTTTGCGGTCTCGGCGCTGTTTCTGGCGGCGACGACCGGCACGACCACGCAGGCTGCGGGGCCGGGGACGATGGCGACCGGAGGGCTGACCTCCCAGCCGATCGGCCACTACGAATTCTGCCGCGCCAATCCCGACGAGTGCTCCATCCGCATGCGCCGGCAGGCGCCGCTGGCGCTCGGCGCCGCGCTGCACGAGACGGTCGCGCAGATCAACCGCGCCGTCAACGCCGCCGTCAGGCCGATGAGCGATTTCGACATCTACGGCCGGGACGAGGTCTGGGCCTATCCCGATCAGGGCGTCGGCGACTGCGAGGACTACGTGCTGGAAAAGCGCAAGCGGCTCGCCGCGATCGGCATCTCGCTGTCGAACCTGCTCATCACCGTGGTGCGCAAGCCCGACGGGGAGGGGCATGCGGTGCTGACGCTGCGCACCGAGAAGGGCGATTTCGTCCTCGACAATCTGCGCGACGACATCCGCATCTGGCACGAAACCGGCTACCGCTATCTCAAGCGGCAATCGAGCGAGCATACCGGCCGCTGGGTGACGCTGATCGAGGAGCAGAACATGCTGGTCGGCGCGGTCCGCTGAGCGTTCCCGGCCTGCCGGCATTGTTCGCGGCGAATGCCGACAAGGGCCTTGATCGACGTCGCGGATGTGCTAAAAGGCGGCACCGAACGGGAACGGGCCTCTCATCGAGGTGCCGGAAGAGGTGCGATGCGCCTTCCCGCTCATGTCAGGTGTCGAGCCTGCATGCGGCTTTGGGGAATAGGTTAACGGTAGACCCGCGGACTCTGACTCCGTTAGTCCTGGTTCGAATCCAGGTTCCCCAGCCACC
>JBDHTD010000064.1:0-8128 GCA_039808485.1 Aquamicrobium sp. | reverse complement strand
GCTCGGGCTCGAGGCCGGGCTCGCCATCGTCATCCTCGCCATCATCCTCGACCGCATGGCGCGCATCGGCGGGGAGGCGCGCAAATGAGCGCCCCCGACAAGTTCAGGGCAGTCGAGTTCAGGAACGTCGACATCGTCTTCGGCGACGACAAGGCGAAGGCGGCGGCGCTGGCGATGGTCGACGCCGGGGCGACCCGCGCCGAGGTGCTGGAAAGGACCGGCGCGGTGATCGGCTGCGCCGACGCGAGCCTCACCGTCGACGAGGGCGAGATCTCGGTGCTGATGGGCCTGTCCGGCTCCGGCAAGTCGACGCTGCTGCGCGCCGTCAACGGGTTGAACCGGGTAACGCGCGGCGAGGTCGTCGTCCACGACCGCGGCCGCTCGACCGACGTCGTCTCCTGCTCGGAAGCCGAGCTCCGCCGCATCCGCCGCGAGAGCGTGGCGATGGTGTTCCAGCAGTTCGCGCTCTTGCCGTGGCGCACCGTCGGGGAGAATGTCGGCTTCGGGCTGGAGCTGGCCGGCGTGCCGGCGGCCGAGCGCAGGGCGCGGGTGGCGAAGCAGCTCGCACTGGTCGGGCTTGAGGAATGGGCGGGGAAATATGCCCACGAGCTTTCCGGCGGCATGCAGCAGCGCGTCGGGCTGGCCCGAGCCTTCGCCACCGAGGCGCCGATCCTCCTGATGGACGAGCCGTTCTCCGCGCTCGACCCGCTGATCCGCACCAAGCTCCAGGACGAGTTGCTGGAGCTTCAGGCGCGACTCAGGAAGACCATCGTCTTCGTCAGCCACGACCTCGAGGAGGCGCTGAAGATCGGCAACCGCATCACGATCATGGAAGGCGGCAGGATCGTCCAGACCGGCGCGCCGGAGGATATCGTGCTCAACCCGGCCAACGACTACGTCCGCGACTTCATCGCCAACGTGAACCCGCTTTCGGTGCTGACGGCGTGGAACGTCATGCGCGACCATCGCGATCTCGAACCGGCGGGCGAAGGCGGCTGGGTCTGGCTCGACCGCCGCAGGACCTCGCGCTTCCGCCTCGACGCCAACCGGCTGGTGACGGCGGCCGAGCGCGACGGCAAGCCGGCCGACTGGGTATCGTGCGATCCGTTCCAGCCGGTCACGGATTCGAGCCGCACCATCTACTGGGCCAAGCCCGGCACCCCACTGAAAGCGGTGATGCAGGCCATGCACCAGTCGCGCACCGCCCCCGTCGCCCTGTTCGACGAATCGTCGCGCTTCGTCGGCGCCATCGGCGTCACCGACGTCCTCGGCGCGGTGCTGAGGCGATGAACGGCAAGCCGCTCCCGCTTCCCCTTCCGTAACGCCCGGATCGCCTTGCGCCCCGGCCGGCCGGGCCGGTAAGATGACGGGAAATTGTTCAACGTCCAACAATCCCGGAGGAATTTTCATGAACCCAGCAGGACAGGTCGCGATCGTCACCGGCGGCGGCTCCGGACTCGGCGAGGCCACGGCGCGCGCGCTGGCGGCGAAGGGCGCGAAGGTGGCGCTGTTCGACATCGGCATGGAGCGTGCCCAGGCCGTGGCGGCCGAGATCGGCGGCATCGCGGTCAAATGCGACGTGTCGAGCGACGAAAGCGGCAAGGCCGCCTTCGCCGAGGTCGCCGACAAGCTGGGCGACGCCCGCATCCTCGTCAACTGCGCCGGCGTCGCCATCGCCATGAAGACGACGGGCAAGGACGGGCCTCACCCGCTCGACATCTATCGCAAGGTCATCGACGTCAACCTCGTCGGCTCGTTCAACATGATCCGGCTGTTCGCCACCCGCGCCGAGGCGCTGGAGCCGCTGGAAGGCGCCGAGCGCGGCGTCGTCGTCAACACCGCCTCCGTCGCCGCCTATGACGGCCAGATCGGCCAGGCGGCCTATGCCTCGTCCAAGGGCGGCATCGTCGGCATGACGCTCCCCGTCGCGCGCGACCTCGCCCGCTCCGGCATCCGCGTCATGACCATCGCGCCCGGCATCTTCAAGACGCCGATGCTGGCCGGCCTGCCGGAAGACGCGCAGAAGTCGCTCGGGCTTCAGGTGCCGTTCCCGTCGCGGCTCGGCGAGCCGGCGGAATATGGCGCGCTTGCCTGCCACATCGTCGAGAACCAGATGCTGAACGGCGAAGTGATCCGCCTCGACGGCGCGATCCGCATGGCGCCGCGCTGAGCCGCGCCATGACCGCAAGCGGCGCGCAGAAGAAGTCCGGCCCGCTCGCGGGGCTGACCGTCATCGAGATGGCCGGCCTCGGGCCGGTGCCGCTCGCCGGCCTGATCCTCGCCGAGCTCGGCGCGCGCGTGGTGCGCGTCGAGCGGCTGGCCCGCGGGCAGCCGTTCCTCGACCTGCCGTCCGAGTTCGACCTCGACCGCCACGGCCGCGAGGTGCTGCGCGTCGACCTGAAGCACCCGCAAGGCACGGCGCTGATGCTCGACCTGATCGCCGGGGCCGACATCCTGCTCGAAGGCTTCCGGCCGGGCGTGATGGAGCGCCTCGGCCTCGCGCCCGATGCCGCGCTGGCGCGCAATCCCGGCCTCGTCTACGGCCGCATGACCGGCTTCGGCCAGGACGGGCCGCTGGCCGACCGCGCCGGCCACGACCTGACCTATCTGGCGCTGACCGGCGTGCTTTCGGCCATCGGGCCGAAGGGCGGCAAGCCGGTGCCGCCGCTCAACCTCGCCGCCGACTATGGCGGCGGCACCATGTTCCTGATCGCCGGGGTGCTGGCGGCCCTGTTCGAGAAGAGCCGTTCCGGCAAGGGACAGGTGGTCGACGCGGCGATGATCGACGGCGCCTCGATGCTGGCGGCGCCGTTCTTCGGCTTTCTCGCCGCCGGCCTCTGGCGCGAGGGCCGGGGCTCGAACCTGCTCGATTCCGGGACGCCGTTCTACGACACCTACCAATGCGCCGATGGCGGCTTCGTCGCCGTCGCCTGCCTCGAGCCGCAATTCTTCGCCGAGTTCTGCCGGCTCCTGCCGCTGCCGGAGGAGTTCGCGAGCGCGCAATACGACCGCGGTCGCTGGCCGGCCATGCGCGCGGCCATCGCCGACCGCATCGCCACGCGTGGCCGCGACGACTGGGCGGCGCTGTTCGAGGCGACCGACGCCTGCGTCGCGCCGGTCCTGTCGCTCGCCGAGGCGCCAGCACATCCGCACAACCGCGCGCGCGGCGTCCACGCCGCGGTGGGCCGGATGACCCGGCCCAACCCCGCCCCACGTTTCTCGCGCACGCCGCCCGCGCTTTCCGGCGAGGCCGCGCGCGATGCCGCCGCGACGCTCGCCGGCTTCGGCATCGACCCCGCGGAAGCCGAACGGCTTGCCAAGGACGGCATAGTCGGCCAATAAGAAGAGAAATCAACTCAACTTATTGGAGCATGCCCGCATGGCGGAGAAGACCAAGGACGTTCTGCGTCCGACCGACGACGAGGCGATCCGCCTTGCCCGCACCCTGATCCGCAGCGCCCGCCATGGCGCGATCGCCGTGCTGGAACCGCAGACCGGCGCGCCGATGGCCACCCGCGTCGCCGTCGCCACCGACCATGACGGCGCGCCGCTGATCCTGATCTCGGGGCTGGCCGCCCACACCGGCGGCATCGAGGCCGATCCGCGCTGCTCGCTGCTGCTGGGCGAGCCGGGCAAGGGCGACGCCATGGCGCATGCGCGCATCACCATCGCCTGCATCGCCAACAGAATAGCCCGCGACGACCCGCGCCACGCCCGCGTCGAATGGCGCTTCCTGTCGCACAACCCGAAGTCGAAGCTCTATGCCGGGCTGGGCGACTTCGCCTTCTACCGGCTGGAGCCGCAGCGCGCGAGCCTGAACGGCGGCTTCGGCAAGGCGTTCGCCCTGACGCGCGACAACCTCCTGACCGCCTGCGACAACCTCGACGCCATCGCCGCCGCCGAGCGCAGCGCGGTCGAGCATATGAACGAGGATCATCCCGACGCCGTCGCCAACTATGCCGCCATGTTCGGAAAGGCCAAGGGCGACGAAGGCTGGGTGATGGCCGGCATCGACGCCGACGGCTTCGACCTCGCCGCCGGCGACCGGGTGATGCGGATATTCTTCAAGCAACCGCTTGCCGACGCGCCGGATATGCACAAGACCCTCGTCGCCATGGCCATCGAAGCGCGCCAGATGAAGGCATCGATTGGTCCAGATTGATCGCGACAGTCTTCCGCATCTATTTTTCCTTTGTATGTCTTGTGATTAGGGAAGTTTAGACTACGTTAGGTTGCATGCAGCACGGGAAGCGGCCCGGATGCAACCTGCGGGGATCGCCAGGCGTTCTACCCCCGTAACGCTTGGCGCATAGGTGCGGCGATGGGGACGAAATGATATCTAAGCAGCTTGTCGACAATGCCGACATGGTGGCGGAATTTCTGTCAGCGATCGGCAATGGGAAACGTCTGGCCATCATGTGCCACCTGCTCTCCGGCGAATTGTCCGTGGGGGAAATCGCGGAAAAGGTCGAACTGAGCCAGTCGGCTCTGTCGCAGCACCTTGCCAAGCTCCGCAGCATGGGGCTGGTCGAAACCCGCCGCGAACGACAGATGATCTATTATTCCTGCACGTCTCCCAACGTGAAGCGGGTTCTGGTCACGCTCGACGACATATTCGGCGCGCCGCTGCCGGCGATGGCCTGAAAACCGCGGACCGCGACGAAGCCGGGGGCGCGCAGTCGGGCAACGATGCGTGCCTTATTTTTTTGACCGGCGCCCTTGACCTTCCAGTTACTGGAAACCCTACCTGTCTCTCGCACGATAGACACGGAGTTCGGGAAATGGACATCGTACTGAAGATCGAAGGCATGACCTGCGGCGGCTGCAAGGCGTCGGTGGAGCGGCTTCTCGCCGCCCAGCCGGGCGTCAGGCAGGCGGCCGTCGACCTCGCGGAAGGCCGCGCCACGGTCGACGCCGAGGACGGCATCGCGCCCCAGGCGCTCATCGCCGCGGTCGAGGGCGCGGGCTTCGAGGCGCGCGTCGTCAGCTAAGACGAAGAACCACAGATAGACAGGCAGGCAGGTAAGATATGTCCACGGTTGCGCTCGACATAACGGGCATGACCTGCGCGGCCTGTTCCGCGCGGGTCGAGAAGGCCCTTTCCCGCACCGAAGGCGTCAGCAAGGCCGAGGTCAACCTCGCGCTGGAGCGCGCCTCGGTCGAAGTCGACGATTCCGTTGCGGCGCAGGCGCTGGTCGCGGCGGTCGAAAGGGCCGGCTACGGCGCGCAGGTCCGCGCGGCCGACGCGGCCGAGCGCCGCGCCGCCGACGAAAGGCGCGAGGACGAGCGGCGGCGCGAGGAACGGCTGACGCTGTGGCGCTTCGTCGTCTCGGCCGCGCTCAGCCTGCCGCTGGTGATCGGCACGCTGCCGATGATGATCGGCACCGGCCATGCCTGGATCGGCCCGTGGACGCAGGCCGTGCTCGCCACCGGCGTGATGCTGGTTTCCGGCACCCGCTTCCTGCGCGAGGCATTCGCCGCCGTGCGCGGCGGCGGCGCCAACATGGCGGTGCTGGTCTCGCTCGGCACCTCGGTCGCCTATGTCTATTCGCTGGTGCTGGTCATCGGCGGCGACGTCCACGCCCATCTCCATTTCGAGGCGGCGGCCGTGGTGCTGACCCTGATCATGCTCGGCAAGTATCTGGAAGCGCGCGCCAGGCGCGGCACCTCGGCGGCGCTCTCGGCCCTCCACAAGCTGCAACCGCGCGAGGCCGAGCTGATCGGCGCCGACGGCGCCGCGCGCATGGTCGCGGCCGAGACGCTGAAGCCCGGCGACCGCGTCCTCGTCCGGCCCGGCGGGCGCATGCCCTGCGACGGCAAGGTGGCCAGGGGCCATTCGGCCATCGACGAATCCCTCGTCACCGGCGAGAGCCTGCCGGTGGACAAGGAGCCGGGCGATGCCGTCATCACCGGCACGGTCAACGGCGAGGCCGCGCTCGAGATCGAGGTCACGGCCGTCGGCCCCGACACGCGCCTCGCCCGCATGACGCGCCTGGTCGAGGAAGCCCAGACCGGCCAGGCGCCGATCCAGCGGCTGGTCGACCGCATCTCGGCGATCTTCGTGCCGGTCATCCTCGTCGTCGCGGCGCTGACCTTCCTCGGCTGGTGGCTGGTCGCCGGCGACGCCACCGCCGGCATGGTGGCGGCGGTGGCCGTGCTGGTCATCGCCTGCCCCTGCGCGCTCGGCCTCGCCACGCCCACCGCCCTCGTCGCCGGAACCGGCGCCGCCGCCCGCGCCGGCATCCTGATCCGCGACATCGAGACGCTGGAGCGGGCCGAGGAGATCGGCGCCATCGCCTTCGACAAGACCGGAACGCTGACCATCGGCAAGCCCGAAGTGGTGGCCGCGGAGGGCGACGACGCCACGCTGGCGCTCGCCGCGGCGATAGAGGCCCGCAGCGAGCATCCGCTGGCGCGGGCGCTGGTGGAAAAGGCGACCGCGACCGGCGCGGCGCTGCCTGCCGCCGCCGACGTGCGCGCCATTCGCGGCAAGGGCCTGTCCGGCACGGTCGACGGCCGGACCGTCTCCGTCGGCAACCGCCGGCTGGCGGAAGAAGCCGGCATCGCCGGCGGCGAGGTCGACGCCATGGTCTCGCGGCTGGGCGAGGCCGGCACCGTCGCCTTCATCGTCGTCGACGGCCGGCTTGCCGGCGCGGTGCGCTTTGCCGACACGGCAAGGCCGGAAGCGGCGGAAACCGTGGCCGAGCTGAAGCGGCGCGGCCTGTCGCCGGTGATGCTGACCGGCGACAACGAGGCGGCCGCCGCGGCGGTCGGCACGGCGCTCGGCTTCACCGACATCCGCGCCGGCCTGCTGCCGGAGGAGAAGGTCGAGGCGGTGAGGAAGCTCGCGGCCGAGCAGGGCGAAAAGGGCGTCGCCTTCGTCGGCGACGGGTTGAACGACGGCCCCGCGCTCGCGGCCGCGCGCCTCGGCATCGCCATGTCGTCGGGCGCGGACGTCGCCCGCGAGGCGGCCGCCATCACCCTGATGCGCACCGACTTGAGGCTCGTGCCGGCCGCGCTCGACATCGCCCGCAAGACGCGCCGGACCATCGCGCAGAATCTCGGCTGGGCCTTCGTCTACAACGTCATCGGCATTCCGCTCGCCGCCTTCGGCGTGCTTTCGCCGGCCTTCGCGGGCGCGGCGATGGCGTTCTCCTCGGTCTCGGTCGTCACCAACTCCGCCCTGCTGACGCGCTGGAAGCCGCGCCCGTGACAGACGCGCCGATCCGCATCGACGATCCCGGCGATCCGCGCATCGCCGAGTATCGCTCGATCCGCGAGCGCGACCTGGTCGGGCGGGAACGGCGCTTCATCGCCGAGGGCAAGGTGGTGCTGAACGTGCTGTTCTCGGCCCGCCGCTTCGCGGCGGAATCGGCGCTCGTCCTCGACCGCAAGCTTTCCGGCATCGCCGACACGCTGGCGCTGGCGCCGCCCGGCATGCCGGTCTATGTCGCCGCGCAAGGCGTGATGGACGCCATCGCCGGCTTCCACATCCATCGCGGCGTGCTGGCGCTGGGCGTGCGGCGCGACGACGAGGACGCCGATACGCTGCTCGGGCTTCTGCCCGACGACGCGCTGGTGGTCGCGCTCTCCGGCATCGCCAATCACGACAATGTCGGCGCGATCTTCCGCAACGCCGCCGCCTTCGAGGCCGACGCCGTCCTTCTCGACGCCTCCTGCTGCGACCCGCTCTACCGCAAGGCCATCCGGGTTTCGGTCGGGGCCGCGCTCAAGGTGCCGTTCGCCGTTGCCGGCGACGACATGGCGCTGTTCGACGCGCTCGACCGCCACGGCTTCCGCCAGATCGCGCTGTCGCCGTCGGGCCGCGACGACATAGCCGCGATCCACCGCGAAGGCCGCACCGCGCTCTGGCTCGGCGCGGAAGGCGAAGGGCTGGCGCGGGCGACGATGGCGCGCATGCGCACCGTCCGCATCCCGATGGCGACGGATTTCGACAGCCTGAACGTGGCGACGGCAGGCGCGATCGCGCTCTATCGGCTGTGGCGCCCCCGATAGGACGGGCGCAAACGCCGCTCAGTCTTTGCCGGCGGAACGCCGCTCAGGCCTTGCCGGCATTCGCCCGCTGCAAGGCGCGGACGCGGTCGGCGAGACTGGGCGGACCGCCCTC
>JBDHTD010000063.1:0-8331 GCA_039808485.1 Aquamicrobium sp. | reverse complement strand
TGGAGCGGGCAGCGGGAATCGAACCCGCACCAAAAGCTTGGAAGGCTTTTGTGATACCATTTCACCATGCCCGCAGCGGGAAAATCCCTAGTTTAGCCGGCCGCGCGCGTCAAGCGCCGCCCGCGTTGCGCGGGCGGCGAATCCGGCTTCGCCGTTCAGGCGCTGATCGGCAGCGTCGGCCACCATTCGGCGATTTCCCCGCCATCGAAGACGGCGATGTCGCCGAACAGCAGGAAGACGGCCTCGCTCTGGTCCGGGCGCAGGAAGGCATGGTCGCCCGGCGACAGGGCGAGGCCGGCCGAGCCGGTCAGCAGTTCCTGGTTGCTGGAGCGGCCGTAAAGGCCGCTGTAGCGCAGCCCCTGCGGCGAGACGGGCGTCGCCAGCCAGTGGCCGCCATGGATGAAGAAGCCGCGCCGGCTGTTGCGGTCCCACCAGTGGAGCAGGGGGCTGGCGAACTCGACCCCCGGCAGGTCCATGCTGTCTATCGTCTTCAGCACCGGCGTGGCGATGAAGGCGGCGGGGGCGAGGTCGTCGAGGTCGCCGAGATCGAAATCGCCCGGCTTGACGAAGGCCGAGCCGACCGCGACCTCGTTGGCGACGGTTCCGCGCGCGTGGCGGCGGAAGGTCGGGCTGCCGGCCGCGTTCAGGGTCAGCCGGTCGGGCTGGGCGACGCCGGCCTCGCCGAGCGCGGCGACGAAGCCGGCATAGGCGGCCTGCGCCTTGGCGTGGGCGCCGTCAGGGCCGGGCATCTTCGGGACGTGGGCGTCGTAGCCCATCAGGCCGGAAACCGTGACGCCGCCCTGCGGCAGCGCCTGCCGCAGGGTTTGCACCAGCCGGGCGGGATCGGCGAAGCCGCCGCGATGCAGGCCGACGTCGATCTCGAGATTGGCCTTCAGCGGGATATTCCGCGCTTTCGCGGCCGCGACATAGGCGTCGAGCCGCTGCGGCGTGTCGATCAGCCATTGCACGCGCGCGGCCGTCTCCGCCCCCGCCGCGTCGGCGAAGCGGGAGAATTCCTCGACCGGCAGCGGCTTGCCGAGCAGGATGTCCGCCCCGGGGCGAAGCGGCGTCACCTGCTGGAGCATGGCCTCGCTGAACAGCATCAGTCGCTCGCTCGCCATGCCGTCCATGACCGTCTCGATCAGGCGCGGCGCGGGCAGCGATTTCACGACGACGCGCAGCGGCAGGCCGGACGCGGCGAGCGAGGCGCGCACGGCCTTGATGTTGGCGTCGAGGCGCTGGCGGTCGATGACCAGCACCGGGCGGTTGACGCCGGCGCGCGCCAGCGCCTGCGACAGCGCGGCGAAATAGGCGTCGTGGCCGCCCTTGCCCTCCTCGGACGGGCGTAGCGCCGCGCCGATGCCGGCGAGCGCCAGCGCGCCGCCGCCGATCAGCACCGCGCGGCGCGATCTCCTGGTCTTCTTCGCTTCAGGCATCGGTGAACACCTCCCTCAAATGCCGGTTCAACATCTTCCCCTCCGGATCGACCGCCCGGCGCACCCTGCCGGCGTCGTCCCACATCGGGTAGAGCGGGCGCAGCTCGGCGGCCTTCAGCGAATGCAGCTTGCCCCAGTGCGGCCGGCCTCCGGCCTCGCGCAGCACCGGCTCGACCAGCGTGAACAGGAAGTCGTGCGCGTCGCGATAATAGGCATGGACGGCGATCGAGCCGCAGGCGCGACGATAGAACGGCGACAGCCAGGCGTCGTCCTCGGCGACGATGCGGGCCTCGATGGGGAAGAAGACGTCGCGCCGGCCGTCCTCGATGCGGCGCAGCACCTCGCGCAACGCCTCGGCCTGGGCCTCGACGGGAACGTGGTACTCCATTTCGTGGAAGCGGATCGGCCGCTCGTTGGCGAGCAGCTTCCAGCCGTCGTCGACCGCCGTCTCGTCCGGCGTGCCGTCGAGGAAGAACGCGGCGGCGCGGCGGCGCAAGCCGGGCGCGAACTCGAACAGGTCGCGCAGCAGCTTCAACTGCATCAGCCCTTCGGTGTCGCGGTCCGGCCCGCGCGGGACGACGTCGTCGTCGGTCTCGTCATGGGTGATGAGCAGCGCGCGCCCCGAGAACGGAATGGCCATGAACTCGACATTGCGGTGCCGGTCGGCAAGCGCCGGCCACTGGCGCAGGAGCTCTTCGGTCTCGACGACCGAGGTCGTCTTGCGCAGCCGGCGCAGCGGCGCGTTCTGGAGCGTCACCTCGGTGACGATGCCGAAGGCGCCGAGGCCGACGCGCGCGGCATGGAACAGGTCGGGATTTTCATCGCGGCTGCATGCCGCCACCGCGCCGTCAGGCGTCACCAGCCGCATGGCGACGACACCGCCGTGAAGGGCGGTCATCGTCTTGCCGGTGCCGTGGGTGGCGGTCGCCAGCGCCCCGGCCAGAGACTGCTTGTTGATGTCGGGCAGGTTGGGCATGGCCTGGCCGATCCCGGCCAGCGCCTCGCCGAGCGGCGCGAGCCGGATGCCGGCGCGCACCGTCGCCTGAAGCCGGTCCGCATCGTGCGAAACCAGCCCTGAGAGCCGGTCGAGCGAGACCAGCGTCGCGTCGGTCGGCACCAACGCGGTGAAGCTGTGGCCCGCGCCGACGGCGCGGACGGGCGCGGCCGCCCGCGGCATCAGCGCCGACAGTTCGGCCTCGTCGGCCGGCGCGAGGCGCACCGCCGGCCAGGTCCGGGCAGTACCGGACCAGTTGGTCCACAGCGCGTTGCCGTCGTCGTCGAACGGCGGCGGCGCGGGCGGCTCGCGGTCGAGCCATGCGCGCCGTCCCGCCAGCCCGCCGACGCCGAGCGCCAGCGCGCCGCCGCCGGCGGCAAGCGCCTTTCTGCGCGATATCCTCATGTCGTCGTTCTCCCCCGATTTCCCTTGGCCCAATATCCTCTGGCCCGCTTATTTCCGGCGCGTCATTTCCCCTCCCGCCCGGCCATGAAGCGGGTGATCGCGCGCAGATCGTCCGGCGTGCAGGCAAAGCACTGGCCGCCGGCCGGCATGCCGTTCTTGCCGGCGATGGCCACGCGCAGCAGCGCGTCCTCGCCCTGTCTCCACCGCGCGTCCCATTGGCCGCGGTCGCCGGTCAGCGGGGCGAGCGAATCGCGCACCGTATGGCATGCCTTGCAGGAATTTTCGTAGAGGCCGGCCAGACGCGCGTCGGACGGGGCGAGCGCGGCGCTCTCGGCCTCGCTCAGCGGCGGCGCGGAGCCGCCGCCGGTGCAGCCGGCGATCATGAGTGCCGATGACGCGACGGCGGCAGCCGTCACGACGCGTCGAAACGATGGCATGGTTCCTCCCCCCATCCAAAGTAATTATAGTAATAACTATAATTCAGTCAACCGCTTCCGAATCGGCCCGCGGGGTCTGCGGCGCACTCCCCGCTTGCAATCGCGCCTTTGCTCGGCCATGCGTCGTTGCATGAGCATTTCGACGGATGGCCGCAAGCCCCAGCAGCATCGTTCGCGCAAGACCTACGAGCGGCTTCTCGACGTCACCGGGCAGTTGCTGGAGGAGATCGGCGTCGACCGGGTGTCGACCAACCTGGTCGCCGAACGCGCCGGCGTTTCGCCGCCGACGGTCTACCACTACTTTGCCGACAAATACGCGCTGTTCCGCGCGCTGGGCGAGCGGCTGATGGCGGCGCAGAACGCGCTCGTCAGCATCAATTTCGACCAGCCCGAGACGGAGATCGCCTCGATGCTGCGCGCGCATGTGCGGCTGACGCGCGATTTTCCCGGCGGCATCTGGGTGATGCGGATGCTGCGGGCGGTGCCGCAGCTTTCGGAGGTCAGGCTCGCTTCGCACCGGGCGCTCGCCGGCTCGCTGGCCGAGCAGGCGATGCGGGACATGCCGGGCGCCGAACGCGAGGCGCTGGAACGGATTGCCCGGCTGGCGATCGAGATCGGCTATGCCGCCGTCGAGATGGCGCTCGAGGAACCCGGCATCGACATCGACGCGACGATGAAACTGGCCGCGCGGGCGATCCGGAGCTTGGCGGCCGGCGGGGATGCCGGATAGAGGCTGGATCGGAGGCGGGGCAGGGGACGTTACTCGCCCTCCTTGTCGTTCCCTTGCCTGTCGTTCTGCTGTGGGATCAGCTCGCCATCACCCGCGCTTCGGGAATGTCGGTCAGGCCGAGCAGGTCGCGCATATGCGGCCGCGTCTTGATCAGGTCGTGGATCGTATAGCTCTCCAGCACCTCGAAGAACGCGCCGAGCGCCTTGCGCAGCGCCTCGTTCAGCGAGCACGAATCGATCAGCGGGCAGTCGGTCGAGTCCTTCTCGAAGCACTCGGCCATGGCGAAGCTCTCCTCGGTCACGCGCACGACGTCGAAAAGCGTGATCTCGGTGGCCGGCCGGCCGAGGCGCACGCCGCCATTGCGGCCGCGCACCGTCTCGACCAGCTTGTGCTCGACCAGCGGCTGGAGAATCTTGAACAGAAACAGCTCCGACACCGAGTAGGCGGCGGCAATTTCGGGAATCCGGCTTAGCCGGCCGTCATTGGCCGCACAATACATCAGGATGCGGATGGCATAGTTGGTTTGACGCGTGAGCCGCATGACGAGCCTTTCGTATTCCCCCTTGAGCGCTTTCCGACGCTTCCTCGACCGGAAACGCCCCTGCAATATGGATGATAGATTAGAACAATTCCAGAGAAGAATGCAAGGAATCTGGAGTAATCTTTTCAACTTATAGCGTGCGCCACGGTTCCGCCATGCGTTATCGCGACGCGGCAGGGCCGGCGAAGGAGTCTTGCAATCCATGTTGCAATGCACAATATAGCGCTCATGTCGGGTTGCGACGGCTCGACACGACGACTCGGGGAGGAACCCACGAGGAGTGCGACATGCAAAGAACAACAAACGCCGCAGCCACGCCTCTGAGGGGGAGGATAAGGCTGCTGAGACATTCGGAACTGCCGCAATTCAGGGACCATCTGCTGCGGCTCGACGCCGACAGCCGGCGCGACCGCTTCAACGGCCCGACCAGCGATGCCTTCGTCGCTTCCTATGCCGAACGCTGCTTCAACGACGGCACCATCGTCATCGGCTATGTCGACGAGGGTGAGGTGCTTGGCGCGGCCGAGCTTCACGAACGCCCCGAGGACGCGGAGCCGACCGGCGAGATCGCGTTCAGCGTCGAGCGCCACTTGCAGCGCCGGGGGCTGGGCGGCATGCTCTTCTCCCGTCTGGTCGAGAGCGCGCGCGCCTTCGGCTATGCGCGGCTCATCGTCACCACCCATCCGCAGAACCAGCCGATGAAGCGGCTGGCGCGCAGCTTCAACGCCAAGCTGCGGTTCGACGACGGTGAGACCGTCGGCCTGATCGAGCTGGAACCGGCCGCGCCGCTGCCGGCCCGGCCGGGCGCGGGCTTCCTCGCCATGCTGGCGGCGGTGGCGGTGTGACCGCCGCGATCCTTTCTTTCGCGTGACGAAGCCGGTTCCGATCCCCACATTGGCGGGCGGGAATCGAAAAGCGAGGAAAGGACAGGCGATGAGCAAGGCTTTCCCGGCGTCGCGCGCGGCGGACGCCGACGAGCGCGTCAAGCTCGCCGCGCTGCGCCGGACCAAACGGGTGGCCACGGCCGCGCTCGCCCTGTGCGTCGCCGTCTTCCTGACCGCGCGCGCCTTCCAGGACACCTTGCCAGCACTCGCCTATGTCGCCGCCTTCGCCGAGGCCGCGGCCATCGGCGGCCTCGCCGACTGGTATGCGGTGGTGGCGCTGTTTCGCCGCCCGCTCGGCCTGCCGATCCCGCACACCGCGATCATCCCGCGCAACAAGGACCGCATCGCCGACAATCTCGGCCGCTTCATCGAGGTCAACTTCCTCGCGCCCGGCCCGGTGCGGGAAAAGCTGCGCCAGGTCGATTTCGCGCTGCTCGTCGCCGACTGGCTGGCCGATCCGCGCCGCGCTTCCGGCCTTGCCCGGTTCACGGCCCGGCTGGTGCCGCAGGCGCTGGCGGCGGCGCAGGGCTCGGGCCTGCGCGACTTCATCGGCCAGCGGCTCGCCGCCCAGATCGGCAGGATCGAGCTTGCGCTGCTGGCGGCCGAGCTTTTGTCGGCCGTCACCGCCGAGCGTCGCCATCAGCGGCTGTTCGACGAGATCCTCAGAATCTTCGGCGGGCTGCTGCGCGACGAGGAGACGCTGGCCGCGATCCGCGACCGCATCCGCCAGGAATTGCCGACGCTGGCGACGATGTTCCAGGCCGACGCCTACCTCCTCAAGCGGTTCGTCGCCGCCACCGGCACGCTGCTGGCCGAGGCCGAGGCCGACTCCGACCACGCCTTGCGGCGCGAGTTCGACCGCTTCGCGCTGAACTTCGTCGCCGAGCTGCGCACCTCTCCCGCCTATGCCGCGCGCGCCGAGAAGCTTAAGCGCGACCTGCTCGCCCGGCCGGAACTCGCCGGGCTGGCGGAGAATTTCTGGGCCGGGCTCGCCGCCTTCGTCGACCAGGATGTCGCCGCCGACGATTCGCTGATCAGGCGCCATCTGGCCGACATGCTGGTCGAGATCGGCCGCCAGCTTCGCCAGGAACCGGCGATCCGCGCCGACATGAACCACGGCTTCGTCGTCGCGCTGTCGGCCTTCGTCGAGAATCAGAAGAGCGGCGTCTCGACCTTCATCGCCGATCAGGTGCGCGGCTGGGACATCGTCCAGTTGACCCGGCTGGTCGAGCTGAACATCGGCCGCGACCTGCAATATATCCGCTTCAACGGCATGCTGATCGGCGGCCTGGCGGGGCTTGCGCTCCACCTCGCGCAGGTGCTGATTTTCGGCTGACCCGCCGGCCGGTGACTAAAATGATGTCTGAAACATCACTTATTGCAATCATTCGCTTAATATGTAGCATGAGCATGGAATACTCCATGTTATGCAGTTCAAGATGAATGGCTGAGGCGTGATCACATCGGCGCAATTGCGGGCGGCCCGCGCCCTTCTCGGCATCGACCAGCGGCGGCTGGCCGATCTGTCGGGCCTGTCGGTGCCGACCATCCAGCGCATGGAGGCGAGCGACGGCACCATCCGCGGCAATGTCGATTCGCTGGTCAAGCTGATCGCGGCGCTCGACGCCGCCGGGCTCGACCTGATCGGCGAGGGCGCGGCGAGCCAGGCGGGCGGACGCGGCGTCCGGCTCAGGGAAAACGGGGCCGGCGGGAGCATGTGATGCAGGCGTCGTCGGCGCTGCTTGTCGTGGTGGGCGCGCTGCTGTGCGTGGCGGCGGCGGCTGTCGGGGCCGCACGGCGGCAATGGGCGACGAGCTTCGTCTATGCCGCCTCGCTGGCGGCTTCCGTCTGCGGCTTTCTCGTCGCCCTTGCGGCGCTTTTGTCGGATGCCGCGTCGGCGACCGTCCTGCCGCTCGGCCTGCCATGGATCGGCGCGCGCTTTGCCGTCGATGCGCTGTCGGCCTTCTTCCTCTGCGTGGTCGGCCTCGGCGGCGCGGCGGCGAGCCTCTACGCCTTGGGCTATGGACGCCACGAGGAAGCGCCGCATCGGGTGCTGCCGTTCTACCCGGCGTTCCTGGCCGGCATGAACCTCGTGGTGCTGGCCGACGACGCCTTCACCTTCCTCCTGTCGTGGGAATTCATGTCGCTGGCCTCGTGGGCGATGGTGCTGGCGCATCACCGCGAGGGCGAAAACCGCCGCGCCGCCACCGTCTATCTGGTGATGGCCGGCTTCGGCACCATGGCGCTGCTGCTCGCCTTCGGCCTGATGGCGGGCGCCGGCGGCGACTATTCCTTCGCCGCGATCCGCGCGGCCGACCGCGCGCCGCTCGCCGCCTCGCTGGCGCTCATGCTGGCGCTGGCGGGCGCCGGCTCCAAGGCCGGCCTCGCGCCGCTGCACGTCTGGCTGCCGCTTGCCCATCCGGCCGCGCCCAGCCACGTCTCGGCGCTGATGAGCGGCGTCATGACCAAGGTCGCCGTCTACGGCTTCATCCGCATCGTCTTCGACCTGGTCGGCGAGCCGGCATGGTGGGCGGCGCTGCCGCTGCTGGCGCTCGGCGGCGCGACCGCCGTGCTCGGCATCCTGCACGCGCTGATGGAGCGCGACATCAAGCGCATGCTGGCCTATTCGACCATCGAGAACATCGGCATCGTCTTCGCCTGCCTCGGGCTTGCGCTCGCCTTCAGGAGCAACGCGATGGAATGGGCCGCCGCGCTGGCGCTGGCGGCGGCGCTGTTTCACGTTCTCAACCACGCGCTGTTCAAGAGCCTGCTGTTCTTCGGCGCAGGTGCTGTGCTCAACGCCGCCGGCACCCGCGACATGGAGCGGCTCGGCGGGCTGATCCACCGCATGCCGGCGACGGCGCTGTTCTTCCTCGTCGGCGCGCTCGCCATCTCGGCCCTGCC
>JBDHTD010000062.1:0-8563 GCA_039808485.1 Aquamicrobium sp. | reverse complement strand
CCGAGGAACGGGATGCGCTCGGCCGCCACCATGTCGAACACACGCTTTCGCGTCGCCGCGCCCGCGTCCCGGTCCATGTCGAAGGCGACGTGCCAGTCCGGCCGGCGCAGCGAGGCGACGTAGTGGTTGGCGGTGTCGGCGGTGAGCAGCAGACGGCGGCCTTCCGATTCGAGATGGAAGATCATGTGGCCCGGCGTATGGCCGGCCGCCAGCATGCCGGTGATGCCGGGGACGACCTCGCCGCCGTCGCCGATGAAGCGCGTCTTCTCCGCCAGCGGCACGACATTGGCCTGGACGGCGCGCGCCGCGTTCTCCGTCGGCCCCGACTGCCGCTCCGGCGCGGTCCAGAAGTCGTATTCGGCCTGCCCGGTGACATAGCGCGCATTGGCGAAGGCCGGCGCACCGCCCTCCATCAGCCCGCCGATATGGTCGCCGTGGAAATGGGTGATGACGACGATCGTGACGTCCTCCGGCGCGTAGCCCGAGGCTTCGAGCCGGGCGCGCAACTGCCCGAGCCCGTTGTCGCGCGCGCCGGCCCCCAGGCCGGTGTCGAACAGGACGAGTTCCGACCCGGTGTTGACCAGCGTCGGCGTGAACGAATTGACGAAGCGGCCGGCGGGCAGGAAATTCTCCTCCAGCAGGGCGGAAACCTCGGCCTCGTCGCGGTCGACGCCGAATATCTTGTGGACGCCGTCGCCCGGCCGCACGCCGTCAAGGATGGCGGTGATCTCGAAACCGCCGAGCCGGAAGCGGTTGAAGCCGGGATTGGCGACCTGCGACAGCGGCGCCCTGGCATAGGCGGCACGCACCGCCGCCTGCGGCGCGGCGAGCGCGGCGCCGGCCACGGCGCCCATTTTCAGGACGGAGCGGCGATTCCGGGCAATCGGCATCTCTTCCTCCCTTCGAATATAGCGGTGCCGCCAGAATGCGGCAGGCGACGTCCCTGCTCAAGAACCTCACGCGAACTTGACCGCGGCCGCGATCCGCGCCGGCAAGCCGGTTGAACCGGCCAGCCGGCCATGATACCCGGCCGGGCCCCTGCTTTCCGGATCGGCAAGTTGAATCGCACCGTCCCCCTCGTCCTGGCTGTCGCGCTGTTCATGGAGAACATGGACTCGACCGTCATCTCCACCTCGCTGCCGGCCATCGCCGCCGACATCGGCGCCAGCCCGATCACCCTGAAGCTGGCGCTGACGTCCTATTATGTCGCGCTGGCGATCTTCATCCCGGTCTCGGGCTGGATGGCCGACCGCTTCGGCGCGAGCCGCGTCTTCCGCGCCGCGATCCTCACCTTCGTCGCCGGCTCCGTCGCCTGCGCGGCCTCCGCCTCGCTGGCCGAATTCGTCGGTGCGCGCTTCGCGCAGGGCATCGGCGGGGCGATGATGACGCCGGTGGCGCGGCTGGTGCTGGTGCTCTCGACGCCGCGCAGCGCGCTGGTCTCGGCCATGGCCTGGCTGACGGTGCCGGCACTGGTCGGTCCGGTCGTCGGGCCGCCGGTCGGCGGCTTCATCACCACCTTCTTCTCCTGGCACTGGATCTTCCTCATCAACGTGCCGATCGGGCTGGTCGGCGTCATCGTCGCCGGCCGCGTCCTGCCCGAGATGCCGCCGGTCGCCGTCGGCAGGATCGACTGGCCGGGCTTCCTCATGGCGGCCGTCGCCTCGGCCGGCATCGTCTTCGGGTTGTCCGTCGTCAGCCTGCCGGCCCTGCCGCCCACGGTCGGCGTGGCGACGCTCGCGATCGGCGCGGCGGCCGCCTTCCTCTATGTCCGCCACGCCCGGCGCGCGGCGACCCCGATCCTCGATCTCAGGCTGCTGCGGCAGCCGGCGCCGCGCATCGCCATCGCCTCCGGCATGCTGTTCCGCATCGGCACCGGCGCGGTGTCGTTCCTGCTGCCGCTCCTGTTCCAGCTCGGCTTCGGGCTGTCGCCATTCGCTTCCGGCATGCTGACCTTCGCCAGCGCCCTCGGCTCGATCGCGCTGAAGTTCGTCGCCACCACCACGCTGCGGCTGATGGGATTCCGCAACGTGCTGATCCTCGCGGCGCTGTCGGGCGCGGCGCTGATCGCGGTCAACGCCCTGTTCACCCCGGCGACGCCGCACTGGCTCATCATCGCCGTGATGGTCGCGGCCGGCATCACCCGCTCGCTCTACTTCACCGCCAGCAACGCGCTGGTCTTCGCCGAGATCGACGACCGTCAGGCGAGCCAGGCGACCGCCATCTCCGCCGTCGGCCAGCAAATCTCGGTCGCGCTCGGCGTCGCCGTCGCCGGCATCTTCATCGAGGCGCACCACCTGCTGACCGGCGAGGAAACCGGGCTGTCGGCGTTCTTCGTCGCCTTCATCGGCGTCGCCGCCGTGGCCGCCTGCTCGGTGTTCCCGACGCTCGGGCTGGCGCGCGACGCCGGGCGGTCCGTTTCGGGCCATAAAGCAGACGAGAAGCGGCCGGACACAAAACCCCGCTCAGCCGAGTGAAGCGTCTCCGCCTTCGCTCCCGGCTTCGTCCGCCCTGCCCTTGAAACCCTTGGCGAGGAGATAGAGCTCGGCCGATTCCTCGCGCGAGGCCGGCGGCTTGACATGGTGGATCGAACGGAAGCTGCGCTTCAGCATGGCGAGCAGCTCGCCCTCGGTGCCGCCCTGGAAGGTCTTGGCGAGGAAGTGGCCGCCCGGCTTCAGCACCTTGACCGCGAAATCGGCGGCCACCTCGGCCAGGTGCATGGTGCGGATATGGTCGGTGCGACGATGGCCGGTCGTCGGCGCCGCCATGTCGGACAGGACGATGTCCGGCGCTTCGCCCAGCGCCTCCATCAGCCTGTCGGGCGCGGCGTCGTCGAGGAAATCCATGGTCAGGATGGTGGCGCCCGGCACCGTGTCCATCTCGAGATAGTCGATGCCGACGACGGAAGGCGCGTCCTCGCGCGATTTTGTCCGCGCCGCCGCGACCTGAAGCCAGCCGCCGGGGGCCGCGCCCAGGTCGATCACCTTCTGGCCGGGTTTCAGCAGCTTGTGCTTGTCGTCGATCTCGATCAGCTTGTAGGCCGCGCGCGAGCGATAGCCCTCGGCCTTGGAACGGTGGACGTAAGGGTCGTTCAGATGGCGTTGCAGCCAGCGCCGCGACGATTCCTTCAGGCCGCTCTTCTTCTTCACCCGCGTCGTCAGCGCCCGCGCGCCGCTGCCGCCCTTGCCCGGCTTCTTCATCGCGGCGTCCCCTCCCCGCGGCCGCCGGCCCGGCCGCGCCGCCATACCCCGTCATCGGCCATCAGCTCCGACAGCATGCCCTCGCGCAGGCCCCTGTCGGCGACGCGCAGCCGCTCGCTCGGCCAATGGCGGCGGATCGCCTCGAGGATGGCGCAGCCCGCCAGCACCAGGTCGGCGCGATCCGCCCCGATGCAGGGGTTGGCGACACGGGTCTCGAAATCCCACGACAGCAGCCGCGCGATCATCGCGTCGACATTGCCCCTGTCCATCCACAGGCCGTCGACGCGGCGGCGGTCGTAGCGCTCCAGCCCGAGATGGACGCCGGCGAGCGTCGTCACCGTTCCCGAGGTGCCGAGCAGGTGGAAGCCCGCGCCGGACGCGAGGTGGGCGAGCCTGCCCCTGCCGTCGAAGTCGCCGATCAGCCGCGCGACCTCCTCCACCATCGCCTCGAACACCGCCGGGGTGACGTGGCGGCCGCCGAAACGCTCGGCCAGCGACACCACGCCGACCGGCAGCGAGGTCCACGACACGATATGATTGGCCAGCCGCGGCGTGCGGTGGCGCGAGACGTCGACCAGCGCGATCTCGGACGAGCCGCCGCCGATGTCGAACAGCACCACGCCCTCGGTCCCGCGCTCGACCAGCGGCCCGCAGCCGGAAACGGCAAGCCGGGCCTCGGTCTTGCGGTCGATGATCTCGAGCTTCAGCCCGGCCTCGACCTCGACGCGGGCCAAGAATTCGGCCCCGTTCTCGGCGGCGCGGCAGGCCTCGGTGGCGATGAGGCGCGCCCTGCGCACCTTGCGGTTGCCGAGCTTGTCGGCGCAGACCTTCAGCGCCTCGACCGCGCGGTCCATCGCCTTGTCGCCGAGCCGGCCGGTGGCGGAAAGCCCCTCGCCCAGCCTGACGATGCGCGAGAAGGCGTCGACGACGCGGAACTGGCCGGACCGACCCGGAACCGCCACCAGCAGCCGGCAATTGTTGGTGCCGAGATCGAGCGCGGCATAGACCGGCAGCGGTTCCTGCCGGGCGGCATGACCGCCCACGCCGCCGCCTGCGGCAAAAGCGGAAAAGCGGGGGGCGGAAGAACGAGGGGTGGAAGAACGGGGCGCGGCAGGCTGCCCCGCCGAACCGGCGGGCGGCGCGACGCCGGCGTCGCTTGCCGTTGCACTCGCCGGCCGCACCATGGGCGCGGCGGCGGCATCCGCGGGCTGCCCGACGGCCTGCTCGGGCGCGGCCGCTCCCTCGGCGACCGCGCCGTCGCGCGCGAACACCTTGCGGCCACGCCGGCGCTTTCGCCGCTTGCGTGGGTTCTGCTGCGTGTCCTGTTCGTCGCGCGGCGGCGTTGCCGGCGCTGCCTTGGCATGATGGGCATGGGCACGGTGGGAATGGCGACCCGGGCGCGCGGAGCGCCCGCCCCGGTCGGGGTCGGTCGCGCCACGCGGCGTCTTCACGGCTGGGCGCTCGTTCTCCCCGCCGCCGGCCACCCCGCCCATTGGCGCGTTCGCGCCTCGATCGGGGTCTTTCACTGTCTCGTCCTTCGATGCCGCGCGCACCCGAGGGACGCAGCGGGCACCTTCATCTCTTGTGTCGGAGACAGAGTATCAGCGCAAGCCGCAAACACCAAGGGCGCGGCGGCGCGTTTTTTTCGCCGCCTCGCCGCATTTGCGCGCCGCGATGCGCGCGTGCCGGGCGCCGCCTTCTAGTCCTGCGCGATGCGCACCACGACCTTGCCGAAATTCTCGCCGGCAAGCAGGCCGAGGAAGGCCCCTGGCGCGTTCTCCAGCCCGTCGACCACGTCCTCGCGGATCGTGACCTTGCCTTCGGCCACCCATGCGCCCATCTCGCGGATGAATTCCGCATAGTCGGTCGCGTAGTGATCGGTGATGATGAAGCCTTCGATCTTCGCCCGCTTGACCAGAAGCGCGCGCTGGAGCACCGGCATCCGGTCCGGCCCCTCCGGCAGGGCGGTGGCGTTGTAGGCGGCGATCAGCCCGCACAGCGGGACGCGGGCATGGACGTTCAGGAGCGGCAGCACGGCATTGAACACCGCGCCGCCGACATTCTCGAAATAGACGTCGATGCCGGCGGGAACGGCTTCCTTCAGCTTCCGCGCGAAATCGGGATCGTGGCGGTCGATGCAGGCGTCGAAACCGAGCTGGTCGACGACGAAGCGGCACTTCTCCGCGCCGCCGGCGATGCCGACGATGCGGCAGCCCTTCAGCTTCGCCACCTGGCCGACGACGGAGCCGACCGCGCCGCTGGCCGAGGCCACCACCACCGTCTCGCCCGCCTTGGGCTCGCCGATCTTCATGAGCCCGTACCAGCCGGTGAAGCCCGGCATGCCGAGGACGCTCAACGCCCAGGACGGCCGCGCCATGTCCGCCGGCAGCCGGGTCAGGTCGGAACCGTTGGACAGCGCGTAATCCTGCCAGTTGCCGAGCGCGAGCACCAGGTCGCCGGCCTTGAACGCGGGATTGCGCGATTCGACCACGCGGCCGACCGTGCCCGCCCCCATCACCGCGTCGATGGCGACCGGCGGCACATAGGACGGCGCGTCGCTCATCCGCCCGCGCATATAGGGGTCGAGCGAGAGATAGAGGTTGCGGACGAGAACCTGGCCTTCCGCCGGCGAGGGCACCGCCGCTTCCTCGAGCCGGAAGTTCGCCGCCACCGGCGCGCCGACCGGGCGGGAGGCAAGGACGATGCGGCGGTTCGCGGTCTGGTTCGGGGTCTGGTTCATGGGGAGGGCCTCGCTGATCGGCATATCGGGGCCGCGCGCTCGCGCGGCGGCGTCATGCCACCCTCATCACATTCCGGCCCCGGCAAATCAATCAGAAGATGTCGGGCCGCGCCTCGGGCAACCGCCGGCGCGCCGGCTCCCCCTGGCCCGAGGCCAGCGCCGCCAGCGCGGCGCGGTCGCGGATGGTGATGACCTTGGGGTGGTCGAAGGCGATCAAGCCGGCGCGCTTGAAGGCGTTCAGGCCGCGGCTGACGCTGGTCAGGGTCAGCCCCAGCCAGTCGGCGAGGTCGGCGCGGGTCAGGTGCAGCGTAAAGGTGGTTTCCCCTTCGTGCCCGATCCCGAATTCGGAGCCGAACTGGCCGGCGAGGTCGAGCAGGCAACTGGCGACCCGCTCCGACACCGCGTTGCGCCGCAGCAGCATCGCATGCGTCTGGGCGCGCTTCAGCATCGACCGCGTCGCCTCGGCGACCCTGGACGCCTCCTCCGACGCCGCGACCGTGGCAAGCCGCGTGCGCGTCAGCGCCATGACGTTGCAGCCGTCGAGATCGGTGAGGAACGAGCCGACGAGATGGCCCGGCCCGAGAACGTCGATCACCCGGCGGCTGCCGTCGCCCGCCTGCTGATAGAGGCAGACCGCGCCCTCGACGATGCGGGCGGTCTCGGCCCCGGCGAGACCGTCGTCGAACAACGGCGTCGCGGCCGCGACGAGGCGGCTTTCCAGCCGGCGGAAATAGCGCGGCTCGCCCAGCGTGAACGTGACACCTGAAACGGGGCCCGAAACGGAACCGGAGGTGGAGCCAATGGCGGAACTGTTAAGCATGGTGTTGCATCCTGACTTGCGCCGGCTCGGCGGCGCGCACAGCGACAGGCGCCGCCAATGGCGGCAGGCTTCAGGCGGCCGTGCCGGCCGGCGGCGCGCGCGGCGATGCGTTGGGCGGCAGGACCCGCCGGTGGAACGCCTCGAACCGGAGCGGCGGAACGCCGCGCGCGGCCGGCGGCGACAGCCATTCGCCCGCCTCGCCCGGCGCCGGCAGGACGATGTCGGCCGTCAGCCGGCAGGCGGCGCAAAGGTTGCTTCCGTCGCCGCCCGTGCCGTCCTCGTCGCCGGGAAGGCACAGGACCGGCAGCGTACCGTCGGGGAAAGCGTATTGCGTGAGTTCGACCGGCGCCGCGGCGGCCGGCCCGACGACCGGCGGCTTGTGGGCGAGGCCGACGCACACGAGAGCGACGGCGCAAACCACGCGCACCCACATCGCCCTTCCCATCGTCGTCTTGGACATGCCCGGCTTCCCGCGCCGCCATCAAGGCGACGATGACAGATTAGCGCCGCCGCCGGCAGCCTTGTTTGACGCAAGTCAAGAATCGGGGATTTTCGCCCGTTGCCCGCCGGGACAGGGCCAAGGCGAGGCAAGGCAGAGCAAGGCCGACGACGGTTTCCCGTCGTCGGCATTCGAGGAACATGCCCGCCATTGCAGCGGGACGCCGGCCTGTTCCCGGCCTATTCGATATCGAACGAAACGCCCTGCGCCAGCGGCAGCGCGGTCGAATAGTTCACGGTGTTGGTGGCGCGGCGCATATAGGCCTTCCAAGCGTCGGAGCCGCTCTCGCGGCCGCCGCCGGTTTCCTTCTCGCCGCCGAACGCGCCGCCGATCTCCGCCCCCGAGGTGCCGATGTTGACGTTGGCGATGCCGCAATCCGAGCCGCCGGCCGACAGGAACGCTTCGGCCTCGCGCATGTTGAGCGTGAAGATAGACGACGACAGGCCGGCGGAAACCGCGTTGTGCATCGCGATGGCCTCGTCGAAATCGGCATATTTCATCACATAGAGGATCGGCGCGAACGTCTCCTCCAGCACCGGCCCGACCTGCCTCGGCATCTCGACCAGCGCGGGCCGCACGTACCAGGCGGTATCCTTGCCGGCTTCCGCGACGCGGCCGCCGCCAGTGACGACGCCGCCCTCGGCCTTGGCCGCCTGAAGCGCCTTCTGCATCGCCTCGTAGGCGGCCCTGTCGACCAGCGGCCCGACCAGGGCCGGGGTTTCGAGCGGATTGCCGACGGAGACGCTTTCGTAGGCCTTCTTCAGGCGCGGCACGAGGGTGTCGTAGACGCTCTCGTGCACGATCAGCCGGCGCAGCGTCGTGCAGCGCTGGCCGGCCGTGCCCATGGCGCCGAAGGCGATGGCGCGCAGCGCCATGTCGAGATCGGCCGAGGGGCAGACGATGCCGGCATTGTTGCCGCCGAGCTCGAGGATCGAGCGGGCGAAGCGCCGCGCCAGGCGCGGGCCGACCTCGCGGCCCATCCGCGTCGAGCCGGTGGCCGAGACGAGCGCGACCCTGGGGTTGTCGACCAGCGCCTCGCCTACGGCGCGGTCGCCGATCACCACCTGCGACAGGTTGGCCGGCGCGTCCGCGCCGAAGCGGGCGAGCGCGCGGTCGAGGATGGCATGGGTGGCGAGCGCGGTCAGCGGCGTCTTCTCCGACGGCTTCCAGACGATCGAATCGCCGGCGACCAGCGCCAGCGCCGCGTTCCACGACCACACCGCGACGGGAAAGTTGAAGGCCGAGATGATGCCGACGACGCCGAGCGGATGCCAGGTCTCCATCATCCGGTGGCCGGGGCGCTCGGT
>JBDHTD010000061.1:0-9090 GCA_039808485.1 Aquamicrobium sp. | reverse complement strand
GCCGCGATCAGCGCCGCGAAGGCGAGGTAGGGGTTCAGGTCCGCGCCGCCGATGCGGCATTCGATGCGGATGCCCTTCGACCCCTCGCCGCACAGGCGGAAGCCCGCCGTGCGGTTGTCGAGGCTCCACGCGGTCTTGGTCGGCGCGAAGGTGCCGGCCTGGAACCGCTTGTAGGAGTTGATGTAAGGACACAGGAACCAGGTGAAGTCGCGGGCATATTTGAGCTGCCCCGCCACCCAGGCGCGCATCAGCGGCGTCATCGTGTATTCGGCCTTCGGGTCGAAGAACAGCGACTTCTTGCCGTCGGCGCTCCACAGCGAATTGTGGATGTGGCTCGACGAGCCGGCGAGGCCGTAATCGTACTTCGCCATGAAGGTGATGGCCTTGCCCTCGGAATGGGCGATGTGCCTCGCCCCGTCCTTGAGCACCACATGGCGGTCGGCCATGTCGAGCGCCTCGGCGTAGCGAACGTTGATCTCCTCCTGCCCGGGCCCCCATTCGCCCTTCGAGTTCTCGATGGGGATGCCGGCCGCCTCCATCTCGTTGCGCATCCGGCGCATCACGCCTTCTTCCTTCGAGGTCAGGCCGATCAGGTAGTCCTCGATATAGGGCGAAGCCGTGTCGAGCCCCTGCCAGCGCTTGGCGCGCGCCGTGGCGTAGGTCTCGTCGAACAGGTAGAATTCGAGCTCGGAGGCGAAATAGGCGAGGTAGCCGCGCTCGGTCAGCCGGGCGATCTGCTTCTTGAGGATGCCGCGCGGCGAATGCGGCAGGTCCTCATGCGTGCGGTGGTCCTCGATGTCGCACAGCACCAGCGCCGTCTTTTCCAGCCACGGCGTCAGGCGGATGGTGGCGAGGTCCGGCCTCATGACGAAATCGCCATAGCCCTTGGACCAGCTCGCCGCCTTGTAGCCTGGCACCGGCTCCATATCGATGTCGTCCGCGAGAAGATAGTTGCAGCCGTGCGTCTCCCCATAGGCGGATTCGACGAAGAACTTCGCCAGGAAGCGCTTGCCGATCAGCCGGCCCTGCATGTCGACGCCGCCGACGAGGACCGTGTCGATCTCCCCGGCCGCGACCCTCTTCTTCAGATCATCGAACGAAATCGTGCCTGCCACTGTGTTTCCCCTTGGCTCCGGCGCAAGGTCCGGGCGCTTCTCGTGTTGATCCCATATCGTCTGCGCATCCGCACCTGTCCGCGCAACGGGCCAGCAAGGGCCCCGATGAGGGCCAGGCCGGCAGGTGTTTTACAGACAGAACGGGCCGGAATCGAGCGGCTTGTTGCACGCCGGACATCGCGCCGGCGCCCCGCGAGCGCGCCCGAACCGCGATCAAATTACCGATATTTAATGCATAAGCGGCTTTATCCCCCGGCCGCTCTTGGCATAGTAACGGTGAAGGGACGCCTGCGCGCATGAGGCGAGCGGCTCTTACCGGCTTGCTTTCCGGCTGCTCGAACCTGTCGAGCGCCGGCTCGGCCGCCCTGATGCGGAGTAACGGATGTCTCTGTGGAAGCAATTGCTCGTCTCGCTGGTCGTCATCGCGGCCGCGGCGGTCCTTTGGGTGCGGTTCTATCCCGGCGCGCCCGACGTTCTCGCCCGCTACGGGCTTGAATGGATCGCGCCCGAGCGCACCGCGGTCGGCGAGGCGGGCCGCGGCCAGCAGGGCGACGGCCCGGGCGGGCAGCAGATCGCCGCCGTGGTCACGGCCGCCATCGGCACGGCGACGATCAACGACCGGCTGGTCGCGATCGGCACCGGCCGGGCGCTGAACTCGGTCTCGGTGATGCCGTTCTCCTCCGGCCGGCTGACGGAAATCCTCGTCGAATCCGGCAGCCGCGTGGGCGCCGGCGAGGACATCGCCCGGCTCGATTCCGACGCCGAGGAAATCGCTCTCGACCGCGCCCGCATCGCGCTCGAGGACGCCAACGCCCGGCTGGAGCGGGTCAAGGCGCTGCGCGCCTCCAACACCGTCACCGCCGTGCAGCAGACCGAGGCCGAGCTTGCCGTCTCCAACGCGCGCCTTGCCGTGCGCGACGCCGAGCTGACGCTGGAGCGGCGCTCGATCCGCGCGCCGATTTCCGGCATCGTCGGCATCATCCCGGTCACGGTCGGCAACCACATGACCCAGCAGAGCGTCATCGCCACCATCGACGACCGCTCGCGCATCATCGTCGATTTCTGGGTGCCCGAGCGCTTCGCCGGCATGGTCTCGGTCGGCCAGCCCGTCTCGGCCGCCGCGGTGGCGCGGCCCGACGACGGGTTCCGCGGCGTCGTCAGCGCCGTCGACAGCCGCATCGATTCGCAAAGCCGCACCCTGCAAATCCAGGCCAGCATCGACAATTCGTCGGACGCGCTGCGCGCCGGCATGTCGTTCCAGATCGAGATGGGCTTCCCCGGCGACACCTACCCGGCCGTCAACCCGCTCGCGGTCCAGTGGGGGGCCGAGGGCGCCTTCGTCTGGCTGGTCGAGGACGGGCTCGCGCGCCGCGTCGCCGTGCGCATCATCCAGCGCAACACCGACAGCGTGCTGGTGGCCGGCGATCTCGCCGCCGGCGGCGCGGTCGTCACCGAAGGCATCCACGCCGTGCGCGAGGGCGCGCCGGTGCGCGTCATCAACCCCGCCGCCGGCGGCGTGCCGACAGCCGCCGTCACCGGCACCTGAACCCGACGGGAAACGACGCGATGAGCCAGCTTCCCGACACCGCCGCCGCCGAAACCGGACTGACCGCGCTGTTCGTGCGCCGGCCGGTGCTGGCGCTCGTCCTCAACGTGCTGATCGCGGTCGCCGGCCTCGCCGCCTTCTTCGGCATCGAGATCCGCGAGCTGCCGGACGTCGACCGCCCGGTCATCACCGTCACCACCACCTTCACGGGCGCGTCGGCCGAATCGATCGATCGCGAGATAACGGCCGTCGTCGAGGGCGCGGCGGCGCGCGTCGCCGGCGTCAAGTCGATCTCCTCGTCCTCGTCCTTCGGCCGCAGCCGCGTCACCGTCGAGTTCCGCGACGGGGTCGATCTCGACACGGCGGCCTCCGACATGCGCGACGCGGTCGGCCGCATCCAGAGGGATCTGCCCGACGACGCCGAGCTGCCTCAGATCGTCAAGGCCGACTCGGATTCGCAGGCCGTGGTGCGGCTCGCCATCACTTCCGAGACCATGAGCGTCCACGACATGACGGTCCTGGTCGAGGACCAGGTCATCGACACGCTCTCCTCCATCGACGGCGTCGCCGAGGTGCAGCTCTACGGCGACCGCGACAAGATCTTCCGCGTCGACATCGACCAGTCGCGGCTGGCGAGCCTCGGCCTCACCGTCGCCGACGTGCGCAACGCGCTCGACACCGTCGCGCTCGACACGCCGGCCGGATCGCTGACCAGCAACACCCAGGACCTGATCGTGCGCGCCGCCGCGCCGGTGACGACGCCCGACCAGTTCGAGGCGATCATCATCAACGGCGCCAACCGGCTCGGCGACTTCGCCACCGTCACCCTCGGCGGCGACACCGGCGAATCCCAGCTGCGCGCCAACGGCAACACCGGCATCGGCATGGGCATAATCCGCCAGGCGCAGTCCAACACGCTGCAGATCTCGCAAGGCGTGCACGAGGCGGTCGAGCGCATCCGCCCGACGCTGCCGGAGGGGCTCGACATCTTCGTCACCGGCGACGAGGCCGTGTTCATCAACGGCGCCATCCACGAGGTCGAGATCGCGCTCGGCATCTCCGTCACCGTCGTGCTGCTGATCATCTTCCTGTTCCTGCTCGACATCCGCGCCACCATCATTCCGGGCCTGGCGCTGCCGGTGGCGCTGATCGGCTCGGTGGCGGCGATCTATCTCGCCGGCTTCTCGATCAACATCCTGACGCTGCTGGCCTTCGTGCTGGCGGCCGGCCTCGTCGTCGACGACGCCATCGTCGTGCTGGAGAACATCGTGCGCCGCCGCAACGAGGGCATGGGGCCGCGCGCGGCCGCCGTCCTCGGCACCAGGGAGGTGTTCTTCGCCGTCATCGCCACCACGGCGACGCTGATCGCCGTCTTCATCCCGCTGTCGTTCCTGCCGGGGCAGACCGGCGGCCTGTTCCGCGAGTTCGGCTTCGTGCTCGCCATCGCCGTGTTCCTGTCGGCGGTGGTGGCGCTGTCGCTGTGCCCGATGATGGCCTCGCGCTTCATGGCCGGCCACCACCATCACGCCCGTGCCCCGGGGCCGCTCGGGCGGATCGGCGGCCTGCTGTCGCGCCTCTACCGCCGCACGCTGCACGCCGCGCTGAACGCGCCGCTGGTCGTCGTCCTCGTCGCCGTGATGTTCTCGGCGCTGGCGGTCGTGCTGTTTCCCACCATCCGCTCGGAGTTGACCCCGCAGGAGGACCGCTCCGCCGCCTTCCTGCGCATCAGCGCGCCGCAGGGCGTCTCGCTCGACTATCTCGCCCAGCAGATGCGCGGCCTCGAGGAGCTGATCCAGCCGCTGCGCGCTTCGGGCGAGATCGCGTCTGTCTTCGCCATCGCCGGCTCCGGCAACTCGCAGAACACCGGCTTCATGGTGCTGTCGCTGGCGCCGTGGGCCGAGCGCAGCCGCAGCCAGCAGGAAATCCTCGCCGACGTGACCGACCGCGTCCGCGCTGTGCCGGGCGTGCGCGCCTTCGCCTTCCAGCCCAACAGCCTCGGCATCCGCGGCGCCGGCTCCGGCCTGCAATTCGCCATCGTCGGCAATTCCTACGCCCAGTTGACGCAGGCCGCGCAGGCGACCGTGGCCGACCTCGAAAAGGACGACCGCTTCCGCAACGCGCGCCTGAGCCAGGAAACCACCCAGCCGCAGCTCTCGGTCAGGATCGACCGCGAGCGCGCCTCGGACCTCGGCATCAACATCGCCGGCCTGTCGGAGACGATCCAGGCCATGCTCGACGGCCGCGAGATCGGCTCGGTCTTCATCGAGGACCGCTCCTACGACGTGAAGCTGCTCTCGGCCACGCACCCGATCAACGACCCGACCGACCTCGAAAACATCTTCATCAAGGCCCGAGACGGCCGTTTCGTGCCGATGTCGACCATCGCCACCCTCTCCGAGCAGGCGGTGGCGCCGTCGCTGGCGCGCGAGCAGCAGCAGCGGGCCGTGGCGATCACCACCGAGCTCGTCGGCAATTTCGCCCTCGGCGAGGCCTACGAGGTGGTGCAGGAGATCGCGGCGCCGCACATGCCGGCCGGCAGCCGCATCGTGCCGCTGGCCGAGGCCGCGACCTTGCAGGAGACGTCGGGCGGCATGACCGTCGTCTTCGGCTTCGCCATCGTCATCATCCTCCTGGTGCTCGCCGCCCAGTTCGAGAGCTTCGTCTCGGCCGCCATCATCATGGCCACCGTGCCGCTCGGCCTCGCCTGCGCCGTGTTCGCGCTGCTGATGACCGGCACCAGCCTGAACGTCTACAGCCAGATCGGCCTCGTCCTCCTCGTCGGCATCATGGCCAAGAACGGCATCCTGATCGTCGAGTTCGCCAACCAGTTGCGCGACCGCGGCATGAAGCTGCACGAGGCGATCGAGGAGGCGGCCAACATCCGGCTGCGGCCGGTGGTGATGACCATGCTGTGCACCATCGTCGGCGGCCTGCCGCTGGTGCTGGCGAGCGGCGCGGGCGCCGAGGCGCGCATCGCGCTGGGCTGGGTCATCGTCGGCGGGCTGGGCCTGTCGACCATCTCGACGCTTTTCCTGACGCCGGTGGCCTATCTCCTGCTCGGCCGCTTCGTCACGCCGAAGGTCGAGGAGGAAATGCGCCTCCACCGCGAGCTGGAGGAGGCGAGCGCCAGGGAAGCCGCCGCCGCCCAGCCGGCGCAATAGGCGCGAAATAGAGCTTCCCGCGCGCTTATCGCGCCGCCGCCCGGCGACGCTCGACAGGGATATAGGCGGCGAGCACGGCCGCGCCGACGAACATCGCCAGCGCCGCCAGCCACAGGCCGGCATCGTAATTGCCCGTCTTCTCCGCCACGGTGCCGACAAGGGCCGGCGCGACGATCTGTGCGACGCCGTAGGAGAGCGTCAGCCGCGCCATCGCCTGCGAGGGATTGGCGCTGTTGCGCTTGCCGACCAGGGTCAGCATCAGCGAGACGAGGCCGATGAAGGTGACGCCGAACAGCACCGCGCCGCCGAGCGCGACCCACAGATGCGCGCTCACCACCGGCAACAGGCTGGACAGGCCCTGCAGCACATAGGCGACGATCATCGCCGGCACCTGGCCGATGCGCCGCGCGATGCGGTCCCAGGCGAAGGTGGCGGGGATCGCCGTCAGGCCGACCACGATCCAGACGAGGAACCCCGTCCCGGCGAGCGCCGGCTGCTTCTCGGTCGCGGCGACGAGGAAGGTGGCGGTGATGACGAAGCCGATGCCGGCGAAGAAATAGGAGACGATCAGCAGCCACATGGCAAGGCTCGGCCGCGAGGACGCGGCCGCCGCCGCGGAAGCGCCCGCAGGCGGCGCCTGCGGCGCGGGCATCCACAGCCAGGCCGGAACGAGCAGCGCCAGCCCCACCGCGCCCATGATCTGCCATTGCTGCGCCCAGTCGAAGGCGGGCGTCATCAACGCCACCAGCACGCCCGACGCCACGATGCCGGTGCCGATGCCGGAAAAATGCAGGCCGAGCTCCGGCCGCCTGCCATGCGCTACCAGCCAGCCGAGCACCATGCCGGAGGCGAGCAGCAGCCCCGCCGCGGCGCTCGCCCCGGCGATATAGCGCAGCGCCATCCACAGCACCGGATCGGAGGTCAGGCCCATCCCCGCCGTGCCGACCAGCCCGGCCAGCAGGCCGAGGCGGTAGAGCCGCAGGCGCAGGGCCGGCCGCGACGCCGCCGAGGCGATCAGCGCCCCGGTCATGTAGCCGGCATAGTTGAGCGTCGCCAGCCAGCCGCCCATCGTCTCGCTCAGCCCGGCCTGCGCCTGCATCAGCGGCAGGAGCGGCGTGTAGGCGAAACGGGCGAGCCCGACCGTGAGCACCAGCGAGGCGATCCCCGCGCACAGCACCTGCCACGGATGGCGCGGCGCGAACCACGGGGAGGAGCGGGAAGAGGTCTGCATCGTGCCCTCCGTCATGGATCATCTGCGGGTGCGCGCCAAGGTCGAAACGGCTCGCCCGCCCGCCATCGCGTTTCCGCCGGTGGAAAGCCGGGAAGCCCTTGCCGCATCCTCTAGCCGAAGCCGGCTCGACAGGCTTTCGACGTCATGACAAAATATATCGATGACCGGACATTTCCCGCCCGATGCCGCGCGATGGACGGAGCTCGACGTGCCGCGCGACCATCCCGCGCCGGACCCGATCAGGGTCCGCGCCCAGCGCCTGCCGCCGCGCCACTATTTCCCGCTCCACCGCCACGCCTGGCACCAGCTCGCCTATGCCGTTTCCGGCGTGGTGACGGTCTCGGTCGCGGGCCGGCGCTACGTCATCTCGCCCGAGCAGGCGGCATGGGTGCCGGCCGGCACGCTGCACGGAACGGGCACGCTTCTCGGCGCCGGGTTTCACAGCCTCTACGTCGCGGCCGACCCGGCGCTCGCGCTGGCGGCCGAACATATGGTGTTCGCCGTCCCGCCCCTGCTGCGGGCGCTGATCGTCGAGGCCGACGTGCTCGAAGCGGGCGACGCCGACGCCGGCTACCGCCAGCAGGTGCACGGCCTCATCCTGGCGCAGTTGCGCCGGGCGCGGCCGCTCGCCACCGCCCTGCCCTGGCCGGAAAGCCCAACGCTGGCCAGGCTGTGCGAGGCGCTCGACGCGCGGCCGGACGATCCGCTGCCAATGGCGCGCTGGAGCCGGCGGCTCGGCATGTCGGAGCGCACGCTGGCGCGCAGGTTCCGGGAGGAGACGGGGATGACGCTGCGCGCCTGGCGCCAGCGCCTGCGGCTGTTCCGCGGCATCGAGCTGCTGGAGACGGGAATGAGCGTCACGGACATCGCCTTCGAGCTCGGCTACGCCTCGACCTCGGCCTTCATCTACATGTTCCGCATGGAGACCGGGCACAGCCCGGACGCCTACCGCAGGCGGGCGAGCGCTGCCTGACGGCCGCAAAAGGAAAGGCCGCGCGGTTTCCCGCGCGGCCCTTCTCCGGTCCGGCCGGATTACTTGACTTCGGACTCGTCGAGGCGGCCGACCTCGACCCACTTGCCGCCCTCGATCTTGGAGATGACGATCAGGCTGCCGCCCTGATGGTCGGGGCCGTAGTCGATGTCGACGTCGTTGATGGCGTCATGGTACTTCACGCCTTCCATCGCGGTGCGGAAGCTCTCGGCCGTCAGCTCGGGGCCGGCGGCCTCGAACGCCGCGATCATGGCCCGCGCCGCGCCGTAGCCGAGCTGTGCGGCCGTGCCGACCGGCTCGCCATGCGCGGCCTGATACGCCTCGGCCCACGCCTTGACCTCCGGATTGTCGAGGCGGTTCTCGAAATCCGACCAGCCGGCGGCGGCGTAGTAGCCCTCGGTGACGCCTTCCGGCACCTTGGCGACGGCGGTGTTCATGCCCGCCGACGAGCCGACGAAGGCTACGTCGGTCCAGCCGAGCTTCTTGGCCGTGCCGTAGGCAACGATGGTCTGGCGCACGCCGAGGCCGGTGGCGACGATGTCGCAGCCGGCCTCGCGCAGCTTCTGGATCGAGCCGACGAAGTCCTGCTCGTCCGGCTTGTGGGTGGTTTCCGCCGCATAGGTCAGGCCGAGCTTCTCGGCCTGGTCCTTGGCGCCCTCATAGACCTCGAGGCCGAAGTCGGAGGGGATGTACATGGCGCACACTTCCTTGGCGTCGTTCTGCTCGGCCAGCATCGACACCGCGGCGCGGATCTGGTCGTAGTAGGAGGAGAAGCCCGTGTACTTGTAGGAGAGGTCGCCCTCGAGCATCTGGCGCGCGGCCGTCAGCGGCGACACGTTGGCCACCTGCTTGGCCTCCATCAGCGGGAAGCCGGCGAGATTGTGCGGCGTGCCGAGATTGAGCAGCATCGCGAAGACCTGATCGGAATTGATCAGCTTGTTGAAGTTCTGCACCGCCTTCGGCACCTGATAGCCGTGATCCTCGACCACGAGGCGGATCTTGCGGCCATGGACGCCGCCCTTGGCGTTGACCTCGTCGAAGAGCTG
>JBDHTD010000060.1:0-9721 GCA_039808485.1 Aquamicrobium sp. | reverse complement strand
AGCGCGATGCCGAAGCCGTCGACGCCGACATGGCTGATCGCCTCGATGATCGCGCTCTCATGGGCGAAGGTGCCGCCGGCGCCGCCATATTCCTCCGGCATCGAGGCGCAGAGAAGGCCGGCGGCGCCCGCCTTCTCCCAGCTCGCGCGGTCGAACATCTCGGCCTTCTCGAATTCCTCGTAATGCGGCGCGATCTCCGTCTCGAGAAACTTCGTCGCCATGTCGTAGAGCATGGAGACCTCCTCGTCCGCCCATGCGGGCTTCGGAAGATCGAGAATTTCCGCCGGTCGCTTCGACACCATGCGCCTCCCTGATGCAGTGTTGCGGCAGGACGTTCAAGCCTGAACGGTCCGGTCCGATAATCCTAGAACGCGTCCTCGGCAAGGGCCATCATCGCGTCGCCGCCGGCCGAGATGCGGGCCAGATGCGCGGCCGATTCCGGCATGATGCGCTCGAAATAGTAGCGCGCGGTGACGAGCTTGGCCTCATGCAGCGACGTCGCCCCGCCGGCCGCGATCTTCTCCTGCGCCACCTTGGCCATGCGGCCCCACATATAGCCCAGCGCCACCAGCCCGAAGAGATGGAGATAGTCCGTCGAGGCCGCGCCGGCATTGTCGGGCTTGGCCATCGCGTTCTGCATCAGCCACATGGTCGCGGCCTGGAGATCGTTCAACCCCTTCTTCAGTCCCTTGGTCAAAGGCGCCAGCTTGTCGTCGGCGCGGTTTTCCTCGCAGAAATCGCCGACCTGCTTGAAGAAGGCCTGTACGGCGCGGCCGCCGTTCAGCGCCAGCTTGCGGCCGACGAGGTCGAGCGCCTGAATGCCGTTGGCGCCCTCGTAGATCATGGCGATGCGGGCATCGCGCACGAACTGGCTCATGCCATGCTCCTCGATATAGCCGTGGCCGCCGAACACCTGCTGCGCGGCCACCGCGTTGTCGAAGCCCTTGTCGGTCAGGACACCCTTGATGACCGGGGTCATCAGGCCGAGATGGTCGGACGCCGCTTCGCGCGCGGCCGCGTCGCCGGAGCGGTGGGCGATGTCGGACTGGAGCGCGGTCCACAGGACGAGCGCCCGGCCGGCCTCGTTGATGGCGCGCATGTTCATCAGGTTGCGGCGGATGTCGGGGTGGACGATGATCGGGTCGGCCTTCTTGTCGGGCGCCTTCGGGCCGGAGAGCGCGCGGCCCTGGATGCGCTCTTTGGCGTAAAGGACAGCGTTCTGGTAGGCGATCTCGCTGATCGACAGCCCTTGCAGGCCGACGCCGAGGCGGGCCTCGTTCATCATCACGAACATCGCCTTCAGGCCGCCGTTCTCCCCGCCGAGCAGCCAGCCTTGCGCGTCGTCGTAGTTCATGACGCAGGTGGCGTTGCCGTGGATGCCCATCTTCTCCTCGATCGAGCCGCAGGAGACGCCGTTCCTCTCGCCCGGATTGCCGTCGGCGTCGAGGACGAATTTCGGCACGATGAACAGCGAGATGCCCTTGACGCCCTCCGGCGCGCCCTCGATGCGGGCCAGCACCAGATGGATGATGTTGTCGCTCATGTCGTGCTCGCCGGCCGAGATGAATATCTTCTGGCCGGAAATGCGGTAGGAGCCGTCGCCGGCCGGCACCGCCCTGGAGCGCAGCAAGCCGAGATCGGTGCCGCAATGCGGCTCGGTCAGGTTCATGGTGCCGGTCCACACGCCCTCGACCATCTTCGGGACATAGGTCTCCTTCTGCGCCTGCGAGCCGTGCTCGAGGATGGCGGCGACCGCGCCCTGGGTCAGGCCCGGATACATCATCAGCGCCATGTTGGCGGAGGAGAAGAACTCGGCGACCGCCGAATGGATCGTATAGGGCAGGCCCTGGCCGCCGAACTCGGCCGGGACGGCGAGCGACATCCAGCCGCCCTCGCGGTACTGGTCGTAGGCTTCCTTGAAGCCCTTCGGCGTCGTCACCCTGCCATCGTCATGGCGCACGCAACCCTCGACGTCGCCGACGCGGTTCAGCGGATGGACGACGTTCTCGGCCAGCTTCGCCGCCTCGCCGAGGATGGCCTCCAGCATGTCGGCCGGCGCATCGGCGAAGCCGGGCAGGTCGGCGTGGCGCTCGTAGCCCAGCACCTCGTTGAGAAGGAACAGCGTGTCGGCAACAGGCGCCTTGTAGGTCGTCATGGGAAATCCTCCGGATGCGTGCGGAACCCCGCCGCGGGCCTTGCCGCAACGACGGGAGGAGCAATGTCGAAGACACCATAGCAACAATTGACGTTTGCGTAAACGTCAATTGTTGCGACGGCGGCGCAATCCGCGTCGGGGGAAGGCAAAAGGGCAAGGCGCAAGAGGGTGGGCGCAAAAGGGTGGGGCGCAAGCGGGTTAGGCGCATCCGGCCCTCATCATATGCATCGGGCAGGGAATATCTCGAAACCTCCGCCGGCGGGTGCCGGCAGAGCGCGCATCATGCCTAATCTTGCGCGCAGGAGTCGAGCGCAGGCGCACCGCATCGGGCGCGGCACTGCGCCGCGACAGAGTCCGACGTCTGAAGGCCGCCCGACAAGCGAACCTGGCCCGACCTGGCCCGGGCCCTCGATCGGACCCGGATCAGGCCCCTCGGATCAGGCCCCCGGATCAGGCCCCCGGATCAGGCGTTGACCGCCACCGGCTGCGACCGCGCGGCCAGCGCCGAACGCCATTGCGCCATCGCCATCTTGAGCTCGTCGATGGCCTCTTCCGTCTGTGCGCGCTGCTTTTCCAGCTTGACGAGCTGCCGTTCCGACTTCTCGATCAGGGTGCGGAACTGCCGGGCATTGCCGCTCGCCGGATCGTAAAGGTCCATGATCTGCTTGACCTCGCGCAGCGAGAACCCCGCCTTGCGGCCAAGCAGCACCATCTTCAGCCGGGCGATGTCCTTGTGCGTATAAAGACGCGCATTGCCCTCGCGCCGGGGCGAGATCAGGCCCTTGTCCTCATAGAAGCGCAAGGCGCGCAGCGTCAGCCCGAACTGGCGCGCGACATCGCCGATTCGTATGTAACCGTCGAAATCATCGCCGGCTTTGGCCGCGCTCGCGCCGGCCGTCATCATGTTCATCATGCTCTTCTTCCCCAATCGCGTTCCCGCCTGCGGGAGCGCCGGTTGGATACCCTCGGGGCAAAGGGCAGCCAAATCCAGATTTCACACATTCGGCGAGCCTCGCGCCCGCCAGTCTATCTGAGCCGCATATAAGCCCGGCCTTTTTAACCCGCAAGGGCGAAAAGTGTCGCAGGGGAAGCCACCGGCGCGGAGACGGCTGGGCCAAACAGGTAACCTTGGTTAACGGGTTGTTTACCACGTTGGGAGAAAGGTGCGTGCGTGGGTGCCCCGTGCTTATTCTGTCCGTTGTTGGCTGCGGCTCCCCACCCGCGGAACGCCCCTTCCCCGATGCCCGCGCCGGACGACGGCAAAGGCGCGCAAGGACCGGGCCTCGCGGCCCAGACACGGAGCGGCCGGGATCGTCCCGGCCCGCAAGGCGGCAGCGGACGTTTCCATGCGCGACAAACGATCCTATCTCGATTCGGTCAATGCTGGGCGCAGGCGCAGGGTCGGCGCGTCCCTCGACGAGATCGACATGACGCTCGAGCGGCTGGAAAGCCAGCTCGGCCGCGCCGGCACGGAAGACCGGCGGCGGCCGCGCCGCGACACCCCGCGCGACTACGGCCGCTACGATGGCGACCGCGGCCGCGACTTCCGCACGGAAGCCGACGCGCCCTATCCCGGCAGGGACGGCGCGGCGCGGCCGCATCTCGCCGGCGAGATGCAGGCCCTGCGCGACGAGCTTCGCAACCAGATGAGCACGGGCCTTCGCCACGAATTCGCGACGCTGAAGGCTGACATCGAGCGCGCGCTGCGCGCCGCCGCGCCCGCGACCGCCGCCGGTCAGGCCAGCGAGCTCGGCGCAGAGTTCGAGCGGCTTTCCTCGATGATCCACCGGGTCGCGAATTCGGACGACGACCACCAGATCCATCTCCTGCGGATGGAGATGGAAAGCATGAAGAAGGCGCTCGGCCAGCTTGCGCGCGAGGAAACGCTGCGCTCCTTCGACCGCCGCTTCAGCGACATGGCCGGAACGCTCGCCACCTCGCGCGGCAGCGCCGACCCGGCGATCAAGACGCTCGCCGCCCGCATCGAGGACATCGGCGGCGCGGTGCGCTCGCTGCCGACGGCGGGCGCGCTGCATGCGCTCGAGGACAAGATGCGCGTCCTGCAAGGCGCGGTCGAGCGCTTCTCGCATCAGCCTCAGCGCCCCGACATGGCGATGTTCGACGCCATCGACGAGCGTCTCGACGAGATTTCCCGCGCCATCGCCGCCACCTTGAGCGCGCCGCGCGCGCCCGCCTTCGACCCCGAACCGTTCGAGCGCATCGAGGCGCGCATCTCCTCGCTCGCCCGCCAGTTCGACGAGGGAAGCCAGGACGGCGCGGTGCGCGACCTCGGCGACCAGTTGGCCGCGCTTTCCCACCGCGTCGAAGACCTGGCCCACCGCGTCGACATGCCCGAGCGGGCCATCGAGCGGCTGGCCGGCCAGATCGAGGCCATCGCCGACCGGCTCGACCATGCGCCGGCGCTGCCCAATCTCGACGCCGTGTTCCACGGGCTGGAAGACCGCCTCGCCTCGATGTCGTCCCAGCTCGAGCAGCGCCACGAGGACGCGCTGGCGCAGGGGCGCGCGCTGTTCCACGATCTCGAAAGCCGGATCGACGACGTCGCCGCCCGCATCGAGACCGACCGCCTTGCCGCTCCGGGCGGCGGCGACGACCAGTTCATCGCGGCAATGGACGCGCGCTTCGCCGAACTCGCCGCCCGTTTCGAGCGCCAGGCGACCCAGCCCCAGACCGACGACAGCGCCCTGCGCGACCTCGAAAGGCGGCTCGACACCATCTCGCACCGGATCGAGACATCGGTCGGGGCCTCGGCCGTCGATCCCGACCTGATCCGCGGCCTCGAATCGCAGATCGCCGGCCTAGCGGAGCACATCGCGCGGCCCGCCCCGGCGCGCGGCGACGACGGCATCGAGCCCCGCCTCGACAAGATCGAGCAGTCGATCACCGCCTCGAAGAGCGACGTGGTGGAAGCGGCGCGGCGCGCGGCCGAGGAGGCGGTGCGCAACTTTTCCGGCACGGCGGCCGAGGGCGCGCTGGTCGCCGGCCTCGCCGACGACCTGAAGTCGCTGGAAGAACTCACCCGCCGCTCCGACGACCGCAACGCCAGGACGTTCGAGGCGATCCACGACACGTTGCTCAAGATCGTCGACCGCCTCGGCGCCGTAGAAGAAGTGAACGCGCTGGCGGCGACTCAGGCCGCCAACCCGATCCGCGACATGACGCACGATGTGCCCCGCGAAGTGGCCCGTGACGTGGCCCGTGACGTGGCATTGGGCGCGGCGCGCACGCCCTCGCTCGCCCCCGACCCGGCGGCGATGCCGCTCGCGCCGGCGATGGCGCTGTCGGCCGTCGACGCCGAGCCGGCGGCGCACAAAACCGCCGAGGTCGCCGGGGCCGGCCGCCCGTCGCTTCTCGGCGGGCTGGCGCGCAAGCTTTCCAGCCGCAAGGGCAAGCCCGAAGACGAAACCGCGCCGGCCAGGATCGCCCGGGTCGCCAGCGCGGCATCGGATGCCGACGCGGCGCCCGCCGTCGAGCCCGATGCGCCGCTCGACCCCGCCCTCGCCAACCAGCCGCTCGAGCCGGGCTCCGGCGCGCCGGACCTGAACGCGATCATGCGCCGGGTGCGCGACGAGCGCGCCCAGCCGGCGCGCGGCCCCGGCGGCGACGCCTCGAAGGCCGACTTCATCGCCGCAGCCCGCCGCGCCGCCCAGGCGGCCGCAGCCGAAGCCGAGAGCATGAAGCGCGGCCCGGCCGCCAGATCGGAAGAGGCGAAATCCTCGACGCTCGCCGCGCTGCTGAAGAGCCGGCGCAAGCCGCTCCTGATGGGCGTGGCGGCGGTGCTGATCGCCCTTGCCGCGCTCCAGGGCGGCAGGATGTTCCTCGCCGGCAACGATGCGACTCTTGCCCGCGCGCCGGTTTCGACGACGGCTGCATCTGTCCCCGCCGGGGAAACGCCGGCCGAGACGGCGCAGGATGTCTCCGACGCGCCCGCGCCGCAGGTCCGCATAGCAGGCGAGAGGGCGGGCGAGAGGGCGGGCGAGCCCGCCGCGCCGTCCACCACCGCATCGGCGGTGACCACGCCGCCGGCAACGGCGGAGGATGTCGCCGGCGACTGGCTCGACCTCGACGCCGCGGCCACGTCCGCGACGACGGCGGCCACCCTGGCCAACCCCGTTCCCACCATCCCGCCGCGCGCCGGGCCGCCCGCCGAGGTCGACACCCTGCCGCAGCCGGACGACGCGACGCTCGCCGCGATCCCGATCGAGGCCGGGCCTGTGGCCCTGCGGGAAGCGGCGGCCGCCGGCGATCCCAAGGCGCTCTACGAGATCGGCAACCGCTATGCCGAGGGGCGCGGCGTCAGGGAGGACATGGCCCGGGCCGCCGACTGGTACGAACGGGCCGCCGAGCACGGCCTGGCCCCGGCGCAGTATCGCCTCGGCAGCTTCTACGAGAAGGGCATCGGCGTCGCGCGCGACGTCGCGGCGGCGCGGAAGTGGTACGGGCAGGCGGCCGACGCCGGCAACGCCAGCGCGATGCACAATCTCGCCGTCCTCCATGCCATGAGCGCCGAAACCGCCGCCGACAACGCCGCGGCCGCGCGCTGGTTCATGCGCGCCGCCGAGCTCGGCGTGCGCGACAGCCAGTTCAATCTCGGCATCCTCGCCGCGAAGGGCGTCGGCATGGAGCAGAACCTGCAGGAAGCCTACAAGTGGTTCGCGCTGGTCGCCAAGGCCGGCGACAAGGACGCCGCCGACAAGCGCGACGAGGTCGCGCGGGCGCTGCGGCCCGAGCAGCTGGAGAACGCCCGCGCCGCCGCCGAGCTGTGGCGGGCCAAGGAGCTCGACGCCGAGGCGAACACGGTCGAGCTTCCCGAAAGCTGGAGCGAGGACCGCGACGTGACGGCCGGCATCGACATGCGCGCCGCCGTCCGCAACGTCCAGCACATCCTCAACAACAACGGCTACAACGCCGGCGCCGCCGACGGGCTGATGGGGCAGAAGACCAGGAACGCCATCGCCGCGTTCCAGAAGGATAACGGCATGGCCGCGACGGGAGAGATCGACGAGACGCTGGTGCGGGCGCTGCTCGACCGCCGCTAGGGCATCTTTGCGGTCGGACGGGGATCGCCTGACGCCGCATGAAGGCGGCAACGGCAAGCAGACGGGAAAGCCCGGGAACGGCGCGAGACGGATTTCCCTGTGGGATCGCGCCCACGGCGCTTGCTTACGTGCCTCGCGGGAACCGCCCGTCCCAGCCGGATGCACGGCAGCTCCGGCCGCCGCGTGCCCGGCAACGGCCGACGAAGCCGCACGGCCGACGAGTTGCCCCGATCCGGTCGCAGGGCCGGACAGGAGCGGAATCCTGAGCAGAAACAGCCGATTGGCGCGTAACGTTTCCCGCGGGACGGAGCCGGTCCGCGACCTTTCTTACCCGGATCAATCTGTGCTTGCGCTCCCGCCGTGCTTATGGCAGAAGTCCGCCACCCTCAGGGCAGGCTGCGGTAGCTCAGTGGTAGAGCACTCCCTTGGTAAGGGAGAGGTCGAGAGTTCAATCCTCTCTCGCAGCACCATCGACAGATGATAGCAATTTCAGCACCTTAGCTATCATTGGCAATGCTCCTAGACATGATGAAGTCGGCTGCTTGGCTCCACTATGGCTCCAGGGAGACGCCGATGGCTTCGATTCACAGGCACAGAGACAAGTATCAGGTCAGGGTTCGGCGGAAGGGCTCCCCGACGATCACCAAGACATTCCACAAGCTGTCCGACGCCAAGGAATGGGCGAACCTTCAGGAACGACAGGCAGACAGGGGCGAGCTTGGTCCCGACAGAAAAATCCTAGAGACGATCACGCTGGCCGATCTCATCAAGCGTTACCTCAAAGAAGTGATCCCAACGAAGCGCCACGGTGAAACCGATACCTTTGGTTTGAATGTGATCCTCCGACATTCCATTGCAAAGAAGCGGCTCTCCGACCTCTCCCCGTTTGACTTCTCAAACTATCGCGACGAGCGACTTGAAACGGTATCTCCGGCCGCTCTGAAACGACAACTTACACCTGTGCGCCATATGTTCGGTCATGCTCGTGACGAATGGGGCATTCCGCTTCGGGATAATCCTCTCTCAAAAATGAAGCTGCAAAAGGCAGACAAGAAACGTGACAGGCGACTCCGGGAGGGTGAGTTAGATCGGCTCTTGCAGGCGGCAGGAAAGACGAGAAACCCCTTCATTCTTCCTGTCGTTCGCTTCGCCTTGGAGACGGCTATGAGGCGAGGCGAAATCCTTGCCCTACGGATTCGGGATGTGGACATAGAACGCTGCTCAGCGACCATCAGAGAGTCGAAGAATGGCCATTCCAGAACCATCCCCCTGTCGTCACTGGCGGTTGCGATCCTCGAGACGACGATTGCCGTCATGAAGGCTGAGGACAAAGCGAAGAACGCTCGCATCTTCCCGATAACACCCATCGCTCTGCGTCTCGCATGGGACAGGCTGACAAAAAGAGCAGAGATTGAGGACCTCCATTTCCACGATCTGCGCCATGAGGCGATTTCCCGGTTCTTCGAGAAGGGGCTGACGGTTCCCGAAGTGGCTTCGATCAGCGGTCATAGGGATATCCGGATGCTGCTGCGATATGCCCATGCGGACAAGGGAAAGCTGGCTGCGAAGCTCAACGGTTGAAAGGGACAGTTGGACGCCCGCATCTGTCAGTTTGGCATTGATGGGGAGGAGCGAAGCTTGTTTGCTGGTCGAAAGGTTCACCGTTAGGGAGTATGCGAGGAACCTATTCAGGGGAACCAAATGACACTGCTGTTCGGCTACGCCTCGGGATTCTTGTGGCTGCTTTCTAGTGCCGCATGGGGATGGAGTGTCTTCACAAAACCTCCGGTAAGACGCCATCCTCGTGGTTCTTTCGAAGGCATAGAGTTATTTTCTGGCATGCCAGATGGTGAAGGAATGTCTATAAACGGCCTCATTCTGCCGGACGCCGACGAATTGTTCTCGTATCAGCGAAAGCTAGCATGGCGAAATGCGATAGCAGCAGGACTCAGCGGACTCGCCGCAGTGCTTGCATGTCTAGCTGTGGCAACATCCCAACTTCAATAAAAGCTCCTGCATCTTCTCTACGGGCTTCTACCGTTGTAGCGACTAGACGACCAGGACACTCCAGGCGAGCTAGACACCTTCTCATTCGCCTGTCTTCACCATCGCATAGGGATTCACCTTGGGGGTTGGCCGATCAAGGGCCGACCACTTGATTGCGGTGAACCACGCATCTTCGATCATGTGCGCGGCAGATCGGGGTGATGTCTCGACACCATACAGCTTGCCGATGTTGCGGCTGTGGGTGTTTATCATACTAGACGAGTGCGGCAAGAACACCTGAAATCAGCATCCCGACCAGAAACCAGAAGGATACGATCTTTAAATCTCTCTGCTCATAGTTTTCATGGCGATAATCAATTTCATCTCTTATTTCGTTAAAGCTACGATCAACTCTGTCACGATTAATAATTCCGTCCGTTTCACGCGTGAGGAGAAGAAGCGCTTGGTCGCGGCGTCGCTTGAGCCTGGCGTGTCGGTGTCGGAAGTCGCGCGATCGGCG
>JBDHTD010000059.1:0-10537 GCA_039808485.1 Aquamicrobium sp. | reverse complement strand
AAGCTGTAGGGCAGGCCGTCGGAGGGCCGCTCGACGCGGCAGTTCGTCGCCGTCACCGTGCCGCCGTTCAGCATCACCCCGAAGGTGGTGATCGCAGGACCCCCGACATAGCCGCGACGCCCGAGCGGATTGACCGCAGCGATGACGGACGTCGACGGCGGAGGCGGAGGCGGCCCGTCGCGGTAGGCGGCCACGGCCGCCCTGTTCTCGTTCAAGGCGCGGGCGCCGTCGGCGGCATTGGCGTTGCCGGCCGAAATGCCGGTCGGGCGGCCGTTATGGCTGACCGCGGGATTGGAGAAGTTGTCGATCCTGGGGCAGGAGACGCTCGCGGCCGAGCAGGCATTGGAGTAGGCCATGACGTCGCGGAACTTCCCGACGAGGTCGACATAGCCGAAATTGTACTGGCTGTTCGGCGCCGGATCGGAGACGTAGCGGTCGTGGCTGAGCCCCATATTGTGCCCGACCTCATGGGCGAAGGTCTGGCCGCTAACGCAATCCCACGTCGTCACCGACATGCCGTATCTCGAGCTCGAGGCCGTCGGGGGCGTCGGCATCCAGGCGATGCCGCAATATTCATGGCGGTCGATCAGTACCGCGACGAGGTCCGAGCCGAGCGAATCGCGCTTCTGCTGGACCGCCAGGAACGGCCCCTTGCCGTCGCTCAGATCGTAGAGGACCCCCTCGTAGCTCGCCGCCGCCGACTCGTCGTAGCCGCTGACGAGATGGGTGCCGACGAGGCGCAGGTCGATCAGCACGTTGCTGCGCTGGTAGGCCGAATTCGCCATCGAAACCGCGAGATTGGCCGTCGCGACCGGATCCGTGAGCTTCGTGTTCACGCGCGGGGTGTAGGCGACGACGATGGTGATCTCGGTGCGGGTGTTGAGCGGGGCCTCGGCGCGCGGCGCCGGCCCGGCCGGCGGCGCGACCTCGATCTGGATGTCGCCCGGGAAGGCGCTGCCGTCGATCTCGCTGATCCGGTGGGCGCCGTCGACCGGCAGCGGCTCGATGCGGAACCGCTGGCCGAGCGAGCCGACGCTGACATAGCCGGTGATCTTGCCGTCGACGACGACGAGATCGGCCGATCCGGCGAAGCCGCCGCGCGATTCTCCGGCCCAGACGAACCCGCCGCCGAACGCTTCGCTGAGCGAGGTGCGGTTGAGGTCGACCGCCACGCCGGGGAAAAGCTCGATCCGCACCGTCGAGGCGGGCGGTGCCAGAGCGAGCCGGTCGGCGGCGTGGTCGACGCCTTGCGGCGCGATGCGGGCGGCCAGGTAGGAGCTGTCGACGGCGACGTTGCGGGAGCGGATCACCCCCCTGTGGGGGTTCTCCTGAGCGTCGGCGGCGGCGACCCGCGCCTCCGGCAACGGCACGAACAGGCCGCTGGCCGCCGCCGGGATCGTCCAGGCGACAAAAAGGAGCGCGACCGCGACAAGCTGGCGCCCAAGATCGATCTTCATTTCCACCCTCCGGAATCGTTGCGATGAATCGGCCGTCGGAACCACGCAACATCAAAAAAAGCATCGACATGGATATTGTATTAAGACCGGCCCGCCCGGGCGCCGGCGCGTTGCTGCCGGCTTGCGCCCGAGGGTTGCCGGGTCCGACGCGAACATCACGCTGATTCTTGAAGAGAGCCGACCCCGCGCCACTATTGCGACAATCCCCCGGGGGGTCAATTCCCAAACGTCACTCCGAAGCGCCGGAATCCGGTGCGACAGGGTCCGGGGCAACAGGGTCCGGAGCGGCGGGGTCCGGGGCGGCGGGGGTCGGCGCCAGCCCGGCCGAGCGATGGTAGAAATCGAGCGCTTCGTCCAGCGGACCGAAGAAATTCATCTTCCCGCCCGCCATCACCACCCCCTTGCTGCAATAGAGGCGCAGCACGTCGTCGGCATGGCTGGCCAGCACCAGGATCCGCGCCTGGGACAGCATCTGCTCGAACCGGGCGCGCATCTTGTCGTGGAACCCCATGTCGCCGGCGCCGATCACCTCGTCGACCAGCATGACGTCATGGGCGATGGAGGTGTGGATGCCGAAGGCCAGCCGCGCCAGCATGCCGGCGGAATAGGTGTGGATCGGCAGGTCGAGAAAGTCGCCGAGCTCGCAGAATTCGGCGACCTCGGGCACGATGGCGAGGGTCTCCTCGCGCGACAGGCCGAGGGCTGCCGCGACCAGCATCAGGTTCTCGCGCCCGGTGAAGTCCGGCTCCATGCCCAGATGCATCGACAGCAGCGCCCCGATCCGGCCTTCGACCTCGACGAAACCGGAATCGGGCCGGTAGATCCCGGCGATGAGGCGAAGCAGCGTCGATTTTCCCGAGCCGTTGTGGCCGATCAGCGCGACGCGGTCGCCGGTCTCCAGGCGCAGGTCGATCCCGTCGAGCGCCCGCACGGTGACGCCGCCGCTGCCGCCGATGATGCGGCCGCCGGTCAGGGCCTTGCCGATGGTGTTCCTGATCGACAGGCTGCGGGAATCGAACACCGGGATGTCGACGCAGGCATCGTGGATATGAACGTGGGTCATGGAGAAACCGTGTTTCCGGGGCGCGGGCCGTTGCGCCTCAAAGCCATTTGGTGAGCCGGTCGAAAAGGCGCTCGTAGACCAGCGCCGTCACCGCCCAGCCGACGATGCCCATCGCGGCGGCGACCAGCCAGACATAAAGCGGGGGAACGGTTCCCAGCAGCGGCTCGCGGACGATCGCGACGAAATAGTAGAACGGGTTGGCGTCGATGATGATCGGCTTGTGGCTCAGCGCGTCGGCGGGCCAGATGATCGGCGTCAGGAAGAAGAACACCTGCATGACGTTGACCGCGATCTGCGGCACGTCGCGGAAGCGGGCGCTGAGCAGCGCGGCGAGGAAGCCGATCCAGCCGACCGAGACGAAGGCCAGCGCGAGCCCGCACAGGAAGAACAGGAAGCCGGAGACCGTGGTCTTGCCGAGCAGGGCGGCGATCACCAGCCCCGGCAATATGTTGTGCGCGAAGAAGATCAGTTGCCGCAGGTGGTGGCGCAGGATGTAGCCCGAAACCGGCAGCGTCGAGAGCTTGGCGTCGGCGGAGGCGTAGATCAGCGCGCTGCTGCCCTCGCCGACCATGCTGGAATACAGCGCCCACACCGGCAGCCCGATGGCGAGATAGGCCATGTAGTCGGCATAGCCCTGGTCGAGCAGCGTCGAGAACACGAACGACATGCCGAGCACGGTGGCCATCATCGAGACCGTGATCCAGAACGGCCCCAGCATCGAGCGCCGGTAGCGCGCCCGGATGTCGCGCAGCGCGAACATCCACAACAGCCGCATGCTGGAAAGCCCCGCCCTGAGATCGGCAAGGCCGCGATCCGATCGGGAATCGTAACGAACGGTCAATCTGGCGTTTCCTCGTCTTGCCGTTGCGCGGCGCCGGCAGGGCCGCCGGAAGCGGGCGGCGGAGTTTCCAAGCTTGCCGGGCGCTGCTATGACTCGAGGCTGTCCCGGCCGGCATGGGCCGAGACAGGCTGGGCGCAGGCAGGCCGGTATCGCCCTGCTCCTTAACCAGTTTGCGGCGATCATTCAATCTGGCTTCCCGCGGGCGGAGGCCGAATTCAGGGCAGGCGCGTCGAGATGGCCGGAAGGGCGAACATCCGAAACCGGATCGCGGCCGCCCTGAAATGGCGCGTCGAGCCCGTCGCCGATCCGGTGACGGCGGCGCTCGGCCGCCTCCGCGCCGCGCGGCCGAGGCTGATACGGTCGATCGAGGGCGAGCGCGACCCGGGACCGAAACAGGCCGTGTTCGTCCATCACGACCGCGACGGCGTCGTCCACGACTATGTCCGCTTCGCCGTCGGCGAGCTGGCGGCCAACGGCTACGCCGTCACCTTCGTCTCCAACGCGCCCCGGCTCGACGAGGCGGGCGTGGCGCGACTCTTGCCCGTGGTGCGCGAGGTCGTCCACCGCCGTGGCGTCGGCTACGATTTCGGCGCCTGGCGCGACGGCATGGAACGGCTGCCCGGCTTCGCGCGGCTCGAACGGCTGATCCTCGCCAATGACAGCGTCTACGGCCCGGTGTTCCCGCTCCGCGAGGCGCTGGCGCGCGCCGAGGCGATGGACGTCGACGTCTTCGGCATTACCGACAGCCGCGAGATCGCGCACCATCTGCAATCCTATTTCCTGATGTTCTTCCCGCGCGCGCTCGCCGCGCCCGCCTTCCGCGCCTTCTGGGCGGATTTTCCCATGGTCAACGCCAAGTCGTGGATCGTCCGCAACGGCGAGGTCGCGCTCTCGGTCGAGCTGGCGCGCGCGGGCCTGCGGCTCGGTGCGCTGTGCCCCTATGACGAGGTGTCGCGCGCGGCCGAGGACACGCCGGACGGCGCCGGCGAGGAGATGCGCCGCTTCCTCGTCGAGCGCCGGCGCAGGGTGGCGGCCGGCAAGCCGCTGAACCCGATGCACCATTTCTGGGAAGAGCTGATCGCCGGGCATGGCTGCCCTTTCCTCAAGCGCGACCTGGTCCGGTCGAACCCGGCCGGGGTGCCGGAGGTGGTGCGCTGGGCGGGCGTGTTGCGCCGCCGTTCGGGCTACGATATTGATCTCGTGCGCCGGCATCTCGATGCCGGCTGAGAGGCCCGGCGGGCAATCCCGGCCGGGAAACAACGACTTGAGGCGCGTCGCATGACCGCTTTTGCCTACAAGGCGTTCAACCGCGACGGGCGGCTGGAATCGGGCGAGGTCGAGGCCGGGCACGCCGACGACGTGGCGCGCCTCCTCGACCAGCGCGGCCTGATCGCCGTCAGCGTCGAGGAAGCCGCCCCGAAGGCGGCGCGCGCGCCGTGGTTCGGCGGCCGGGTCGCGGCGCCGGAGGTGACGCGCTTCCTCGCCGACCTCGCGATCATGCTCAATGCCGGCATCCGCATCGACGAGGCGCTGGCGATCATGGAGAGGGAATTCGACAACGGCCGGCTCCAGCCGGTGGTGGCCAGGCTGCGCGCCGGGCTCGCCGGCGGCCGCTCGTTCTCGCAGGCGCTCGAGGAATGGCCGGCGCTGTTTCCCGCCTTCCAGGTGGCGATGGTCCGCGTCGCCGAGACTTCCGGCAAGCTGCCGACGCTGTTGTCGCGCATCGCCGGGGAGCGCCAGCGCTTCGAGCAGCTTGCCCGCGGCATGAGCGAGGCGCTGCGCTATCCGGCGGTGCTGCTTCTCGGCACGGTCGCGGTGATGATCTTCTTCCTTGCCGGCGTGGTGCCGCAATTCGCGCCCATCATCGCCGGCGCGGCCGATCCGGGCTCCTTCGTCGCCGCGATCTTCGCGCTGTCGGGCTTCATGCGCGCCAATGGCGACCTGCTTCTCGCCCTTGCCGCGGGCGGGCTCATCGCCCTCGTGCTGGCGATGCGGCGGATGGCCCTGCGCCGGCGCCTGCTCTCGCTGGTTGTGCGGGCGCCGCTGATCTCCGACATCGCCCGCAGCTACCGCACCGCGCGTTTCTCGCGGCTCCTGGGGATCATGATCGAGACCGGCATCTCGGCCCCGGTCGCCATCCGGCTGATCTGCGACACGGTCGATCGCGGCGCCGGCGCGACGGGGCTTGCCGAGCGCGCCTCGGACGCCGTGCGCCAGGGCCAGCGCCTGAGCGTGGCGCTGGAGATGCTGGGCCTGCCGCCGCTGGCGCTGCGCATGCTGCGCATCGGCGAGCAGAGCGGCGAGCTGGCGAACCTGTCCTACAAGGTGGCCGATTTCTACGAGAAGCGGCTGGAGCGGTCGCTGTCGCGGCTTGTCGGCTTCATCGGGCCGGCCACTGTCGCGTTGATAAGCATCTTGATCGGCGGCGTGATCGTGGCGATCATGTCGACGTTGATGTCGTTCAACGACATGGTCCGCTAATGTCGATGCCGGGGGAGGCCGTCGGCGGCGGGCGCATGAAGCAAGTTTTGAATCGCGACGGACGGAGCCCTTCGCGTCGCGTCGCATTTCGGCACTGGAGCCACCTTCGATGAATCTCGTCCCGTCGCCCCGTCCCGCCGCTTCCACGCGCAGGCCCGCATCGCGCCGGCGGCGGCGCGGCGGCTTCACCCTGGTCGAGATGCTGGTCGTCCTTGCCATCATCGGCCTGATCTCGGCCCTCGTCGGGCCGCGCGTGCTCAGCCAGTTGACCGATTCGCGCGAGCGCGCGGCACAGTTGCAGATCGAGGCGTTCTCGAGCGCGCTCGACATCTTCTTCATCGATGTCGGCCGTTATCCGCTGGAGGCGGAAGGGCTCGGCGCGCTGGTGCAGCGCCCCGGCAGCCTCGCCTCGTGGAGCGGCCCCTATCTGCGCGGCGACAAGGTCCCGCTCGATCCGTGGGGCCGCGACTACCGCTATGCCAGCGACGGCCGCAACTTCCGCATCACCACGGCCGGCCCGGACGGCAGCGGCGCCGGCGCGCTCGCCGGCCGCTAGCCGCCGGCAGGCGCGAAGACCGTGCGCCCGGCCCGCAAGAGGGTGCCCCCTCGGCAAGGGGCAGCGGGGTTGCTGCGCGACCGGCGCGGCGTGGTCCTGCTCGATGTCGTGCTCGCGCTCGCGATCCTGTCGCTCGCCGCCATGGTGCTGATGCCGCGCCCGCGCGTCGCGCCGTCGCCGGCCGATCTGCGGGCGGAGGCGGCGAGAGCCGCGGCAGTGTTCCGGCAGGGCAGGGCGACGGCGATCCGCCGGGGCGGCCATGCCGACGTCGTCGTCGACGCCGCGGCGCGCAGCATCCGCACCGTCGGCGCGCCGCTGGTGCAGATCCGTCCCGGCATCGACCTGAGCTGGGTGACCTCCAACCTGTGCCCGGTGGTCGACGGCGCGCGGGCGTTGCGCTTCCTCGCCGACGGCCGCTCCTGCGGCGGCGTCCTGACGCTGGCCGGCGCGGGCGCGTCGGCGCGGCTGCGCATCGACTGGCTGACCGGGCGCGTCGAGATGTCGTCGCCATGAGCCGGGCCATGAGTCGGGCCATGAACAGGCGCGCGTGCCGCGGCTTCACCCTGATCGAGGTGCTGGCCGCCTTCATCGTCGCCCTGCTGCTGATCGGGCCGATCGGCGGCATCATTGCCGGCGTCGCCGGATCGATGGCCGGGCTGGAGCGCTCGGCGCAACGCCGCGCCGCGCTTCAGCGGGCGGCGACGGCGGCGATGGCGGCCCCGCTGCGGCCGGGCGCGAGCACGATCGGCGAAGGAGGGGGCGGCGATCTGGCGGTCGAGGTCGCGCCTTACGATTTCCCCGCCGCCGCCGATCTCGATCGCGCCGGATGGCGGCTTTACCGGGTCGGCGTGCGCAGGCCGGGAAGCGGGGCGGCGATCGTCGAAACCGTGCGGATCGGCCGCCGATGACCGCGCGGAGCCGACGCCGGGGCTTCACCCTCGTCGAGGCGGTGCTCGCCCTCGTCCTCGCTGTGCTGCTGTTCGGGGGCATCGCGCTCTACACCGGCTCGTGGGCGCGGCGATGGGAAAGCATCGTCGAGCGCGGCGGGCGCTACGACACCGTCGCCGTGGTGCTCGACCGCATCGTCGAGGACCTCGAAGCCGCCCAGCCGATCCTGATCGAGACGCCGCAGGGCGCGCGGGTGGAGTTCGAGGGCGCGTCCGACAGCGTCGTCTTCCTGCGACCCGCGCTCGGCTTCGACGCCCGCGCCGGCCTGGACAGGATCACCTATGTCAACACGCAGGTCGCGGGCGAGGCCGCCATCGCCCGCCTGCGCCGCGATTATGGCGGGCCGGGCTGGGGCGGATCGGGCCGAGGTGGATCGGGTGGGGGCGGCGAGGACCTGCCGCTGATGCGCGGCGCCGCGCGGCTCAGCTTCGGCTATGCGGGCGAAGACGGCGTCCTGTCGCCGACCTGGAGCGACATACGCGGCCTGCCGGTGCTGATCCGGGTCGAGATCGCCGGCGACAGCCCGCGCCCATGGGCGGAAGCCGCCTTCGCGCGGCCGCGCATCCGCTTGGCGGCGAATTGCGGCGACGCCCGGGCGCTGGCGGAATGCGTCGAGCGCCTCGGCGCGGCGCGCTGATCAGCCCTCGTCGCTGACGCGCACGGGATTGGTGAGCTGGAATTCCGCGCCGGTGAGCAGGCTGTGGGCGAGCCTGTGGGTCAGGGCCGCCTCGTCCTCCTCCGGCGGGACGGTCGGCACCGGCGTCGGCGACGACCTGACGGTGTCGTCCCCGGGATCGACCGGCACCGGCGTCGGCGCCGCCGACGCGGTTCTCGACCCGTCGTCCTCGAACTCCGTCGACGGCGGCGGGGTGGGCGATTCGGCCCGGAGCCGGACGTGGAGATCCATCGGCACCGGGGTCGGCACCGGCGTCGGCGCGTTCCATTCCTGCGTCGCGCCGCCGCCTTGCGGAACCAGGGCCGAGAAGGCGGAATCGGCGCCGCTGCCCGGCAGCCGGTCGAAGCGGCCGGTTTCGCGCAGAAGATGCCTCATGGCGGAGAGCGTCGTCGTAGTTGTCATCGGGTATGTCTCCGGGCGCGACTGTCGATCGGAAAGCGTTGCAGTAAAACTGCGTCTTCCGGAAAAATACACGCCCGTTGCCGGCAAGAAAACCCCGCGCCCGCGCCGGCGCAAGCCCCGCGCAAGTTTCGTTTCTTCTTCGTGCCCTCGCCGTTTCCTGCGTCGCGGCGACGGCCGGCGAGATGCCGGTGTCGAAATCTGGCGTCGGAACTGGCCGCGAAGGCGGGTCCGGAGCACAACTAGTACATCGGGGGAAATTGACTTTCCCGCAGAGGTTATGGATAGTTGACGCAGAGTAATTGCCGGCGCATCGGGCGTACCGTTTCGATTTTTCTATCGTGAAGCGATTTTCCTGCGCCGGCCGATTGAGCACGCCCTTGCGGCGATCCGTCTTCGAATAATCTCTTTGGGAGAGGAACCTCATGTCAGCCAACCCCGATTCCGCCAGCCCCGGACGCACGTCCGCTTTCAAGTTGAGGACCGGCTTCCTTGCCGCGGTGGCGAGCCTCGCCATGGCGACCTCGGCGCTGGCGTCCGGCCTGTCCGCCACCACGCAGGCCAAGATCGTCGACAGGGACAGCGGCTGGGCGCAGGCTTTCGCCGAGGCCGACGCCCGCGTGCCGATCATTGTCGACTTCAGGATGCCGGCGCTGCCGGACCGCGCCACCTTCGCCAGCGACGCCGACATGGACACGGCGCACAAGACGGCGGTGCGCGGCGTCCAGGACCAGATCCTCTCCGGCATTCTCGGCGGCGCCGACGGGATTGACGCGGCGCAGTCCTCGAGCGACGTCAACCTCAAGCTGATGCCGTTCTCGCCGCAATTCGCCATGCAGGCGACCCGGGCGCAGATCGAGGCGATCGCCGCCGACCCGCAGGTGGAGCGCATCCACGAGGACCGCATCGACGCGCCGCTCCTGAACCGCACCGTGACCGGCGCGGTCGGCAACGGCTCGCTGGCGCGGATCCAGATGCCGGCGGCCCTTAACCTGGGCGCGACCGGCAATGGCTGGCGCGTCGCCGTGCTCGACACCGGCGCGCGGCGCTCGCATGAGTTCCTGTCCAACAGCGTCAGCCATGCCGCCTGCTTCTCGTCGACGATGTCCAACGTCAACGGCACCTCCTTCAGCCTGTGCCCGGGCGGCGCCGCGTCGTCCACCCATATCGATTCGGCCAACGACTGCGACACGGCGACCATCGCCGGCTGCGGCCACGGAACGCATGTCGCCGGCACCGCGGCCGGCTTCAACACCGGCCTGAGCGGCACCGAGCCGGCATATGGCGTGGCGCGCGACGCCAAGATCCTGTCGATCAACGTCTTCTCGCGCTTCCCGCCTTCGAACTGCGGCACCTCCGGCCTTTCCAACGGCTGCGTCCTGACCTGGAACTCTGACCAGATCAGCGCCCTGAACTATGTCCGCGGCCAGGCCGCGGCCCTTAAGATCGCCTCGGTCAACATGAGCCTCGGCGGCGGCCGCTACAGCACGGCCTGCACCAGCGATTCGCGCCGGACGGTGATCCAGCAGTTGCGCGATGCCGGCGTCGCCACCGTCATCGCCGCCGGCAACGACGGCTACGACTTCGACGTCAGCGCGCCCGGCTGCATTCCCGAGGCGGTGACCGTCGCCGCCTCGACCAAGGACGGCCAGCTTCCCGGCTTCACCAACTGGGGCAATCTCGTCGACGTGGTGGCGCCCGGCGTGGGCATCTACGCCCCCGTCCCCAGCGGCAGCAGCAACACCACCTACGGCACCAAGAGCGGCACGTCGATGGCGGCGCCGCATGTCGCCGGCGTGTTCGCGGCGATCCGCTCGCGGCTGCCCAACGCCTCGGTCACCCAGATCGAGAACGCCCTCAAGACCACCGGCTCGACCATCAGTTGGGCCAGTATCGGCAAGCCGGACGTCCGGGTGGCGTCGGCCCTCAGCAATCTCGGCGTGACGACGCCTCCGATTGCGTCGACCTCCGTCATCGCGGCGGTCAATCCGCTCGGGCGTCGCGGCTATGTCGGGGGTCCTGCGATCACCACCTTCGGTGTGATGCTGAACGGCGGCACGGTGACGGCGACGAACTGCCGCGTCGAGCGGCCCTCCGACGGCCTGCCCTACAGCTT
>JBDHTD010000058.1:0-10651 GCA_039808485.1 Aquamicrobium sp. | reverse complement strand
CCCGAGGGCGAGCGGCCGCTCGCCTCGCCCGCCGTGCGCCTGCGCGCGAAGGAGGCGGGCGTCGACCTGCGCCAGGTCGCCGGCACCGGCCCCGCGGGCCGCATCTCCCATGACGATCTCGACGCCTTCATCGCCCGCGGCAGCGCGCCCGTCGCCACGGGGCTGCGGCCCAACACGGCGATAGAAGAGGTCAAGGTCGTCGGCCTGCGCCGCCGCATCGCCGAGAAGATGCAGATCGCCAACGCGCGCATCCCGCACATCACCTATGTCGAGGAGGTCGACGTCACCGCGCTGGAGGAACTGCGCGCCAAGCTGAACGCCGAAAAGAACAGGGATCGGCCGAAGCTGACGCTGCTGCCCTTCCTCGCCCGCGCCATCGTCAAGGCCGTGGCCGAGCAGCCGCAGATCAACGCGCTCTACGACGACGAGGCCGGCATCGTCCACCGCCACGGCGGCGTCCATATCGGCATCGCGGCGCAGACGCCTTCCGGTCTCGTCGTGCCGGTGCTGCGCCATGCCGAGGCGCGCGACCTGTGGGACTGCGCCGCCGAGATCGGCCGGCTGGCGGACGCCGCCCGCTCCGGCACGGCGACGCGCGAGGAGCTTTCCGGCTCGACCATCACCATCACCTCGCTCGGCGCGCTCGGCGGTGTCGCCACCACCCCGGTCATCAACCACCCGGAAGTCGCCATCGTCGGCGTCAACAAGATGATGGTGCGGCCGATGTGGGACGGCACGCAGTTCGTGCCGCGCAAGATGATGAACCTGTCCTCCTCCTTCGACCATCGCGTGGTCGACGGCTGGGACGCGGCCGTGTTCGTGCAGCGGCTGAAGACGCTGCTCGAAACGCCGGCGCTTCTGTTCGTGGGAGAGTGATAAGATGAAGGAAATCTCCTGCAAGCTGCTCGTCATCGGCGCCGGCCCCGGCGGCTATGTCTGCGCCGTCCGCGCCGGCCAACTGGGGCTGGACACGGTCATCGTCGAGAAGGCCAGGCCCGGCGGCACCTGCCTGAACGTCGGCTGCATCCCGTCCAAGGCGCTGATCCACGCCGCCGACGAGTTCTTCAAGGTCCGCGGGATGGCGGCGGGCGACGACCCGCTCGGCATCTCGCTCGCCGCCCCCGCCATCGACATGGGGCGCACCGTCGCCTGGAAGGACCGCATCGTCGGCCGCCTCAACACCGGCGTCGCCGGCCTGCTCAAGAAGGCGGGCGTCAAGTCGGTGCAGGGCCATGCCCGCTTCCGCGACGGCAAGACGGTCGAGGTCGAGACCGAGACGGGCGCGCAGATCGTCCGCGCCGAGACCATCGTCATCGCCACCGGCTCCGCTCCGGTCGAGCTGCCGTTCCTGCCCTTCGGCGGAAACGTCATTTCCTCGACCGGGGCCTTGTCGCTGAAAGCGGTTCCGGCAACGCTGGCCGTGGTCGGCGGCGGCTATATCGGGCTGGAGCTCGGCATCGCCTTCGCCAAGCTGGGCGCGAAGGTGACGATCGTCGAGGCGCTGCCGCGCATCCTGCCGCTCTACGACGCCGACCTCGTCAGGCCGGTGGCGAAGCGGCTTTCCGAGCTCGGCGTCACCGTCCTGGCCGACGCGAAGGCGAAGGGGCTTTCACAAGGGGGCGACGCGCTCGCCGTCGAGACCCCCGAGGGCAAGGTCGAGACCGTCCCCGCCGAGCGGGTGCTCGTCACCGTCGGCCGCCGGCCGGCGACGCAAGGCTGGGGGCTGGAGGAGATCGACCTCGACATGGCCGGCCCCTTCATCCGCATCGACGAGCAGTGCCGCACCTCGATGCGCGGCGTCTACGCCATCGGCGACGTCACCGGCGAGCCGATGCTAGCCCACCGCGCCATGGCGCAGGGCGAGATGGCGGCCGAGATCGTCGCCGGCCACCGGCGAAGCTGGGACAAGAGATGCATTCCCGCCGTCTGCTTCACCGATCCCGAGATCGTCTCGGTGGGCCTGTCGCCCGACGAGGCGCGCCAGGCGGGCACGGAGGTGAAGATCGGCCAGTTCCCGTTCTCGGCCAACGGCCGCGCCATGACGCTTCAGGGCGAGGCCGGCTTCGTGCGGGTGGTGGCGCGCGCCGACAATCATCTCGTCCTCGGCATCCAGGCCGTCGGCGCGGGCGTGTCGGAACTCTCCGCAGCCTTCGCGCTCGCCGTCGAGATGGGCGCGCGGCTGGAGGATGTCGCCGGCACCGTCCACGCCCACCCGACCCAGAGCGAGGGTTTCCAGGAGGCGGCGCTGAAGGCGCTGGGGCGCGGCCTCCACGCCTGAAATTGCGCCGGTTTGCCGCGCTTTTTCCCGCCGGCGCGGCCCGGCAAGCGCCGCTGAAAAGTTTTTGCCGTTGATGATTCGGCGAATCTTGACGCGAATCAAATAGATACATATCAATTTAAGGGCAGGCGGACTTGAGCGGAGGAGGGTGATTCGGGGATCGGTGCGGCGTCCAGGCGCTCGTTTCCGATATTGATTTCACCCTTTCTCCTGCCTTGGGGCAGGCCCCGTCAGGGGTTTTGGCGATCAGGGGATCGCCATCCTGTTTTGTAGATTTTCAGGTGGCGTCGTTCGAGGCGGCCCGCAGGTTTGCGGGCGCATATCGATTCATGTTTTCGAGTCCTTCGCTCTCCCGCGCAGCCGCGCGGGCGAAATCCAGAATCGTTGCCGCGCGCCCGGATACGACCGGACTGGCGGCGGACCGGAAACCGATGATCCACCCTGGCTCGACACGAGACACACAGACCGATTCCGCCCAGCTTGACACGCGCGCCGGGCTTTCCCGGCTGATGCGGCGGGTCTGCTCCGGCATCGGCATCGACCACTACCTTCTGGTCGAACCCGCGGCCGAGCGCGGCCCCAAGGGCCTGCGCATCCTCGCCTCCAACTGGATCTACGACGCGCTGGAGGAACTCGGCGGCGAAGGCATCTTCAGCCTGATCGAAAGCGGTCACGCGGCAAGGCTGGGCGAGACGGTGGCGGCGCTGCCGGCTTCCGCGGCGTTCCTGTCGCCGCAGCAGCGGCTCGCCCTGCGCGACCATGGCCATGACCAGATCTTCATCCGCCGGCTGTGCGTGCGCGGGCGCTCGATCTTCGCGCTGCTGTCCGCGGCGCGCGGCGCGGGCATCGCGCCCGCCGCGCTGGCGCGCGCCGGCGTGATGTGCAGCTACGCGCTCGACGGGCACCTCGCCGCGGCGGCGCAGGAGCCGTCCCGCGCCGGCATCCTGTCGGAGCGCCAGCGCGAATGCCTGAAATGGGTCTCGGAAGGCAAGACCACCGAGGAGATCGCCCTGATCCTCGGCGTCTCCTCGAACACCATCAACAGCTACGTCGCCCACGCCATCCAGAAATTCGGCGCGAGCAACCGGGCGATGGCGATCGCCACCGCGATCAGAAGTGGAGTGATCTGATGCTGCGCGAGACACGGATCGCCGACGCCGGCGACCACGGGGAGCCGCAACCCGCGACATCGTCGGGCGGCGACGAGCGCCCTGCCGCCGTCACGCTGGCCGATTCCGTCCTGCGCTGCCGCGAGCTGGCCGACGCCATCGGCGCGACCGGCTTCAGCCTGCTCTTCATCGCCGCCGAGGACGAGGCGCGTCGCATGGCGCCGGTGTTCGACAGCGCGTTCCCCGGCCTGTCGGCGCTGTCGCGGGCGCTTTCCGCGCCCGCGGTCGACCGCCTCGCCCGCCAGCTCTCCATCGGCTCGATGCCGGTATGGTGGCGCTCCGGCGACGCCGGCCTCCTCAACCCCGATTGCCATCGCTGGGCGCACGAGGCGGCCAGCCCGCTCGCCGGCACGGCACTGGCCGACCAGCCGGGCATCGCCTTCCCGGTCGGGCAGGAGAACGGCCGCGCCGGCGCGGTCGCCTTCTACGGCGCCGGCATCGCCCTCGACGCCGACGCCCTGTGCGAGACCCATGCCGGCTGCTTTGCGCTGTTCGCCGAGGTCGCGGCCCAGCGCCCGGCGGGCGGCGCGCAGCTTCCGTCGATCTCGAAGCGCGAGATCGAGTGCCTGCGGCTGACCGCCAACGGCTTCACCAGCGAGGAGATCGCCGCCGAGCTCGGCCTCTCGGTCCACACCGCCAACCAGTACCTGACCAGCTCTGCCCACAAGCTCAACGCCGTCAGCCGCATCCATGCGGTAGCGAAGGCGCTGCGCGCAGGCTTGATCGACTGACTGACTGATCGGCTGATCGGGGAACGCGGGTCAGGCGGTGAACGCCGCCGGCCGGCTCGCCTCGGTGCTGCGGATGCGGGCCCGCTCCAGCGCACGCTCGAGGAAGGCGTCGTTCTCGACCGGGTCGGACGACGGCTTGTCGAAGGCGACGTAGTTGACCTCGACCGAGGCGTGGCGCGCGGCGAGCGTCAGCACGAAATAGACCGTGACGCCCGCGGGGCGCAATTCGAGATCGAGGACGATATGCGGCGCGCCGTCCCACCCGACATGGGCCTCGCCGCCATGGCCGAGCCGAAGCGTGCCGGGCTGGAAATAGAGCTCCGCCGCCGTATCGACCAGATCGGCGATCGACGCCAGGCGCTCGAGCCGGATATAGGCGATGTAGTCGCCGACATCGACCATGCGCAGATCGCGGACCACCTCGCCGATCGCCCTGGCGACGATCACTTCCCTGGTCGAACAATGCGGCTGGCGGTTCATGATCTCACCTTGCCCGCAGCTGGCGCTGCCTTGCTTGCATAAAGGACGCGAACCAGTTCCGCCACGGCCTGGTAGAACTGAGGTGGGATCATACTATCCACCGAAACTTGACTGTACATGGAGCGCGCGAGCGCCACGTCCTCGAAAACCGGGATCTCGTGCGCCTCGGCGATCTCCCTGATCTTGAGCGCGACCAGGTCCTGTCCCTTGGCGACGACGACCGGTGCCGCCGTTTCCTCGCGCACATAGCGCAGCGCGATCGCGAAGTGGGTCGGGTTGGCGATCACCAGCGTCGCCTTGGGCACGTCGGCCATCATCCGCCGGCGGGCGCGGTCGCGCTGGAGCGAGCGCAGCCGCGAGCGCATGATCGGATCGCCCTCGGCCTGCTTCATCTCGTCCTTCACCTCCTGCTTGGTCATGCGCAGGTCCTGCCGCCAGGAGAAGCGCGACCACAGGAGGTCGACGACCGCGATCACCACCATGATGGCGGTGATCGCCACGATGATCTCGACGGCGATGTCGCGGATGACGGTGCCGAACGCCTCCGGCTGGGTTATCATCCCGGCCAGAAGCTCGGTCTGCGCGCCGCGCATGGCGAAGGCCAGCACCACGCCGGCAAGAATGAGCTTGCCCAGAGACTTGGCGAACTCGACCAGCCCCTTTCGGCCGAACAGCCGGCCCCAGCCCTCCTTCGGCGAGATCCGCGACAGCTTCGGCTGGATGCGGTCCAGCACCATGCGCGGCATGTTTTGCAGGACCGAGCCGGCGATGCCCGCGCCGATCAGGAGCGCCATCAGTCCGGCCAGCGGCTTGACGATCTCGATGAACACCTGCCGGTAGAGCAGGACCGCGTCGTGCTCGGTCGCCAGCGTCCACGCCTCCGGCCGCTCGATGAACACCGACAGGAACCCGGCGAGCTCGATCGCGCGCGGCTCGGCGAGGAAGACCATGAAGACGAGGATGGCCAGGAACGACCCGACGACGGACACTTCCTTGGCGAAGGGAACCTGTCCCTTGTCGAGCGAGTCACGGATTTTCTTTTCCGTGGCCTCCTCGGTCTTGCTGTCCTTGTCCGACTGCTCCGCCATCGGGCGCTCCGGTCAGGGTGGCTCAGGCCGCGTCCTGCATCGCGGGCAATTCGAGCGCGCCAGTCGCCGCCAGCCCGATGGCCGTTGCGGCGATGCGCTTGCGCGCCTTGGCGATCTCGGCCGGCGTCGCCGCGTCGGAAGGCACGGTCAGCTCGGACTCGATCATGCGCCGCGAGCGCGCGCCGATCGCCGACAGGACCGCCTCGGCGAGATCTCCCTCCACCCCGCGCAACGCCAGCGTGACCAGCTCCGTCGACAGCCCGTCGAACAGGGTGACGCGCGATTTCTGGTCGAGCAGCACGACGTCGTCGAAGCTGAACAGCCGCGCCTTGACCTGGTCGATGCCTTCGGCCCCGCTGGCCTCGAGGTCCGAGACCAGCTCGTCGAGCACGTCCTTGTCGAGCTCGTTCAGGAGATTGGCGACGCGCGTCTGGCTGGCCGAGACATCCTTGCCGGTGACGTCGGCCGCCAGCCGCTTGCGAAGCTGGTTCTCGACCAGTTGCTTGGCTGCCGGCTGCACCGTGGTCATCGACAGCATGCGCTTCAGCACCTCGTTGCGCAGCGGCTTCTCGAAGGTCAGAAGCGCGTTGGCGGCCGGCTGGGAGTCGAGGTTCGAAAACACCATCGCGATGGTCTGCGGGTGCTCGTCGCACAACAGCGTGCCAAGCCGCGCCGGCTCCAGCTCGGCCAGCTCGGGCCAGATCGGCGGCGCCTCGTCGCTCATCAGCGACGGCTTGCTCCAGCCCATCAGCAGACTGATCTCTTCCGGCGACAGCGATTCGTTGAGGATCGTGTCCATCTGGTCGCCGGAATCGAGCAGCCCGGCGCCTTCGGTGAATTCGTCCTCGAACTCGGCGACGATGTTCTCCAGCTCACTCTGGGGAATGGTCCGCAGCATGCGCGCGGCCTCGATGAGCGCCTTCAGTTCCTCATGCTTGAAGAATCGCAGCAGACGGCCAGCCGACGGCTTGCCCATGGCAACCAGAACGGCGGCCGCCTTCTGAGCCTTCGTGAGCTTACCTTCCAGGCTCATTAGGTCCCTGTCCCCGATTCGCTGCGTAACAGGATATACAGCCTAGCCCGGCTTGGAAGCATCGATGATCTGCGTCAGCTTGATCCCGAAGCGCGAGGGGTCGTTTTCCAGCACCGTGATCTCGCCGCAGGCGATCTTGCGGCCGTTGACCACCACGTCCACGGGCTCGCCGATGCGGCGATTCAGCGCCACGGTGGAGCCTTTCTGCAAGGTCATCAGCTCCGAAACCGCCATTTCGGCGCTGCCGAGGACGATCTGGACATCCACAGGAATGTTCATGATGATGTCGGGATTGGCCGTTCTGGCCTCGGCCGCGGCGGCCTGCGAGGCCGCCGGCGCGACGAAAGCGGGCGCCTCGCCGGTCTTGTCCTCGTGCAGGACGCCGCGCAGCTCCTCGATCGCCCGGTTGAGCTCCGCCTCCTGCGGATCGTCGCCCAGCCCGCCATCGAGCCCGCCGCCCAATCCTCCGGCCAGCCCCCCGCCGAGATTGTCGAGGTCCAGCGGGTTCGAAAAATCGCCGAAGTCGCCGGCTGCGCCGGCATCGGCGAGGCCGAGGCTGTCGAGATCGGGAAGAGTCGTGTTCATGCCTGTCTCCTTGCGGGTCCGCGCGATCGCGCCTCAGCGCGGCATCAGCCCGTCGATGAATTCCTTGCCCTGATCGAAAGGCTCGATGATGCGGACGGTGAAGTTCTGGCCCAGCTTGCCGAACTCGCAGGTGAAGAGCGGCTTCTTGCTCGCCGAGAGCTTGGTCTCGCTCTGCGAGGTTTCCGGCATCTCCAGCACCTGGCCGATGGCGAGCCGCGACAGATCGCCGAGCGTCATCGGGGCCAGCGGCACCGTCGCCTCCAGTTTGACCGCCGAGCGCATGACCTCCTCGCTGAAGCGCGCGTGCCAGACCGCCTCCTGATCGGGGCCGTCGTCGGCTTCGGCCGAGCCGTCGCCCCGATGGAGCAGGAGCACGCGCTGCGGCATGACAACGATGAAGCGGCCCTCGCCCGACGGTACGACGAGCTTGAACGACAGCCGCACCGCCGGCCCGTCGCGGATGACCAGCTTCTTCAGGTCGCGGCCGGAAATGGCCGCCTGCATCGGGAACTTGATCGACAGCGCGCGCACGCCCGAGCCGTTCAGCGCCTTGGCCGTGGCCTCGAAGACGACGGAGGCGAGCTCGAGCTCGATCGTGGTCAGCGGTCGCAGGATCGGCGCCACGGCCATGTCGGGGTCGCCGCCGAACAGCGCGCTGATCAGCAGCGCGATCGCCTGCGAGTCCGCCAGCAGCATCAGCGCGTCGGGCGATGTCGCCGAGGACGCGACCACCAGCGCATCGTTCTCCACGTCCGGCCGCTTGGCGTCGGCCATGCGCGCCAGCGCCACGCTCTCCAGCTCGATCTCGATCGGATAGGAGACCTGCTCGTTCAGGCTGTCGCGGATGGCCGGCAGCGCCCTCAAGCCGAGCGAGCGGGCGGTGCTGACGATGTGCTCCGGCTCGCCGGTGTCGCCGACCAGCCGCTCGACGATGGGATTGCGGCCGGGAGCCGCCTCGCCGACAGGCTCACGTTGCTGGGCGAGCGCGGCCATCACGCCACCTTGCCGTGGAGCGTGCTCTGCTCGACCGCGTCGATCGACGGACGGTCATAGGCGGAGATGGTCTTGCGGCCGAACTCCAGCGCCACCTGCGGCAGCGAGCCGTTCATGTAGGCGAGCAGCGTCTGCTTGACGATGACATAGAGCCGGTTCTTCTTGTCGCGGACGATCTTGACCTTCTGGGCGATCGGCGCGACCACCGCATAGTTCAGGAAGATGCCGAGAAAGGTGCCGACGAGCGCCGCGCCGACGAGGCCGCCGAGGATTTCCGGCGACTGGTCGATGGCGCCCATCGCCTTGATGACGCCCAGCACCGCCGCGCAGATGCCGAGCGCGGGAAAGGCGTCGGCCAGCACGACGAGCGCGTTGTAGGATTTCAGCTTGTCGTGCTTGATGGTGTGGATTTCCTCGTCCATCAGCGCCTCGATCTCGAACGGCCGGGCATTGCCGATGATGATGATGCGGCAATAGTCGCAGATGAAATTGGTCAGGTCGCGGTTCTTGAGCACGCTCGGGAACGCCTGGAACACGGACGATTCGTCAGGGTTGTCGATATGGGCCTCGACCTCGTTGCGCGACTTGGTGCGCAATTCGCGCATCAGGCTGTGCAGGACGCCCAGCGTCTCCAGATAGTCCTGCTCGGTCGGCACCTGGTTGCGGAACGCCTCCATCATCGCCTTGCCGGCGTCCTTCACCGTCGACATCGGGTTGGCGATCAGGAACGCGCCGACGCCGGCGCCGCCGATGATCACCAGCTCCCAGGGCTGCATCAGGACATCGATATGCCCGCCCATGGCCATGTAGCCGCCCAGCACGCAGCCGATGATGACGACGAATCCGATCAAAATGCCCACTGGAACCACCTTCCCTGCGCCTTCGTTCTCCTGCGTAGCGTGCAGGGCTTGCGCGAGGCTTGAACGGACGCGGGAAACGGCCGTTCAGTTTCACGCAAGTATTTGGCCCTATCCTGGCACGATCCGTCCCTGCGCTATGGAGGCGCGCGTGCTCAGTACCAACATGAGTTACCGGCTCATCACCCGCGACATCGACACGTCGCTGGCGAAGGTCGCAAACCAGGCCGCCGTGAAGCGCGAGAGCGACTATTTCCGCGCCAATATCGGCAAGGTCAAATCGCCCGAGGAGTTCGTCAAGAACACGCGGCTGTTCAACTACGCCATGAAGGCGTTCGGCCTCGGCGACATGGCCTATGCCAAGGGATTCATGCTGAAGGCGCTGAAGGAAGGCGTCAGCGACCCGAAAAGCTTTGCCAACAAGCTGACGGACAAGCGCTACGCCGAATTCGTCAAGGTCTTCAACTTCGCCGCCGGCGGCGAGAGCGTCACCAGCTACAACATCGCGCGCGACAGCACGGTCAAGGGCTTCACCGACCGCGTCACCGCCTTCGGGTTGATGGAGGAAAGCCCCGAAGCCAAGGCCGCGACCGCCTATTTCAGGGACAATATCGGCACGGTCAAATCCATCGACGACCTGCTCGGCGATCCGTACCTGATCACCTATGCCATGCAGGCCTACAGCATCGAGGGGCTGGGGCTCGACCGCGCCGCCTTGACGAAGCTGCTCGAAGGCGGCGTGTCCGATCCCGCCAGCCCCGCCAACAAGCACCCCGACGAGAACGTCGCCAAGTTCGTCGCCGCATTCGACTTCGCCGCGCTGGGCGAAAAGACGACCACCTACGTCAGGGCGGTCGACGACACCGTCTCCGGCTATCTGCGGCAGACGCTGGAGGAGGACGCAGGCAACCAGAACGAGGGCGTGCGCCTCGCGCTCTATTTCCAGCGCAAGGCGTCGACGATCAAATCCTTCTACTCGGTCCTGTCCGATCCCGCGCTCGCCAAGGTGGTGCGCACCGCGCTCGGCTTCCCCGAGGCGATGGCGCAGGCCGACGTCGACCGCCAGGTGGCCGCGATGGAAAAGCGCATGGACATCGAGGACTTCCAGGACCCCGCGAAGCTCGCCAAGTTCCTCACGCGCTTTTCCACCATGTGGGACGTGAGCGACGCCGGCGCATCCTCGACATCGCCGGCGCTGAGCATCCTCTCCGCGTGGACAGGCTTCGGCGTCTCGCCCGACACGCTGATGGCAATCTCAATGCTGAAGAACAGGTAGGCTCCCGTGCAATCCGGTATCTACGTCGCGCTTTCCTCGCAGATGGCGCTCGACAAGCGCCTGACCACCATCGCCGACAACGTCGCCAACACCAACACGGTCGGCTTCCGCGGCACCGGCGTCAAGTTCGAGGACGTCGTCAGCGGCCTCGGCGACAAGTC
>JBDHTD010000057.1:0-11223 GCA_039808485.1 Aquamicrobium sp. | reverse complement strand
AAGGTCGGCGTCTGGGACGCCAAGCTCGAAGGCATGTGGGAGAACTGGCCGCTCTCCGTCGCCGACCTGACCAAGGTGCACTGGGTCGACTGAACGGCTCCTTCCGAAACGCCTTCCCCGCGCGATGACGCGGGGAAGGCATTTTCCTTTCCGCGCCCCGTTTCATGATCGCATTCCTGACAAAACGCATCGGCATCGGCCTCCTCACGCTGCTCGCGGCGTCGATGGTGGTGTTCGGCGTGCTCGAAATCCTGCCCGGCGACCCGGCGCAACTGATGCTCGGCATGAACGCTACGCCGGAAGCGCTCGCCGCCATGCGTGAGCAGATGGGGTTGAACGCGCCGCTGCTGGCGCGTTATGCCGGCTGGATCGGCGGTCTTCTCGCCGGCGATTTCGGCCGCTCCTTCACCTATTCCTCGCCGGTCATCGACCTGATCCTGGAGCGCGCGGTCGTCTCGCTGCCGCTGGCGCTGATCGCGCTCGCGCTATCGACGGCTATCGCCATTCCCGTCGGCATCTTTTCCGCCGCCCGGCGCGGCCGCGCCGGCGATACCGTGTCGATGGGCATCGCCCAGCTCGGCGTCGCGGTGCCGAATTTCTGGTTCGCGCTGCTCCTCGTCTACGTGTTCGCGGTCTGGCTCCGGCTCCTGCCGTCCGGCGGCTTTCCCGGCTGGAGCGCCGGCCTGTGGCCGGGGCTGACGGCGCTCCTCCTGCCGGCGGTGGCGCTCGCGCTGCCGCAGGCAGCGATCCTTGCCCGCGTCACCCGCTCGGCGATGCTGGAGGTGCTGGGAGAGGATTACATCCGCACCGCCCGCGCCAAGGGCATGCCGCGCCGTTACGTGCTGTGGCGGCACGCGCTGCGCAACGCCATGATCCCGGTCCTGACCATCATGGGCCTGCAATTCTCGTTCCTGCTGGCCGGCACCATCATCATCGAGAACGTGTTCTATCTGCCCGGCCTCGGCCGCCTCGTCTTCCAGGCCATCACCCAGCGCGACCTGATCGTCGTCGAGGGCGTGGTCATCCTGCTTGTGGCGAGCGTCGTCGTCGTCAACCTGATCGTCGACATCCTCTACGCGGTCGTCGATCCGCGCCTGAGGATCAGGGCATGAGTGAGGCGTCCGCTCCTTACGAGGCCCCGCCGCCGCAGAGCCTCGCGCGGCTCGCCTTCGCCAACCGCTCGTTCCTGACCGGATTCGTCATCACCGCGCTGATCGCGGCGATGGCGCTGCTGTCGTTCCTGTGGACGCCCTACGACATCACCCACCTGATCGTCGCCGACCGCATGAAGCCGATGTCGTGGCAGCATCCGCTCGGCACCGACCATTTCGGCCGCGACATCCTGTCGATGATCATGATCGGCGCCCGCAACTCGATCGCGGTCGCCGTGGTCGCGGTCGGCATCGGCATGGGGCTCGGCGTGCCGCTCGGTTGCTGGGCGGCCGCGCGCGGCGGCTGGGTGGACGAGGCGCTGATGCGCTTCAACGACGTCGTCTTCGCCTTCCCGGCCCTTTTGTCGGCCGTCATGATCACCGCGATCTTCGGCCCCGGCGCGGTCAACGCCATCATCGCCATCGGCATCTTCAACGTGCCGGTCTTCGCCCGCGTGGCGCGGGCCGGCGCGCTGTCCTTGTGGCCGCGCGAATATGTGCTGGCCGCCCGCGCCGCCGGCAAGGGCCAGGTGCTGATCACCGTCGAGCACATCCTGCCCAACATCGCCTCGATGCTTCTGGTGCAGGGCACGATCCAGTTCGCGCTCGGCATTCTGGCCGAAGCCGGCCTGTCCTATCTCGGCCTCGGCGCGCAGCCGCCGATGCCGTCATGGGGCCGCATGCTGTTCGACGCCCAGACGCGGATGATGGTCGCGCCATGGCAGGCGATCTTCCCCGGCCTCGCCATCGTCGTCACCGTGCTGGGGCTCAACCTTCTCGGCGACGGCCTGCGCGACGTGCTCGACCCCAGGCTGAGGCGCGAGCGATGAGCCTGCTCGAGATCGAGAAGCTGGGGCTCGCCATCGGCGGCATGAAGATCCTCAAGGATGTCGACCTCGCCATCGAAGAGGGCGAGGTCCTCGGCCTGATCGGCGAGTCCGGCTCCGGCAAGTCGATGACGGCGCTGACGGTGATGCGCCTGCTGCCGCACGCCATGCAGGCGACGGGCCGCGTCACCTTCGACGGCATCGACATCCTTTCCGCCCCGGAAAGCGCGATGAACCGGCTGCGCGGCGACGACATCGGCATGGTGTTCCAGGAACCGATGACGGCCTTGAACCCGGTGAAAACCATCGGCGAGCAGGTGGCGGAAGGGATTCGCTGGCACACCGGCGCCTCCCGCGCCGACGCGGAGGCCGAAGCGCGCAAGATCCTCGACCGCGTCGGTCTGCCGGCGGCGAAATTTCCGCTGTCGCGCTTTCCGCACGAGCTTTCCGGCGGCCAGCGCCAGCGCGTCGTCATCGCCATCGCCTGCGCGCTGAAACCCAAACTGCTGATCGCGGACGAGCCGACCACGGCGCTCGACGTCGTGCTCCAGGCGCAGATCCTTGACCTGCTGCGCGATCTGGTCGACGAGCGGAAGATGGGCCTCCTCTTGATCTCGCACGACCTCGCCGTCGTCGCCGACATGGCCGACCGCATCACCGTGATGCGCCATGGCGAGGTGATGGAATCGGGCGTGGCGGCAACAATCCTCACCGAGCAGGCCCACCCCTATACGCGCCAGCTCGCCCATGCCTCGACCCATGTGCCGGATCGCCGGCCGCCCGCTGCCGGCTCCGCCGCGCCGCTGCTCGAGGTCGCCTCGGTGACGAAGGACTATCCCGGCCGCCGCGCCTCGCTTTTCAGGAAGCCCGAACCGTTCCGCGCCGTCGACGACGTGTCGTTCTCGCTGCATGAGGGCCAGTCGGTGGCGCTCGTCGGCCGCTCCGGCTGCGGCAAGTCGACTCTGGCGCGGATGATCCTCGCGCTCGACCGGCCGACCGGCGGCGCGATCCGGCTCGACGGCGCGGAAACCAGCGCCATGGACGAGGCGGCGCTGAAGGCCTCGCGGCGCAAGATGCAGGTGGTGTTCCAGGACCCCTACGGCTCGTTCGACCCGCGCCACAAGGTCGAGCGGCTGGTGGCCGAGCCGCTGCATCTGATGGAGAAGCAGCCATCCGCGGCGGAGCGGCGCGACATGGTCGCGGCGGCGCTTCACGAGGTCGGCCTCGCCCCGCGCGACATGGAAAAATACCCGCACGAGTTCTCCGGCGGCCAGCGTCAGCGCATCTCGATCGCCCGCGCCATCATCACCAGGCCGAAGCTCGTCGTCGCCGACGAGCCGGTCTCGGCGCTCGACGTCTCGATCCGCGCCCAGATCCTCGACCTGTTCGCCGATCTCAACGGCCGCCTCGGCGTCGCCTATCTGTTCATCACCCACGACCTGACGGTGGCCCGCGCCATCACCGACCAGGTGATGGTGATGCATGACGGCCGCATCGTCGAGCGCGGCGACACCGGCGCCGTGCTGGACGACCCGCAATCGGAAGCGGCGCAGGCGCTGGTCGCCGCCGCGCCCGATCTTTCGCGCGCGCTCGCCCGCCGCCTTTCCGGGCGGGGCTAGGCGTGTCCGGCGAGATCGGCCTCGACATCCTGCTTCTTCTGGCGCTGGCCGGGTTCCTCGCCGGCTTCATCGATTCCATCGCCGGCGGCGGCGGGCTGATCACCGTCCCTGCCCTGCTGCTTGCCGGCTTCACACCCGTCGAGGCGCTGGGCACCAACAAGCTGCAAGGCGTGTTCGGCTCCGGCTCGGCCACCTATGCCTATGCCTCGGCCGGGCTGGTGGAGGTGAAGCGCCAGCTCCCCTCGGCCGGACTGTCCTTCCTCGGCTCCGTCGCCGGCGCGGTGCTCGCCACCATCCTGCCCGGCGACTGGCTGGGCGCCGTGCTGCCGGTCATGCTTGTCGCCATCGCGCTTTATTTCGCCTTCAAGCCCGACATGAGCGACGTCGACCGCGCAAGGCGCGTCTCGCCCTTGCTGTTCGGCGCCACCATCGTGCCGCTGATCGGCTTCTACGACGGGCTGTTCGGCCCCGGCACGGGCTCGTTCTTCATGCTCGCCTTCGTCGCGCTCGCCGGCTACGGCGTGCTCAAGGCGACGGCCCACACCAAGCTGCTCAACTTCGCCTCCAATATCGGCAGCCTGCTGTTCTTCGCCGCCGCCGGCGTGGTGGTGTGGAAGGTCGGGCTGGTCATGGGCGCGGCCCAGTTCCTCGGCGCGCGGCTGGGGGCGCGGCTGGCCATGAAGACCGGCGCGCGCCTGATCAAGCCCCTGCTCGTCGTCACCTGCGCCGTGCTGGCGATCCGCCTGCTGCTCGATTGAGCGGGGCAGGAAAACACCCCTCCCGCGACGGTTGCGGAAAGCGTAGAATGATGGGGCAGGGAATCGTCTTGTCTCAGGGAGAAAGTCATGAATCTGAATGCTCCGACGCAGATCGTGTTTCTGATTTCCGTGGTCCTCGCCCTTATCGGTCTTCTTGGCCAGCTTGCGGTCCTCGGCCCCGCCGTCGCCGCATGGGCGTTCTGGATCGTCCTCGTCGCGTGGCTCGCCCTCGCCGCGGGAAGCCTTTTCAAGGGCGTGTAGAAAGCGCATCGTCCCGATTCGGGCCGTTCGGGCCGTTCGGGCCGGCGTGCTTCGCTGCGCGCCGGCCCGTTTCGTTTTGACAAGCTGATCGACCTCGATAAATCGCACTTCCATTATTGAAATTGCGCACAACGCCTGTGCAGGCAGCCTTGTTGCGCCGCCGCTTCGATCGAATAGACTGGCGGCACGATCGACCGCCGAAACCCGTCGTCGACCGTCTGGAAGCCATCTGGGAGCCATCTGGGAGGATGTCATGGACGCTGCGACGCCCGCTGCCGCGCAGTTCGAGCTGAACGAGGACCAGCGCGCCATCCAGGAGATGACGGCCGCCTTCGCCGCCGAGAAGGTGGCGCCCTATGCGCTCGAATGGGACAAGGCGCGGCATTTCCCGTCCGATGTCATCCGCGAGACCGGCGCGCTCGGCTTCGGCGGCATCTACATCGCCGAGGATGTCGGCGGCTCCGGCCTCGGCCGGCTCGACGCGGTGCTGATCTTCGAGGCGCTCGCCGCCGCCTGCCCCGGCTTCTCGTCGATGATCTCCATCCACAACATGGCCGGATGGATGATCGACACCTTCGGCTCGCAGGAGCAGCGCCAGCGCTTCCTGCCGGCGATGACCTCGTTCGAATGGCTGGCGAGCTATTGCCTGACCGAGCCGGGGTCCGGCTCCGACGCCGCCGCGCTGAAGACCAGGGCCGTGCGCGGGAGCGGCAACGGCAGCGACTACACGCTGAACGGCACCAAGCAGTTCATCTCCGGCGCCGGCGATTCCGACGTCTACGTCGTCATGGCCCGCACGGGCGAGGACGGCCCCAAGGGCGTGTCCACCCTGGTCGTGCCCAAGGATGCGCCCGGCCTGAAATTCGGCCCGGCCGAGAACAAGATGGGCTGGCACATGCAGCCGACGCGGCAGGTGATCTTCGAGGATTGCAAGGTGCCGGCCGAGAACCTTTTGTCGGGCGAAGGCGCCGGCTTCCGCATCGCCATGGCCGGGCTCGACGGCGGGCGGCTCAACATCGCCGCCTGCTCCCTCGGCGGCGCGCAATCGGCGCTCGACAAGGCGCTCGCCTATTCGCAGGAGCGTGTCGCCTTCGGCAAGGCGATCAACCAGTTCCAGGCGCTGCAATTCAAGCTGGCAGACATGGAGATCGAGCTTCAGGCGTCGCGCATCATGCTTTATGCCGCCGCCTCGAAGCTCGACCGCAAGGCGCACGACGCCGGCAAATGGTCGGCGATGGCCAAGCGATTCGTCACCGACACCTGCTTCGACATCGCCAACGAGGCGCTGCAAATCCACGGCGGCTACGGCTACCTGCACGAATACGGCATCGAGAAGCTGGTGCGCGACCTGCGCGTCCACCAGATTCTCGAAGGCACCAACGAAATCATGCGGCTGATCGTGGCGCGCCATCTGATCGGGCGCTGACGGGCCGGCAACTTCACGGGAGGAACGGGCGATGGCCACAATCGCATTCATCGGGCTCGGCAATATGGGCAACCCCATGGCCGCCAATCTGGTCAAGGCCGGGCACGCGGTGCGGGGCTTCGACCTGATGCCGCAGAACCTGGAGACCGCGCGCGCCAACGGGCTCGCCGTCGCGGCGAGCGCGGCCGAAGCGGTCGCCGGCGCCGACGCGGTCGTGACCATGCTGCCGGCGGGCAAGCATGTGCTTTCGGTCTATGCGGACATCGTGCCGGCGGCGGCCGGTGGCACGCTGTTCATCGATTCGTCCACCATCGACGTCGAATCGGCCCGCAAGGCCCACGCAATCGCCGCGAGCGCCGGCATGCTGTCGGTCGACGCCCCGGTTTCCGGCGGCGTCGGCGGCGCGGCCGCCGGCACGCTGACCTTCATGACCGGCGGGGCTATGGAGGCCTTCGCCAGGGCCGAGCCGCTTCTCCAGCCGATGGCCGGCAAGATCGTGCATTGCGGCGACGCCGGCGCCGGACAGGCCGCCAAGATCTGCAACAACATGATCCTCGGCATCTCGATGATCGGCGTCTCGGAAGCCTTCGTGCTGGCGGAAAAGCTCGGCCTGTCGCACCAGGCGCTGTTCGACGTCGCCTCCACCGCCTCGGGCCGGTGCTGGTCGCTGACCACCTATTGCCCGGTGCCGGGGCCGGTGCCGACCTCGCCCGCCAATCGCGACTATCAGCCGGGCTTCGCCGCATCGCTGATGCTGAAGGACCTGAAGCTGGCGCAGGAGGCCGCGCAGGGCGCGGGCGCGGTGACGCCGCTCGGCGCGGAAGCCGCCCAGCTCTACGCGCTGTTCGACGCCGCCGGCCATGGCGGCGTCGACTTCTCCGGCATCGTGCGCTTTCTGCGCGGCAAGGCGTGAGGCGCCCTGCCGTTGCGTCACCACCGTTCCGGCGAAAAAACGACGGATTCAGAATTGCTTAAGCTCTCGATAACCGCGCGGTAACGATGTCCCTGTAGAACGGATCACGAGGCGGCCGACGCAGCCGCCCGCCGCTCCGGATCAGGTTTCGCGTACCGGGGTCGTCAGTTTCGCAAGCGTATCGAGTAACCGCGAAACGCCATGCGTATTATGGCAAGACCGCGTTTCTCCCTCGCCCGGAGAGCGCGGTTCTTGCTGTTGACGGCAAGGCGTCACCCGCCGTTTTTCAGCCGCCTGTAGTTCTTCTTCACCCGCCGTCCGGCCGGCTTCAGCGCCGCATGGGCGGCGCGCTCCAGCGCGACGCCGTTGAACAGCGACGGCATGCTGCCGCTCCAGACCTCGAACCAGAAGCTCGACGTCGAGCGCGCCAGCGAAAGCTGGGCCGCTATCGCCCCTTCCGCCGCCGCCGCCAGCTTCTCGCTGACCGCGCGCGACGTCTCCACCCGCCAGGGGTTGAGATGGGCGGCCTCCGCCGCCAGCAGCGGCGCGCGCAGCGCCATCACCGCCGGCGCCAGCATCAGGCTGCCGGCTAACGCGCCGGCGGAACGGTCGGAACGGCGTGCGGAGCGCGTCATCGCCTTGGCCTCGATCCGGTTCAGCGCGGCTTGAACTTGACGTCGACCGGCGGGCGAAGCCCGTTGGCGAGCCGGTTGGTCTCGTTGGCCATGCCGACGACCGCCAGGAGCTCCATCAACTGCGCGTCCGTCATGCCCTTCCCCCGGGCTGACGCGGTATGGGAGTAGGTGCAGTATTCGCAGCCATTGGTCGCCGAGACGGCGATGTAGATCATCTCCTTGACGAGGGGGTCGAGCGTGCCCGGCCCCATCACCTGTCTCAAATCCTCCCAGGTCCGCTTCAGCAAATCCGGATCGTGCGCCAGCACCTTCCAGAAATTGTTGACCCAGTCGATGCCGCGCGTCTCCATGATGTCGTCATAGATGGCGCGAACCTCGCTCGAGGCATCTTCATATTCGATCAGAGCAACCACGGGCAGTTCGGGCATGGCTCGTTACTTCCTCAACTCTGCGGCGGCGAGATCGAGCGCCTTGCCGATGCGCTCGACCGCCATGTCGATGGTTTGCCGGGTCCAGATCAGCGGCGGCGACAGGATCATCGTGTCGCCGGTCGCCCTCAGCATCATGCCGTTGGCGATGGCATGATCGCGTACGGCGGCGGCCGCCGCCCCGTCGCCGGGGAAGCGCTCGCGCGTTTCCTTGTCCCTGACGATCTCGATCGCGCCCATCAGGCCGACGGCGCGCACCTCCCCGACAATGTCGTGGCCGGCGATCCGTTCCCGCAGCGCCTCGATGAAATACGGTCCGGTGTCGTCGCGCACCCGCTCGATCAGTCCCTCGCGCTCGATGATGGCGAGGTTGGCGAGCGCGACCGCGCACGCGACCGGATGCCCGGAATAGGTGTAGCCGTGATAGAACTCGCCGCCCTTCTCGACCAGCGTCGCCGCGATGCGGTCGCCGACCAGCAGCGCCGACAGCGGCTGGTAGCCCGAGGTCAGCGCCTTGGCCGTGGTGATCGTGTCCGGCTCGATGCCCATCGACTGGGCAGCGAACCACGCGCCCGTGCGGCCGTAGCCGGTGATGACCTCGTCGAGCATCAGGAGCACGTCGTATTTCTTGCAGATGCGATTGATCTCGGGCCAGTAGCTCGCCGGCGGGATCTTGACGCCGCCGGCCCCCATCACCGGCTCGCCGATGAAGGCGGCGACCTTGTCCGGCCCGGCCTCGAGGATCGCGTCCTCGACGGCCCTGGCCGCGCGCAGGCCGAAATCGTGGTCGCTTTCGCCCGGCAGCGCCAGCTCGTAGGCATAGGGCATCATGACATGGACGATGCCCGGCACCGCGCCGCCGAGCTGGGCATGCATCGCGGCCATGCCGCCGAGCGAGGTGCCGGCCACCGACGAGCCGTGATAGGCGTTCTTGCGCGAGATGACGAGGTTCTTCTCCGGCCGGCCCTCCAGCGCCCAGTAATGGCGCACGAGCCGCAGCGCGGTGTCGTTGGCCTCGGAGCCGGACGAGCCGTAGAACACCTGGCTGAAGCCGTCTGGCGCGATCTCGGCCAGCTTCTTCGCCAGAAGCACCGGCGTCGGCGTCGCGCAACGGAAGAAGGAATTGTAGTAGGGCAGCTCCTTCATCTGCGCATAGGCGGCTTCGGCCAGCTCGTCGCGGCCATAGCCGACATTGACGCACCACAGGCCGGCCATGCCGTCGAGGATCTCGTTGCCCTCCGAATCGTAGATGAACGGCCCGTCGGCGCGGGTGATGATGCGGCTTCCCGCCGCGCGCAGGTCCTTGTGGTCGGTGAACGGGTGCAGGTAGTGCGCAGCGTCGATTTCCTGAAGCTGCTTCAGGGAATAGTTCTGATAGGTCATGTCGCGATAACTCCGGTTGAATCGAGCCGGCAGCAAGGCCGGGGCGGATTCAGGCCGGGAGGTGCGGCGAATAGCCGATGCGGGCGCACAGCCGCAGCAGCTCGGAGTGAAGCGTGCGCGGCGACGGTGTCATCGCCGCGGCAAAGCCGGATTCCGATCTCGCTCGCCCGTTCTGCATTCCTCAAGTCTAGCCGAGAACGCATCCGTCGTTCAAGCGCCCCCCGCTTGCCTTCGGAACGGATCGCGTGCGGCTCGATTGACCGCCTGTCGCGGCGTGCCTATGCTTTTTCTCCGGAGCGAGCGGCGGGAGGCCCGATGACAAATCCGATCGAGGCCCTACTTGCCGAAAAGGGCGTTCTTCTCGCCGACGGCGCGACCGGAACCAATCTTTTCGCCATGGGGCTGGAGGCCGGCGAAGCGCCCGAACTGTGGAACGAGGACCACCCCGGGCGGGTGGCGGCGCTGCATCAGGGCTTCGTCGATGCCGGCGCCGACATCATCCTGACCAATTCCTTCGGCGGCACCCGCTACCGGCTCAAGCTGCACCACGCCCAGGATCGCGTCCCCGAGCTGAACCGCAAGGCGGCGCAGATCGCCCGCGCGGTCGCCGACGGCGCCGGCCGGCGCGTCATCGTCGCCGGCTCGGTCGGGCCGACCGGCGAACTGCTCGAGCCGCTCGGCGCGATGACCTATGAGGAGGCGGTCGACGCCTTCGCCGAGCAGATCGAAGGGTTGAAGGAAGGCGGGGCCGAGATCGCCTGGATAGAAACCATGTCGGCTCCCGGCGAGATCAGGGCGGCGGCGGAGGCCGCGATCCGCGTCGGCCTGCCCTACACCTTCACCGCCTCGTTCGACACCGCCGGCCGCACCATGATGGGCCTTGCACCAAAGGACATCCACGGCGTCGCCGACGGCCTTGCCGAGGCTCCGGCCGCCATCGGCGCAAATTGCGGCGTCGGCGCGTCCGACACGCTGGCCGCGCTTCTCGACATGAGCGCGGCGAAGCCGGAAGCGACCTTCATCGTCAAGGGCAATTGCGGCATCCCGGAATTCCGCGGCGCCGAGATCCACTATTCCGGCACGCCGGAACTGATGGCCGACTACGCCCGCCTGGCCGTCGACGCCGGCGCAACGATCGTCGGGGGCTGCTGCGGCACCTCGTTTGCCCATCTCAAGGCCATGCGCGATGCCCTCGACACGCATGCCGCGGTGCATCGCCCCGCAATCGCGGAAATCGTGTCGCGGATCGGACCGATGCGCAACAAGCAGGCGAGCGAGAGCGGCGCCGACGCCGGCACGGCCGGCCGCCGCGAACGCCGGCGCGGCAGGAGCTGACGGCGCCGAGGCGGCCGCAATCTCTCCCGCGACGGATACGGATTTCTCGAATGCCGGTTGTTTGTATCTAGACAGGCCGGACAAGACCCTTTATAGGGCCGGGCAACGACCTTTTGGTGTCGCCGTTGGGGTGATTAGCTCAGTCGGTAGAGCAGCTGACTCTTAATCAGCGGGTCGTAGGTTCGATCCCTACATCACCCACCAACAATTCCGGCCTGTTACGGCTGCTTCCTGACGCAATGGAAGAACGCCGCTCTGAACGAACTGCGCCCGCACCGCCGATCTCGTATCCGGACCGGATACGCCTTCTCCCAAATGCTCGCAAACGGACGACGAGGCGGCCGTCCGTATCAGTCGGCGGTGATTCTCGTGGAAGCGAGAAGCGAAGTCTCGAACCGGAACAAGGCCGCGACTGCGGCCCGGGCTTTCGCCCGCCCCATCGGAGGCGTGAGCGAAGCGAACTGGCGCGAGATCAAGAAGATGGCGG
>JBDHTD010000056.1:0-11343 GCA_039808485.1 Aquamicrobium sp. | reverse complement strand
GTCGGCTGGCTGGTCGACGGCGCGGCGATCATGAACCAGGTGCCGCTCCAGCGCACCTCCTACGGCCCCTACAGCCGCGCCATGATCCGCATCTGCAAGGAGGAGAGCTTCCACCAGCGGCAGGGCTACGACATCATGATGAAGATGGCTGAAGGTTCGCCCGCCCAGAAGGCGATGGCGCAGGATGCGCTCAACCGCTTCTGGTATCCGTCGCTGATGATGTTCGGCCCCTCCGACAAGGAGTCGGTGCATTCGGCGCAGTCGATGGCGTGGAAGATCAAGATCAACACCAATGACGAGCTGCGGCAGAAATTCGTCGACCAGACCGTGCCGCAGGCGAAGTATCTCGGCCTGACCATCCCCGACGACAAGCTGGCCTGGAACGAGGAGAAGGGCGGCTACGACTTCTCCGAGCCGGACTGGAGCGAGTTCTTCGAGGTGATCGCCGGCAACGGGCCGTGCAACCGCGAGCGCCTGGGCGCCCGCGTCAAGGCGTGGGAGGACGGCGCCTGGTTCCGCGACGGGCTGATGGCCCATGCGCGCAAGAAGCAGGCGCGCCGCGCGGCCGCCTGAGCCGGAAACAGAACAGCCAGCCGGGCGCGCCAGCGCCCATCGGGACAGCCAGCGACAGGAGGAAGCGCCATGTCTCACGAATGGCCTCTATGGGAGATTTTCATTCGCGGCCAGCACGGCCTGAACCACCGCCATGTCGGCAGCCTGCACGCGCCCGACGCCGAGATGGCGATCAGGCACGCCCGCGACGTCTACACCCGCCGCAACGAGGGTGTGTCGATCTGGGTGGTGCGCTCGTCCGACATTTCGGCGAGCTCGCCTTCGGACAAGGGGCCGCTGTTCGAGCCGTCCAACTCCAAGGTCTACCGCCATCCGACCTTCTTCAAGATTCCCGACGAAGTGGGGCATATGTGATGGCCGCGCTTCTCGACGCTGACGCCGGGGCCGACATAGATATCGATCGCGCCGGCCTGACCGAGTTCCTGCTGCGCATGGGCGACAACGCGCTCGTCCTCGGCCATCGCGTCTCGGAATGGTGCGGCCACTCGCCGGTGCTGGAGGAGGACATCGCGCTCGCCAACACCGCGCTCGACCTGATCGGCCAGACCCAGCTCTGGCTCGGGCTCGCCGGCGAGGTCGAAGGCAAGGGGCGCACGGCCGACAAACTCGCCTATCTGCGCGACGCCCACGAGTTCCGCAACCTGTTGCTGGTCGAGCTGCCGAACGGCGATTTCGGCCGCACGCTGATGCGCCAGTTCCTGTTCGATGCCTGGCACCTGCCGATGCTGAAGGGGCTTTGCGCGTCGAGCGACGCCCGGGTCGCGGAAATCGCCGCCAAGGCGGTCAAGGAGGTCGCCTATCACGTCGAGCGCTCGGCCGATCTGGTGATCCGCCTCGGCGACGGCAGCGACGAGAGCCATGCCCGGATGCAGACGGCGCTCGACGAGCTTTGGCCCTATACCGGCGAGATGTTCGCGGCCGACGCCGCCGACGAGAGGGTTGCTGCGGCCGGCATCGCGCCGTCGCTTGCCGGCCTGCGCGCGCCGTGGGAGGCGATGGTGGACGAGGTGCTGGCCGAGGCGACGCTGAAGCGCCCCGACGCCGCCTACGCCCACAAGGGCGGCAGGAGCGGCAGGCACACCGAGCATCTCGGCTACATCCTCGCCGAGATGCAGTTCCTGCAACGCGCCTATCCGGGAAGCACCTGGTAGGGAGGGCGAGGTGGACGCCGCGACCCTGCCTTCGGTGGAGACGGTCTGGCAATGGCTGGGCGAGGTGCCGGACCCGGAGATTCCGGTGATCTCGGTGGTCGAGCTCGGCATCGTCCGCGACGTCTCCTATGACGGCGGCACGCTGGTGGTGGCGGTGACGCCGACCTATTCCGGCTGCCCGGCCACTTCGATGATCGACCTCGACATCGAGGCGGCGCTGCGCGGCCACGGGGTGGAGAGCGTCAGGCTGGAGCGCCGGCTCTCCCCGCCCTGGACCAGCGACTGGATCGGGCCGGAGGCGCGCGAGAAGCTGCGCGCCTACGGCATCGCCCCGCCAGTCGACGGCACCGCCGCCGACGGGCGGCTGGCCCGGCGCGCGGAACGCCTTTCCGGCGGCAACGCCGCCATCCATTGCCCCCGCTGCGGGTCGCCGGCGACGGAAAAGGTGAGTCAGTTCGGCTCCACCCCGTGCAAGGCGAGCTACCGCTGCACCGAATGCCTGGAACCGTTCGATTATTTCAAATGCATCTGAGGATGCGACGTCAAATGCATCCGAGGATGCGGCAGGGAGGCACCATGTCACGCTTTCATCCGCTCGAAGTCACCGATGTCCGCCGCGACACCCGCGACGCCATCGTCGTCACGCTGAAGCCGCGCGAGGAGGACCGCGATGCCTTCCGCTTCACGCAAGGGCAATACCTGACGCTGCGCCAGCGCTTCGACGACGCCGAGCTGCGCCGCTCCTACTCGATCTGCGCCGGGCTCGACGATGCGGCGCTGCGCGTCGGCATCAAGCGCGTCGACGGTGGCGCGTTCTCGACCTGGGCCAACGAGAACCTGCGCCCCGGCGACCTGATCGAGGCGATGCCGCCGATGGGCAATTTCCATCTGCCGCTGGAGCCGGAGGTGGCGAAGGAATATCTCGGCTTCGCCGGCGGCAGCGGCATCACGCCGGTGCTGTCGATCGTCAAGACCGTGCTGGCGCGCGAGCCCAGGTCGCGCTTCACGCTGGTCTACGCCAACCGCCAGGTCTCCTCGATCATGTTCCGCGAGGAGCTGGAGGACCTGAAGAACCTCTATCTCGGCCGGCTCGCGATCATCCACATCCTCGACAGCGAGGGCCAGGAGATCGACCTGTTCACCGGCCAGATCGACCGGGCGAAGTGCGACGCGCTGTTTTCGCACTGGATCGACCTCGAATCGGTCGACGCCGCCTTCATCTGCGGGCCGGAGCCGATGATGCTGACGATCGCCGAGGCGCTGCGGGCGCACGGCATGGAGGAGGGGCGGATCAAGTTCGAGCTCTTCGCCTCGTCGCAGCCGGGCCGCCTGCCGCAGAGAAAGCGCGTCGAGGACGCGGCCGACGCGGCCGTATCCTGCGAGGCGACGGTGACGCTCGACGGCGTCACCCGCAGCTTCGCCTTTCCCAAGCAGGGCCAGAGCCTGCTCGAGGCCGCGCTCGAACATTCGCTCGACGCGCCCTTCGCCTGCACCGCCGGCGTCTGCTCGACCTGCCGCGCCAAGGTGCTGGAGGGTGAGGTCGAGATGCTCGTCAACCACGCGCTCGAGGATTACGAGGTCGAGCAGGGCTATGTGCTGACCTGTCAGTGCTACCCGGTCTCGGACCGCATCGCCGTCAGCTACGACCAGTAGCGGCGGGCATCGGGGAGGAGGATGCGATGAGCGAGACAATGGCGATCGAGGACTATCTGGCCAAGGGCGGGGTATTGACCTCGCCGGGCAACGTGCCGGCGCGCTACCGCGCCGAGCTTCTGCGGCTGATGGCGAGCTTCGTCGACAGCGAGCTGGCGGGTTCGGCCGGCTTCGCCGACACCATCAACGACGCGCCGGGCATCAAGGAGCGCATCTCGGCCGCGCGCATCGTGCTCGAAAAGACCGATCATGCCGGCCGCGTGCTCGAGGTGATGGCGAGCTTCGGCGCCGATGCCGGACGCTATGCCGTGCATCACCCGTGGGCGGCGCGGCTGCCGCGCGAGGCCGACATCGGCGCGGCGCGGCAGGGCGGCGACCGGCGGCTCGCGGTCTTCCACTATCCGTTGCAGGGCTGGGTCGACGCCGTGACCATGAACGTGCTGATGGGGCGGGCGGTCGTCATCGAGCTGAAGGAGCTGGAGCGCGTTTCCTACCAGCCGCTGGCCGAGGTGTTCCGCACCATCACCCCGCGCGAGACCCGCCATGCCGAGCTGGGGCTCGAAGGGCTGAAGCGCATCGTCGAGACGCCGGAGGGCAGGGCGCAGGCGCAGGCTTCCGTCGACTACTGGCTGCCGCGCGTGGCCGCGAGCTTCGGCGTCTCGCGCTCCGCCCGCCACGACATGCTGGCCAGGCTCGGCCTGCGGCACGAGCCCAACGAAGCCCTGCTCGCCCGCTGGCAGGCGCAGATCGCGGCCGAGCTCGCCGCGCTCGGTCTCACCACCAAGGAAGGATAGACGCATGAACGTCGCGGTGTCCCCCACCCGCCGACTCGAAAGCTACATCTGCGGCGAATGGCGCAAGGGCGCCGGCGAGGGCGCGATCCTTCGCGACGCCTCGACCGGCAGCCCGGTCGCGCGGATCGATTCGTCGGGCATCGACTTCACTGCTGCGCTCGCCTATGGCCGCGACAGGGCCGGGCCGGCGCTGCGGCGCCTCTCCTTCCACGAGCGGGCGGCGATGCTGAAGGCGCTCGCCCAGGCGCTGATGGCGCATAAGGACGAGTTCTACGCGCTCTCCACCGCCACCGGCGCGACGCGGGCCGATAGCTGGGTCGACATCGACGGCGGTTTCGGCACGTTGCTGACCTATGCCTCGAAGGGCAGGCGGGAACTCCCGAACACGCGCGTGCTGCTCGACGGCGACGTCGAGCCGCTGTCGAAGGACGCGACCTTCAGCGCCCAGCACATCCTGTCGCCGTTGCAAGGCGTCGCCGTGCACATCAACGCCTTCAACTTTCCGTGCTGGGGCATGCTGGAAAAGCTGGCGCCGACGCTGCTGGCAGGCATGCCGGCCATCGTCAAGCCGGCGAGCCAGACCGCCTATCTGACCGAGCGGGTGGTGCGGCGCATGGTCGAGAGCGGCGTCCTGCCGGAGGGCGCGGTGCAGCTCGTCTGCGGCTCGCTCGGCGACCTGCTCGACCATGTCGACGGCCAGGACGTCGTCACCTTCACCGGCTCGGCCGCCACCGGGCGCATGCTCAAGGCCCATCCGGCGATCCTCGCCAATTCCGTGCGCTTCACCATGGAGGCCGACAGCCTCAACGCCGCGATCCTCGGCCAGGACGCCGGCCCCGGCACGCCGGAATTCGACCTCTTCGTCAGGGAGGTGGCGCGCGAGATGACGGTCAAGGCCGGGCAGAAATGCACGGCGATCCGCCGCGTCATCGCCCCGCGCCGCCATGCCGAGGCGCTGGTCGCGGCGCTCGGCGAGCGGCTCGGCAAGGTCGCGCTCGGCAATCCGGCCGACGCGGACGTGACCATGGGGCCGCTGGCCAGCCTCGCCCACCGCGAGGAAGTGCGCGCCCGCATCGCTGAACTGGCGGCGGAAGCCGAGATCGTCGCCGGCGACGCCGCCAATCCGCGCCTGACCTCGGGCGATGCGCAGGCCGGGGCGTTCGTCGAGCCGGTGCTGCTCTATTGCGACAGGCCGCAAGGCGCGCTCGCGGTCCATGACGTCGAGGCGTTCGGCCCCGTCTCCACCGTCATGCCCTATGACGACCCGGAGCAGGCGGTGGAGCTCGCCCGGCGCGGCAGGGGCAGCCTCGTCTCTTCGGTCTTTACCGACGATCCCGCCTTCGCGCGCGAGGCGGTGCTCGGCCTCGCCCCGTTCCACGGCCGGGTGATGATCGGCAACCGCCGAAGCGCCAAGAGCTCGACCGGCCATGGCTCGCCGCTGCCGATGCTGGTGCATGGCGGGCCGGGTCGGGCCGGCGGCGGCGAGGAGCTCGGCGGCCTGCGCGGGGTGATGCACTACATGCAGCGCACCGCTGTCCAGGGCGCGCCGGAGCTGCTCTCGGCCGTCACCGGGCGCTGGCTGGAGGGCGCGGCGGCGCGCGAGGACGGGGTCCATCCGTTCCGCAAGTCGCTGGCGGAGCTGAAGGTCGGCGACCGGCTCGTCACCGCTTCGCGCGAGGTGACGCTGGCCGACATCGAGCATTTCGCCGGCTTCACCGGCGACACCTTCTACGCCCACATGGATGAGGACGCGGCCAGGGCCAACCCGTTCTTCGACGGGCGGGTGGCGCATGGCTACCTGATCGTCTCCTTCGCCGCCGGCCTGTTCGTCGACCCCGCGCCCGGGCCGGTGCTGGCCAATTACGGCATCGACAATCTGCGCTTCCTGACGCCGGTCTATCCCGGCGACGCGCTTCAGGTGCAACTGACCTGCAAGGAGATCAATCCGCGCAGTGGAGCCGAGCATGGCGAGGTGCGCTGGGACTGCCGCGTCACCAATCAGGCCGGGGCGGTGGTGGCGCAGTACGACGTGCTGACCATGGTGGCGAAGACCGCCGACTGAGGCTTGAGGTCGCCAAAGAAAAAGGCCCGGCGTCGCGGCATGCGACGCCGGGCCTTTGGGCTTTTCAGGACCGGATCAGCGGCGGGCGAACAGCGCCCACACCGCCGGGATCAGCGAGGCGGCCAGCGCGGCCTTGATGACGTCGGCCAGCACGAACGGCACGACGCCGAATTGCCAGGCCTGCTCAGTGCCGATCAGCGTCGCCAGCCAGGCGAAGCCGAAGGCGAGGATCAGCGCGACGCCGACCAGCATCGCCGAGAACAGCTTGAACGGGTTGCGGTCGAAACCGCGGTCGGCGGCCCAGCCGACCAGTGCGGTGGCAAGGATCATGCCGACGAGATAGCCGCCGGTGGTGCCCATCATGTAGGCGATGCCGATGCCCTTCTCCGGGGTCGACTGGAACACGGGGAAGCCCATCGCGCCCTCGGCGAGGTAGAGCAGGAAGGTGGCGAGGCCGAGCCGCAGGCCGTAGGAGGCGGCGATGGCGAGCGCGGCGAGATTGCCGAGATAGAGATCGACCGGGCCGAGCACCACCTTGGTCTTGGCCGCCAGCGTCAGCAGCAGCGTGCCTGAAACGGCGAGCAGCGCCAGCATGGCGTAGCGGGCAATGCCCTTCTCGGGCACCGTGAGCGAAACAAGGGGGCGGGAAATTGCGGCTGCGGACATTGGCTTCTCCATGGGGAAAGCGATGAAAGCGATGGTTTCCCCTATATGGCCTTCCATGATATGCGGCAACTCGTTTCGCGTCTTTCGTCAACTTGCTGCGGTATCGCCCAATGGCCATCGACTTCGACACCACCTTCGAGCCCGCCTATGGCGAGGCCGTGCCGGTCGCGCCGGGCGTCGTGCGGATGACGGTCGAGAATCCGAGCGCGTTCACCTTCCACGGCACCAACAGCTACATCGTCGGCCGCGACACGCTGGCCGTCATCGATCCCGGCCCGGCGGACGAGAATCACCTTCGCGCCCTGCTGAAGGCGATCGGCGGCCGGCCGGTGAGCCACATCCTCGTCTCGCACACCCATGTCGACCATTCGCCGCTGGCCGCGCGGCTCGCCGCCGAGACCGGGGCGAAGGTGCTGGCCGAGGGGCCGCACCGGCCGGCGCGGCCCCTGCGCATCGGCGAGGTCAACCCGCTCGACGCCAGCGGCGACGAAGCCTTCGCGCCGGACGTTCTGCTCAAGGACGGCGAGGTGGTGGAGGGCGACGGCTGGGCGCTGCGCGCCGTCTTCACCCCCGGCCACACCGCCAATCACCTCGCATTTGCGCTCGAAGGCGCCGGCATCCTGTTCTCGGCCGACCACGTCATGGCGTGGTCGACCTCGATCGTCGCCCCGCCCGACGGGGCGATGGCCGACTACATGGCCTCGCTCGACAAGCTGATGGAACGCGACGACGTCCTTTATCTGCCCGGCCATGGCGGTCCGGTCAGGGAGCCGTCGGCGTTCCTGCGCGGCCTGAAGGTGCACCGCAGGATGCGCGAGCGCGCCATCCTCGAACGGCTGAAAAGCGGCGACCGCACCATCGGCGAGATGGTGGCCGCGATCTATCGCGACATCGATCCGCGCCTTCACGGGGCGGCCGGGCTTTCCGTGTTGGCGCATCTGGAGGACCTGGTCGGTCGCGGCGTCGTCTCGGTCGAGGACGAGCCGTCAATCGACGGGATTTACGCTCCCGTCTGACGGCGGGATGTCGATGATCTCCAGCGACTGGCGCTCCAGCTCCGCGGCGAGGTCGGCCAGGAAGGCCGTGATCCGGTAGGCGTTCGAGCCGAGATCGTGCGGGCCGTAGGGCGAGGCGACGCGCATGTCGACGAAGGTGGATTCGTCCTCGCCGCTGAGGCGCACCACCGCATCCGCCGGCAGGCGCAGCAGCCGGCCCGGCGCCGCCATCTCGATCGAGATTTCCGGCCGCCCGGCCGCCGAGGTCGGCATCTCGCCGCGCACCCGCCAGCCGCGCGCCGCGACGACGGGCGCCAGCGCGGCAAGCACGCGCTCGGTCGAGACCTCGAACCGCCGGCCGGCGAGGTCGGGATAGAACCGCATCTGGAGCATCGCCGCCTCGTGGCCGATCGGCGCGATCGCGTTCATCTGCGGCGTGCGCAGGCGCGGCGCGATCGAGAAGTGCGGCGGCTCGTCGAGATCGGTCGAAATGTCGGTCAGCGCCGGCAGGGTGAAATAGAGCCAGCCGGCCGCGCCGAACGGGGCGAGCACGACGACCGACATCGCCGTCGCCGCCAGCGATGCCCGGCCGCCCTTGTCGCCGCGCCGCCATAACTGCGCGAAGCCGCCGGCGGCGAGCGCGAGGCCCGACAGCGCCAGCAGGACGACCAGCGCCAGCGTCCACAGGAAGCCCAGCGTCTCGACCAGCCCGTAGCGGTGGCCGACGCTCGCCGTGGCGAGGAGCACGAGCGCGAAGCCCGAGAGGCGCCGCGCCCACAGGGCCATCCTGGAAACCCGGCGCTGCGGAAATGCCGCCATCGTTAGTGTCCTGCCTGAAAGTTGCCGACGCCGGATGCGATATGAAGCGTCCGGCGCAAAACCTCAAGCATCGGGCAGGCGGTAATCCCGGAACTGCTCGCGCAGCGTCGTCTTCTGGATCTTGCCGGTGGCGGTGTGCGGGATCTCGTCGACGAAGACGACGTCGTCCGGCATCCACCATTTCGCGACCTTGCCGGCGAAGAAATCGAGGACCTCCTGCTTCGAGACCTCGGCGTCCGGCTTGCGCACGATCACCAGCAGCGGCCGCTCGTCCCATTTCGGATGGGCGATGCCGATGGCCGCGGCCTCGGCGACGCCGGGATGGCCGATGGCGAGGTTCTCGAGATCGATGGTGGAAATCCACTCGCCGCCCGACTTGATGACGTCCTTGGCGCGGTCGGTGATCTGCATGTAGCCGTGGGGATCGATATGGGCGACGTCGCCGGTGTCGAACCAGCCGCCGGCATCGAACTGCTCGGCGCCGGCGCCGCCGTAATACGCCTTCGCCACCGCCGGCCCGCGCACCTTCAGCCGGCCGAAGGTCTTGCCGTCCCACGGATGCTCGGCATCGTCGTCGTCGGTGATCTTCATTTCGACGCCGAACGGCGCGAAGCCCTGCTTCTGCGCCACGTCGAGGCGGGCCTCGCCGGTCAGCCCGGCATATTCCGGCTTCATCGTGCACAGGCTGCCGAGCGGGCTCATCTCGGTCATGCCCCAGGCGTGGACCACCTCGACGCCATAGTTCCTCTCGAACTTCTCGGTCATGGCGCGCGGGCAGGCCGAGCCGCCGATGACGACGCGCTTCAGATGCGGCAGCGTCTTGCCGGTCTGCTCCAGATATTGCAGCAGCATCAGCCACACCGTCGGCACGGCGGCGGTGAAGCTGACCTTCTCGGTGTCGAGCAATTCCCAGATCGCCTCGCCGTCCATGCGGCCGCCCGGCATCACCAGCTTGGCGCCGACCATCGGCCCGCTCTGGGCCAGGCCCCAGGCATTGGCATGGAACATCGGCACCACCGGCATCACCACGTCCCGGGCCGAGATGCCCATCGCGTTCGGCGTCGAGGCGATCATCGCGTGGAGCACGTTCGAGCGGTGGGAATAGACCACGCCCTTGGGGTCGCCCGTCGTGCCCGACGTGTAGCACATGCCGCAGGCGGCGGTTTCGTCGAGCTCCTTCCAGGTGAAGTCGCCGTCGGCGTCCTTCAGCCACTCCTCATAGGCCACCGCATTGGCAAGGCTGGTCTTCGGCATGTGCGCCGCGTCGGTGAACACCACGACCTGGCGCACCGTCGGCACCTGCGGCAGGATCTTCTCGGCCAGCGGCAGGAAGGTCAGGTCGACGAACAGCGCCTTGTCCTCGGCATGGTTCATGATCCACGCGATCTGCTCGGGAAACAGCCGCGGATTGAGCGTGTGGTAGATCGCGCCCATGCCGTTGATGCCGTACCAGGCTTCGAGATGGTTGGCGGTGTTCCAGGCCAGCGTGGCGATGCGGTCGCCCTCGGAAAAGCCGGCGCGCTCCAGAAGTTGCGCCACCTTCAGCGCGCGCCGCCGCGCCTCGCCATAGGTGGTGCGCACGATCGGGCCCTCGACCGAGCGCGACACGATCTCGCGCCCGCCGTGCTGGATCGCCGCGTAGTCGAGAATCTTGTGGCACAGCAGCGGCCAGTCCTGCATCAGTCCAAGCATTCGAGGGGCCTTCCTGTTTGTCAGCGTCGAAGGGCGCAGTCTTTGCCGGGAACCGGCCGCTTGTCCAGAGGGCGCGCATCGGCCGACACGACGGAGCAAGGTGCGGCTTGCCTCCGGGCCGGAACATCCGTTCCGTCCGTGCAATCGCCTGCAACCTGGGTGCAGCCTCCGCGCGTTTTTGTTCACTTAATGTTCTTGATCGCGGTCGGAAAAGATGCTTATCTGACACAAATAGCGCATTCGGAAGGCTGTTGGCGCAGCAACGGGCCGCTTGGCGGCCGGGGAGGGGAGCCGTGATCGCGCGCATCACAACCGTTGCATTCCACGGCATAGACGCCGTCCCCGTCGACGTGCAGGTGATGGTCGCGCCGGGCAAGGTCGGGATGCAGATCGTCGGCCTCGCCGACAAGGCGGTGATCGAAAGCCGCGAGCGGGTGCAGGCCGCGCTTCACGCATCGGGCCTGTCGATGCCGGCCAAGCGCGTCACGGTCAATCTCGCGCCGGCCGACCTGCCCAAGGAGGGCAGCCATTACGACCTGCCGATCGCGCTCGGGCTGATGGTCGCGCTGGGGGCGATCCCGCAGGACGCGATCGCCGCCTATGTCGTGCTCGGCGAGCTGGCGCTCGACGGCACCGCGGCGCCGGTCGCTGGCGCGCTGCCGGCGGCCATCGGCGCGGGCGCGCTCGGCAAGGGGCTGATCTGCCCGCATGGCGTCGGCGCCGAGGCGGCGTGGGCCGGGCCGGGGATCGACATCCTCGCGCCGCGCAGCCTGATCGCGCTCGCCAATCATTTCCGCGGCGTGCAGGTGCTGCCGCGGCCGGAGCCGGCCGTGCACGAGGCCGCAGGCGCGCTGCCCGACCTTGCCGACATCAAGGGGCAGGAGGGCGCGAAGCGGGCGCTGGAGGTGACGGCCGCCGGCGGGCACAACCTGCTGATG
>JBDHTD010000055.1:0-12357 GCA_039808485.1 Aquamicrobium sp. | reverse complement strand
GAACGCGGCGGGCGCGGGACTGGCGCAGGAAAGCGCTGGCCTGACCCGCGTTCTGGCGCGGTTCCGGCTGCGCCAGGACGACGGCGCGGCGATGGACGACTGCGAGGAGCCGCAGCGCCTGCGGGCGTGAGGCAGGGAAACGGGCTTTGCCCTCGCCGCGCCGCGCCTTCACGACGGGCGTTGCAGCCGGTCGACCATCTCCTGGATCACGGGTTGCAGCCGGTCGGGCATGACCGGCTTCGCCATCACCTTGTCGATGGCGGCATGACGGCCCGGCTGGGCGGTCGCGGCGTGGTTGGACAGGAAGATCGCCATCGGCGCGTGGCCGCCCGCGACGAAACGGCGCAGGCCAGCCAGGTGGTCGAGCAGCCGGTCGCATTCGCGATCGTCGGCGCCGCCGTCGAGGATGGCCAGCACGGGCAGGGCGTCGCCCAAGGCGGCCCGCGCCCCATCCGGCGTCGCGCAGACGGTGCGCAGGCCGGCCTTCTCGCCGATGCGCGAGATCACGATCCGGTTGATGGGCGACGACCCCACCACCAGAATCAACCCGAAATCAATGGCTGCGCCGCCACTGGCGTCGCCGCTGTCGTCGTCGATTGAATTCTGCATCGTTTCTACCGATCCTAAAGACCATAGGAATGAGAATTCGAGGGGGGGCGACGGGGTTGTTCTTGATGACGACTGACATGTCAAGTCTGATTTATGAACGATCCTTCAGATATGCTGCATGCGACCTCGTTTCTTGCTTTGAAGCATGTTTTCTCCCCGAGCCGTTCCTGCGTCGGCGAGGCAGGGCGCGGATGGAGGAAGGCATGAAAAAAGGCGGCATCGCTGCCGCCTTTCTTCTGTCTCTGCGGGCTTGCGGCTTTCAGGCTTCCTCGCCGTCGGCCGCTCCGCTGGCTGCCCCGCTGGCCGCCTTGGCGACGACCACGGGAATGAGGAGATCGCCCCAGTTGCCGTCGCCGCCGTGATGGCGTGCCGAGCGCACCAGTTCCACCGACACGCCGGCCTCGACCGCCTTCATCACCGACTGGTTCAGCCGGTGCAGGTCGTTCGCCACCATGCGGATGACGGCCTGCTGGTCGCTGTTCATGGAGGAGGACTGCTCCTCCGCACGTTCCTTGACGCGGGTCTTGGGCGACATGGGTGTTCTCCTTTGCCTGTTGGCCTAAGCCGGGACCGTTATTCCGCCGCCGGGCGGAACTGTTCGGTCTCGGTCGATTCCTTCATCGCGGTGGTCGAGGACTGGCCGCCGGTGATGGCCAGCGACACGGCGTCGAAATAGCCGGTGCCGACCTCGCGCTGGTGCTTGGTCGCGGTGTAGCCGTTGGCCTCGGCCGCGAACTCGGCCTCCTGAAGCTCCGAATAGGCCGCCATCTGGCGCTCCTTGTAGCCGCGTGCCAGCTCGAACATGCCGTAGTTCAACTGGTGGAAGCCGGCGAGCGTGATGAACTGGAACTTGTAGCCCATCGCGCCCAGCTCCTTCTGGAACTTGGCGATCGTCGCGTCGTCGAGGTTCTTCTTCCAGTTGAACGAGGGCGAGCAGTTGTAGGCGAGCTTCTTGCCCGGGTGCGCCTTCTGCACGGCTTCCGCGAACTTCCTCGCCTGCTCGAGGTCCGGCTTGCCGGTCTCCATCCAGATCAGGTCGCAATAGGGGGCATAGGCGATGGCGCGGGCGATGCACGGCTCGATGCCGTTCTTGACCTGGTAGAAGCCCTCGGTGGTGCGGCCGGCATCGTAGTCGACGAACGGCTTGTCGTTGTCGTCGATGTCGGAGGTGAGCAGCTTGGCGGCCTCGGCGTCGGTGCGGGCGACGATCAGCGTCGGCACGCCCATGACGTCGGCGGCGAGGCGCGCGGCGGTCAGGTTGCGGATATGCGCCTGGGTCGGGATCAGCACCTTGCCGCCGAGATGGCCGCACTTCTTCTCCGAGGCGAGCTGGTCCTCGAAGTGGACGCCGGCGGCGCCCGCCTCGATGAAGGCCTTCATGATCTCGAAGGCGTTCAGCGGCCCGCCGAAGCCGGCCTCGGCGTCGGCGACGATCGGCGCGAACCAGGTGTCGACCGACAGGCCGTTGCCTTCCTGGGTCTCGATCTGGTCGGCGCGCTGGAGGGTGCGGTTGATGCGCTTGGCAAGCTCGGGCGCGGCGTTGGCCGGGTAGAGCGACTGGTCGGGATACATGGCGGAAGCCGTGTTGGCGTCGGCCGCGACCTGCCAGCCGGAGAGGTAGATCGCCTTCAGGCCGGCGCGCACCATCTGCATCGCCTGGTTGCCCGACAGCGCGCCGAGCGCGTTGACGAAGGGCTCCTCGTTGATCAGCTTCCACAGCCGGTTGGCGCCGTTCTCGGCCAGCGTGTGCTTGATCTGGACCGAGCCGCGCAGACGCTTGACGTCTTCCGGCGAGTAGGGGCGCTCGATGCCTTCGTAGCGGCCTTCCGGCGCGGACGGTACGATGTTGTAAAAATCGGTCATGATGACTCTCCTGCAAACTGGCGATTGTCCGTCAGGCCGCATGGGAGGCGCGACCTCGTGTGACTTCATTTACATTGCGCTGCCGAAAAGAACGAGAAAATTGGCGAAACGGTGCGAATAATTCGAGAAAACCTGTGTTGCGTTTGACTGATGGCGCTTGTAAAATTGTGAAGATTGTAAAAGCGCCGCTCCGGCGCGGATCTGTAAAATCCGGTCAAACGCCGGCGCGGGCGTCGTTGGGGGACATTTCGGCATGGCCGAGCAGAAGATCTTCGCGGGCCCTCGCATCCGCCGCATCCGCAACGCCAAGGGGCTGACCCAGACGGCGATGGCCGAGGGGCTGGGCATCTCGCCGTCCTATCTGAACCTGATCGAGCGCAACCAGCGGCCGCTGACGGTCCAGCTCATCCTGAAGCTCGCTTCGGTCTACCATGTCGAGCCCGAGGAATTGCAGGCCGAAGGGGCGGGCTCGATCGCGGCGCTGCGCGAGGTGTTTTCCGATCCGCTGCTGGCGGGCGAACTGCCGGGCGACCAGGAGCTGGTCGAGATCGCCGACGCCGCGCCCAATGCCTCGGCCGCGGTGGTCAAGCTCTACCGCGCCTATCGCGAGCAGGCCGAGCGGCTGTCCGACCTGTCGGAACTGCTGGCGCGCGAGGGCAGGGCGACGACGCTGTCCTCGGCCCGGCTGCCGATCGACGAGGTGCGCGAGACCTTCGAGCGGCGGGCGAATTTCTTTCCCGCGCTGGAGGAAGAGACGGAGGCGTTCACCCGGCTTCTCCAGCCGGGAGACGACCTTCACGGCGCGCTGAAGGGGTGGTTGCGGCGCGAGCACGGCATCGCGGTCAAGGTGCTCCCCGTCGCCACCATGCCCAACTGGCGCCGCCGCTACGACCGGCATTCGCAGCGCCTGTTCATCTCGGAGCGGCTGTCGCCGTTCGACCAGCTCCGCGAGGTGGCGATGGAGGCGTGCCTGATCCGCTGCCATGTCGCGGTGGCGGCCGAGGTCAAGGCGCTGAAGCTGTCGTCGGACGAGGCGCGGCGGCTGGCCCGGTTCGAGCTCGGCCGCTATGCCGCGCACGCGCTGATGATGCCCTATGGCGCCTTCCTCGCCGCCGCGCAGCGCGCGCGCTACGACCTCGACGTGCTGCGCTCGCGCTTCGGCGTCTCGTTCGAGCAGGCGGCCAACCGCCTGACCATGTTGCAGAAGCCCGGCCAGTCGGGGGTGCCGTTCTTCATGCTCGAGGCCGACAATGCCGGCAACCGCTTCCGCCGCGCCGGCGCGCAGGGGTTTCCCCATGCCCGTTTCGGCGGCGGCTGCCCCAAGCTTTCCGTCCATGCCGCCTTCGCCCAGCCGGGGCAGGTCCTGGTCGAGGCGGTCGAGATGCCGGACGGCGCCGCGTTCCTGACGATGGCGCGTACGCTCGAAGGCCCGCAAGGGGCGTTCGCCGAGCGGCCGCGGCGGACCGCGATCCTGATCGGCTGCGACATCGGTTTCAAGGACGAGGTCGTCTATGCCGCCGCCCTGCCTGCCAACGAGACGGCGACGCCGGTCGGCCCGGCCTGCCGCCTGTGCGAACGCACCGGGTGCCTGGCGCGGATCGAGCCGCCGGTGACGCGGCCGCTCGGGCTGGACGAGATGGCGACGGGGCTGTCGGCGTTCGATTTCCAGTAGCGCCCGCAGAAAGGGACCTCGGGGTTCCATAACGGGGTGCCATAACGGGATTGCCGGGCTGGACCACGTCAGGAGCCCGGATTACTTCTAGCTGCGAGGCAGACTTCATTCCCTGAGCGCAGCCCCGAATGCCGGAGCCCTGACGTCGATGAGCGGTCCTTCCACCACCGGCATGTCTTCTCCTGCGCGCGAGGAGCGGACGGGCTATGTTCTCGTCTTCCTTTCGGCGCTGTGCTGGAGCTTCGGCGGCGTCATCGCCCGTTTCATCGCGGCGCCCGATCCATGGACCGTGGTGTTCTGGCGTTCGTTCTGGGCGGCGCTGTTCCTGCTCGGCTTCATGCTGTGGCGCGACGGCGCGCGCGGCACGCTCAGGCTTTTCCTCGGCATGGGGCTGCCTGGTCTCGCCGTGGCGCTGTGCCTGTCCGTCTCGACCTCGTTCTTCGTGCTGGCGCTGGCGCACACCACGGTCGCCAACATCCTGCTCATCCAGGCGGGCGGGCCGCTGATCGCGGCGCTGCTTTCCTTCGCGGTCCTGGGGATCAGGGTTTCGGCGGCGACATGGGCGGCCATCGCCGCCGTCATCGTCGGCGTCGGCGTCATGGTCTCCGGCTCGCTCGCCAATGGAACCTCGGGGGGAGCCCCGGGAGGAGCCTCGGGCGGGCTGTCGCTGGTCGGCGACGGGCTGGCGCTGGCCATCGTCTTCGCGTTCTCGGTCGCCACGGTGCTGATGCGCCGCTTTTCCCATGTGCGGATGACGCCCGCCACCTGCCTCGGCGTCGTCATCGCGGGGGCGCTGGCGGCCGGCCAGGCGACGACCCTGCGGGTCTCCCCGACCGACATGGGGTTCCTGTTCGCGTTCGGGGCGATCAATCTCGGCCTCGCGCTCGCCTTCTTCGCCACCGGCGCGCGCCTGATCGCGCCGGCCTACACGGCGCTGCTCGCCACCTTCGAGACGCTGCTCGGCCCGGTCTGGGTCTGGCTCGTCCATGGCGAGGTGCCGGCGGGGCGCACCGTCGTCGGCGGCGGCATCGTCTTCGCCGCCCTGCTCGTCCATATCGGGCTCGAGGTGCGCCGCCTGTCGCGGCCGCAGCGGCCGGGCCTGACCGGCATGCCGACGCCCCACTGATGGAAGGCGCCCCATTGACAGAATTGAGGCGCGCGGGCAGGCTGGCACGATCGAAACAACCAGACAGGTTTATCTTGCCATCCCATCCGTCGGACCTTGCAGAGTCCGGAGTTAAGCGCATCCCGGAAACAAAACGCAAATTCGACCCGGGAGCGGACAAGATGTCCGCGGATGACGACGAAGCCGGCAGGTTCGTTTCTCCCGATCACGAGCGCGAATACCGCGCCTTCGTCGCGCAGCACCCCGATCTCGAGGCCGTGGAATTCCTGATCGTCGATCCCAACGGCGTGATGCGCGGCAAATGGGCGCCGGCCGACGCGCTGAAGAAGGCGTTCCAGGAAGGCGTCAACTTCCCGATGTCGCTGCACGGCCTCGACGTCTGGGGTCGCGAGGTGTCCGAGACCGGCCTGCACATCGAAACCGGCGACCAGGACGGCTTCTGCCGGGCGACGCGCGGCACGCTCGCCATGGTGCCGTGGGCCAAGCGCAAGACCGCGCAGGTGCTGCTCCAGACCTTCACGCCCGAGGGCGAGCCTTTCATGGCCGACCCGCGCCAGGTGCTGAAGAAGAAGGTGGCCGAGGCCAACGACAAGGGCTTCTTCCCGGTCGTCGCCTTCGAGCTGGAGTTCTACCTGCTCGATCCCGAGACTGACTGGGACGACGGCATGCCCGCTCCCGTCGGCGCGATGGCGGGGCCGGATCGCCTGCGCATGTACGGGCTCGACGATCTGGCCGAGCATGCCGACCTGTTCGACATGATCCGCGACGCGGCCGACGCGCAGAACCTGCCGATCGACACCATCATCAAGGAAGCCGCGCCCGGCCAGTTCGAGGTCAACCTGAAGCACCGGGCCGACCCGCTGAAGGCGGCCGACGACGTCATCCTGCTCCGGCGCATCGTCATCGGCTGCGCCCGCGCCCACGGGCTGACCGCCACCTTCATGGCCAAGCCCTTCCTCGAATATGCCGGCAACGGCATGCATGTCCACGCCTCGGTGCTGGACGGGGACGGCCGCAACATCTTCGCCGGGCCGGAGGGGCGGCCGCGGCTCGAATCCGCGGTCGCGGGCCTTCTGAAGACCATGCCGGAATCGCTCCTGCTGTTCATCAACACCTGGAACGGCTTCCGCCGCATCACGCCGGGCTCCTATGCGCCGACGCGGGCGGTGTGGGCCGAGAACAACCGCTCGGTGGCGCTGCGCATCCCGGTTTCCAACGAGCAGAACCGACGCATCGAGCACCGCATCGCCGGCGCCGACGCCAACCCCTATCTGGTGATGGCGACGCTGATCCAGGGCATGGTCGAAGGCATCGAGGAGAAGGCGGTGCCGCCGCCGCCGATCCAGGGCAACGCCTATGAGGACGAGGGGCTGTTCCTGCCGGACGACATGGACGACGCGCTCCAGCTCATGGCCAAGAGCCGTTTCGTCGACCGGGCGCTGGGGCCGCTGCTGGCCAAGGTCTACAAGGACCTGAAGCGGGCGGAAATCCTCGCCTTCTGGGGCGAGATCACGCCGCTCGAACGCACCACCTATCTGTGAGCGGGGCGCGCTTTTTCCCGCTTGTGGCGATGTGAAAACGTCAATAGGTTTTCAATGACCAACCTGGCCCGGCCGGCCTTTTCCGGAGTCGGCCGAAGCCGGGAATAAAATTTCGACAGAGGAGAACGTCATGATCCGCAAGGCATTCCTGCTTTCCGCCGCATCGGCCGCGGCGCTTGCGCTGGCCGGCGCTGCAAGCGCGCAGGACCGCGTCGTCAACGTCTACAACTGGTCGGATTACATCGACGATTCGATCATCCAGGACTTCACCGCCAAGACCGGAATCCGCGTCGTCTACGACGTGTTCGATTCCAACGAGATCCTCGAGACCAAGATGCTCGCCGGGTCCTCGGGCTACGACGTCGTCGTGCCGACGGCGAGCCCGTTCATGGTCCGCCAGATCGAGGCCGGCGTCTACCAGAAGCTCGACAAGTCGAAGCTGCCGAACCTGAAGAACATGTGGGACGTGGTGAGCGAGCGCACCGCCCAGTACGATCCGGGCAACGAATACTCGATCAACTACATGTGGGGCACGGTCGGCATCGGCTACAACGTGCACAAGGTCAAGGAGGCGCTCGGCGTCGACGAGATCGATTCCTGGAGCGTGGTGTTCGAGCCCGAGCAGATCGCCAAGCTGGCGGGCTGCGGCGTCTACTTCCTCGACTCGCCCACCGACGTGGTGCCGACGGTCCTGAACTATCTCGGCATCGACCCCAACGACAAGGACCCGGCCAACATGGCCAAGGCCGAGGAGGTGCTGCTTGCGGTGCGCCCGCACATCCGCAAGTTCCACTCCTCCGAATTCATCAACGCGCTCGCCAATGGCGACATCTGCGTCGCCATTGGCTGGTCGGGCGACGTGTTCCAGGCCGCCGACCGCGCGGCCGAGGCCGACCAGGGGGTCGAGGTCGCCTATTCCGTGCCGAAGGAAGGCGCGCAGATGTGGTTCGACCAGATGCTCATCCCCGGCGACGCCAAGAACGTCGCCGAGGCCCACGAGTTCCTGAACTTCATCATGGAGCCGGAGGTCATCGCCAAGGCGACGAACTACGTCTACTACGCCAACGGCAACAAGGCGTCGCAGGAATTCATCGACGAGGAGATCGTCGATGACCCGGCGATCTATCCCGACGAGGAGACGATGGCGCATCTCTTCACCGTCCAGCCCTACGACCAGCGCACCCAGCGCCTGCTGACGCGGAGCTGGACCAAGGTCGTCACCGGCCAGTAAGGCCGCGCGAGCGCCGCGGGCGGGAAGGCCCGCCGGCGGCGCCGGAACGTGACGTCGGAATCAAGGCAGGGAACCGCCGTGGCGCGCTCGGAGACGGCGGCGGGCGGCCCTGCGAACCGGGGAAGCGCGCATGAAATCGCTTGGCAGCATCCGCAGGAGCTTCACGCCGTGGACCGATCCGCTGGCGCGCCCCTTCATCTCATTCCGCAACGTCACCAAGCGGTTCGGCGATTTCACCGCCGTCAACGACCTGTCGCTCGACATCTACGAGCGCGAGTTCTTCGCGCTTCTCGGCGCCTCCGGCTGCGGCAAGTCGACGCTGCTGCGTATGCTTGCCGGCTTCGAGCACCCGACCTCCGGCACGATCCTGCTCGACGGCCAGGACATGGCCGGCATTCCGCCCTACCGGCGGCCGGTCAACATGATGTTCCAGTCCTACGCGCTGTTCCCGCACATGAGCGTCGAGGCCAACATCGCCTTCGGCCTGAAGCAGGACGGCATGCCGAAGCCCGAGATCGAGGCGCGGGTGAAGGAGATGCTCAAGCTGGTGCGGCTGGAGCAGTTCGCCAGGCGCAAGCCGCACCAGCTCTCCGGCGGCCAGCGCCAGCGCGTCGCGCTCGCCCGCTCGGTGGCCAAGCGGCCCAAGGTGCTGCTGCTCGACGAGCCGCTCGGCGCGCTCGACAAGAAGCTGCGCGAGGCGACCCAGTTCGAGCTGATGGACTTGCAGCAGGACCTCGGTCTGACCTTCGTCGTCGTCACCCATGACCAGGAGGAGGCGATGACCATGGCCGACCGCATCGCCATCATGGACAAGGGCAAGGTGATGCAGGTGGCGACGCCGGCCGAGGTCTACGAGGCGCCGGCCTCGCGCTTCGTCGCCGATTTCGTCGGCAACGTGAACATCCTCGAAGGCACGGTCGCCGAGCGCAGCGGCGACACCGCCACCATCACCGGCGCCAGCGGCGCGCAGATCAGGGTCCAGAACGCGGGCGAAGCGCAAGCCGGCAGCACGGTCGCCTTCGCCATCCGGCCGGAAAAGATCAAGGTGTCGTCGAAGCGCCCGGAAGCCGCGGCCAACGTCATGGAGGGCGCGGTCTGGGACCTGGCCTATCTCGGCGACATGACCGTCTACCACGTCAAGCTCGCCGACGGCCAGGTGGTGACGGCGAGCGCGCTGAACAGCTCGCGCACGGTCGAGGACCCGCTGAGCTGGGACGACCGCGCCTGGATTTCCTTCGCGCCGGATGCCGGCATCGTGCTGACGCGCTAGGCGAGGGGGCGACGATGGCGGCAGCGACCTCGAAGGCGGGCGGCGGCGCGGCGGCGGCGAGGCAGGGCACGGGCGTCGGCGCCCGGCTCGCCGGGGCGCTCGCCAGCCGCGTCGTCATCCTCATCCCCTATCTGTGGCTGCTGTTCTTCTTCCTCGTTCCGTTCCTCATCGTGTTCAAGATCTCGCTGTCGCAGACGGCGACCGCGATGCCGCCCTACCTGCCGACGCTCGACCTCGGCGACGGGCTGTCGGGGCTCGTCGGCGGCCTGCGGCAGCTTTCCTTCGAGAACTATCTCTGGCTCGTCGACGACGCGCTCTATTTCAACGCCTATGTGTCGAGCGTGACCATCGCCGCCATCTCGACGCTGCTGGCGCTGCTGGTCGGCTATCCGCTCGCCTATGCGATGGCGCGCGCGCCGGGCTCGCTCAGGCCCGTGCTGCTGATGCTGGTGATCCTGCCGTTCTGGACCTCGTTCCTGATCCGCGTCTATGCCTGGATCGGCATCCTGAAGCCGGAAGGGCTGCTCAACCAGTTCCTGATGTGGGCCGGCGTCATCGACACGCCGCTGCTGATCATGAACACCCATACGGCGATTTTCATCGGCATCGTCTATTCCTACCTGCCGTTCATGGTGCTGCCGCTCTATGCGACGCTGGAGAAGATGGACTTCTCGCTGATCGAGGCGGCGCAGGACCTCGGCTGCCCGCCGGTCAGCGCCTTCTGGAAGATCACCTTCCCGCTGTCGCTGCCGGGAGTCGTCGCCGGCTGCCTGCTCGTCTTCATCCCCGCCGTCGGCGAGTTCGTCATCCCCGACCTTCTCGGCGGCTCGCAGACGCTGATGATCGGCAAGACGCTGTGGAACGAGTTCTTCGCCAACCGCGACTGGCCGGTGGCGTCGGCGGTGGCGATCATCCTGCTGCTGATCCTGGTGCTGCCGATCATGTTCTTCCAGCGCTCGCAGGCGCTGTCGCAGGAACAGGAGAAGTAGCGCCATGCAGGGAAAGCTCTCGCGCTTCAACATCGTCTCGCTCGTGCTCGGCTTCGCCTTCCTCTATCTGCCGATCGTGCTGCTGGTGATCTATTCGTTCAACGCCTCGAAGCTGGTGACGGTGTGGGGCGGGTTCTCGACGCGCTGGTATGTCGAATTGTTCTCCAACAAGGGGCTGCTCGACGCGGCCTGGGTGACGGCGCGTGTCGCCTTTGTCTCGGCCACGGCGGCGACGGTGCTGGGCACGCTGGCGGCGCTGGCGCTGACCCGCTACACCCGGTTTCGCGGCCGCTTCCTGTTTTCGGGCATGGTGTTCGCGCCGCTGGTCATGCCCGAGGTCATCACCGGGCTGTCGCTGCTGCTCCTCTTCGTCGCCGTCGGCTTCGACCGCGGCTTCATGACGGTGACGCTCGCCCACATCACCTTCACCATGTGCTTCGTCGCCGTGGTGGTGCAGTCGCGGCTGATGTCGTTCGACCGCTCGCTCGAGGAGGCGGCGATGGACCTCGGCGCGACGCCGACGCGCACCTTCTTTCAGGTGACGCTGCCGGTCATCATGCCGGCCGTGGTGGCGGGGTGGATGCTGGCCTTCACGCTGTCGCTCGACGACCTGGTGATCGCCTCCTTCACCTCCGGCCCCGGCGCGACGACGCTGCCGATGAAGATCTACAGCCAGGTCCGCCTCGGCGTGACGCCCGAGATCAACGCGGTCTGCACGCTGCTGATCGCCGTCGTCACCGTCGGCGTCCTCGCCGCGGCCATCGTCAACAAGCGCCGCGACGTGCAGCGCCAGCGCGACGAGCAGGCCGCGCAGCGGGCGGAAATCTAAAGCATTTTGCAGTCAGGCGGTATCGCCTGACGTCGCATAAATGCGGCAAGAACAAACCGATAGAGCGGCAGCCCGGATTTGTCCGGGCATCCGCCGCGCTAGAGCCGCGCGCGGCGTGGGCGAGAATTCCCCTTTGGCGAGCGATGGTCTAGTCTGGATTTGAAGACCAACGGAAGGAATCGGCCATGCTGCCCCTGTTCGACATGCTCGCCAACGCCCAGAACGGCAACGCCATGGCGCAGATGGCACGACAGTTCGGCCTGTCGCAGCAACAGGCGCAGGAGGCGATGGCGGCGCTGATGCCCGCCTTCAGCCAGGGGCTGAAGCGCAATGCCGCCAACCCCTACGACCTCGGCAGCTTCCTGTCGGCGCTCGCCTCCGGCCAGCACGCCAAATATTTCGAGGATGCGGCCGCCGCCTTCACGCCGCAGGGCATGCAGGAAGGCAACGGCATCCTCGGCCACCTGTTCGGCTCCAAGGAGCTGTCGCGCGCCGTCGCGGCGCAGGCGGCGCAGGCGACCGGCATCGCCCAGCAGACGTTGCAGCAGATGCTGCCCGCGCTCGCCTCGATGATCATGGGCGGCCTGTTCAAGCAGACGACGGGGCAGATGAATGCCGCCGGCTTCGGCGGCGAGGGCAACCCGCTCCAGCAGATCATCGAGCAGATGATGAAGCAGGGCGGCGGTTTCGGCATGCCGCAGCCGGCGCCGCAGCAGCCCAGCCCGTTCGACAATCCGTTCGGCAAGATCCTCGAAGGCATGTTCGGCGGCGGCGCGGCGCAATCCCAGCCGAAGCCGGCGCCGCAGAACCCCTATGGCGATAATCCGCTCGGCCGCATCTTCGAGGAGATGATGGGCGGCGGCCAGCGGCGGGCGGAGCCGGCGCAGCAGCCGCAGCAGCCGCGCGCACGGCAGAAGACAGCCGCCGCCGAGCGGGCCAATCCGAGCGGCCGCCAGCGCACGCCCTACGACGATCTGTTCGGCGACATGTTCGACGCCGGGGCCAGGACGCGCGACGATTACCAGAAGAACATGGAATCGATCTTCGACCAGTTCCTTCAGGGCATGGAAAAGCGCGGCCGCGGCCGGTAGGGCGTTTTGCGGTCGGGCGGACTCGCTCGACGCCGCAGGAACGCGGCGAAAACGAACGGAGAGGGCGGCAGCCCGGATTTGTCCGGGCGCCCGGCGCTTCAGGTCCGTTCCAGTCCGGTTTCAGAAATGAAAAAGC
>JBDHTD010000054.1:0-12897 GCA_039808485.1 Aquamicrobium sp. | reverse complement strand
CGCCGCCGCGCGGGCGCCAGCCCCGCCGCGCCGGCCAGCGTCTCCAGCCGTTGCAGCCAGCGCGACGGCAGCGCCGGCGCGTCGCCCGCGCGGGCGGCGCGCGTCAGCACCAGCTTCGGCGCGCCGAGCGCCATGAAGAAGTCATGCGCGGCCTGGCCGATGCGGCGCTCGGGCGGCTCCAATTCCAGCCCCGCCTTCATGAAGCGCGACATGAAGCGGTCGGGCTCGGCCTTGCGCGGCCACGAGCCCTCGTTCAGCCCGCCGAGCACCAGCGTGTCGACCGATTGCAGCCGCGCCTCCAGCGCGCCCCAGATGGCGACGCGGGCATCGCCGGCGATCGTCGGCTTGACCGTCTCGCCGGCGACCAGCGCCGCGAACACGTCCGGCCATTCCCGCGCCTCGATCTCGATGTCGGCTTGCGCGCCGTGGAGCGCGCGCAGGAAGGCGGCGAGCGCCTCGCCGGCATCGCCGCCATAGAGCCGGCGCAGGCCGCCGTCGCGGTCGCGGCCGAGCGCTTCGAACGCCGTCACGGCGGCATGCAGCATCCGGTGCAGGGGAAGGCGGCCGGCGCGCAGCGCGGCAAGCGGCCCGAGCGCCGCGCCGGTCGCGGCGAGCAGGGCGCGGGCGTCGTCGAGCCGCCGCGGCGACAGCCGCGTCCACCAGAACGGCCGGCGCGGATCGGCGTCGATGGCGGCGAGCCGTTCCTCGAAGGTCGTTGCCAACGCGGCGATGTCCGGCCGGCCGGCCGGCCCGCGCAGGACGACGAGATCGATCGTCTCGGCGGCGGCCCGCGCCCGGGCGCGCTCCATGCCGGCCGAGAGCAGCGGATGCTTCAGCAGCGCAAGGATCGCGGCCGCGTCGCCGGGGCGGAACGCGCATTCCAGCATCAGCCGCATCAACGTCGCCGGCGGTGTCGCCGTGAGCGGCGTGCCGCCGGAATCGTCGGCCTCGATGCCGAAGCGACGCAGCTCGGCCGCGACGCGGCGCGCCAGCTCGCGGTCGCCGGTGACCAGCGCGGCCGTGCCCTCCTCCAGCGCCAGCCGGAGCGCGACGGCGATCGCCAGCGCTTCCTCGCGGCTATTGGCGGCCTCGACCAGCGAGACGCCGTCGAAGGCTTCCGGCTCGACCGTTCCCGATCGCCCGGCCCAGGCGTCTGTGGTCTCGGCCGGGCGCAGCGCCTCGGCGACGAGGCCGATGCGGGCGGCGATGGCCGGCGGCGGCGCGGCCAGCTCCTCGACATCGGCGCGGGCGACGCCGAGGCCGGCAAGCAGTTTCTTCAGCCCGGCCTGCGGATGGCCGAAGCCGGCGGCAGCACCGTCGGGAGCGGCGATCGCATCCCAGCTCGCCGCGTCCATGGCGCGGTCGAGGCCGGGCAGCACCACGGCGCCCGAAGGCAGGCGCGAGATCGCCGCCAGGAGCCGCGCGGTGGCGGGGATCGAGCCGGTCGAGCCGGCAGCGATCACCGGGCCGGCGCCCCCCCTGGAAAGCGGATTTCCGGCAAGGCGCGCGGCCTCGGCCAGGATGCCGGCGTTGCGGTGGGCGGCGGGATTGGAGCGCGCGGCCTCGGCCAGCAGCGCCGGCCAGGCGCGGGTGACGATGTCGAGGAATTCCAGCGTCACCTGCCACCAGTTGGCGAGGTCGTCCGGCACCAGCGCGGCGAGCCGCGCCCAGTCGGCGCCGCCGGTCTCGACCTCGTCCATCAGCGCGGCCAGGTCGCGCGACAGCCAGATGGCGTCGGCGAGCGAGGCCGGCACCACCACCTCCTCGCCGAACAGGGCCGCGACATGGGCCGGCAGCCGCTTCTTCCACGCCTGCACCAGCGGGCTTAACAGCAGGATGCGGTCGAGCTTGCCGATCGGCGGGTCGAGCGTGAGTTCGTCCGCGCCCGCGCCGTCGAAGATCGCCGCGTCCTCGTCGAACTCGCCGAGCGGCCGGATCGTCGGCAGGATGGCCGCAACGCCGCCGAGCCGCTCGACCAGCACGCCGCGCAGCGCGCGCGCGGCGCGGCGCGTCGGCACGTAGATGGTGGCCTCGGCCAGCTTCAGCGGGTCGCCGTCATGCGAGAAGCCCGGCACGAGGCGGCCGGAAAGCAGCGCGTCGGCAAGGATGGGCAGGAAGGGCGCGCCGGCCGGTATCGACAGGACGCGCGGCGTCATGACCCGGAAAGGCGCGCCACGGCGGCCTCGGCGGCGGCAATCGCCTCCGGCGTGCCGACGGTGATCCAGTGGCCGCGCATCACCTGGCCCCAGAGCCGGCCGGCGGCGATGGCGCGGTCGAAATAAAGATTGAGCGAATGCGGCTCGGCCCGCGCGCCGGCGAAGATGCGCGGATCGAGGATGCCGACCCCGGCATAGATCAGCCCGTCTTCCGCGCCTTCCGCGCGGGTGAGGCGGCCGTCCGGCGCGATCCGGAAATCGACGCCGCCGCTGTGGCCTGTGGCGTTTTCGGGCGAGGCGAGCATCAGGAGAATATCCATCCACGCGCCGTCCCAGGCAAGGGAAAGCCGCGTGAGGTCCGAGCCGTCACGGTCGATCCAGAAGGTGTCGGCGTTGAGGATGAGAAAAGGATCGGGTCCGAGCGCGGGCAGCGCCCTGACGATGCCGCCGGCGGAATCGAGCAGCCTGTCGCGCTCGTCGGAAACGGTGACGGCCGGCGCGGCGCGGCCGGCGACGTGGCCCACGATCTGGTCGCCCAGATAGTGGACGTTGACGACGGCCCTTTCGACGCCGGCGGCGGCGAGCGCATCGAGGCCGCGATCGAGCAACGTCCTGCCGGCGACCTCGATCAGCGGCTTGGGCCGCGTCTCGGTCAGCGGCCGCATCCGCTTGCCCAGCCCGGCGGCCAGCACCATCGCCGTCTTCGGCACCGTCTTCGGAACGGGGCTCACAGGACGCCCGCCCTGTCGTAGAAGCCGCGCAGGCCCGCAAGCGCCGGATGGGCGAGCGCGCGGGCGAGATAGTCGCGGATGCGCGGCAGGTGGCGCATGTAGCCCGGCTTGCCGTCGCGCTCCTTCAGCCGCACGAAGATGCCGAGGATCTTGGAATTGCGCTGCGCGGCCATCACCGCGTAGGCGCGGTCGAAGCCGGCGCGGTCGAAGCCGCCCTGCGCGGCGCGGGCCGCGCAATAGGCCTCGACGATCGCGCGCTCCAGCGCCGGCGGGATGTCGACGCGCGCGTCCATGGCGAGCGAGGCGACGTCGTAGGCGGCAGGGCCGATCACCGCATCCTGGAAGTCGATCAGGCCGAGCCGGTCGTGGCCGGCGCGCTCCGCCCGCCAGATCAGGTTGGGCGAGTGATAGTCGCGCAGCACCAGCGTCGTCTCGCCATCCCCGATCAGGTCGAAGGTCGCGTCCCAGGCGGCGGCATAGGCTTCGCGCGCGGCCGCATCCGGCGCGCGGCCGGCGACATGCGGCAGATACCAGTCGGTCAAAAGCTCGGTCTCGATGGCGAGCGCGCCCCGATCGTAGAAAGGAACCTCATGCGCCACGCCGGGCGCGACCTCGAGGCGGCGCGACCATTTTTTCGCGTGCATCTCGGCCAGCAGTTCGGCCGCGGCGGCGTAGCGCTCGGGGATGGGCCGGCGGCCGGCATCGAGGACGCCTTCCGAGCCCAGATTCTCGATCAGCAGCAGGCCGGCATCGAGGTCGGCGGCATATATCTCGGGCGCGCAAAAACCCCCGGCGCGCAGCGCCCCGGCGATGGCGACGAAGGGCGTGACCGATTCGGCGAGATGGGCGATGCGGCTGTAGGGCAGGCCATCGCGGATCGGCGGGCCGTCCGGCCGGCGCGGCGCGTTCATCAGGATCGCCGGCGGCTGGCCGGGGCACGACACCGTCTCGTAGGCGCGGGCCGAGGCGTCGCCGGTCAGGAAGCGGCGGGCCGCGCCTTCCAAGCCGGACCGATCGAGAAAGGCGCGGATGGCGAGCGAGCGGGAGAACCGCGCAAGAAGGGCGTCCGGGCCCGAGATTTCGGCCTCGCGGCCTTCGCCTGCCTCGGTCAGCGCGATCCGCGCCGCGCCGGCCGGCAGCGCCCCCCCGGCGCGCTCGGGCCATTCGACCAGCACCGCGCCTTCGTCGAGCGCCTCGGCAAGGCCGAGCTCCTCCAGCTCGTCGGGCGAGGACAGGCGGTAGAGGTCGAAATGCGAGACCGGGACCCGGGCGGCATAATGCTGGACGATGGTGAAGGTCGGGCTGGGAACCTCGAGGCCGTCGTCGCCGGCGAGCGCGCGAACGACGGCGCGCGCCAGCGTCGTCTTGCCCATGCCGAGGTCGCCCGAAAGCAGGATCGCGTCGCCCCTTGCCAGGATCGCGGCGACGTCCTCGCCGAGCCGACGCGTGGCGGCCTCGTCGGCGAGACGGACCCGCAGCGGTCTGCCGGCCATCGCGCTCACTCCGCCGCCGCGCGGAACCCGGCCGGCGCCAGCGGGAAGCGGCAGATCACGGTGGTGCCGCGACCCTCGCCGCTGTCGATCGAAACCCCGCCGCCATGCAGCTCGACGAAGCTCTTGACGATGGACAGGCCGAGGCCCGCGCCGCGGCGGCGGCCGCCATTGGCGTGCGGCTCGAAGCGGCGGAAGATGCCGTCGAGCACGTCGGCTGGAATGCCCGGCCCGTCGTCATGGACGCTGAAGGCGACGCCGTTGTCGTCGCCGACGCAGGCGAGGCGGACGGTGGAGCCTTCCGGCGCATAGTTGGCGGCGTTGGCCAGCAGGTTGAACAGGATCTGCCGCACCCGGTTCTCGTCGGCATGGAACGAGGCCGGCGCGGCCGACAGGTCGAGGCCGAGCGCGATGTCGTGCTCGCGCAGGCGCTCGGCGACGAGGTCGGCGGCGGCGCGCACGATGCGCTCGACCGGCACCTCGGCGATGTCCAGCTCCATCGCCCCGGCATCGATTGTGGCGAGATCGAGGATGTCGTCGACGATGGTCTCGAGCTGGGCCGAGGAGGTGGCGATATGGTCGACATAGTCGCGCTGGCGGGTGTTCAGCGGGCCGGTCGTCTCCTGCGCCAGGAGCTCGGTGAAGCCGATGATGTTGGTCAGCGGCGAGCGCAGCTCGTAGGAGACGTGCTGGATGAAATCGTTCTTCAACTGGTCGGCGCGTTCCAGCGCCTCGTTCTTGTCCTTGAGCATGCGCTCGACATTGACGCTGTCGGTGACGTCGATGAAGGTGGTCATCATCTGGCCGTTGGGCAGGTGGACGAGCGCGTAGCGCAGGACGGTGCCGTCGTTCAGCTCGACCTGGCCGGCGCCGTCGCGGCGTTCCTCGTCGAAGCCGGTGGCGGCGGCGGCCATCATGCTCCAGGGGCTGACGCGGGCGAGGCCGTCGCAGGCGGCGCGGATGGCCGAGATGTGCGCGCCCGGCCGCACCAGCTCGACCGGCATGCCCCACAGGGCGGCGAAGGCGGGGTTGGACAGGCGCACCCGCCCGTCGGAGCCGAACACGGCGACGCCTTCGGCCAGATTGTCCAGCGTGACGCCCTGCACGCGTAGCACCGTGTTGTATCGGCTTTCGAGGCTGATCTTCTCGGTCAGGTTCTCGAACAGCCAGGTCACGCCGCCATCGGGCTGCGGATTGGCGACCACGCGCAACGTGCGCCCGTCGGGCAGGTGCCACAGGTGCTCCTGCGGCTCGACCGCGCGGTAGACGGAGAGGAGGTTCTCCTTCCAGCGCCGCCATTCCGGCTGCTCGGCCAGCCTGCCCTCGCTGCGCAGCCGGTCGAGCAGCAGCGTGTGGTCGGGGCGGCTGCCGAGGAAGCCGTGGTCGAGCTCCCATAGTTTCTGGAACGCCTGGTTGAAGAACAGGAGCTTCTGGTCGGCGTCGAAGATGGCGACGGCGGTCGACAGCCGGTCGAGCGTGTCGGCATGGCTGCGCACGGTGCGCTCGTAGCGGGCGCGCACGCCCTCGGTCTCGGAGATGTCGCAGGCGAGCCCGGCCGAGCCCTGGCCGCCGGCATAGTCGGTCACGGAAAATACCCGGCGGTCGCCGCCGATCACGGTCGACAGGTTCTGCGAGAAGCCCGGCCGCGACAGATGGGCCTGCGCCACCTGCTCGCGCGACGCCGTGCCGAGGAACTCGCGGCCTTCCTGCACCGCGACATCGGCGCTCGCCGCCTCGACCGCGCCGGCATAGGCGGCGTTGACCCAGGCGAGCCGGCCATCGGCCGCGCGCAGCCAGGCCGGCATGGGAAGCGCATCGAGAAGGCCGAGAAGATTGTCGTGGTCGGCCTGCAACCGCCGGTGGGCGATCTGCAAGGCGGCACGATCGCGCCGCTCCTCGGACAGCGACAGGAAGCGCACCGCGACATGGCCGGCCGCGACGCGCCCTTGCGCCTCGAGCGGCATGCCGCGCGCGGTCTCCATGGCGAGGCTGAAAACCTGGCGCCGCTCGCGCAGGGCGGCGATCGCGTGCTCGAGCGCGGCCGCGCTCGCCGGCGCGAGCCAGCGGCCGAAGGCGAGGAACGTCGCCCTGTCCTCGGGGACGCCGGGCACGTCGAGGGCGCCGACCAGGTCCGGCTTGCGGCTGTCGCCCGTCCAGACCAGGACGCGGCTGTCCTTGAGGTTGAGCAGCGCCTCGGCGCGCTGGAGCGCGACGTCGAGCTCGGCGACGCGGCCGCGGAACTCGACGTTCTCGGCCGCGGTGCGGCCGCGCTCGCGGATCAGCAGCAGCGCCGACAGCATCGCCGCGCCGGTGACGCCGACGAACAGCGCGAGCTGGATGACCTCGACCGTGCCGATGGCGAAGGGAAACGTCACGTCGGCCTTGCGTGCGGCCAGCGCGGCATCCTCGGCCAGCGCGGCGACCGGCAGGGCGACCGAGGCGAAGGCCGCGCCGGACAGCCGGGCGAGAAGGCCGCGCCGGGACTCCGCGCCGCTTCCGAAGCGGGATTTCGCCGCATCCAGCCGATCCTGCCCTGCCATGTCCAAATGTCCTCTCCGCCGCCACGGACGCGCAAGCGTCCAGAAAGGACGCGCCCCTTGATGGCCTCTTCGGTCGGGAGCGTCGCGAATCACGCCACTCTAGAGCGGGATGAGGAAAAGTGTGAAGCGGTTTTCCGCCCGCACCCCGCTCAATCTCTTTAGAACCGATCGCGTTCATCGCGATCGGGCGTGCGGCCGATTCGTCGTGAAGGCGAGGCCGGCGCAAAAAGGGGCCAGACGGTCTTTCCCGTCCGGCCCCGATCTAATGCGCAGTATGGTTAACAATCAGTAGCGATAGTGATCCGACTTGAACGGCCCCTGCGGCGAGATGCCGATATAGGCGGCCTGCTCGGGCGACAGTTCGGTCAGCCTGGCCCCGACCTTGGCCAGGTGCAGCCGCGCCACCTTCTCGTCGAGGTGCTTGGGCAGGACGTAGACCTCGTTGCCGTACTCGCCGCCCTTGGTGAACAGCTCGATCTGGGCCAGCACCTGGTTGGTGAACGAGGCCGACATGACGAAGCTCGGATGGCCGGTGGCGTTGCCGAGGTTGAGCAGCCGGCCTTCCGACAAAAGGATGATGCGCTTGCCGTCCGAGAACTCGATCAGGTCGACCTGCGGCTTGACGTTCACCCACTTCAGGTTGCGCAGCGCCTCGACCTGGATCTCGTTGTCGAAATGGCCGATATTGCCGACGATCGCCATGTCCTTCAGCTTGCGCATGTGGTCGAGGGTGATGACGTCCTTGTTGCCGGTGGTGGTGATGACGATGTCGGCGGATGCGGCCGCATCGTCGAGCGTCACCACCTCGAAGCCGTCCATCGCCGCCTGAAGCGCGCAGATCGGATCGACTTCGGTGACCTTGACGCGGGCGCCGGCGCCGGCGAGCGAGGCGGCCGAGCCCTTGCCGACGTCGCCATAGCCGCAGACGACCGCGACCTTGCCGGCCAGCATGACGTCGGTGGCGCGGCGGATGCCGTCGACCAGCGATTCCTTGCAGCCGTACTTGTTGTCGAACTTCGACTTGGTCACCGAGTCGTTGACGTTGATGGCCGGGAACGGCAGCAGCCCCTTCTTCTGGAGCTGGTAGAGGCGGTTGACGCCGGTGGTCGTCTCTTCGGAGACGCCGCGGATCGCGTCGCGCTGCTTCGTGAAGAAGCCCGGCGTCGCCGCCATCCGCTTCCTGATCTGGGCGAAGAGGATTTCCTCCTCCTCGTTGCCCGGCTTCGACAGCACGTCCTCGCCGGCTTCGGCGCGGGCGCCGATCAGGATGTACATGGTGGCGTCGCCGCCGTCGTCGAGGATCATGTTGGTGGGCTCGCCGTCGGCCCACTGGAAGATCCTGTCGGTGTATTCCCAGTATTCGGTCAGCGACTCGCCCTTGACGGCGAAGACGGGCGTGCCGGAGGCGGCGATGGCGGCGGCCGCGTGGTCCTGGGTCGAGAAGATGTTGCAGGAAGCCCAGCGGACCTCGGCGCCCAGCTCCTTCAGCGTCTCGATCAGCACCGCCGTCTGGATCGTCATGTGCAGCGAGCCGGAGATGCGCGCGCCCTTCAGCGGCTTCGACGCGCCGAATTCCTCGCGGCTGGCCATCAGCCCCGGCATCTCGGTCTCGGCGATGGTGATCTCCTTGCGGCCCCAATCGGCAAGGCCGATATCGGCAACCTTGTAGTCCTGCCCGCTCATGCGTTCGCTCCGTCTCGTGAAAACAATTCCGGCGCGCACTAGCAGAAAAGCCGCCATGCGGCAATCCGACATAAAGAAATGTTTATGTGATTGTCCGAAAGATCAGGCTTCCTCGCCGAAGCGCGAGGCGACGAGCTGCTCCAGCGCCGCCATCAGGGCCGGCGCGTCGGGGCCGCGCGCGGTGACGAGGATCGAGCAGCCGGGGCTGGCCGCCAGCATCATCAGGCCCATGATCGAGGTGCCGCCGACGCTCACGCCGTCCTTCTCGACCTCGACCACCGCGTCGTAGCCGCCGACGAGCTGGACGAACTTGGCCGAGGCGCGGGCATGCAGCCCGCGCTTGTTGACGATCGCGAGCTCCCGGCGAACGGGCGCATCCGCATCGATGGTTTCGCGGGAGCCGTTCATTTACCGCTGAGCACCTGGCTGGCGACGTTGATGTATTTGCGCCCTGCGACCTGGGCCTCGGCGAGCGACGCGGCCATGTCGTCGCCGGCGCGGACGCTGGTCAGCTTGATCAGCATCGGCAGGTTGACGCCGGCGATGACCTCGACGCTGCCGGCGCGCATCACCGAGATGGCGAGGTTGGACGGCGTGCCGCCGAACATGTCGGTCAGGATGATGACGCCGGCGCCGGTGTCGACCAGCGACACCGCCGCGACGATGTCGGCGCGGCGCTGCTCCATGTCGTCCTCGGCGCCGATGCAGACGGTGGCGAAATTCTGCTGCGGGCCCACCACATGCTCGACGGCGAGACGGAATTCCTCGGCAAGTCGGCCATGGGTGACGAGAACGACGCCGATCATGCCATGTACCGGGTTTTCAGCCGCGGGCGCGCGGCCGCGGCAGACACGGTGAAACAGAGGTCCGGCAGGGGATCGCAGTTCGCTTCGTCAAGACCGGCCAATGCCTGCTCCGTCAATGTTCCGTTCCTCGCTCGACCCGCGCCATGCGGCATCCCGCGGACGAAGCCGGGCAGGTTCCGTCGGGGGAGCGCTATCTTGTCAGCGACTGGGCCATTGACAAGCCCCAAAATGCCCGCGTCCGAGCCAAATTGCCGCATCCATGGGCAGGACGGCGCCCGCCGCGATCAGGAGTGGCCCGCAAGACGTTCCCCAAGGCGTTCCCCAAGGCGTTCGAAGCCGGCCGTGTCCAGCCACGCGGCGAGCGCGCGAGCACCCCCCTCGGCCTCGCCCTCGGCAAGGTCGAGGCGCGGCAGGGCGATGCCGAGAAGCGTCTCGACAGCGTCGTCGCCGGCGAGGCGCGGCGCGGCCTCCCGCGCCACCAGCCGCACGGCGCGGTCGATCAGCGCCCGCGGCTCGCAGGCCTGCTCGACCGGGCCGCAGCCGCGAATCTCGACGAGGCCGGCAATGGTCCGCGGCGCCTCGGCCGCCAGCCGCCCGCCAGGGGCCGAAAGCCAGACCCGGTCGTCGGCGACCAGCGCGGCGAAGCGGCCGCGCGCGCGCAGGAGCCCGATCGCGGCCAGCGCCAGCGACGACTTGCCCGCGCCCGAGCGCCCGAGGATCAGCACCCCGGTTTCGCCGGCGACGATGGCGGTGGCGTGGACGTTGGCGCGGACGTCGGCGCTGTCCGGGGCGGCCGGCACGGCGCTCACTTCCCGGCCGGCAGGCTGACGACGAAGCGCGCGCCGGCGAATTCGCCGGGCTTGGCGCCGGCGATGTTCTCGGCGGTCAGGCGGCCGCCATGCGCCTCGACGATCTGGCGGCTGATCGACAGGCCGAGGCCGGAATTCTGGCCGAACGCCTCGCCCGAGGGCCGGTCGGTGTAGAAGCGCTCGAAGATGCGCTCGATATCCTCGGCCCGGATGCCGGGACCGTTGTCGTCGACGGTGACGACGACGTGGCGCGGCGAGCGCGCGAGCGTGATGACGATGCGCCCCTTGTCCTCCGGCACGAAGGAACGGGCGTTCTCGATCAGGTTGGTCAGCACCTGGCCGAGCCTGAGATCGTGGCCCGAAACGGTGAAGTCGCGGCCGGCCTGGCCCTTCTTCGCCGCGCGGACCTCGATCTCCACCGCCTTGCGGTTGCGCCCGGCCTCGCGCGAGGCATTGGCGATCTCGTTGGCGAGCTTGAGCAGATCGACGCGGCCGGCATCCTCGCGGGCAAGCTCGGCGTCGAGGCGGCTTGCGTCGGAGATGTCGGTGATCAGCCGGTCGAGGCGGCGCACGTCGTGCTGGATCACCTCCATCAGCCGGTCGCGCGAGGTCTCGTTGCGGGCCAGCGGCAGCGTCTCGACGGCGCTGCGCAGCGAGGTTAGCGGGTTCTTCAGCTCGTGGCTGACATCGGCCGCGAAGCTCTCGATCGCCTCGATGCGGGCATAGAGCGCGTTGGTCATGTCGCGCAGCGCCACGGAAAGATTGCCGATCTCGTCCTGACGGTCGGAGAAATCGGGGATTTCCTCGCGGCTCTTGACCCCGCGCCGGACCCGGACGGCGGCGGCGGCGAGGCGGCGCAGCGGGTTGGCGATGGTCGAGGCCAGGAGCATCGACAGGATCACCGAGACGACGGCCGCGACGCCGAACACGCGCAGGATGGCGCGGCGCTCGTCGGCGACGATCTTGTCGATGTCGCCGCCCTGGGTCGACAGGAGCAGCACGCCGAGCACGGCGCGATAGCGCTGGATCGGCACCGCGACCGAGACGATCTGCTCGCCCTGCTCGGTGACGCGCACCAGCGTCGCGGCGCTGCCCTGGAGCGCGCTCATCACCTCGGGAAAGGCGGTGCCGCTGCCGCCCGGCGGCTCGCGGTAGACCGGGAGGTCCGACCGGGCGAGGAAGCGGGCCACGAGCTTCTCGATCCGCCGCATCAGGCCCGGCTCCTCCTCGGCCACCGGCGGCAGGTTGTAGCGCAGGATCTGGCCGCGCGAGTAGAGCGCGCGCGAATCGAGCAGCAGCGAGGCGTCGCGGTCGAAGATGCGGCCGCGCGTGTCGGTGGGCGACAGAAGCCGCCGCAGCACCGGCGCCACCCGCTCGGGATTGATCGGGAAATGCAGGCTGTCGAGCTGGCCGCTGTCGGGCGGCAGGCTCTCGCCGGCCTGCAATTCGAGCAGCTTCTCAGGGTCGATGGTGATGGCGTCGGTCTCGACGGTCGCGGAAGCCGCGATGGCGCCGGCGATGATCTCTCCCTGCGTGCGCAGGCTGTCGATGCGCGCCTGGACCAGCCCGTCGCGGAACTGGTTGATGTAGAGGATGCCGACCACGGTCATGCACAGCGCGGCGAGGTTCAGCACCACGATGCGCCGCGTCAGGCTGGAAAAGACATAGTTGCCGAGGAAGCGGCGGACCGTGACGAACAGCCTGAGCAGCGGGCGCAGCGCGCCCGCCCCGGCAGGCGGCGCGGAGGCCTTGTCGCTTCTGGTTTCGGACGCCATGCGCTTCTCCGGGCTCCTCCCTGGAGCGGCGGACGCCCGGATAAATCCGGGCTGCCGCTCTAGCCATTCGTTTTTGCCGCATTCATGCGACGTCAGACGTAGCCGTCTGGCTGCAAAATGCCCTAGAGCGGGATGAGGAAAAGTGTGAAGCGGCCTTCCGTCCGCATCCCGCTCCATCGCCCGATCGAGGCGGTCATGCCTCGCGGAAGCGGTATCCTACGCCATAAAGCGTCTCGATCATGTCGAAATCGTCGTCGACGGCCTTGAACTTCTTGCGCAGCCGCTTGATGTGGCTGTCGATGGTGCGGTCGTCGACATAGACCTGCTCGTCATAGGCCGAATCCATCAGCGCATCGCGGCTCTTGACCACGCCCGGGCGCTGCGCCAGCGAATGCAGGATCAGGAACTCGGTCACCGTCAGCACCACGGGCTCGCCCTTCCAGGTGCAGGTGTGGCGCTCCTGGTCCATGACGAGCTGGCCGCGCTCCAGCGACCGCGCCTGCTGGCCTCCCGGCTTGGCTCCGGCCTCGCGCGCGTTGGCGCGGCGCAGCACGGCGCGCACCCGCTCGACCAGGAGCCGCTGCGAGAACGGCTTCTTGATGAAATCGTCGGCGCCCATCTTCAGGCCGAACAGCTCGTCGATCTCGTCGTCCTTGGAAGTCAGGAAGATCACCGGCATGTCGCTCTTCTGGCGCAGGCGGCGCAGCAGCTCCATGCCGTCCATGCGCGGCATCTTGATGTCGAAGATGGCGAGATTGGGCGGCCGCGCCGCCAGCCCCTCGAGCGCGGAGGCGCCGTCGGTATAGGTCTCGACCCTGTAGCCTTCCGATTCCAGCGCGATCGAAACGGACGTCAGGATGTTGCGGTCGTCATCGACCAGCGCAATCGTTGCCATGTCAAACGGCTC
>JBDHTD010000053.1:0-13510 GCA_039808485.1 Aquamicrobium sp. | reverse complement strand
CGGGCCAGCATTTCGAGGATCGCGTCCTTGTTGTGCAGGCACACGTCGCGCCACATCGTCGGGTCGGAGGCGGCGAGGCGGGTGAAGTCGCGGAAGCCCGAGGCGGAATATTTGATGACCTCGGACTTGGTCACGGTCTGGAGATCGTCGGCGGTGCCGACGATGTTGTAGGCGATGATGTGCGGCAGATGCGAGACCATGGCCAGCACCATGTCGTGGTGCTGGGGGTCCATGGTGTCGATGTTGGAGCCGCAGGCGCGCCAGAAGGCGGCGAGCCTGTCCAGCGCCGCCGGGTCTGTGCCTTCGAGCGGGGTGAGGATGCACCAGCGGTTGGTGAACAGCTCGGCGAAGCCGGCGTCGGGGCCGGACTTTTCCGTGCCGGCGAGCGGGTGGCCGGGAATGAAATGCACGTAAGGCGGCATGTGCGGCGCGATCTGGGCGATCACCGACGCCTTGGTCGAGCCGACGTCGGTGACGATGGCGCCGTCCTTCAGCGCCGGCGCGATCTCCTTCGCCACCGCCTCCGAGGCGCCGACCGGCACCGAGACGATGACGAGGTCGGCATCCCGCACGGCCTCGGCGGCGTCGGTGGTGTAGCGGTCGCCCAGTTGCAGCTCCTCGGCGCGCCGAAGCGTCCCGGCGCTTCGGGTGGAGACCACCACCTCGCCGGCCAGCCGCTCGCGGCGGATGACGCGCGCCAGCGACGAGCCGATCAGGCCGATGCCGATCAGGGCGATGCGGTCGAACATCCGTTCAGCCATCGCATCACGCCTTCAGGAATTCGGCCAGCGCCGCGGCGACGCCGCGATTGGCTTCCTCGGTGCCGATCGTCATCCGCAGCGCGTTGGGAAAGCCGTAGCCGGCGACGCGGCGCAGCAGATAGCCGCGCGCGGCGAGGAACTCGTCGGCCGCGGCCGCGGAATGCGCGCCGTCGTCGGGGAAATGGATCAGGATGAAATTGCCGACGCTCGGCGTGACGCGCAGGCCGAGCTTTTCCAGCGCGGCCACGGTCCAGCGCAGCCATTCCTCGTTGTGCGCGACCGAGCGCTCGACATGGTCGCGGTCGAGCATGGCGGCGATGCCCGCCTCGATGGCCATGGCGTTGACGTTGAACGGGTCGCGCACCCGTTCCAGCGTCGCCATGATGTCGGACGGCCCGTAGAGCCAGCCGATGCGGGCGCCGCCGAGGCCGTAGACCTTGGAGAAGGTGCGGGTCATGACGACGTTGGCGTTGCCGGCGACCAGCTCGACGCCGGCCTCGTAGTCGTTGCGGCGGACGAACTCGGCATAGGCCGCGTCGATGACCAGGATGACGTTGCCGGGCAGGCCGGCATGAAGGCGACGCACCTCCTCGAACGGCAGGTAGGTGCCGGTCGGGTTGTTGGGATTGGCGAGGAAGACCATGCGGGTGCGCGGCGTCACCGCCGCGAGGATGGCGTCGACGTCGGCGCGCTCGGCCGTCTCCGGCGCGACCACGACGGCGGCGCCGGCGGCCTTGATGTAGATCGGGTAGGCGAGGAAGCCGTGCTCGCAATAGATGCCCTCGTCGCCCGCGCCGAGATAGGTGCGGGCCAGCAGCGCGATGGCCTCGTCCGAGCCGTTGAAGGCCATGATGTTGGCCGGGTTCAGGCCATGGACGGCGGCGATGGCCTCGCGCAGGCGCATCGCCGGACCGTCGGGATAGAGCGCGAGCTTCTCGGCGACGGCCTTCGCCGCCTCGATCGCCTTGGGCGAGGGGCCGAGCGGGTTCTCGTTCGATGACAGTTTGTGCACCGTGGCGATGCCGGCCGGGGCATGGCTCTTGCCCGGCACGTAGGCGGCGATGTCCATGATGCCCGGGCGGGGCTGGGGGCGGAGCTCGGTGCTCATCTCGTCTTCCTGCTTGAAAGGCCGCCTGCTCTGGCAAGGCCGCCTGCTCTAGCAAGGATTGCCGTTGACGCAAAGGCCGGGGACGCCTAAATACGGCCCGTACCCGTGGTGATTTGGCCGGTCGGCTTGCAGCCACGTTAAACAAGTCGCTAAAGTGGCCGCCTCTGAAGTCCCGATGGACCGGCCGCGATCTCGCCGCCGGTTTTTTGTTTTGGAGGCTTGAGATGCCGATCAAGATTCCCGATCAGCTTCCCGCCCGCGAGGTGCTCATCCGCGAGGGCGTCAGCGTGATGGACGAGCGCACGGCGCTGCGCCAAGACATCCGCCCGTTGCAGATCGGCCTTCTCAACCTGATGCCGAACAAGGTGCGGACCGAGACCCAGCTCGCGCGGCTGATCGGCGCGACGCCGCTCCAGGTCGAATTGTCGCTGGTCAGGATCGGCACCCACAAGGCCAAGAACACGCCGGAGGAGCACCTGATCTCGTTCTACCGGACGTGGGAGGAGGTCAAGGAGCGCAAGTTCGACGGCTTCATCGTCACCGGCGCTCCGGTCGAGCTGCTGCCGTTCGAGGAAGTCACCTATTGGGACGAGCTGACGCAGGTTCTGGACTGGACGAAGACGAACGTCCATTCGTCGTTCTTCATCTGCTGGGGCGCGATGGCCGCCGCCTGGCATTTCCACCGCGTGCCCAAATACACGCTGGAAAAGAAAGCGTTCGGCGTCTATCGCCACCGCAACAACGCGCCGGCCTCGCCCTATCTGTCGGGCTTTTCCGACGATTTCATCGTCCCGGTCTCCCGCTGGACGGAAATCCGCGGCGCCGACATTCCGGCCGGGCTCGACCTCCTGATGGATTCGGACGAGACCGGGCCCTGCATGCTGGCGGAGCCGACCGGCAACCGGCTCTATATGTTCAACCACATCGAGTACGATTCCTTCTCGCTCAAGGAAGAGTACGACCGCGACGTCGCCGCCGGCACGCCGATCGAGATACCGCACGGCTATTACCCTTCGAACGACCCGGCGCGCCAGCCGCTGAACCGCTGGCGCTCGCACGCGCATCTCCTGTTCGGCAACTGGATCAACCAAGTCTACCAGACGACGGCCTACGATCTCGAAGCGGTGGGAACCGCCGGCTGAGCGGGCCGTTTCAGCGGTCCTTCGCGGCGCGCAGCTCCGGCGAGAATGCGCGGGTCGCCCCTTGCGGCGTCAACAGCGGCACGAACACGCGGCGCGACGCGCGCAGCGCGACCGGCACGCCCTGATAGAGCCGCTTCTGGGCCTCGACCACGACCGCGCCGGCGAAGATCGGCCACAACCGCCGGCCGCCGCGCTCGATCAGGCCGTGGAAGCGCATCATGAAATGCCGCCGCGACGGCGGGAAATGCAGCGCGTCGCCCCAGGCGTTTGGGGTGAAGTTGGCCTCGCGCAGCAGCGCGTCGAGCTGCCCGCGCGAAAACGGCCGGCCGGTTCCGAACGGCGTGTGCTCGAAGCGGGCCCAGACGCCGCGCCGGTTCGGCACGACGATGACCAGGCGGCCGCCGGGGGCCAGCACCCGCCAGATCTCCATCAGCGCCTCGCGCGGGTTTTCCGCGTGTTCGAGCGCGTGGACCATCAGGATGCGGTCGACCGAGCAATCGTAGAGCGGCAGCTCCTCCTCGAACACCAGCGCCGTGGCCGAGGGGCCGCCCGCCGGCCAGTTGACCGCGCCCTGCCGCGCCGGCATGAAGGAGAAGACGCGCTCGGCGCCGGCGCCGAGCCGCTCCAGCCAGGGCAGGGCGTAGCCCAGCCCGACCAGCCGCTCGCCGGGCTGCGGCGGCCACAGCGGAGTGAGCGCGGCCGCGACCGAGCGTTCGGCCAGCCGTCCGAGCGCCGAGGCATAGAAGGTCCGCAGGTCGATGATGTCCGACAGCATGGCGCGACCGTACCGGCACGGGCTGCAAGCCGCAAGCGAGGCGGCCGTGACAAGCCGGTGGTGACAGGCCGGCCGCGGCTTTCTATCCTGTCGCAAAACGGGGAGACGGACGATGACGGTCGAGATCGAGCAGTTTTCCTGCCGCAGCGACAATTTCGGCATCCTGCTGCGCGATTCCGCCTCGGGCGTCGCGGCGCTGATCGACGCGCCGGAGGAGGCGCCGATCCTGGCGGCGGTCGAGCGCACCGGCTGGAGGCCGTCGCTCCTTCTCGTCACCCACCATCACGCCGACCATGTCGAGGCCAATCTGGCGCTGAAGCAGCGGTTCGGGCTGCGGATCGTCAGCCCGGCGGCGGAGGCGGACCGGATACCCGGTATCGACGAACGGGTCGCCGGCGGCGACGCGGTCGCGCTCGGCGGCCAGAGCGTGCGGGTGATCGAGACTCCGGGCCACACCGCCGGCCACGTCTCCTACCATCTGCCGGCGGCGGGCGTGGCCTTCACCGGCGACACGCTGTTTTCGCTGGGCTGCGGCCGCCTGTTCGAAGCCGGGCCGGAGGTGATGTTCGCCTCGCTCGCCCGGCTCGCGGCGCTGCCGGACGAGACGGAGATCTATTGCGGCCATGAATACACGCTGTCCAACGCCCGCTTCGCGCTGTCCGTCGATGCCGGCAACGCGGCGCTTCAGGCGCGGGCGCGGGAGGTCGAGGCGCTGAGGGCCGAGGGCCGCGCCACGCTGCCGACGACGATCCGTGCCGAGAAGGCGACCAACCCCTTCCTGCGTACTGCCGACGCGGCCATCCGCAAGGCGCTGGCGATGGAGGACGCGACGGACGCCGAGGTGTTCGCCGAGCTGCGCCGGCGCAAGGACAGTTTCTGATTTCTGTCCCTCGCAATTCCGGTTCGGTTGGAACGACCCCTCATCCGCTTGGCCCACACCTTCTCCCCGTGAGCGGGGAGAGAGTAACGGTGAGGAGCTGCTTCCGTGGAAACCTGAAAGACCCAAGCTGTTTGATCCCGGGCTTTGCTGGAGCATGCTTATCCCTCGGATCGAGGGAATGAACCGGGCCATCAAGGACGCCACCGTCAAGCGCTTCTACTGCGACGGCCACGACCAGCTTCGACAACACCTCGCCGACTTCATCGCAGCCTACAACTTCGCCCGCAGGCTCAAGACGCTGAAGGGCCTCACGCCCTACGAGTTCATCTGCAAAACATGGACCGGCCAACCCGAACGCTTCTGGTCAAATCCGCTCCAGCAAATGCCGGAACCAAAAAAAGAACCCGGCCGCACGGGCCGGGTTCTCGTCTTTCCGGGAATGGAAGCGGGAAGGCTTATGCGGCCTCTTCCTGCTCGGCTTCCTCGTTGTCGGCCTTGCCGCGGCGCGGGCCCTTGTTCAGGTTGGCCTCGATCAGCCGCACGGCCTCGGTGTCCGACATCTTGTTGACGGCGGCGATCTCGCGCGCCATGCGGTCGAGCGCGGCCTCGTAGAGCTGGCGCTCGGAATAGGACTGCTCGGGCTGGTTCTCGGCGCGGTAGAGGTCGCGCACGACTTCCGAAATCGAGATCAGGTCGCCGGAATTGATCTTGGCGTCGTATTCCTGGGCCCGGCGCGACCACATGGTGCGCTTGACCCGGGCGCGGCCCTGCACCACCTTCAGCGCGCGGTCGACATAGTCGGTCTCGGAAAGCTTGCGCATGCCGATCGACGTCGCCTTGGCGACCGGCACCTTCAGCCGCATCTTGTCCTTCTGGAAGTCGATGACGAAAAGTTCCAGCTTGTGCCCGGCAACCTCCTGCTCGTCGATGGCGACGATCTGGCCGACGCCGTGCGCCGGATAGACCACGAATTCGCCAGTCTTGAAGCCCTGCCTGGTCGCCGTCTTCTTCTGCTGGTTTGCCATACGCCCTGTACTCCTTGTTGTGCCACGCGCCTTCGCGGCGCGGGTGACATTTCCGGCCGGAGAACCGGCCGGCCGCAGCAACCGTAAAGCCGCCTGCAAAGGCCCATGAGGCAGAACCCGCATTTTCCGAGGGATGCCCAAGCCCGGACATGACGCGCGCGCGTCGCTCCGGCCCGGCCTCTCCGGTCCTGGATGCGTGTCAGCCTTTCAATGATTAGGACGCTTGTGCAATTGGTCGATAAGCCTGCAAACGGCATATTCTGTTCCTTCTACCATAAAAAGCAGAAAGAATCAACAATTTGCCGCAACAGCGAACAACAGGCCGCCCGAACGGGGCACGCCGGCGCGATGCAACGGCCGGGTCGCGGCTATCGCCGCCGGTCGGGCCGCGCCGGCCCGGAACTTCGCCCGGCCACGCCCCTCAGTCGCCCCCGCCCGGCTCGGGCGAGAAATGATTCTCGAACTTGCCCGGCACGCCGTCCCATTCCAGCCTGTCGGCCGGGGGCTGCTTCTTCTGGGTGATGTTCGGCCATTTCGACGCGTATTCGGTGTTGATCTCCAGCCAGGTCTCGAGGCCGGGATCGGTGTCGGGCTTGATGGCGTCGGCCGGGCATTCCGGCTCGCACACGCCGCAATCGATGCATTCGTCGGGATGGATGACGAGCATGTTCTCGCCTTCGTAGAAGCAGTCCACCGGACAGACCTCGACGCAGTCCATGTATTTGCACTTGATGCAGTTGTCGGTGACGACATAGGTCATCGCGCGGCTTCCTTTCGGCCCGGGCGGATATGTAAATTCGATACGGGCGGTGAGGTAACGCCTTTGCCTGCCGCGTGCAAGGGTGACGAATCCGCGCAAGGGCGATGCAGAGGGCGGGCGATGCGGGGGGCGGCAGGGTTCACGCGCCGCCGCCCGCTTCCACCCCGCCGGAAGAAGGAGAGGCCGAGGCGGGGCCCAGTTCCTCATAGAGCAGGCGCGCTTCCGCCGGAGACCCGCGGCGCGCGCCGAGCCCGGTCACGCGCCGGACCAGGACCCCGTGATCGAGCGCGATGGTCAGGACGTCGCCCGGCTTCACGCCGCGCGCGGGATCGGCGATCTTGTCGCGGTTGACCCGCACATGTCCGGCCCCGACCAGCCGCGCGGCCTGCGCCCGGGACTTCACCACCCGGGCATAGACCAGCCATTTGTCGATCCGCTGGCGCGCCTCGCCGTTCATCGGCCTCTTTGGTCCGTGCGGTCCCTACTTGCCCTTCATCTGGTCCCGCAGCGCCGCCAGTTTGGCGAACGGCGAATCGGGATCGATCCGCGCCGGCCGCTCCTCGCGCGGCGGTCGGCCCTGCTGGGCCTGCGGCTTGCCGCCCTTGCCGGGGCGGTCATTGCGGTCGTGGCGGTCGCGATGCGGCGGCTTGCCCCTGCCCTGCCGCTCGGCGTGGTCGCCCTGGCCGTCCTTGCCGCCGTCGCGCCGGTCGTGGCGATGGCCCTTGCCTTGCCGCTCCCTGTCCTGCTGGCCGTCGCCCCGGCCGCCGGGACGGCGCTCGAAGCGCGCCCGGCCCTGATCCTGACCTTGGCCTTGACTTTCGCCCTGGCCCTCACCCTGCTGGCCCTGATGGCGGCCCCTGCCCTGCGGCCGGCGATTGTCGCGGCCGTGGCCATGGCGCGGGCGGGCGTCGCTGCGACCGGGCCGCCACAGCAGAACCGGCTTCGCCTCCTCCTCGGCCGGCGCTTCCGCAGGCGATGCCTCGGCGGCCGGCGCGGCTTCGGCCGCGGTCTCCGCCGCCGCCTCTTCGTCCTGCGTCGACGCCTCGGGGGCAGCGGTTTGCGTCGCTTCCCCAAGGGACGCTTCGGCTGTGGCCGCTTCCGCGGCCGGAGCCGCGCCGTCATGGACCTCGCCGTCATGGACCTCGCCGTCGTGGGCCGGCGCTTCGGCCTCGACGGCGTGCCCTTCGGCTTCCGTTTCCGCCCCGGCTTCCGCCGCTGCCGCTTCGACGGTCACGGCTTCGACCTTCGCGGCCTCGGCGGCAGCTTCGACCCTGGCGGCCTCGGCCGCCGCCGCCCGCGCGGCTTCGGCCGCGTCGAGGGTTTCGAGCTTCGCCTGCACCTCGGCCGCCGGCTTCGCCTCGGCGCGATAGCCGAGACCCTTGAGGATCTCTTCCATGTCCTCGGCGGTGGCGCCGAGGATCGACATCATCGCCGGCGTGACGAGGAAGGCCGCGCCGTCCCAGGCGCCGTCCGGGCGCGCGCCGCTGCCGGCCCGCCACGACAGCGCCGGACGGATCAGGTCGGCGAGCCGTTCGAGGATGTCGACGCGCACCGCCCGGCGTCCGAGCGTGCGATAGCCGGCGAGGCGGTAGAAGACCGGCTCGAACGCGGGGTCGACCACCAGCGAGGTGCGGCCCGAGGCAAGCGCATGGACCACGTCGCCGAAGCCCGCCTTGTCCTTGCCGTCATGGGCGAGCGCCCACAGGAGCGTGACCAGCCCGGCCGGGCCGGGCTTCAGCAGCGCCGGCACGAAGACGTGGAACGCGCCGAAACGCACGCCGAGGCGGCGAAGTGCCGCCCGCGCGTCCTGATCGAGCGCCTTGACGTCGTCGGCGATGTCGCGCCGGTTGAGGATGCCGAAATTCTCGACGAGCTGGAAGGCGATGCCGCGCGCCAGGCCGGAAAGCTGGTCGGCGCCCTTCAGGTCGGCCAGCGGCTTCAGCAGCGTCTCGATCTGGTAGCGCACGAAGCGCTCGGCGCGCGCCGCGACCTTGTCGCGGGCGGGGCCGGTCAACTGCTCGTCGGCCAGCAGGATGACGCGCGGGAAAAGCGCGTCCTCGGACGCCGCCAGCGTCGCCACCGGCGCGCCGATCCAGCGCAGGAGGCCGTCCGAGTCCAGCGCGAAGTCGCCGTTGGCGGAAGCGGCGAAACGCTCGGCCCGCGCCTCGAACTCGACGGCCAGCACCTTCTGCGCCGCCGCCCGGACCGCCTTGGCGTCCTCGCCGCCGGCCGACTGGTCGGCGGTGAAGCGGAAGCCCTGGAGCGAACCGACGTTATGGCCCTCGACGGTGACGTCGCCGGCCGGATTTATTTCTGCCTCAAGCATCGCGTTCTCTCTCAGGCGCCTCATGAGCACGGAAGTCCTGCGGTCTACGAAGCGTTTCGTCAATCGCTCGTGAAGCGCATCCGACAGTCTGTCCTCTATCTCGCGCGTTTTTTCCTGCCAGTGTGCCGGATCGGCCAGCCAGCCGGGCCGGTGGGAGACGAAGGTCCAGGTGCGGATCTGGGCGATGCGCGCCGACAGCGTGTCGATGTCGCCCTCGGTGGTGTCGGCCCGGCGCACCTGCTCGGCCATGTAGTCCTCGTCGACGAAGCCCTTCTTCGCCAGGTCGAGATAGATCGATCCGATCAGGTCGCCATGCTGGGCCGGGGCGATGCGGCGATAGTCCGGCAACGCGCAGGCTTCCCACAGGAGCTCGACCCGGCGCGGCCGGTCGGCGAGCCGGACGATCTCCTCGTCGCGGGCGAGATAGTCGAGCGCGCGCGCGTCGACCGCCGGCAGCGCCCGCGTCAGCCCCTCGACGGCGGGCACGCGGTCGATCGAGCGGCGCAGCGCCTCGAGGCTCGAGAAATCGAAGCCGGCGGTGCGCCATTGCAGCACCTTGACCGGCTCGAAATCATGGCTCTCGATCCTCTCCACCAGCTCGTCGGGGAAGGGGTCGACCTGGCCGGTGACGCCGAAGGTGCCGTCGCGCATGTGGCGGCCGGCCCGGCCGGCGATCTGGCCGAGCTCGGCCGCCGACAATTCGCGATACTGATAGCCGTCGAACTTGCGGTTCTGGGCGAAGGCGACGTGGTCGACATCGAGGTTCAGCCCCATGCCGATGGCGTCGGTGGCGACGAGATAGTCGACGTCGCCCGACTGGTAGAGCTCGACCTGGGCGTTGCGCGTTCGCGGGCTGAGCGCGCCGAGCACGACGGCCGCGCCGCCGCGCTGGCGGCGGATCAGCTCGGCGATGCCGTAGACCTCGTCGGCCGAGAAGGCGACGATGGCCGAGCGGTGCGGCAGCCGCGTCAGCTTCTTCTGGCCCGCATAGGCCAGGTGCGACATGCGCGGCCGGGTGATCACGGAAACGCCGCGCAAGAGCTTTTCCAGGATGCCGCGCATGGTGGCCGCGCCCAGAAGCAGCGTTTCCTGCCGGCCGCGCAGATGCAGGATCCGGTCGGTGAAGATGTGGCCGCGCTCGAGGTCGGCGGCGAGCTGCACCTCGTCGATCGCCACGAAGGCGGCGTCGGTCTCGCGCGGCATCGCCTCGACCGTGCAGACGGAATAACGCGCGCCCGCCGGCTGGATCTTCTCCTCGCCGGTGACGAGCGCGACCTTGTCGGCCCCGACCCTGTCGCAGACGCGGACATAGACCTCGCGCGCCAGGAGCCTGAGCGGCAGGCCGATGACGCCGCTTTCATGCGCCACCAGCCGCTCGATGGCGAGATGGGTCTTGCCGGTGTTGGTCGGTCCGAGCACGGCGGTCACGTCCCGGCCGGACAGGACGAGCGGGGAATCGGGTCTCTTGGAGATGCTCATCGTGCGGGGGCGGCCCTCTGGAATGCGCGACCGGGCGCAACAGCACCTAGCATGCGGCGCCGGGGGAGGAAATAGGGAGCGAAAAAGCGCAATGAAACGGGTCGGCGGGAAAACCTCTTCCCCATTGCCAGACGACCCCCGCCCACCGCTTTTCCATTCCCCTATTCCCCTACTCCCCACTCCCTTCATTAACCCTCGGAACGACTCTGGAACGAATCGGCGACGAATCACTGACCGGTCGATATTCCTGATTTGTTCACTACTACATATGGTATTCCCGCCCTCTTTCCGGGCGACATGCTGAATCGCGTTTCGCCGCGCGCACGGTCGCCGCCGCGCTGGCGTTAACCTTTGCCGGATCGCCTCCCGCCGGGGCGGAGGACGCCAGCCGGTGCGCCACATAAACTTAGGAATTCATTAGATTTTTGTTAACCCGATATTTACCCGCCTTCGGATCGGCGAGGTTTTCCGTTAACTTTCCGACCAAAGGCGGAACGAATCGGCGACGAATCGCTGATCGCCCCTTTTTCCTGTTTTGTTCTCCACAAGATGTAGTGGTTTCCACAGGCAGTCCACAACAAGTCCACAGCCTGTCTCGGGTGATTCGCACGGCCGCGGCGGCCGCCGCGTTAACCTTTGGCCGCGTGCAAACGGCCTGCGGCTCGCGCCAGCCCGCCGGTTGCCGAACCCGGCGACTCGTGTTCTTGCTGGCATCGCCCCTCTCAAATCACGGAGAATCAAATATGACAAAGCGTCTTCTGGCCGAGTTTCTCGGAACGTTCTGGCTGGTCTTCGGCGGCTGCGGCGCGGCGATATTCGCCGCCGCCTTTCCCGAGCTCGGCATCGGCTTCGCCGGCGTGGCGCTGGCCTTCGGCCTGACGGTGCTGACCATGGCCTACGCCGTCGGCGGCATTTCCGGCGGCCACTTCAACCCGGCGGTCACGGTCGGCCTGCTCGCCGCCGGCAAGTTCGACGGCAAGGACCTCGTGCCTTACGTCCTCGCCCAGCTCGTCGGCGCGGTCGTCGCCGCGCTCGCGCTCTACCTCGTGGTTTCCGGCCGGGCCGACTTCACCTCGGTCGGCGGCTTCGCCTCCAACGGCTATGGCGTGGCCTCGCCCGGCGGCTATTCGCTGACCTCGGCGCTGGTGGTCGAGATCGTCCTGACCTTCTTCTTCCTGATCGTCATCCTCGGCTCGACCAGCGGCCGGGTGCCGGCCGGCTTCGCCCCCATCGCCATCGGGCTGGCGCTGACGCTGATCCATCTGGTCGCGATTCCCGTGACCAACACGTCCGTGAACCCGGCGCGCTCCACCGGCGTCGCTCTGTTCGCCGAAGGCCCGGCGCTGGCGCAGCTCTGGCTGTTCTGGGTCGCGCCGATCGTCGGCGCGGCGATCGCCGGCGTCGTCTACAAGGCGCTGCTCGACGACGAATAGGAACAAAGCGCCCAGGCGCCCGGCAAGAGGAAACGGCCCCGCGCGGGGCCGTTTTTCTTTGTCGGATATGTCAGGCGATCAGACGAAGAACTGGCCGCCATTGGCCGAGATGGTCGAGCCGGTGATGAAGCCGGCGTCGTCGGAGGCGAGGAAGACGACGATGCGGGCGATCTCCTCCGGCTCGCCGAGCCGACCGACCGGGATCAGCGGCAGGATGCGCTCGTTCAGCACCTTCTCGTCGATGGCCTTGACCATCTCGGTGCCGATATAGCCGGGGCAGACGGCATTGACGGTGATGCCGGCGCGCGCGCCCTCCTGCGCCAGCGCCTTGGTGAAGCCCAGATCGCCGGCCTTGGCCGCCGAATAGTTGGCCTGGCCGGACTGGCCCTTCTGGCCGTTGATCGACGAGATGTTGATGACGCGGCCGAACTTGCGGTCGCGCATGCCGGTCCACAGCGGATGCGTCATGTTGAAGACGCCGGTCAGGTTGGTGTCGATCACCTCGCGCCATTGCTGCGGCGTCATCTTGTGGAACATGGCGTCGCGGGTGATGCCGGCATTGTTGACCAGCACGTCGACGGGGCCGAGATCGGCCTCGACCCTGGCGATGCCGGCGGCGCAGGCGTCGTATTCGGCGACCGACCACTTGTAGACGGCGATGCCGGTCTCGTCGTGGAACTTCGCCGCCGCCTCGTCATTGCCGGCATAGTTGGCGGCCACCTTGTAGCCGGCGTCCCGCAGCGCCACCGAAATCGCCGCGCCGATGCCGCGCGAGCCGCCTGTCACGAGTGCCGTTCTGGTCATTGGGTCCTCCTCCCGTTGGTCGGAGAGCGAGCAGGGAACAGCGAATAGCGAGGAGGGATTTTTTCGATCCTGCTTCGCCTTCGCCCTTCTTCCCCTATTCGCTACTCACTCTTCGCTATTCGCCACTCACACGCTTTCCACGCACATCGCCACGCCCATGCCGCCGCCGATGCACAGCGTGCCGAGCCCCTTCCTGGCGCCGCGGCGCTTCATCTCGAACAGCAGCGTGTTGAAGATGCGCGCGCCCGAGGCGCCGATCGGATGGCCGATGGCGATGGCGCCGCCATTGACGTTGACGATGTCCGGGTTCCAGCCGAGGTCCTTGTTGACCGCGAGCGCCTGCGCCGCGAACGCCTCGTTGGCCTCGACCAGGTCGAGGTCGTCGATCTTCCAGCCCGCCTTCTCCAGCGCCTTGCGCGAGGCGGGGATCGGCCCGGTGCCCATGATCTGCGGGTCGACGCCGGCAGTGGCCCAGGAGACGATGCGCGCCAGTGGCGTGATGCCGCGCCGGGCAGCTTCCGCCTCGCTCATCAGCACCACGGCGGCCGCGCCGTCATTGATGCCGGAGGCGTTGCCGGCCGTCACCGTGCCTTCCTTGTCGAAGGCGGGGCGCAGCTTCTGCATCGATTCGAGCGTCGCGCCGTGGCGGATGTACTCGTCGTTCTCGATCACGACGTCGCCCTTGCGGGTCTTCAGCGTGACCGGGACTATCTCGTCCCTGAAGCGGCCGGCCTTCTGCGCGGCCTCGGCCTTGTTCTGCGAGGCCACGGCGAAGGCGTCCTGCTCGTCGCGCGAGAGCTGCCACTGGCGGGCGACGTTCTCGGCGGTGACGCCCATGTGATAGCCGTAGAAGGCGTCGGTCAGGCCGTCCTTGATCATCGAATCGAGCATCTTGAAGTCGCCCATCTTCACGCCGGCGCGCAGATGAGCGACGTGGGGCGCGAGCGACATCGATTCCTGGCCGCCGGCGACGATGATCTTCGCGTCGCCGGTCTGGATCTGCTGCATGCCGATGGC
>JBDHTD010000052.1:0-13755 GCA_039808485.1 Aquamicrobium sp. | reverse complement strand
AAGATGCGCAGCGCGCCGAACTGGCTGTAGGGCTTCTCGTCCTGGGCGCGGCGGCTGATCGCCGAGATGCGGGCCAGTAGCTCGCGGATGTGGACCGGCTTGCGCACCACGTCGTCGACGCCGGACTCGAACAACCGTAGCGTGTTCTCCAGCGAGTTGTGCTCGCTCAACGCTATGACCGGGGCCGGGCTGCGGTCGCGGATGCGACGCGGGCAGACGATGTCGTCGGCGCATTCGCCGATCAGGAACGCCCGCACCGCCTTGAGGTCGTCTTCGGCGGCGCTGGTGACCCAGTCGCTGAACTCGGACGAGCCGAAGCCGGCGCTCGCCACGCCCTCGCGGCTGAAAAGTGAATTATAACCGTCTTTTACGAGCTCGCGCTCGTCAACGATAACTATCATCGGCCCGCCCCCGAATCAGTTGAAATCTTCTATGGACAGAGACGTAGCCGGTGGGGGGAATCAGCGACAACCACGAATTCTTGTGAGTCGTTTTTCAGGATTCTCGCGGCAGGCAGCCGCGGCCGGCGCGCGGGCGCTGCAATCATGAGTGGCAGAAGCTGCGCGCCTCCGGCGTCCATTGGCCGAAGCCGGTCGCGGCCAGGTTGGCGATCACCCGGCAGACATACCGCTTCTGGGCGGGGTCGTTGTCGGGGCCGGCGTGGTAGCGCGCCACCGCCATCGCCCAGGTGCCGTGCCGCTTCTTCAACCCGGCGAGGAAGCGCGCGGCATAGTCGACGTTGAACCTCGGGTCGAGCATGTGCCGCAGGCTGGTGAAATGCTCGGAATGGTAGTGGTGGTTGATCTGCATGCAGCCGAGGTCGATCAGCCGGGTCCCGCCGGCGCGGGCGCGGCGGAATTCGGTTTCGGCCTCGGCGGCCGATGCCGCAAACACCGCCTTGCCCTCGATGTTCAGCGCATAGGGCTGGAGGCTGCCCTTGCGGCCGGTCTCGGCCAGGCCGACGGCATAGAGGATGCCGGCAGGCACGCCGTGGCGCGCGGCCGCGCGCAGGATTTCCGCTTCGCACGGGTTGCCGGCGGCGAAAGCCGGCATCCAGGCGAGGCTAGATATAAACGCTGCCGCCAGCGCGCTCCGCGCCCGGCTCGCCGGCGTTGCGCTGCGCAGCGGTCGCGCCGTTGCCGCTGTTCTGTCCATTGCGCCCTCCGGCGTTCGCGCCGGCCTGATCCTGTTGCTGGCCCTGCTGCATGAAGGGATCGCGCGATGCCGCGCCCTGCTGCTGGGCCTGTTGCTGGGTCCCTGGGGACCCTTGCGGCGCCTGCTGGATCGTCACCCGCTCGATGTCGTAGCCGACCCCGCGCAACGCCTTGACGATGGCGTCGGCATCGTGCGCGAGCTTCTGGCGCGCATCGTTGGATTCGACCCTGATCTCAATTTCAAGTTGCGATCCGGTGGCGACCAGCCGCGCGGTCACCATTCCGAGCTCGGCCGGATTGAGCTGGATGCGCAGCGACGAGACGACGCCGGCCGTCTGGCCGCGCTGGGGAGCGGCCTCGGCGGCGGCCGCGCGCCAGGTCGGCTCCGCCTCGATGGCGGCGACGACGCCGGCGCCGGTTGCCGAGAGCTGCGAGGCGAGGTTAGCCGGAACGATATTGGCCGGAACGACGGGGGCGGACGAGGTCGAGAAGCCGAGCACGCTGACGACCGGCTGCGGCTTGTCGGCCCCGGCCGGCGGGGGGGTCGCGGCCTCGGCGCGCGGCGGGGCAGATGCCGCGCCGGCCCGGCCTGCCGTCCGAACGGCTTCGAGCTGGCGCAGGACGTCCTCCGGCATGCCCTGGTCGGAACTGGCCTGCGCGCCGCCGCCCGCATCGGTCGGGGCGGAAACCGCCGCCCCGACCTGCGGCGCGGCGGGCGTTGCCGGCCTGCCGGTCCGGCCCTCGGCTTGCCGGGGACCTTCGACCGCCGGCCGGTCCTGCATGTCTTGCCTGGGCGCGGCGGAGACCTGCGCGGCGGTCTGCGCGCGTACCGCTGCCGCAGGGGGGTTGCCATCGTCGGCAGCCAGGCCTGCATTCGGGCCTGCCGCCGGCGCGATCGTTGGCCGGGCCGCTCGATTGCCGGCGGGGCCAACGGCCGGGCCAATGGTCGGGCTGCCGGTAGAAGCGGATGCCTGGACCGTCGCGCGACGCGGCGAAGCGGAAACGGCGTCGGTCTGGCCGCGCGCCGGACGCCTGTCGCCAGCGTCCGGCATCATGTCGGGCGTCGCGTCACGGGTGCCTTCGCTCGCGGGCGACTGCACCGCGGCCGCGGCCGGTGCCTGCGGCGCGGCATCGCCAGTCAGGAGGCGCTCGGCGGGATGCGCCGCGCCGTCCTCCGGAAGGTTCGCTTCAAGGACGCTTTCGCCGATATCGTCGGCGGGTCCGGCCGCCGCGAGCGGCAGGAGCAGTTCCCGGAAGCTGTCATAGGTCGCGTCGGCTTCCGGCTCCTGCCGGGTCGGCGCAGATTTGCCGCCCGTCGCGGCAAGCTTCCAGCGCGGTTCGGCGGCGGGCTCGCCGGGCTGCCGGTTCTGGGGCGCGCGCTTGGCCGGCTTTTCCGACAGGGCGCGGTCGAAGGCGCCGGCGTCGGCCCCGGACTTGCCGCCGCGGTCGTTGCCGCGCGCGGAAACGGCGGAAACCAGACCCATGGCAACGTCCATCGTCACGGTTTGCTCTCCTCTAGCATCTTGTCGATCTCTTGCAGCCTTGCGCGGGCCGAAATGACGACGGGGTCCTCGATGTGCGGTTCCGCTCCGGCGACGGCGGCGGCCGGTGGGGCGGCGGCCGGCGCGGACCACGCCGGGCCGCGCGTGTCGACGGGCGCGATCACCTCCGTCGCCACGGTGCGCGCGGCCTCGAGCAGCGCGCGGTCGCCTGCCGAAAGCTGGGACGCGTCCAGCTCGATCAGCCGGTTCAGCACCTCTTCGACCGTGTCCGAGGTGACCGACGATATGCTGGCGTAAAGCTCGCCGCGGGCGTCACGCTGCTCGTCGGGCTCAGCCGCCGCGTCGCCGGTGGCGCGCGCGGAGGCGAAGGCGAGAAGCTCGGCGTCGCCGTCGATGGCGGCGCGGCGCGCCAGGCGCAGGTAGACGGTGCGGGCCTGCTCCTGCGTCATCCAGGCGATCGCCTGCTCGAGCCGGGAAAGGTCGAGATCCTTGCGCAGGGCGACGATGCCGGAAACGAAGGTCTCGGCGAACTGCGCCGCGTAGGGCGAGCGCAGGAACCGTCTGGCATATTGCTCCGAGGTGCGCATGAAGCGGTCGGCGTCGGCTTCGGTGACCGCCAGCAGGAGCGTGCGCCGCAGCGCCGCCTCCTCGACCAGCGTTCCGGGGGCGAGCAACCTCGCCCTGTCGAGCATGACGAGGCCGGCCCTGGCGTCGTCGCCGGCCACGACCGAACCCTTGACCAGCGCCAGGAACGCCGCCACCTCCTGCGTGTGGGCGGCCGGATCAACCTTCTCCATCGCGCCGCGCGCCCTGGCGACGTCGCCGCCGAGATAGCTCAGCACCCCGCCGGTGGCGGCGCTGTCGGCGTCGTCGAGCGCGAGCCCGCCGAGGCTCGCCTCGACGGTCGTGGGGTTGCCGCCGCTCATGGCGTAGATCATCAGCGCGTCGAAATTGCGCCGTTCGGCGAATTCACTCGCGTCGGCGGCGCGGAAGCGCGCGTCGATCAGCTCGAGCAGCTTCTTCTGCATCGGCAGCGCGGCGTGGTCGCCTCCGGCGATCCGGTCCTGCACCAGTTCCAGCGAGCGCACCATCTGGTAGGGCTGCAACCGCCCTTCGGCCGACCCCGCCGTTTCGGCGCGAGCGGCCAAGGGAGTGGCGGCGGCCAGCGCCAACCCGCAGACGACGATGCGGCGGCGGGGTTTCATCCCTCCGTCTCCCCCGCCGTCTCAAGAAAGATCTCGATGCGGCGGTTGGTGCTGGCGAAGGGATCGTCGGCCACCTTCAGCTTGCGGTCGGCGAAGCCGGCGACCTCCCGGATGCGGGTCTCGTCGAGACCGGCCCGGATCAGCATGTAATAGGCCGAATGGGCGCGTGCGGTCGAAAGGCGCCAGTTGTCGTAACTGGCGTTGCGGAACGGCCGGGCGTCGGTGTGGCCGTTGATCCTGATCCGGCCCTTCTGTTCGTTCAGCGTATGGGCGATCTTCTCCATGGCCAGGACGAGCTCGCCCTTCGGCACGGCCGACCCGACCTCGAACATGCCGAAATTCAGTTCGTCGGTGATGGAAATCAGGATGCCGCCGGCCTCGACCGTCACCGAGACGGCGCGATTGAGGTCGGAATCGCGGCCGAACGCCTCGGCGATGCCGCTGCGCACCTGCGCCGCCATCTGCATGGCGCGGTCGAGCTCGGCATCCTGCGCTTGCGCCCGCGCCTCGGCCGCGCCTTCGCCGCCTTTTCCTTCGGTCGCCTGCGCCGATGCCCCATCGGCGGCTTCCGCGGCGACTTCCTCCGGCTCACGCTCCTGTTCGGACGCGCCGTTCCGTCCCTTGCGGAACACGTCGAGCTCGGCGTCGTCCTCGCCCTTGGCGATCTCCTTCGACCAGAAATCCGGGGCGAAGGGATCGCGGTAGGATTCGCCGCCCTGCGCGCCGGTCGCCGGGCCCGAGGTCTGCGCGCCGCCGTCGCCCTTGTCGGAGACGTTCTGGAGCGTCGCCGTCTGGGCGGCGATCTCCGCCAGCACGGCGTAAGGGTCGGAAAACAGGTGCTGGTCCGAGGTCTTCTCGGTCTCCTCGGTGTCGAGGGAGTTGACGTGCCGGCCGGCAGCCTGTTCCGGCTCAGGCGCGTTGCGCGAAGTGTCGCTCGGCGACGGCTCGGGCGGCTGCTCCTCGCCGGGATCGTCGAGGCCCTTCTGGCTGGGGGCGCTGTCGACCAGCGTCATCGGGTTGAAATAGCTGGCGATGGCGGCCTTGGTCTGCTCGTTGGTGGCGTTGACCAGCCACATGACGAGAAAGAAGCACATCAGCGCGGTCATGAAGTCGGCGAAGGCGATCTTCCAGACGCCGCCGTGGTGGCCTTCCTCGTGGTCGCCGCTGTGGCGCTTGACGATGATGATCTCGCGCTTGCCCTCCTCGGCGTCGAAGGTGCTCATGCCAGTATCTCCGCAAGGGCGGCCGACCATTCGGCAAGGCGCGTCTCATAGATGCTTTCGTCGACGGCGACGGAAAGGTCGAGGTCGGGGCTTTCGAAAAAGTCGAACTGGCCGGCGCATTCCGGCAGCCTGTCCTTCAGCATCTCGAACAAGGGCACGTTGCCGTGCACGCGCACGCGCACCGCCTCGTCGTCGCGCAGCGCCTCGCGGATGAGATCGGCCAGCCTGCCGACCGACCTGTCGCGCAGGTCGTCGGCCAGGACCGCGCCGAGGATGCGGGCCGTGACCGCGCCGGTCGACTCGATCAGGCGATGCTCCATTTCCGCCAGGCCGGCGCTGATCTTGTCGGTGGCTTCGGCGGCGAAGCGCTGCTGCAACTCGGCGATCTCCTCGGCATGCCGCTGCTTCTCGGCATGGAGCGCCTCGCCGTGCTCCTGCGCCAGGCGCTCGCCCAACGCCTCTTCCGCCCGCGCCACGGCCTCGGCCACGAGCGCGTCGACATCGACCGGGTCCGGCATCGCCATCGGCGGAAAATCGGGAAAGTCCATCGGCCGCTCGGAATAGGCCATCGCGTCGACGGCAAACGGCTCTGCGGGGCGGGAAGATCCCGCCCCGAAGTCCCTGGCCCCGAAATCCCTGGTTCCGAAGTCCCTGGCTCCAAAGTCCTTGAGCGCATCCGCCAGCGACAGTCTGGCCATCACGCGGCGACCTCATGTGTGTCGGGCTTGGCCCATTTGCGCAGGATCATCGCCGAGCGCTCCTCGTTCAGGTCGACCATCTGGGCCAGCCTGTCCTGCGGCGCGGGCTTGATCTTGAAGCGGATGTCGTCGGCCATGTGGTCGGGGAAGGGGCCGCCGAAGGGCGACATCGCATCGGCCCCGGCCGCGAGCGGGTCGGGAAGCTGGAGCGAGTCCAGCGGGTTGGGCAGCGAAAGCTGGAGATCGCCGAAGTTCATGTCGCCGTCGTCCTCCTTCTTGCCGGTGACGGCGGCGACCAGCGGCTTGAGGCCGAACCAGGAGATCAGGAACACGACGACGACGAAGGCGAGCGCGTTGATCATGGTGCCGGCATGGCGGCCGGCGGCCTCGAGGAAGCCGGGTTCGGCGATCTCGGTGCCGACGATGCCGTCGATGAACTCGACCGACGAGACGTTGATGGCGTCGCCGCGGGCGGCGTCGAGGCCGGCGGCCGAGGCGACCAGCTTCTCGATCTCGGCGATGCGCCCGGCGATGTGCTCGGGCGTGGCCTCCGCGCCGAGAACGGCGACCAGGCGCTCGCGGTTGACGACCACGGCGATCGACAGGCGCGACACCGAATAGCCGTTGGAAACGGTGGCGATGCGCTTCGAGTTCATCTCGTAGTTGGTGGTTTCCTCGCGGCGCTCGCGCTGTTCGGACGAGGCCGGACCTTCGCCGGCGCCGAGCTGCTCGTCGGGCAGGTTCTGCTGCACGGTGGCCGGCGGCGCCGCCTGGCGCTGGTTGGCCTGGTCGTTGGCGCGCACGATCTGGACCGAGCGCTCGACGCGCGATTCCGGATCGAAGATCGTCTCCTCGATCTGGCGCATGTCGGTGTTGACCTCGGCCTTGACGCTGGTGCGGAAGTTCTCGTGGCCGAGATAGGGCGCCAGCGCGCGGCGGATATTGTCCTCGATCTGGCTCTCGACGGTGCGCTCGATGGTGATGGAGCGCGTGGCGCTGTTGTTGTTGGGGTCGTCGCCGGCGGCGAGCAGGTCGCCCGAGGCGTCCAGCACCGTCACCTTGTCCGGGGTCAGGCGCGGCACGGCGGCCGAGACGAGGTGGCGGATGGCGAGCGCAGCCTTGATGGCGTCGCCGCCGCCGGCGCGGACCACGACCGAGGCGGTCGGCGCCTGCTCCTCGCGCCGGAACGAGGCGCGCTCGGGCATGACGATGTGCACGCGCGCCGACTTGATGCCGGCGATGGACTGGATGGTGCGGGCGATCTCGCCCTCCAGCGCGCGCACGCGCGTCACTTCCTGCATGAAGGAGGTCAGGCCGAAGGAGCCGACATTGTCGAACAGTTCGTAGCCGGCGTTGCTCGACGTCGGCAGCCCGCGCTCGGCGAGCAGCATCCGCGCCTGGCCGGTGCGGCCCGTCGGCACCATCACGGCGGTGCCGTCGCTCGATACGTCGTAGCGGATGCCGGATTCGGACAGCACCATGCCGATCTGGCCGACGTCGCTGCGGTCGAGGCCGACATAAAGGGTCTCGAAGGCCGGCCGGTTCAGCCAGATCGACGCGGTCAGGATGACGGCGACGACGATCGCCCCCGCGCCGCCCATCATGGCGAGACGCTTGGGGCCGAGGCTGCGGAGATTGTCGAGGATGGACTTGATCTGTTCAGGCAAAGCTTCATGCTCCGGGTCTACAGACTCCCGAGCATAGGCGGTGAAGCTTGCGCGAAAATGGCCCGTTCCGTCACGGCCTGGCGGGGTTATCCGCCGCGGAACAGCGTCAGGATGTTCTGGCTGCTGGAATTGGCGATGGACAGCGCCTGGATTCCGAGCTGCTGCTGGACCTGGAGCGCCTGGAGGCGGGTGGATTCCTCCTCCATGTCGGCGTCGACGAGCTGGCCGACGCCGCGGTCGATCGAGTCCATGAGGTTGGAGGCGAAATCCTTCTGCATGTCGATACGCTTCTTGGTCGCGCCGATGAAGGTGGCGACGTCGGCGAGGTCGGCCAGCGTCTGGTCGACCACGGTCAGCATCTGCTTCAGTTGCTCGTCGCTGTAGCCGACGATATTCAGCGTCGACACGGAATAGCCGTCGGTCGCGGCGATCGCGGCGCCGGCGGTGGGGATGACGGCGCCGTTGGCGCGCGCGCCCGTCGTGCCGAGGCGAAGGCCCTCGAGCACGCCCTTGGTCTCGTTGGTGGTGGCGGCGGCGTCGTAGAGCTTGATGCTGTTGATGTCGACATTGATCTTGCCGAGGACGATCGCGCCCGAATTGGTGCGGGTGAACGAGGCGACGATCTCGGTCTTCTTGTGGTTGCCGGCGGCGGGGTGGCCGTTGGCGATGCTGGAATCGACGGAGAGCCAGTTCTGGCCGGAGAAGGTCGCGGCCTGGGCGACGGAGCTCACGAGGTCCTGGAAACCGTCGATCTCGGCCTGGATCTTGATCTTGTCGCCCTCGCTGGCGCCGATGGCGGCCAGCACCTTCTGCTTGATCTCGTCGACGATGTCGATGATCGAGTCCACCGCCGTATAGGCGGTGTCGACGCGGCTGGCGCCGAGGCCGAGCGTGTCCTGGACCGTCGACAGAACCTTGTTGTCGGAGCGCATCGTCGTGGCGATGGACCAGTAGGCGGCGTTGTCCTTGGCCTCGGCGACGCGGTAGCCGGTCGAAATCCGCTGCTGCACCACGGCGAGGTTGCGGTTGGTGGCGGCCAGCGCCTGAAGGGCGGTCATCGCGGACGGATTGGTGTTGATGCTCGACACGGGTGCGCCTCTTCCGATTGGCTGACGTAACCTCAAGGGTTAATCATGGGTATAGATTCATGGTTAACCGGCGGTTAAAGCGCCCCTTTCTCCCCGCCCGCGCGCCAACGGCGGAAGCCGCGCCCCTCGCGGGGCGCGGCCTTCAGTGTCGCGGCCTTGTGGCGGTTCCGGCTAGTTGCGGAACAGCGACAGGATGTTCTGGCTGTTGGAGTTGGCGATCGACAGCGCCTGGATGCCGAGCTGCTGCTGGACCTGGAGCGCCGACAGGCGCGCCGATTCCTTTTCCATGTCGGCGTCGACGAGCTGACCGACGCCGCGGTCGATGGCGTCCTGCAAGCTGGACACGAAGTCCTTCTGCATGTCGATGCGCTTCTTGGCGGCGCCGAGCTCGGCCGCGCCGGTGGCCAGATCGCCGAGCGCCTTCTCGACATGGGTCAGGAGATTGTTGAACTTCGCCTCCTCGTCCGCGCCGGCGACGCCGGCGAGGGTCGAGACGTTTATCGCCGTCAGCGCGATGGTGGAGGTGCCGTTGGCGCCGTCGAGGATGCCGGCCTTCGTGGTGTGGGTGTCGATGAGCCGGATCTTGTCGAACGCGACCTCGACGCTGCCGGTGGAGACCACGCCGGTGGAGCTGCGGTTGTAGGAGGACAGGATCGTCAGCTTGCCGCCGGCGACGTTCGAATCCGTCTGGAGCAGGTTCGAGCCGGCATAGCTGGCGCCGCCGATATTGTCCTTGAGCTGGGCGATATAGGTGTCGATCTCGCTCTGGATCTTCTTGCGGTCCTCGGCGCCGGCGGTCTTGGCCGCCAGCACCTTTTCCTTGATCTCGTCGACGATCTCCAGCGCCTTGTTGATGGCGGTGTAGGCGACGTCGACCTTGCCGGCGCCGAGGCCGAGGCCGTCCTGGAGCACGGAGTTGGCCTTGTTGTCGGAGCGCATGGTGGTGGCGATCGACCAGTAGGCGGCATTGTCGGCGGCTTCCGAAACGCGGAACCCGGTGGCGATGCGGTTCTGGATGATGGAGAGGTTCTTGTTGGTCTGCGACAGGGTTTGCAGCGCCGTCATCGCGGCGGCGTTGGTGTTCAAGCTCGACATGATTTACGCCTTACATCGTACTCAACAACATGCCGGATTTTCACCGGCAGATCGGGCGAGGCTTCATGCCGCCGGAACGAGAAAACGTCTCGTTCTGTCGAGGCTATTTATGAACAGGAATGGTTAGGGAAGCGCCAAGGAACATGGTTAATGAACGGTATATGGCGGTTTTTCCGCGTTTTTCCGGCGACGGACGAAAAAGGCCGCGCTCGTGAGAGCGCGGCCTCGTCGGTTAGCCTGTAAAGGGGGCGGTTGCCCGTCCTCGATGCCAGCCGCCTTAGCGGAACAGCGACAGGATGTTCTGCGCGTTGGAGTTGGCGATCGACAGCGACTGGATGCCGAGCTGCTGCTGGACCTGCAACGCCGACAGGCGCGCCGATTCCTTTTCCATGTCGGCATCGACGAGCTGGCCGACGCCGCGGTCGATGGCGTCCGAAAGGCTCGACACGAAGTCCTTCTGCATGTCGATGCGCGCCTTGGCCGCGCCGAGCTCGGCCGCGCCGGTGGCCAGCGCCGACAGGGCATCTTCGATGTCGGTCAACACCTTGTCAAACGACGCAGCTTCGCCATCGGTTGCGTAGTCGTCGACACCAGCGATACCGGTGTCGGTGATGTCGATATCGAGGATCGAGATGCCGGAGACGCGCGTATGGCCGTTGGTGCCGTCGCTGTCGAGGATGCCTTCCGCGTCGCTGCCGGTCTGCACGTCGATCAGGCGAATATTCTCATACTTGACCTCGACCGTGCCGGTGGTGACGGCGCCGGCGGAGCTGCGGTTGTAGGAGGTCAGCACCGTCAGCTTCTGGTTCGGCGCGGCAGTGGTGTCGGAGTCGGTCTCCAGCAGGTTGGAGCCGGCGTAGTTGGCGCCCTTGATGTTGTCCTTGAGCTGGGCGACATAGGTGTCGATCTCGGCCTGGATCTTCTTGCGATCCTCGGTGCCGGCGGTCTTGGCGGCCAGCACCTTCTCCTTGATCTGGTCGACGACCTCGATCGCCTTGTTGATGGCGGTGTAGGCGACGTCGACCTTGCCGGCGCCGAGGCCGAGGCCGTCCTGGAGCACGGAGTTGGCCTTGTTGTCGGAGCGCATGGTGGTGGCGATCGACCAGTAGGCGGCGTTGTCGGACGCCTCGGCGACGCGCATGCCGGTGGCGATGCGGCCCTGGGTGGTGCCGAGGTTCTTGTTGGTCTGCGACAGGGTCTGGAGCGCGGTCATCGCCGACGCGTTGGTGTTCAGGCTGGACATGTGGATACGCCTTGTAACTCGATACTCGAACAGCATGCCGGATGGCTCCGGCGAAGGCGGCGTGGCGTCATGCCCGATCGGCTGGAAGTCCCCAATCCCCGATCTGCCCCTCGATGCCAATCTAGGCCGCAAAGCCTGCGGAACGGATAAGGAGCGTGGTTAATTTAGCGGAAAATCATATGGTTAACGAATCCTGGACTTCGGCGTGGAGCCGAGGATGGCAGCGCAGGAAAGGGAGCTCCCCATAAAACGGGGCCGCGCTCGTGAGAGCGCGGCCTCGTCGTTTCAACCTGTAAAGGGGAGGGTTGCCCGCCCCCCGATGCCAGCCGCCTTAGCGGAACAGCGACAGGATGTTCTGCGCGTTGGAGTTGGCGATCGACAGCGACTGGATGCCGAGCTGCTGCTGGACCTGCAACGCCGACAGGCGCGCCGATTCCTTTTCCATGTCGGCATCGACGAGCTGGCCGACGCCGCGGTCGATGGCGTCCGAAAGGCTCGACACGAAGTCCTTCTGCATGTCGATGCGCGCCTTGGCCGCGCCGAGCTCGGCCGCGCCGGTGGCCAGATCGCCGAGCGCCTTCTCGACATGGGTCAGGAGATTGTTGAACTTCGCATTGTCGTCCGCGCCGAGGACGCTGGCGAGGGTATCGACGTTGATGGCCGTCAGCGCGATGCCGGAGGTGGCGTTGGTGCCGTCGAGAATGCCGGCTTTCGTGGCGTTCGTATCGATCAGGCGGGTCTTGGTGTAGAGCACCTCGACCGTGCCGGTGGTGACGATGCCGCTGGAGTCGCGATTGTAGGAGGTCAGGACCGTCAGCTTGGTGTCGGTCGTCGAGCTGGAGTTGGTCTCCAGCAGGTTGGAGCCGGCGTAGTTGGCGCCCTTGATGTTGTCCTTGAGCTGGGAGACATAGGTGTCGATCTCGGCCTGGATCTTCTTGCGATCCTCGGTGCCGGCGGTCTTGGCGGCCAGCACCTTCTCCTTGATCTGGTCGACGACCTCGATCGCCTTGTTGATGGCGGTGTAGGCGACGTCGACCTTGCCGGCGCCGAGGCCGAGGCCGTCCTGGAGCACGGAGTTGGCCTTGTTGTCGGAGCGCATGGTGGTGGCGATCGACCAGTAGGCGGCGTTGTCGGACGCCTCGGCGACGCGCATGCCGGTGGCGATGCGGCCCTGGGTGGTGCCGAGGTTCTTGTTGGTCTGCGACAGGGTCTGGAGCGCGGTCATCGCCGACGCGTTGGTGTTCAGGCTGGACATGTGGATACGCCTTGTAACTCGATACTCGAACAGCATGCCGGATGGCTCCGGCGAAGGCGGCGCGGCGTCATGCCCGATCGGCTGGAAGTCCCCAATCCCCGATCTGCCCCTCGACGCCAATCTAGGCCGCAAAGCCTGCGGAACGGATAAGGAGCGTGGTTAATTTAGTGGAAAATCATATGGTTAACGGATGTTGAACATCCGTCGCGCTTCAGGCGAAGGAGCGCACCAGCGAGCCGACGAGCAGGTTCCAGCCGTCGATCAGCACGAAGAACAGGATCTTGAACGGCAGCGACACGACGACCGGCGGCAGCATCATCATGCCCATCGACATGGTGATGGTGGCGACGATCAGGTCGATGACCAGGAAGGGCAGCACGATCAGGAAGCCGATCTCGAAGCCGCGCCGGATCTCCGAGATCATGAAGGCCGGGACGAGGATGCGGAAGTCGGCTTCCGCGGCCTGCACGTCGGCCTGGCCGCGCTCGCGCGCGAGATCGGCGAACAGGTCGAAATCCTTGTCGCGGACATTGGCGACCATGAAGTCGCGGAACGGGTCGGAGATGCGCTCGAAGGCTTCCGTCTCGGTGATCTGGTTGGCGACCAGCGGCTGCATGCCCTCGTTCCAGGCGCGGTCGAAGGTCGGCCCCATGACGTAGAAGGTCATGAACAGCGACAGGCTGATCAGGATCAGGTTCGCCGGCGTCGACGGCAGGCCGAGGCCGGAGCGCAGGATCGAGAACACGATGATGAAGCGGGTGAAGCTCGTCACCATGATCAGGATGCCGGGCGCCAGCGACAAGACCGTCAGCAACCCGAAGAGCTGGACGATGGTGCCGACCGTCTGACCCTGCAACTGGCCGGCGATGCCGCCGAGGTCGATCCCCTGCGCGGCGGCCGGCAGGGCGCCGGCGGCCAGCAGGAAGCAACAGGCGGCGGACAGGCGGCGCAGGCGCGTCATTCGAACAGCAGCGTGCGGATGAGGACGCTTCTGACCTTGCCTTCGCTGCGGATGGCGGCGCGTTCCTCGATGTCGGATTTGAGGTGCTGGAAGCCGCTCGGCCCCTCGACCTGATGGAATTTCACCGTCCTAAGATAGGCGAGGATGTCCTGCTGCACCGTCTGGGCGACCACGAGGTCGGGCTTGTCGGCGAAGACGAGCGCCAGTTCGAGCCGGACCCAGGTCTCGGCCGGGCCGGCGAGGTTGGTGGTGACGGGCTCGAGATAGACGACGCCGAGCTTCTCGCCGACCTCGGCGAGCCTGGTTTCGCTCGCCTTGACGGCCTTGCCGGCTTCGGCTTCCCCGTGGGAGCCGGGGCGGGCGTCGGGCTGCTGCCCTGACAGATAGAGGCCGGCGAGCCAGCCGATGGCGACGGCGACGACCGTCAGCCCGACCAGCGCCGCGACCTGGACCATCAGCGAGGGGCCGGTGGTTTCGGGCGGGGGGGTGTCGTCGACGATGGCCATGGCAGCGGGATCCGGTCAGAACGGCAGGATGTTGTCGACGATCTGGTGGCCCCAGCCCGGCTGCTGCACCTCGGTCAGCCGGCCGCGCCCGCCATAGGAGATGCGCGCCTCGGCGATCCGCTCGTAGGAGACGGTGTTGGCCGCGCCGATGTCGGAGG
>JBDHTD010000051.1:0-14533 GCA_039808485.1 Aquamicrobium sp. | reverse complement strand
GTCCTGCCCGACATCCTCGCCAATGCCGGCGGCGTCACCGTCTCCTATTTCGAGTGGGTGCAGAACAAGCAGGGCTACTACTGGACCGAGCAGGAAATCCACGAACGGCTCCAGGCGATCATGGAGCGCGAGGGCCGCGCGATCTGGAACGTGGCCAAGGACAAGGGCGTCTCCGTGCGCACCGCCGCCTATGTCCACGCGCTCGGCCGCCTCGCCGAGGCCATCGAGGCCCACGGCACGCAGAGCTTCTTCACGAGCTGAGGCAGTCCGCGCCGGCTAGACCGTTTCCACGGAAACGCGGAAACGGTCCACCCCTTTATTCTGACGCAATTCCGAACGGAAAACCGCTTCGCACTTTTCCTGGAATTGCTCTATGCGAAGACACCCCCGCCATGCGAATGGCGGGGGTGTCTTCATTTGGACGGCGATGCCTCAGGCGAAGGTCAGCGCCTTGTCGTCGTCGCCTTCCCTGATCCGCGTCGGCAGGCCGATGCGGTTCAACAGGCCGAGGAACGGGCGCGGCGGCAGCTCCTCGATATTGGCCATCTTCCCGACATCCCATTCGCCGGTCGCCACCAGCATCGCCGCTGCCACGGCCGGCACGCCGGCGGTGTAGGAGATGCCCTGGCTGCCGACTTCCTCATAGGCTTCGCGGTGGTCGGCGACGTTGTAGATGAACACCTCGCGTTCCCTGCCGTCCTTGACGCCCCTGACCAGGTCGCCGATGCAGGTCTTGCCGGTGTAGGCGGGCGCGAGCGAGCCCGGATCGGGCAGCACCGCCTTGACCACCTTGAGCGGCACCACCTCCAGCCCCTCGGCCGTCGTGACCGGCTTTTCCGACAGCAGGCCGAGATTGTTCAGCACCGTGAAGACGTTGATGTAGTGGTCGCCGAAGCCCATCCAGAAGCGCACGTTCGGCACCTTCAGGATCTGCGACAGCGAATGCACCTCGTCATGGCCGGTCATGTACGCCTTCTGCCGGCCGACGACGGGCAGGTCCCATTCCCGGCCGACCTCGAACATCCTGTTCGACGTCCACTTGCCGTCCTGCCACGACCAGACCTGGCCGGTGAACTCGCGGAAATTGATCTCGGGGTCGAAATTTGTCGCGAACCAGCGGCCGTGGCTGCCGGCGTTGATGTCGATGATGTCGATGGATTCGATGCGGTCGAAATAGTCGTCGTAAGCGAGCTTGGCATAGGCGTTGACCACGCCGGGGTCGAAGCCCGCGCCGAGGATGGCGGTGACGCCGGCCTTCTCGACTTCCTCGCGCCGCTTCCACTCGTAATTGGCGTACCAAGGCGGCGTCTCGCAGACCTTTGCCGGGTCCTCGTGGATCGCGGTGTCGATATAGGCCGCGCCGGTGGCGACGCAGGCCGACATGACCGACATGTTGAGGAAGGCCGAGCCGACATTGACGACGATCCGGGCGCCGGTCCTTTCGATCAGCGCCGTGGTCGCCGCCACATCCATCGCATCGAGCGCATGGGCCTCCAGCCGGCCGTTCGTCTTCAGCGCGCCCTTCTCGCGCACGGAGGCGACGATGGCCTCGCACTTCGCAATCGTGCGCGAGGCGATATGGATGTCGCCGAGCACGTCGTTGTTCTGTGCGCATTTGTGCGCGACGACCTGCGCCACGCCGCCGGCGCCGATGATGAGGATGTTCTTTTTCATGTCGGCACGGAGCCTCCTTTCAGTTTCGGGTGGAATGGCAGCCTCAGGAGAGGCTTGCCGCGTAGTCCGCATAGCTGAACTCGCGGACCGTCCTGACCGAGCCGTCCGGCTCGCGGATGGCGATCGACGGCATCTGGACGCCGTTGAACCAGTTCTTCTTGACCATGGTGTAGCCGGCCGCGTCCTGGATCGAGACGCGGTCGCCGGCCTTCAGCGCTTCGGGGAAGCGGAAGGTGCCGAACACGTCGCCGGCAAGGCACGACTTGCCGCAGACCATGAACTCGTGCGCGCCTTCGTTCGGCGCGACCTTGGCGCTCTCGCGGTAGATCAGCAGGTCGAGCATGTGCGCCTCGATCGAAGAATCGACGATGGCGAGGTGCCTGCCGTTGTAGAGCGTGTCGAGCACGGTCACTTCAAGCGTCGTGCTCTTGGTGATCGCCGCCTCGCCGGGCTCGAGATAGACTTGCACCCCGAAGCGGTCGGAAAACCGCTTCAGCCGGTCGCAGAAGGCGTCGAGCGGATAGCCTTCGCCGGTGAAGTGGATGCCGCCGCCGAGGCTGACCCACTCGACCCGCGACAGCAGCGGCCCGAATTTCTGCTCGATGACGTCGAGCATGCGCGAGAACAGCGCGAAATCGTCGTTCTCGCAATTGTTGTGGATCATGAAGCCGCCGACGCGGTCGAGCACCGGCTCGACGCGCGCGGCGTCCCATTCGCCCAGCCGGCTGAACGGCCGCGCCGGGTCGGCGAGGTCGAACGAGGACGACGAGATGCCGGGATTGAGCCGCAGCCCCCGGCCGATGCCCTCCGCCCGGTCGGCGAAGCGTTCGAGCTGGCTTACCGTGTTGAAGATGACCTTGTCGGCATGGGAGATCGCCTCGTCGATCTCGTGGTCGGCCCAGGCGACGGAATAGGCGTGGGTCTCGCCGCCGAACTTCTCGCGGCCAAGCCGCACCTCGTAGAGCGAGGACGAGGTGGTGCCGTCCATATAGTCGCGCATCAGGTCGAACACCGACCAGGTCGCGAAGCACTTCAGCGCCAGGAGCGCCTTTGCGCCCGATTGCGCGCGCATGCGGGCTATCGTTTCCATGTTGCGCTGAAGCCTGGCCTTGTCGATCAGGTAGTAGGGGGTCTGGATCATCGGTCCTGCTCGTTGGGTGAAGGGCAAAAGGACGCTGGCCCGCGAGCCGCCCCTGCCGGAGCTTCCCGCGGTTGTGTATCCCGCCTGGATCTATGCTTTCGTGACGGTCTGGCGACCAATTCGTGACAGGGCTTCCTCGGCCAGCCGGCGAGTCAGCTCGGCCGCACCCATCTCGCGGGAAAGCCGCGCGGCCTGGCCGGCCCACAGCGACATGAAATCGCTCAAGCCTTCCTTCTCGCTCGCCGCGCGCAACGGCGCCAGCGCGCCGCCGGCCAGCGGAAAGGCCGGCGCGTCGTCGCTGAGCGGGCCGGCCTCGCGCATGATGCGGTTGACGATGCCGCGCGCCGGCCGGCCGGTGAAGACGTTGGTCAGCGCGGTCTCGCCCGCGCGCGCGCCGCGCAGCGCCTCGCGGTGCAGCGCCGCGATCCGCGCCTCGGGCGTGTAGAGATAGGCGGTGCCGACCTGCACGCCGGCGGCGCCCAGCGCGAAGGCGGCGGCGATGCCGCGCGCATCGGTGACGCCGCCGGCCGCGATCACCGGCACGCCGACCGCGTCGACCACCTGCGGCACCAGCGCGAAGGTGCCGATCTGGGTCGCCATGTCATGGGTCAGGAAGTTGCCGCGATGGCCGCCGGCCTCCGCGCCCTGCGCGATGATCGCGTCGCAGCCATGGTCTTCCAGCCACACCGCCTCGGCCACCGTCGTCGCCGAGGAGACGATCTTCGCGCCCGTCGCCTTGACCCGGTCGAGAAGCGCCGGTTCCGGCAGGCCGAAATGGAAGCTCGCCACCGCCGGCCGCAGTTCCTCGACCAGCGCGCAAAGCGAGGCGTCGAACGGCGTGCGGTTGGAGGCGGGCGCGTCCATGTCCGGGTCGAGGCCGAGCTCGAGATAATAGGGCCTGAGCCTGTCGCGCCAGCGCGCCTCGCGCGCGGGGTCGAAGGCGGGCGGGGTGTGGCTGAAGAAGTTGAGGTTGAACGGCCGGTCGGTGCGCTGGCGGACGATGCCGAGCTCGGCGCGGATGCGCGCCTCGTCCATCAGCGCGCAAGGCAGCGAGCCGAGGCCGCCGGCCTCGCAAACCGCGATCACCATGTCGGAGAACACCGGCCCGGCCATCGGGGCCTGGACGATCGGGTGCTCGATGCCGAAAAGGTCCTGTATCCGCCGGTCGGGCCACATGGTCGTTACTCCCTGCGATAGCGGCTCGGGGGCCGCCCTCTGGGGGCCGGGGCGCATGGACCCGGCGTGAAGCGCACGATGACGGCCGCGGCCGCGCGGCTCCGCCCCCCGCAAATAGGGGAGGGGAGCACGCATGTCGAGGGCGAAACGCAACAAACCGGCTCCGCAGGCCGCGACGGCTTCCCTGGCCTGCCCCCTGTTCTCCTTGACAATCCCCGCCATTTGGCCATGCTGTTCACATGATGTGTTCGCGAGCCACGATTACGCTTTTTATGGGTGCCTCCCCGCGAGGATAGCCCCGGCTCGGACGTTTCGCCCCGAGACCGGGGCTTCAACCGCCAGCAGGAACCGATTCCCAAACAGGCACGCGCTCGCGACGCGCGGGCTTTCGCGTTCCGATACGCGAAGCCGCGCTGAGACCGCAGACAGCGGCGGGGGCCATGGAAGCCGCCCGCTGCCAGATCCACAAACACCCGAGAACCCGATCATGAGCAAACCCGCCATCGTCATCAACAAGGCAGACCATGCCCGCCTCACCCAGCTCGCCAACGGCCTGCTCGACCGCAAGCCGGAGATGGCGGACGAGCTGCTGACAGAGCTCGAGCGCGCCCGCGTCGTCGAGAAGGGCGCCTCGCTCCAGGGCACCGTGCAGATGGGCGCGACCGTCGAATACAAGACCAATGACGGCCAGGCCCGCACCGTCACGCTGGTCTATCCGGCCGAGGCCGACATCTCGCAGGGCAAGGTGTCGATCCTGACGCCGATCGGCACCGCGCTGCTGGGGCTGAAGGCCGGCCAGTCGATCGACTGGATCGCCAATGACGGCCGCTCGCACCGGCTGACCATCGTCTCCGTCGCGATGCCGGAAACCGAAGCGGGGCCTCAAGCCGGACAATGAACGCCGTGCCGCCGCGCCGCCGTTTCCTCGACCATGCCGGGTCGCTGATCGCAGGCTCCTGACCCCTGGCCGGGTGGTCCCGCGCCAGGGGATGTCCATCGAACCAAGACGGACTGGCGTTGGAACGGACCCCCGTTCCCACGGGAGATTTGCCATGGCGACGGAGCCTCGATTCCATCTGACGACACGCGATCACGCGATCCTCCAGGCGTTGCTCGACGCCTATGCCGGGCCGCACGGCCCCTATGCGCAGCTTCTCGGGCAGAAGCTGCGCCAAAGCGCCATCGCCTTCAGCGACGACATCGCCGCCGACGTCGTCACCCTCGGCAGCAAGGTGGCCTACAGCGTCGACGGCAAGGCCGCCGGCCCGCATGTCCTCGCCGAGGAGGCCGGAACGGCCGAAGGCGCGGTCTCGATCCATACCCTGCGCGGGCTGGCACTGCTCGGCCTTGCCGAAGGCGCCGCCGTCCTGGTCGATCGCGGCGACGGCGCGAGCGAGCGACTCGTCGTCGGGCGGGTGCTGTCGCAGCCGGAAGCCGAAACCCGCCGTCGCGCGCCTGCTGCCGCGCCTGCTGCCGGGGCCGCCGCCGGCGCGACCGTGGTCAGCTTTCGCCCCAAGCCGGCGCGGCAGGCATTTGCCGATTCCTTCCCCAATTCCGGCCCCGATTCCGGCCCCGACGACGACGATCCCGGCCCGCGCGCGGCCTGAGGCCGGGCGCCCGCCTGCCCGAAAGCGGCCTTGAAAGCGGGATTGTCGCAAATGGAATATAATTCCGATATTGCCGCAGAAGTTGGAATGGAATAGCTCTACGCCGCACGGCAAAACCGGCATGGTTCTGCCGGCATCCGCGCTCTGCGGAGACGACGGATACCTTTCCGGACATTCATTCGCCGACATGCCTGGCGGGATTGGCGATCGATGATCGACGGCCTGGGCGGGGCGGGGGCGAAGCAGGCATTCAAACCCCATAGGGAGCATGAGACGAGATGACCGACAGGCAGCTTCACCCCGAGACGCTGGCGCTTCACGCCGGCTGGCGCGCAGACCCCGCGACCGGCTCCGTCGCGGTGCCGATCTACCAGACCACGTCCTACCAGTTCAACGACACCGACCATGCGGCCAACCTGTTCGCGCTGAAGGAATTCGGCAACATCTACACCCGCATCATGAACCCGACCCTCGACGTGCTGGAGAAGCGCATCGCCGCGCTCGAGGGCGGCGTCGGCGCGCTCGCCGTCGCTTCCGGTCAGGCCGCCTCGGCGCTGTCGGTGCAGAACCTGGCCCGGGCCGGCGACAACATCGTCTCCTCGACCAACCTTTACGGCGGCACCTGGAACCTGTTCGCCAACACGCTGAAGGACCAGGGCATCGAAGTCCGCTTCGTCGATCCTGCGGACCCGGAGAATTTCCGGCGCGCCACCGACGAGCGCACCCGCGCCTATTACGGCGAGACGCTGCCCAACCCGAAGCTCGCCGTCCTGCCGATCGCCGAGATCGCGGCAATCGGCCGTGAGTTCGGCATTCCGCTGATCGTCGACAACACCGCAGCACCCCTGATCGCGAAGCCGTTCGAGCACGGCGCGGCCGTTATCATCTACTCGACCACCAAGTTCATCGCCGGCCATGGCACCTCGATCGGCGGCATGATCGTCGATGGCGGCAATTTCGACTGGTCGGCCCATGCGACGCGCCAGCCGGCGCTGAACACGCCCGATCCGTCCTATCACGGCGCGGTCTGGAGCGAGGCGGTCAAGCCGCTCGGCCCCATCGCCTACATCATCAAGGCCCGCGTCACCCTGCTGCGCGACCTGGGCTCGGCGCTGTCGCCGTTCAACGCCTTCCAGATCATCCAGGGGCTGGAGACGCTGCCGCTGCGGATCGAGCGCCATTCGCAGAACGCCGACAAGGTCGCGGCCTGGCTTTCCGCCCGGCCGGAGGTCGCCCGGGTCATCCACCCGTCGCTCCAGAGCGGCGTCGACCGCGCCCGCGCCGACAAGTATCTCGGCGGTTCCTATGGCGGCCTGCTCGGCTTCGAGCTGAAGGGCGGGCTCGCCGCCGGCAAGAAGTTCATCGATGCGCTGGAGCTCATCTACCACGTCGCCAATATCGGCGATGCGAGGAGCCTCGCCATCCACCCGGCCTCGACCACGCATTCGCAGTTGACGCCGGAGGAGCAGGAAGCGGCCGGCGTGTCGCCGGGCTATGTGCGGCTGTCCATCGGCCTCGAGCATGTCGACGACATCCTCGCCGACATCGAGCGCGGCCTCGCCGCGGCGAAGTAGGCCGCGGCCCCGGGGAAAACGAAAAGCCGGTCCCGAGGGACCGGCTTTTTCATGTCAGACGCCGAGATAGCGGTCCTGGAGCTCGGCGGTGAGCGCGCCCGGGCGGCCGGACCAGACGGTGCGGCCCTTTTCCAGCACGAAGCAGCGGTCGGCCGCGGGCAGAAGCTCGGCGAGCGTCTTGTCGACGATCAGGATCGACTGGCCTTCCGCCTTGAGCGCGCGGATCACCGCCCAGATGTCGGCGCGGATCACCGGGGCCAGCCCCTCCGTCGCCTCGTCGAGGATGACGAGGCCGGGATTGGTCATCAGCGCCCGGCCGATCGCCAGCATCTGCTGCTCGCCGCCCGACAGCGTCCGCGCCATCTGGCCGCGCCGCTCGGCAAGGCGGGGGAACAGCTTCCCGATCTCGGCCAGCGTCCAGCGGCCGGGCCGCGCCGCCGCGACGAGGTTCTCGCCGACGGTCAGGTTCGGAAAGCAGCGCCGCCCCTCCGGCACCAGCCCGAGGCCGAGCCGGGCGACGCGGTGCGGCTTCAGGCCACGCAGCCCCAAGCCGGCGAAGCGGATCGAGCCGGCCCGCGCCGGCGTCAGCCCGAGCACGGAGCGGATCGTCGTCGTCTTGCCCATGCCGTTGCGGCCCATCAGCGCGACGACCTCGCCTTCCTCGACGTCGAGATCGACGCCGAACAGCGCCTGGCTGGCGCCGTAGAAGGTTTCGAGCCCGGAAACGCTGAGAAGGCTCATGCCGCGTCCCCGAGATAGGCGCGGCGCACCTCCGCGTCGGCGCGGATTTCCTCGACCGTGCCCGAGGCGACGATGCGGCCATAGACCAGCACCGAGACGCGGTCGGCGAGCGCGAACACCGCGTCCATGTCGTGCTCGACCAGCAGGATCGGCGCTTCCGCCCGCAAGCCGTCGAGGAAGGCGGTCAGCGTCCGCGAGCCGTCCGGCCCCATCCCGGCCATCGGCTCGTCGAGCAGGAAGGCCTTCGAGCCGAGCGCCAGCGCGATGGCGATCTCCAGTTGCCGCCGCTCGCCATGTGAAAGCTCGGCCGCCGGCACGCGGGCGCGGTCCTGGAGCCCGACGCGCGCCAGCGCAGCAAAAGCCGGCCCGGTCAGCGCGGCGTCGCGCATCACCGGCTTGAAGAAGCGGAACGACGAGCCCGCCTTCGCCTGCACCGCCAGCATGACGTTGCGCAGGGCCGAGAATTCGGGCGCCAGCGACGACACCTGGAACGAGCGGCCGAGCCCCAGCCGCGCGCGTTCGGCGACGCCGAGCCCGGTGATGTCGCGCCCGAGAAAGCGCACCGTACCGCTGTCGGGCGCGAGCGTGCCGGCGATCTGGTGGATCAGCGTCGACTTGCCGGCGCCGTTCGGGCCGATCAGCGCGTGGATTTCGCCTCGCTTCAGATCGAGCGAGACGTCCTCGGTCGCCTTCAGCGCGCCGAAACTCTTGTTCAGGCCGTGGATCGACAAGACCGGCTCAGTCATGCCGCGGCCTCCCGGCGACAAGCCCGACCACGCCGCCGCGCGCGAACAGCACCACGCCGAGCAGCGCGAGCCCGAGGAAGAACTGCCAGCGTTCGGTCAGGCCGCCGAGCGCGAACTCGAACAGCACGTAGAGCATCGCGCCGGCGACCGGGCCGGCCAGCCGTCCGGCGCCGCCGAGGATGATCAGCACGATCAGCTCGCCCGACATGTGCCACGACAGCATCGACGGGCTGACGAAGCGGTTGAGATCGGCATAGAGCGCGCCGGCGAGCGCGGTGATCATGCCCGAGACGACGAAGGCGGCGAGCCGAATGCGATAGGGGGCGATGCCGACGGTGGCGACGCGGACCTCGTTCTGCCGCGCCGCCTGCAACGCCGCGCCGAAGCGCGAGCTCTTCAGCGCCGCGAACAGGACGAGCACGGCGACGAGCAGGCCCCAGGCGATCAGGAAGAAGTTGATCGGCACCATGGTGTTGACGCCGGGAAAGGCGTTGCGCAGCGTCAGCGACAGCCCATCCTCGCCGCCATAGGCCGGCCACGAGACGGCGAAGTAATAGGTCATCTGCGCGAAGGCGAGCGTGATCATGATGAAATAGACGCCCGAGGTGCGCAAGGAGATCGCGCCGATCCCGGCCGCCAGCAGCCCGCCGACGGCGATTGCCGCGAGCCAGACCAGCGGCATCGCCCTGGTGCCGGGCACGGAGAACAGCCCGAAGTCGAGCGGCTGGCCGGCGAAGGCATGGGCGGCGAGGATGCCGGCCACATAGCCGCCTGCGCCGAAGAAGGCGGCATGGCCGAACGAGACCAGACCGCCGAGGCCGAGCGCGACGTTGAGGCCCACCGCAGCCAGAGCCAGGATCGCCATGCGGGTGGCCAGCGTGACGTAGAACGGCTTGCCCGCCTCGAGCGCCAGATAGGGGATCGCCGCGAGGACGAGGACGAGGACGACGCCGAGCGCGGTTTCGCGGGAGATCGCCATCGCCTTTAGCCTTTCGCCGCCGGGAACAGGCCCTGCGGCTTCAGCGCCAGCACCACGGCCATGACGATGTAGATCAGCATCGAGGCGAGCGCTCCGCCGACGAGGCCGGCCTGCGACGGCGGCATCGCCAGCCCGAAAAGCTGCGGCAGGAGGAAGCGGCCCATCGTGTCGACGACGCCGACGATGACCGCGCCGACCAGCGCGCCCTTGATCGAGCCGATGCCGCCGATGACGATGACGACGAAGGCGAGGATCAGCACCGGCTCGCCCATGCCGACCTGCACCGATTGCAGCGCCCCCACCATCGCGCCGGCGAGGCCGGCGAGCGCCGCCCCCAGCGCGAAGACGAGCGTGTAGAGGCTGCCGATGTCGACCCCGAGCGCGCCGATCATCTCGCGGTCGCTTTCGCCCGCCCGGATGCGCATGCCGAGCCGCGTATGGGTGATGAGGAGATAAAGGCCGGCGGCGACGGCGACGCCGACGCCGATGATGGCCAGCCGATAGAGCTGGTAGCGCGAGCCGCCCGGCAGCGCCACCGTGCCCTGGAGCAGCGGCGGGATGTCGAGATAGAGCGGGAACGAGCCGAACAGCCAGCGCGTGCCTTCCGAGAAGATCAGGATCAGCGCGAAGGTGGCCAGCACCTGGTCGAGATGGTCGCGCTCGTAGAGCCTGCGGATGACCAGGATCTCTACGATCGCGCCGGCCGCGGCCGCGGCCGCGAGGCTGGCCGCCAGTCCCGCCCAGAACGAGCCGGTGGCCGCCGCGACGAAAGCGCAGGCGAAGGCGCCGACCATGTAGAGCGAGCCGTGGGCGAGGTTGATCAGCCCCATGACGCCGAAGATCAGCGTCAGCCCCGCGGCCATCAGGAACAGCATCACCCCGAGCTGGAGCCCGTTCAGAAGCTGTTCGATGAAAAGCGCGGTCTGCAAGGGCGGGCGGCCTGGTGCTTCGTCGAGGTGGTGGGTACGGCGCGAGCGTTCCTTCTCCCCGCCTGCGGGGGAGAAGGAAGCCGCGGTTGCGCTATGCGCGGGCTAGTTCAGCGCGCACTGTTCGGCATAGGCGTCCTTGTGGTCGGTGAAGGCGGTGCCGATGATCTTGTTGGTCAGGACGTCGCCCTCCTTCACCACCTCGCGGACATAGATGTCCTGGATCGGGTGGTTGTTGGTGTTGAAGGAGAATTTTCCGCGCACCGAGGCGAAGTCGGCCGCCTTCAGCGCGGCGCGGAAGGCGTCCGCGTCCTTGACGCTGGCCTTGGCCGAGGCCGAGACGACCAGGCTGCCGGTGTCGTAGGCCTGCGCGGCGTAGATCGAGGGCAGGCGGCCATATTCGGCCTGGAAGGTCTCGACGAATTTCTTCGACGCCTCGTTGTCGAGGTCCTTGGCCCAGGAGGCCGAATTCCTGACGCCGAGCGCGGCGTCGCCGATCGCCGGCAGCACGTCCTGGCTGAACGAGAAGCCGGGGCCGATCAGCGGGATGTCGACGCCCGACTGGGCATATTGCTTGACGAAGGCGATGCCCATGCCGCCCGGCAGGAAGATGAACACCGAATCGGCGCCCGAAGCGCGGATCTGCGCGATCTCGGCGGCATAGTCGGTCTGGCCGACCTGGGTGTAGACCTCGCCCGCCAGCTCGTTTTTGTAGTAGCGCTTGAAGCCGGTCAGCGAATCCGTGCCCGCCGGATAGTTGGGAGCGAGGATGAAGGTCTTCTTGTAGGTCTCGTTGGCGTACTGGCCCATCGCCTCGTGGAAGTTGTCGTTCTGGTAGGCGACGTTGAAATAGTTCCCGTTGCACTGGGCGCCGGCCAGCGCCGACGGGCCGGCGTTGACCGAGATGTAGAACTTGCCCTGCGCCACCGCGCCCGGCACCACCGCCATGGCGAGGTTCGACCAGATGATGCCGGTCAGGATGTCGACCTCGTCGGACTGGATCATCTTGTCGGCGATCTGCACCGCGAGCTCGGGCTTCTGGCCGTCGTCCTCGGTGACGACGGTGATGTCCTTCGCCGCGTCGCCGGCGTTCTTCAGCGCCAGCAGGAAGCCGTCGCGGGCGTCGATGCCGAGGCCCGCGCCGCCGCCCGAAAGGGTGGTGATGAGCCCGACCTTCACCGGCTCGGCCAAGGCCGCGCCGCTCGCGCCCGTCGCGAGCGCGAAGAGGCTCGCCGCAATCAGTTTACGCATTCGTTTCACTCCCGTTTTGCCTGGAGCCCTCGGGGGCTGCTCCTACGATGAGAAATAATCCGCGTTCGCGCCAGTGTCCGGCGAAATTTTTATAGCTCCGTCCTCGCCCTCCATAACCCGGAGGAAAGCCCCGCCTCAAGCCCGGCCTCAATCCCGGCCTCAAGCCCGCGCCGGCGATCGGCGAGGCGGGGATGCAAGCATGAAATTTCAGGGTTAGAATACTTTTCCTGTCTGGACAGGATGCCTCGCGCCGCGCCATGGAGGGACGGTGGCTGGGCGAGGAGCGCAAGCATGTTTCACCGGATCGAGGACTGGGACGACGCCTATGCCAACGGCGTCAACATCGCCGGCGGAGAGCGCTGGCCGGGCGTCTGGGCCGAGGCCGCGCGCGCCTTCCGCGGGAAGCTGGCGGGCGAGGGCCGGGCGCGGCTCGGCCTCGCCTATGGCGATGCGCCGCGCAACCGCTTCGACCTTTTCCTGCCGGAGGGCGCGGTGAAGGGGCTGGTCGTCTTCATCCATGGCGGTTTCTGGATGAAGCTCGACCAGACCTTCCTGTCGCATCTCGCCGCCGGGCCGCTCGCGCATGGCCACGCGGTCGCGATGCCGACCTACACGCTCTGTCCCGCCATCCGCGTTTCCGGCATCGTCGCCGAGATGGCCCGCGCCGTCGAGGCCGCCGCCGCCATGGTCGAGGGGCCGGTGCGGCTTGCCGGCCATTCGGCCGGCGGCCACCTCGCCAGCCGCATGATCTGCGCCGATTCGCCCCTTGCCGAGGGGGTGAGGGTGCGCGTCGCCAATACCGTGTCGATCTCCGGCCTGCACGATTTGCGGCCGCTGATGCGGACGAAGATGAACGAGACCCTGAACATCGACGCGGCGGAAGCGGCGGCGCAAAGCCCCGCCTTGCTCGAGCCGATGCCCGGCGCGCGGCTCGTCGCATGGGTCGGTGCGGCCGAGCGTTCGGAATTCGTGCGCCAGAACGCGCTTCTGGCCAACATCTGGACCGGGCTCGGCGCGACGACGCTCCGCGTCGAGGAGCCGGACCGCCACCATTTCAGCGTCGTCGACGGGCTGGCCGACCCCGCCCACGCGCTGACCGCCACCCTGTTGACAGGCTGAGGCGGAAACCCGACTCTGGCCGGAAAAAGGAATGAGGACGACGATGAGAGCGGTTTTCGTGCAGCTCCAGTGCACGCCGGGCAAGACCTATGAGGTGGCCGACGAATTGTTCGCCCGCGAGGTCGCGTCCGAGCTTTATTCGACCAGCGGCGATTACGACCTCCTGATGAAGATCTATGTCGAGGACGGCGTCGACATCGGCAAGTTCATCAACGAGAACGTCGCCAACGTGCCCGGCATCGTCCGTTCGCTGACGACGCTGACTTTCAAGGCGTTCTAGGCTTACTCGAAGCGGATCGCCTGCAAGGCCTGGCCGTTGCGCTTCAGCCAGGCGCGGGCCTCGTCGGTGCGCGGGCAGAGCTCGCGGCACAGGGTCCAGAAGTCCGGCCCGTGGTTCATCTCGCGCAGATGCGCCACCTCGTGCGCGACGAGATAGTCGATCACCGTCGGCGGCGCCATCATGATCCGCCACGAGAACGACAGCGTGCCGTCGGCCGTGCACGAGCCCCAGCGCGAGGACGTGTCCTTGAAGCGCACGGCCTTGGCGCGGCGGCCGACGCTGGCCGTATGCCTCGCCACCAGCTTCTCGATGTCGTGCCTGGCCTCGCGCTTGAGGAAGTCGGCGAGCCGGCGCGGCAGGTGCGCCTCCTCGCCATGGACGTGCAGCACCGGCATGCCGCCCTCGCTGGCGGCCGCGACCGTGCCGCGCCGGGCCGGAACGTGGACGATCATGTGCGGTGTGCCGCGCAGCGGGATTTTCACGCCGGCGCGCACCTGCGGCCGGTCGGGCAGGCGGGCGAGCTTCAGCTCCAGCCAGCCGCGGTGGCGTTCGAGGAAGCGCTCGACCTCGCCGTGGCGCAGGCCGGGGGGCACGGTGATGCGCAGGCCCTGGCCGCCGGCCTCGATCCTGAGCGTCAGCCGCCTGGCGCGGGCGTTCTCCACCACGCGCAGCGGCAGCTCGCGGCCGGCGACATGGTGGACGCGCCCGGCCGGCGTCGCCGGTCCGCTTGCCGGGGTGCGGGAGAAGAAGCCGAATGCCATGCCCCATCCTATCCGATTCGCGCGCGCCGGAAGCGGGCGCGCTTCGGGCGCAAAAAAGCGGCGGCGGATTTCTCCGCCGCCGCCGTCATCTCAGGGTGCGCGCATCTCATGGCACGCGCGAACGGCTCAGTCGTCGAGCAGGTTGTCGTCCTTCTTCGCCTTGCGCGGAGTCGGGGTTCCCACCGGAGTCCCCTTGGAGCGCTCGGCCATGAAGCGGTCGAACTCCTGCTGGTCCTTGGCGCGGCGCAGCTCGCGGGCATAGGAGTCGAACTCGTCGCGCAACTCGTCGAGCTTGCGGCGCTCCTCGTCCAAGCGCTCCAGCTCCCTGTCGCGCCAGTCGTCGAAGGCGACGTTGCCCGTGGCGGGGCCGGAGCGGGAAAAGCCGTGGCCGCGCTTGCGGCAGGAGCCGAACAGGCTCTTTCCGGCCTTGCTCCACGGGCCGTTGAAATCGCCCAGCCGATCGCCCCACAGGATGTAGGCAAGCATGGCGAGGCCGAGCGGCCAGAACACCATGAAGCCCACGACCATCAGCGCAATGGTGGCCGGCGTCCACGCGGG
>JBDHTD010000050.1:0-14900 GCA_039808485.1 Aquamicrobium sp. | reverse complement strand
AAGCAGCCGCAGTTCTCGCCGCTGAAGACCGAGGAGCAGGTCGCCGTCATCTTCGCCGGCGTCAACGGCTATCTCGACGGGCTGGCGCTGAACCAGGTGCAGAAGTTCGAGCAGGGCCTGCTCGCCCACATGCGGGCGGAAGGCGCGGTGCTCGACGCCATCCGCAAGGAAAAGGCGCTGTCGGACGACCTTCGCGCCAAGCTCAAGGCCGAGATCGACGCCTTCGCCAAGAACTTCGCCTAAAGGCGGGCCGGACAGGAATAGGGCAAGCCGCCATGGCTTCACTGAAAGACCTTCGCAACCGCATCGCCTCGGTCAAGGCGACGCAGAAGATCACCAAGGCGATGCAGATGGTCGCCGCGGCGAAGCTGCGCCGCGCCCAGGAGGCGGCGGAGGCCGCGCGCCCCTATTCGGCGCGCATGGCCGCGGTGATGGCCAATATCGGCGCGGCCGTCTCGGTGGCGGACGCTCCGCCGCTGATGGCCGGCACCGGCAGGGACGACGTGCATCTGCTGATCGTCGCCACCGCCGAGCGCGGCCTGTGCGGCGGCTTCAACACGCAGATCGCGCGCCTGGCGCGCGAGCATGCCCGCCGGCTGATCGCCGACGGCAAGACGGTGAAGATCATCACCGTCGGCAAGAAGGGCTACGACATCCTGCGCCGCGACTTCGCCGACAGGATCGTCGACCGCATCGAGCTGCGCGAGGCCAAGCAGGTCGGCTTCGTCCATGCCGACGGCATCGCCAGGAAGGTGATCGCCATGTTCGAGGCCGGCGGCTTCGACGTCGCGACGCTGTTCTATTCGCAGTTCAAGTCGGTCATCAGCCAGGTGCCGACGGCGCAGCAGCTCGTCCCGGCGGCGGCCCCGCAGGGCGGCGCCGACACCGCCAAGGGCAATGGCGGCGCGATCTACGACTACGAGCCGGAGGCGGGCGAGATCCTGTCCGACCTGATCCCGCGCAACCTCGCCGTGCAGATCTTCCGGGCGCTGCTCGAGAACGCGGCCGGCGAGATGGGCGCGAAGATGTCGGCGATGGACAGCGCGACCCGCAATGCCGGCGACATGATCAACAAGCTTTCGATCACCTACAACCGTCAGCGCCAGGCGCAGATCACCAAGGAACTGATCGAAATCATTTCGGGCGCGGAAGCGCTCTAGAGCCGCGGGTTCCGACGCGGACAACAGGAACGTTTGAAGAGGGTATTGACGATGGCGAAAGCAGCGACCCCGAAGAAGGCCCCGGCGGCGACGCCCAAGGCCGCAGCAGAGCCGAAGGCGGCGGCGCCCAAGGCCGCCGCGCCGAAGGCGGCCGCGGTCAAGGCCGCTCCGGCCGAGAAGAAGGCAGCGACGCCGAGGACCAAGGCGACCGGCGCGGTCGGCCGCGTGCGCCAGGTCATCGGCGCCGTCGTCGACGTCGCGTTCGACGACAGCCTGCCGGCGATCCTGAACGCGCTCGAGACCGACAACCAGGGCAACCGCCTCGTGCTCGAGGTCGCCCAACACCTCGGCGAGAACACGGTGCGCACCATCGCCATGGACTCGACCGAAGGTCTGGTCCGCGGCCAGGAAGTGCGCGACACCGGCGCGCCGATCCTGGTTCCGGTCGGCCCGCAGATGCTCGGCCGCATCGTCAACGTCATCGGCGAGCCGGTCGACGAGGAAGGCCCGGTCGTCGGCGTCGAGGAACGCCCGATCCACGCGCCCGCGCCCGAATATGTCGAGCAGTCGACCGAGGCCGAGATCCTCGTCACCGGCATCAAGGTGCTCGACCTGCTGGCGCCCTACGCCAAGGGCGGCAAGATCGGCCTGTTCGGCGGCGCCGGCGTCGGCAAGACCGTGCTGATCCAGGAGCTGATCAACAACGTCGCCAAGGCCCATGGCGGCTTCTCGGTGTTCGCCGGCGTCGGCGAGCGCACCCGCGAGGGCAACGACCTCTATCACGAGTTCATCGAATCGGGCGTCAACAAGAAGGGCGGCGGCGAGGGCTCCAAGGCCGCGCTCGTCTACGGCCAGATGAACGAGCCGCCCGGCGCGCGCGCCCGCGTCGCGCTGACCGGCCTGACCGTCGCCGAATATTTCCGCGACCAGGGCCAGGACGTGCTGTTCTTCGTCGACAACATCTTCCGCTTCACGCAAGCCGGCTCGGAAGTGTCGGCGCTGCTCGGCCGCATCCCGTCTGCGGTGGGCTACCAGCCGACGCTCGCCACCGACATGGGCGCGTTGCAGGAGCGCATCACCACCACGACCAAGGGCTCGATCACCTCGGTGCAGGCCATCTACGTGCCGGCCGACGACCTGACCGACCCGGCGCCGGCGACCTCGTTCGCCCACCTCGACGCGACGACGGTGCTGAACCGTGCGATCTCGGAGAAGGGCATCTACCCGGCCGTCGATCCGCTCGACTCGACCTCGCGCATGCTCGACCCGCTGATCGTCGGCGAGGAGCACTACGCGGTCGCCCGCGACGTGCAGCAGACCTTGCAGCGCTACAAGTCGCTCCAGGACATCATCGCGATCTTGGGCATGGACGAGCTGTCGGAAGAGGACAAGCTGACGGTGGCCCGCGCCCGCAAGATCGAGCGCTTCCTGTCGCAGCCGTTCTTCGTGGCCGAGGTGTTCACCGGCTCGCCGGGCAAGCTGGTCGACCTCGCCGACACCATCAAGGGCTTCAAGGGCCTGGTGGCGGGCGAGTACGACCACCTGCCGGAAGCCGCCTTCTACATGGTCGGCACCATCGAGGACGCCATCGAGAAGGCGCAGAAGCTCGCCGCCGAGGCGGCCTGAGCCCGACAGTGACCGGCGCGCGCGAACCGCATCCGCGCGCGCCTTCGACTTCAAGACCATCGGCGAGGCATCATGGCTGAAGCTTTCAAGTTCGAACTGGTTTCGCCCGAGCGGCTGCTCGTGTCGGCGCAGGTCGAATCCGTCATCATTCCCGGCAGCGACGGCGAGATGACGGTGATGGCCCGGCACACGCCGCTGATGAGCACGATCAAGCCGGGCGTCGTCACGGTCAGGCCGGTGTCCGGCGCCGAGGAGCGCTACGTGGTGTTCGGCGGCTTCGCCGACATCCTGCCCGACGGCTGCACGCTGCTGGCCGAATCGGCGGTGGCGGTCAAGGACATCGACCGCGCCGACCTCGCCCGCCGCATCGGCGAAGCCAGGGAAGACGTGGCCGACGCCAGGGACGAGCTCGCCCGCACCAGGGCCGAGCAGTACCTCGCCCACCTGTCGACGCTGGAAGCCGCGCTCGCCGCCTGAACGCGGCCCCGCGCCCGTCATCAAAGCAAAAGGCCGGCTCGCGCCGGCCTTTTGCTTTGATGCGTCCCGATCCGTTCGCGGCCGGCCCCCGATGGGGCATGACCGCCGGGAGTCAACTGCCCGAGCGCGCCTCCAGCCGCGCCAGGCTCGGCACGGTGACGTTGCGGTTGTTCTCGATGGCGATGATGCCGTCGGCGCGCAGGCGCGTGATCTGGCGGCTGACCGTCTCGATGGTCAGGCCGAGGAAATCGGCGATGTCGGCGCGGGTCAGCGGCAGCTCGAAGCTCGACGAGCCCCGGTCCTGCCCGGCGACGGGGTCGATGTTGCGGGCGATCAGCAAGAGGAAGCTCGCCACCTTCTCGGCCGCGGTCTTGCGGCCGAGCGTGACCATCCATTCGCGCGCGTCGTCGAGCTCCTTCAGCGTCTGTTGCAGCAGACGGTGCTCGAGGTCGGGCTGCTCCTTCATCATCCGCTCGATGGCGCCGCGCGGGAACGAGCACAGCGACACCTTGGTCGCGGCCTCGGCGTTGAGCTTGCTCTCCATCCGGAACGGCCGGCCGAGGAAATCGGAAGCGAAGCGCAGGCCGACGATCTGCTGGCGCCCGTCCGACAGGGTCTTGGTCAGCTTGACGACGCCGGAGAGCACGTTGGAATAGCTTTCGACGTTCTCGGCCTCGCCGACCAGCTCCTCGCCCTCGCCGGCGCGCTGCTTGTGCGAGGAGCGGGCGAGCGCGATCAGCTGCGCGGCGTCGAGCGCGGCGCAGATACCACGGTGACGCGCCTCGCAGGAGGCGCAGAGAACGGGAATGTCGTCAGTCTGGGTGTCGTTGCGCACGATCGCCTCATAGGGAACGGCCCGCCTCTCCTAGCATCTTCGGTGTCGCGCGTCCCGCGTCACTTTGTCTGCCTCAAGAGGATACTTGACAAATATCAAGGACGCCACCCCCTTCGCGCGCGAGAAGGGAGCGGTTGACGAAGGAACGCGACCATGAACGCGCCGCTACAGGCCGACACCGCCCCACGCTACACCAGCTATCCGACCGCGCCGCACTTCCATCCCGGCATCGACGCCGCGACGGTCGAGGGCTGGATCGCCGCCATTCCCGAAGGGGAGCGGCTGTCGCTCTACATCCATGTGCCGTTCTGCGACCGGCTGTGCTGGTTCTGCGCCTGCCACACCAAGCAGACGCGCCATTACAAGCCGGTGGCGACGTTCCTCGAGGCGCTTCATCACGAAATCCGCACCGTGGCGGCCAAGGTCGGGACCCGGGCGCAGGTCGCGGCGCTGCATTTCGGCGGCGGCTCGCCCACTCTCGTCGCGCCCGACGACATGCACGAATTGATGGCGGCGCTCAGGACGCACTTCACCTTCCTGCCCGACGCCTCGATCTCGGTCGAGATCGACCCCAACGACATGGACGAGGGCCGGCTCGACGCGCTGGCCGCCATCGGCATGACGCGGGCCAGCCTCGGCATCCAGGATTTCGAGGAGAAGGTGCAGAAGGCGATCAACCGCGACCAGACCTTCGAGGACACCAAGGCGGTGATCGACGGCCTGCGCGCGCGCGGCGTCGCGTCCGTCAACCTCGACATCCTCTACGGCCTGCCGCACCAGACGCAGCGAAGCGTCGTCGCCACGGTCGAGAAGGTGCTGTCGCTCAGGCCCGAACGCATCGCGCTGTTCGGCTATGCCCATGTGCCGTGGTTCAAGAAGCACCAGACCATGATCGACGAGGCCGCGCTGCCCGGCACCGCTGAGCGGCTGGCGCAGTCGCTCGCCGCGGCCGAGGCTATTCGGGCGGCCGGCTACGACGCGATCGGTCTCGATCATTTCGCGCTGCCGCGCGATTCGCTGGCCCGCGCCGCCGCTGGCGGCGCGCTGAAGCGCAATTTCCAGGGTTACACCGACGACGGCTGCGAGACGCTGATCGGGCTCGGGCCGTCCTCCGTCAGCCGCTATCGCCAGGGCTACGCCCAGAACATCACCGCGACCGGCGAATATGAGCGCCGGGCCAAGGAGGGCGGGCTGGCGATCGCGCGCGGCATCGCGCTGTCGGACGACGACCGGCTGCGCGCCTGGGTCATTGAGCGGCTGATGTGCGATTTCGCCTTCTCGGCGGCCGAGGCCGCGTCGCGGTTCGGCCAGGCGGCGGGCCCGGTGCTGGCCGAGGCCGCCCTGATCGCCGAGGAGAAGCCGGAGGCCGCGCTGGTGAGAGAAGGCGATCTGTTCGTCATTCCCGAGGCGAAGAAGCCTTTGGTCCGCCTCGTCGCCGCCCGCTTCGACGGCTATCTCGCCAAGGGCACGGCGCGGCACTCGGCGGCGGTCTGAGCCGCCGCCTGGGTCGCCACTTGGGCCGCCGCCTGGGCCGCGAGGCTCAGCGCTTGCGCACGAACTCGGTGCGCAGCACCAGCCCCTTGATCGCGTCGTGGCGGCAGTCGATCTCGTCCGGATTGTCGGTCAGGCGGATCGAGCGGATCACCGTGCCCTGCTTCAGCGTCTGGCCCGCGCCCTTGACCTTGAGGTCCTTGACGAGGACGACCGAGTCGCCGTCGGCGAGCGGGTTGCCCGAAGCGTCCCGGACCTCGATGCCGGCCGCCGCGCGCGCGGCGATTTCCGAGGCCGGCAGCCATTCGCCCGATGCCTCGTCGTAGATGTAGTCGTCGTCCGCCATGCCGCCCTCTTGCCCGCGATGTCCGTTTGCGGAAGGGTCCTATACCGCCGCGCGCGGCGGCGCAAACCGGACGGCGCTTGCGGCGCCGCGCCCGACCCAATTATTGTGGCCCGGTTATTGTGGCCCCGCTTACTGTGACCCTGGCGGCGGCAGGAGGAGACGAAAGCGCCATGCGTTTTCTCGATTTCAGTTCCTGGCATGGCGTGATGACGACCGTGCTCGGCTTCGCGCTGTTCATGCTGATGGGCATGGGAATGCGCGTGCTGATGCTGATGACGGTGCAGCAGCGCCAGCAGCGGATGAACCGCCAGATCAACGAACGCCTGCGTACCCTGATCGCCGCCTACAAGGTGCTGGGCGGGTCGTTCACCGGCACGCTCAGGGTCGATCCGCGCTCGCGTCGCAGCTATCTTTCCGAAACGGCCGTCCCCGAAGTCGCTGTCGCGACCGATGAAGCGGATGGCGAGGAGGTGACGGTGGAGACGTCCGGGCTTGCGCCGCAAGGCGGCGGCGTCCTGCCCGCCGCGGTGATCGAGCGGCGCATCCAGAGGCGCGACGCGGTCGAGGCGGCGCTGTCGGACGTGCTCCTCCTCGGCACCGAGGAGCATGTGCGCCTCGCCGGCAAGGCCGCGGCCCAGCTTGCCGCCGGCCATCCGATCCAGACGGCGGAGCTCGTCGTGGCGCTGCGCGCCTATATCCGCAAGGCGCTGGGGCTGGAGGCGCTTCCCGCCGACGTCGCGATTCCCGCCCAAGGCCCGGCCCGGCCGGGCAGCGGACGCGGCGGCGGCCGTGAAGGCGGCGGTCGCCAGAGCGCGGGCGGAGGCGGTGGAGGAGGAGGCGCGGGCGGCGGCATGGGCATGGGAATGGGAATGGGAATGGGCGCCGGGCGGGGCCTGTCGCGCGACGACCCCTGACCGGACCGTCTTCTCCATCCCCGCGCCGGCCCTCCGCTGGCGGCGCGATGCCGGCTTTGCTTGACTCGCCTGACCTCCTCCTGTATCGGAGGCGCAAATCCGGCGTGGAGTCTCTCCGCGGCGGTCGTTTCATGTGTGGTTTCCGGTGCCGGAAATCGTCCGGGACGTTCACCCGCAACCGACTGACAAGAAGACGGCCCGACCGCGGAAGCGGTCCTCGAAGAGGCCGGACCGAACAGCGAAAGGCAACAAATGTTCGCAGTCATCAAGACCGGCGGTAAGCAGTACCGCGTCGCCGCCGAAGACGTCATCCGGATCGAGAAGGTCGCCGGCGAAGTCGGCGACATCGTCACCCTCGGCTCCGTGCTCGCCTATGGCGAGGGCGACGACGTCACCATCGGCGCCCCGTTCGTGGACGGCGCTTCCGTCGCCGTCGAGGTCGTCGACCAGGGCAAGGCCAAGACGGTCATCGCCTTCAAGAAGCGCCGCCGCCAGAACTCGCGCCGCAAGCGCGGCCATCGCCAGCTCCTGACCACCGTGCGCATCTCGGAAATCCTCGTCGGCGGCGCCGCGCCCTCCAAGAAGGCCGCCCCGAAGAAGGAAGCGGCGGCCGTCGCCGACGACGTCTCGCTGATCTCGGGCGTCGGCCCGGTGCTGAAGGACAAGCTGGCCGAGGCCGGCATCACCTCGCTGAAGCAGATCGCGGCGCTGAAGAAGAAGGACGCCGCCAAGCTCGACGAGGACCTTGCGCTCGGCGGTCGCATCGAGCGCGAGGAGTGGGTCGCCCAGGCCAAGGAGCTCATCGCCGGCAAGCCGCCGCGCGCCAAGGTCGACCAGGAAGCCCAGGTCGCCTCGGAAGCCCCCGCCGCAGGCGAATAATTCAGGAACTGAAGGAGAAAACCCATGGCACATAAGAAAGCTGGCGGTTCCTCGCGTAACGGTCGCGATTCCGAATCCAAGCGCCTCGGCGTCAAGAAGTTCGGCGGCGAAGCCGTCGTCGCCGGCAACATCATCATCCGCCAGCGCGGCACCAAGTGGCATCCGGGCGTCAATGTCGGCATCGGCAAGGACCACACCCTGTTCGCCCTTCAAGCCGGCGCCGTGTCGTTTGCCCGCAAAGCCAACGGCCGAACCTACGTATCGGTGAACCCGATGCAGGAAGCTGCGGAATAGACCGGAACCGCGACACCAAACACCGGCGCCCATCTCGGGAACCGGTGTCCGGACAGTCCAAAATGGATCAGGCCGGAAAAGGATCAGGGGAGATGGGACGCCATCTCCCCTTTTTCGTTTCTGCCCTTTTTCGTTTCTGGAGGACTGGACCATGGTTGCCGAATGGGAAGAAGACGAGGACGAAAGTCCGAGCATAGACTGCCCGGTGCTGGTCACGGAGCGGCTGGTGCTGCGCCCGCCGCATCGGGACGACGTCGCCGAGCTGGCGGAGCTGGCCGACAACCGCTGCATCGCCGAGATGCTCGGCCGCATGCCCCACCCCTATGGCGAGCGCGAGGCGCGCGCCTTCGTCGAGACGGCGCGGCACAACGCTGCTGCCGGCTGCGCCTATGCGGTGACGCTGGCCGAGAGCGGCGCCTTCATCGGCTGCGCCGGCCTGCATGGCGGGCCGCACGGGCTCGAGCTCGGTTACTGGATCGGCCAGCCCTATTGGGGCCACGGCTACGCGACGGAAGCGGCGCACGCGCTGGTCGATCTCGCCTTCCGCGCCACCGCGATCTCGCGGCTCCACGCCGCCTGCCGGGTCATCAACGCGGCCTCGCGCCGGGTCATCCACAAATGCGGCTTCCAGTATGCCGGGCAGGGGATGCTCGAATCTCTGGCCGCCGGCCGCGTGCCGGTGGAGCGCTATGCGCTCGACCGCCGCACCTGGGCCAGCCTGCGAAGCTGGGGCCATTTCTGAGGCGTCGGCCGTTCCGTCTGTCCGCCCGCGCCGGCCGCGCCGGCCGCGGGCGGGCCGGCGGCAAGCCGTCGCGCGCCCGATTTTGCCTCTTGCGGTTTTCCGCGCATCGGCGTAATGCCGCGAGCGGGCCACCTCTCCCCACCGAGAGGCGTGCTATCTGAAAGGGTAGAACCGCTATGACGACCATCTCCAAGCCGGACGTGCGTCCGGCCAATCCCAATTTTTCCTCTGGTCCCTGCGCCAAGCGTCCCGGATGGTCGCTTGAAGCGCTTCGCGATGCCCCGCTCGGCCGGTCGCACCGCGCCAAGGTCGGCAAGACCAAGCTGCAATATGCGATCGACCTGACCCGCGAGGTCCTCCAGGTCCCCGCCGGCTGGCGCATCGGCATCGTGCCCGCGTCCGACACCGGCGCGGTCGAGATGGCCTTGTGGTCGCTGCTCGGGGAACGCGGCGTCGACATGGTGGCGTGGGAATCGTTCGGCTCCGGCTGGGTCACGGACGTGGTCAAGCAATTGAAGCTTGCCGACGTGCGCAAGTTCGAGGCCGACTACGGCAGGTTGCCGGATTTCGCCCAGGTCGATTTCGACCGCGACGTCGTCTTCACCTGGAACGGCACCACCTCCGGCGTGCGGGTGCCGAACGCCGACTTCATCCCGGCCGACCGCAAGGGCCTGACGATCTGCGACGCCACCAGCGCCGCCTTCGCCCAGAGGCTCGATTTCGCCAAGCTCGACGTCGTCACCTTCTCCTGGCAGAAGGTGCTGGGCGGCGAGGGCGGCCACGGCATGCTGATCCTCAGCCCCCGCGCCGTCGAGCGGCTGGAAAGCTACACGCCCTCCTGGCCGCTGCCGAAGATCTTCCGCATGACCAAGGGCGGCAAGCTGATCGAGGGCATCTTCAAGGGCGAGACCATCAACACGCCGTCGATGCTCTGCGTCGAGGACTATATCGACGCGCTCGAATGGGCGAAGTCGGTCGGCGGGCTGGATGGGCTCGTCGCCCGCGCCGACGCTAATTTCGCCGCGCTCGACGCCTTCGTGGAAAACAGCGGCTGGCTGGCCAACCTGGCGGCCGACCCGGCGACGCGCTCCAACACGTCCGTGTGCCTGACCATCGTCGACCCCGAAGTCGCCGCGCTCGACGCCGAGACGCAAGCCGCCTTTGCCAAGGGCATCGCCTCGGCCCTCGAAAAGGAAGGCGTCGCCTTCGACATCGGCGCCTACCGCGACGCGCCGGCGGGCCTGCGCGTCTGGACGGGCGCCACGGTCGAGAAAGCCGACGTCGCGGCGCTCGGGCCGTGGCTCGACTGGGCCTTCGCGACGCAGAAGGCGGCTCTCAAGGCCGCGGCCTGATCTTTCCTCGGGGTCGCCGCTCCCGGCGGCTCCGCCACCCGATTTTTCCCGCACTGAATGACGAAGGAGGCCATCATGGCGCCCCGCGTGCTCGTTTCCGACAAGCTCTCCCCCACCGCCGTGCAGATCTTCAAGGATCGCGGCGTCGAGGTCGATTACCTGCCCGACCTCGGCAAGGACAAGGACAAACTCCTCGAGGTGATCGGCCAGTATGACGGCCTCGCCATCCGCTCCGCGACCAAGGTGACCGAGAAGGTCATCGCCGCCGCCACCAGGCTGAAGGTGATCGGCCGCGCCGGCATCGGCGTCGACAATGTCGACATCCCCGCCGCCTCGCGGCGCGGCGTCATCGTCATGAACACGCCGTTCGGCAACTCGATCACCACCGCCGAGCACGCGATCGCGCTGATGTTCGCCGTCGCCCGCGAGCTGCCCGAGGCCAACGCCTCGACCCATGCCGGCAAGTGGGAGAAGAACCGCTTCATGGGCGTCGAGATCACCGGCAAGACGCTCGGCGTCATCGGCTGCGGCAATATCGGCTCCATCGTCGCCATGCGCGGCATCGGCCTCAAGATGCACGTCATCGCCTACGATCCATTCCTGTCGGAAGCGCGCGCGCAGGAGCTGGGCGTCGAGAAGGTCGAGCTCGACGACATCTTCGCCCGTTCCGACTTCATCACGCTCCACACGCCGATGACCGACAAGACGCGCGGCATCCTCAACAAGGCGGCGTTCGACAGGATGAAGAAGGGCGTGCGCATCGTCAACTGCGCCCGCGGCGGCCTGATCGTCGAGGCCGACCTGATCGAAGCGCTGAAGAGCGGCAAGGTCGCGGGCGCCGGCATCGACGTGTTCGAGGTCGAGCCGGCCACCGACAGTCCGCTGTTCGGGATGGAGAACGTGGTCTGCACGCCGCATCTCGGCGCCGCGACCACGGAAGCGCAGGAAAACGTCGCGCTCCAGATCGCCGAGCAGATGGCGGACTATCTGGTCAAGGGCGCGGTGTCGAACGCCATCAACATGCCCTCGATCACCGCCGAGGAAGCGCCGCGGCTGAAGCCGTTCGTCAAGCTGGCGGAAGTGCTGGGCGCCTTCGTCGGCCAGGTGACGGAGGAGCCGATCCAGGAAGTCGAGATCCTGTTCGACGGCGCCACCGCCGAGATGAACACCCGCGCGCTGACCAGCGCCGCGCTTGCCGGCCTGATCCGGCCGCAGGTGGCCGACGTCAACATGGTCTCCGCTCCAATCATGATCAAGGAGCGCGGCGTCATCCTGTCCGAGATCAAACGCGACAAGTCGGGCGTGTTCGACGGCTACATCAAGCTGACGGTCAAGACCGACAAGCGCACCCGCACCATCGCCGGCACCGTGTTCTCCGACGGCAAGCCGCGCTTCATCCAGATCAAGGGCATCAATCTCGACGCCGAGGTCGGCGAGCACATGCTCTACACCACCAACAAGGACGTGCCCGGCATCATCGGCCTGCTCGGCACGATCTGCGGCGAGCACGGCGTCAACATCGCCAACTTCCAGCTCGGGCGCGACAAGTCGGGCGGCGACGCGATCGCGCTGCTTTATCTCGACGCGCCGGTGCCGGCGGCGGTGCTCGACGCGCTGCACAGGGAAAAGCGGTTCGATTCGGCCAAGCCGCTGCATTTCGACGTTGCGGCCTGATGGGCGGCCCGATGGGGTGGCCTGACGGGGCGGCCTGACGGCTGGCCGGGAGGGCGACGGGCGGTTTTCGCAAGGGGCGCGGTCTGGGCCGCGCCCTTTTTCATGCCTGGCCGGCGGCGTGCCTCCTGCCGCTGTGCTCGGCCAGCCAGATGCCGCCCAGCACCATGGTCAACGCCACCGCGTGGTGAAGGTGGAACGCTTCGCCGAGCAGCAGAACCGACAGCAGCGTGCCGAAGATCGGCACCATGTTGACGAACAGCCCGGTGCGGTTGGCGCCGATCAGCTCGACGCCGCGCATGTAGAACACCTGCGCCAGCACGGAAGGGAAGACCGCGGTGTAGACGATCGTCGCCCAGCCGGGGCCGTCGGGCGCGATCATCCGCCCGGCCTGCCACTCCCAGGCCAGGAACGGCAGCGACGACACGAACGCGGCGACGCACATCACCAGCATCAGGCTTTTCCAGTGGACCGGGGGCTTGTAGCGCAGCGCCACGGTGTAGGCGGCATAGATGACGACGCCGGCGAGCATCAGGAGATCGCCGCGGTTCAGGTCGAGCTCGGCCAGACGGCCTAGCTCGCCATGGCTCGCGGTCAGCGCGACGCCGGCGAGCGACAGCGTGAAGCCGGCGATCTGCCCCCATGTCACGCCGATGCGGTAGAGCAGGAAGTTGGCGACGAAGATCAGCATCGGCATGCCCGCCTGCTCGATCGAGACGTTGATGGCGCTGGTGTAGAGTAGCCCCGAATACATCGCGGCGTTGAACAGCGCGAAGCCGCCCACCCCGAGCGCCGACAGGAAGAGCAGGTTGCGCCGCACCAGCGGCCAGTCCCGGCAAAGCTGCGTCCACCCGAGCGCGGCCATGATCAGGGCGGCCATCGCCCACCGCGCCGTCGTCAGCATCATCGGCGAGACGTGGCCGACGGCGAACTTGCCGGCGACGGCGTTTCCGCCCCAGAACAGGGTGGTCAGGAGCAGCAGGACATAGGCGTTGCGAAACATCGCAGCGGCTTATTCCGCCTGGCGCGAAGTGTAAATGCGTCACGGGCCGGCGAAACCCCGCCAGAAGTCGGCAAATGCCCGGTTGCGGCGCTTTTCCGGGGTCGCGCGGCGGCGCGTCAGCGGTTATAGAGGCTGTCGCTTCGCCGGGCACGGCCGTCCGGTGGCAGGAAAAGAGGATTGTTTCCATGGCCAATGTGGTTGTCGTCGGTGCGCAGTGGGGTGACGAGGGCAAGGGCAAGATCGTCGACTGGCTTTCCGAGCGCGCCGACGTCGTCGTCCGCTTCCAGGGCGGGCACAATGCCGGCCACACGCTCGTCGTCGACGGCAAGACCTACAAGCTGTCGCTGCTGCCGTCGGGCGTGGTCCGGCCCGACAAGCTGTCCGTCATCGGCAACGGCGTGGTGTTCGACCCGCACGCCTTCGTCGCCGAGCTGGCGCGAATCAAGGAGCTCGGGGTCGAGATCGGCCCGGATCGCCTGAAAATCGCCGAAAATGCCGCGCTTATTCTGTCCGTGCACAGGGAGCTTGACGGATTTCGCGAGGACGCGGCCTCGGATTCCGGCACGAAGATCGGCACCACGCGGCGCGGCATCGGCCCCGCCTATGAGGACAAGGTCGGGCGCAGGGCGATCAGGGTGATGGATCTGGCGGACACGCAGACGCTGCCGGCGAAGGTCGAGCGGCTGCTCACCCACCACAACGGCCTGCGCCGTGGGCTGGGCCACGCGGAAGTGTCGCACGAGGCGCTTCTGGACGAGCTGACCTCGGTCGCCGGCGAGATCCTGCCCTATATGGACCGGGTGTGGAAGATACTCGACGACGCGCGCCGCGCCGGCAACCGCATCCTGTTCGAGGGCGCGCAGGGCACGCTGCTCGACATCGACCACGGCACCTATCCGTTCGTCACCTCGTCCAACACCGTCGCCGGCCAGGCCGCGACCGGCTCCGGCGTCGGTCCCGGCGCCATCGGCTACGTGCTCGGCATCGCCAAGGCCTACACCACCCGCGTCGGCGAGGGGCCGTTCCCGAGCGAGCAGGACAATGAAATCGGCGAGTTCCTCGGCACGCGCGGCCGCGAGTTCGGCACCGTGACCGGGCGCAAGCGCCGCTGTGGCTGGTTCGACGCCGTGCTGGTGCGCCAGGCGGTCGCCGTCAACGGCATCGACGGCATCGCGCTGACCAAGCTCGACGTGCTCGACGGGCTCGACGAGATCAGGGTCTGCACCGGCTACCGGCTCGACGGCGAGGTCATCGACTACCTGCCGGCAAGCCAGGGCGCGCAGGCCCGCGTCGAGCCGGTCTACGAGACGCTCGAAGGCTGGAAGGGAACCACCGCCGGAGCACGGAGCTGGAACGACCTGCCGGCGCAGGCGGTGAAATATGTCCGCCATATCGAAGAGCTGATCGGCGCGCCGGTGGCGCTGCTTTCGACCAGCCCCGAGCGTGACGACACCATACTTGTTACCGATCCCTTTCAGGACTAGGTTCGACAAACGTTCCGCAGCGGCCGCCGCGGCCGCCGGGACCCACCAGAGACAGGACACGGCATGGCGGATTTCGTAGCGGTTCTCAGGAAGACCATCGGCGGCTTGGGCGACACCTCGCCCGAGATGCGCGAGAAGGTCTTCGACAAGGCCCGCGCCACCATCGAGGCCAAGCTCAAGGCGATCGACCCGCCGCCGCCGGCCGCCGTGGTCGACAGGCAGCGGCAGGCGCTGGAAGAGGCCATCGCCGCGGTGCGCGCCGAGTTCGCCGGGCCGGAGGCGGGCGACGCGCTCGATGACATCCTGGCCGATTTCGACAAGCCGGCCGCCGTTGCCGCGCCGCCGCCGGCCCCCGCGACCACCCCTGTTCTCAGCCCCGCGTCCACCTCCGCGCCCACTGCCGCGCCCGCGCCGCGCGCCATGCCGCCCGTGACTGCCCAGCCGCCTCGCGAAGCCAGGCCGGCTTCGGTCGCGCCGGACCCCGTTCTCGACCCCGTCGACGATGCGCAGCAGGACAGCCCCGCGCCGAAGCGGACCGCGGCTGCCGCCGCCGATGCGTTCGACGGGCCGGTGGCAGCCGACCGGCTGGCCGGCGACGCCGCCGCGCCGCGCCGCCGCGCCGCCGC
>JBDHTD010000049.1:0-17901 GCA_039808485.1 Aquamicrobium sp. | reverse complement strand
GTGATGTCGGTGGTCAGCGGCTTGCCGGTCGCGCCCTTGCGCAGCACGCCGTGGCAGCCGGCGCAGCGCTCGAAATAGATCTTGGTTCCCGCGTCGAAGTCCTCCTTCGACATCAGCGGATCGTTGGCGTCCATGCCTTCGATCTCGATGCCGAGCTGGGCAAGCGTCGCCATCGAGCCGCCGGCGGCCTGCGGCTCCTTGGCTGCGAGCGGCCCCGCCGCGAACAGCAATGCCAATGCGGCAGTCCCGGCCAGCGCCGTGCGGGCCCTCAAGGTAAGCGCTCTCATTTGCATCTCCAATGCTTTGCCTGTGCCGCCATAGGCTGCACCCGTGGCAAGGCGCGGTCCTTGCTTTTTGTCGAAGTAGAAGAGACCGGCGTTTTTGTCGCAGGCGGCAGCGGAAAGGGTCAGAACAACTCGACCGCGCCCGCCTCGGCCGGCGCCGCCGCCGGGCGGATGCGCTTTTCGGCGTCGAAGACGTTGGCGCTCTCGCGCTCCATCAGCGACTGCCGCGCCCGGCCCGAAACCGGCCAGAACTGCACCTTGCGGCCGTGCTCGCCGCGCAAGGAACCGCCGACATGACGGATGCCCTCGGCGGAGAGGAAACGCAGCGCGAAATCCGCGTTCTGGCTGCCGATGTCGGTCAGGCCGTCGATCAGCCGCGCGCCGCCGAACAGCTTGGCTTCCAGGCGCTCGCGACGCGCGCCGTGCGAAAGCAGGGCGTTGACGAGAAGCTCCATGGCGTGGACGCCATAGCGCTGCGCGGCGCGGTCCGCGCCCTGCGAATGGCCGCCGGGCAGGAGGAAGTGGTTCATGCCGCCGACGCCGGCGACCGGGTCGCGGATGCAGGCGGCGACGCAACTGCCGAGCAGCGTCGTCAGGACGGCGTCGGGATTGTCGGTGATGAAATGCTCGCCCTGGACGACGTGGACCCGCATCACACGGCCTCGCGGGCCAGGTTGCAGCGGTTGATGATTTCCGCGCCGATCCGCTCCAGCGGCAATTGCCGCTCGACCGCGCCGATCTCATGCGCGACCTTGGGCATGCCGTAGACGACCGAGGTCGCCTCGTTCTGGCCGATGGTCGAGGCCCCGGCCGTGCGCATGGCGAGGAGTCCGCGGGCGCCGTCGCGGCCCATGCCGGTCAGGATGACGCCGAACGCGGCATTGCCGGCGGTCTTCGCCACCGATTCGAACAGCACGTCGACCGAGGGGCGATGGCCGTTGACCGCCCCTTCCGCGACGAGGCGGCAGCGCTTCTGGGCGTTGCCGACGACCTGGAGATGGCTTTCCCCGCCGGGCGCCAGCCAGATCTGGCCGACCTCGAGCGGCGCTCCCTCATGCGCCTCCGCCACCCGCGCCGCGCAGGTGCGGTTCAGCCGCTCGGCGAAGCTGCGGGTGAAGGTGCCGGGCATGTGCTGGGTGATGACGGTGGGCGGGCAGTTGGGCGGGAAGGCGGCGAGCACGGTCAGCAGCGCCTCGACGCCGCCGGTCGACGAGCCGATGGCGACGACGCGGCCGTCGGGCCTGAAGTCGCCGGCCGCCCCATGGGCCGCCGCATGCGCCGGCGCGCGGTCGGAGGAGGGCCGCACGCGCGCGCGCCCCGCCGCCTTGACCCGCGCCGCGAGGTCGGCGAACGCCCGGTCGGCCGGCATGCCGGCCGTCGGCTTGCCGATGCAGTCGACCGCGCCGAGCTCGAGCGCCGCCAGGCTCACCTCGGCCCCGGCCTGCGTCAGCGTCGAGACCATCACCACCGGCATCGGCCTGAGCCGCATGATCTTCTCGAGGAAGGCGAGCCCGTTCATGTTCGGCATCTCGACGTCGAGGGTGACGACATCCGGGTTGAGGCGCTTGATGGCGTCGCGCGCCTCGAGCGGGTCGCCGGCCTGGCCGATGACGGCGATTTCCGGGTCGCGGCGCAGAACGGCGGTGATCAGGCCGCGCATGGTGGCGCTGTCGTCGACGACGAGGACCTTGACCGTGCTCACCCGCGCCCGCCTTTCAGCCGATAGGTCGTCAGCCCGTCGGTCTCGAACCTGTCCATGTCGGTGACGCGCTCGGAATGGCCGACATAGAGCCGGCCGCCCGGATTGATCAGCGGCGCGAAGCGCGACCACATCCGCGCCTGGGTCGCCTCGTCGAAATAGATGACGACGTTGCGGCAGAAGATGACGTCGAAGCGGCCCTTCATCGGCCAGTTGCCCATCAGGTTCAGCTCGCGGAAGGCGACGAGCCGGCGCATCTCCTCGCCCGCGCCCCACGCCTCGCGTCCCCCGCCACGATCATTGTCACGCACCTTCACCATCCAGCGGTCGCGCAACGCAGCCGGAACCGGCTGCACCGCCTCGTTGGAATAGACCGCCGCGCGGCCGGTGGCGACGACGTTGGGGTCGATGTCGGTGGCGAGGATTCGCACGTCGAGGCTGGCCGCCTCCGGCAGGAGGTCGAGCACCGTCAGGGCGATGGTGTAGGGCTCCTGCCCCGTCGAGCATCCGGCCGACCAGATGCGCACCCGGCCGCGACCCCGGGCGCGGGCGACCAGGTCGGGCAGCACCTTGGTCTTCAGGTGCTCGAAATGGTGCGGCTCGCGGAAGAAGCGGGTGACGTTGGTGGTCAGCGCGGCCAGCATGTTCTGCCTTTCGCTGACGCCTTCCGCCCCCGCCACCAGCCGGCAATACGACTGGAAGCTCTCGATGCCGAGGACCCTGAGCCGCTTGGCCAGCCGCGAATAGACCAGCGACGCCTTGCTTTCGGTCAGCGCGATGCCGGCATCGTCGTAGAGCATGCGGGCGATCGCGGAAAAATCCTCGTTGGTGAAAAGGAATTCGCCTTCGACCAGCGCCCGACCGCGCCCGTCCGCCGAACGGACTGCGTTTGTCATGCCGCCTCCGCTTCCTGCTCCGGCAGGATGCGTTCGAGGCCGATCAGGCCGATCATGCGGCCCTCGATGGCAAGGATGCCGCGCACGAAGGAGCGGACGGAGTCGCTGGCGACGTTCGGCGTCGGCTGCACCATGTCGTCGGTGACCGAGAGGATGTCGCAGACCGCGTCGACCAGGAGCCCGACCTCCTGCGCGCCGGTGCGCACGACGATGATGACGTGGCGCGCCTCCGGCACGGTCAGGCCGAAGCCGAGCCGCGCCGACAGATCGATGATCGGTAGCACCGATCCGCGCAGGTTGATGACCCCGCGCATGAATCTCTGGGCATGCGGCAGCGGCGTCGCCGGCGTCCAGCCGCGGATCTCGCGCACCGCCATGATGTCGACGCAGAATTCCTGCGTCCCGATCATGAACGCGATCAGCTCGCGCCTGCGATCGGACGCTCTCCTGTTATGCTGCTCGTCCATTTCCGTTCCCCAAGCCTCGCGGTTGCCCAAGCCTCGGCGGTCGCGGCCGACGCCGGAGTCCGCCGCCTCATCCCCGCGCCCTCACACTGGAACGATCGGGGTTAATTTCGGGTTTAGAAGCAGCCCGGCGAAGCCCCCTTTGCCGGGTGTGCCCGCCCGCGGAACCCATCCGCGAGCGGCCGCGTCTCATGGCCTCAGAAATCTTCCCAGCTCTCGTCGGCCGGCTGGCGGGCAAGCAGCGCCGCCGCCTGCCCGCCGCCCGCAACGCTCTTCAAGGCGGGCGCGGCAGCGCGCGCCTGCGGCCGCGACGGCGACGGCGCGGAAGTGGAGGCCTGCTGCTGCCGGCGCGGCTGTGCATGCGCCGCGTCGGTCCCGGCGCCGAGGCGGAACTTCGCCACGAGCTGCGCCAGCTCGCCGGCTTCCTGGGCCAGGTTGCGGCTGGCCGCGGTCGATTCCTCGACCATCGCCGCGTTCTGCTGCGTCACCTGGTCCATCTGGTTGACGGCGGAGTTGACCTCGGCGAGCCCGGTCGACTGCTCGCGCGCCGAAGCCGCGATCTCGCTGACCAGCCCGGTGATCTCGCCGACCTGGACCACGATCTTCTCCAGCGCCTCGCCGGTCTGGCCGACGAGGTCGACGCCCTGCTCGACCTGCTGGGTCGAGGTCGAGATCAGGTCCTTGATCTCCTTGGCCGCCTCGGCCGAGCGCTGGGCCAGCGCCCGCACCTCCTGCGCCACCACCGCGAAGCCCCTGCCGGCGTCGCCGGCGCGCGCGGCCTCGACGCCGGCGTTGAGCGCCAGCAGATTGGTCTGGAACGCGATCTCGTCGATGACGCCGATGATCTGGCCGATCTGCTGCGACGATTTCTCGATCTGCGCCATCGCCGTCACCGCCTGGCGCACCACCTCGCCCGACCTCTCGGCGCCGATCCGCGCCTGCCCGGTCACCTCGGACGCCTGGTGCGCGCCCTCGGCCGTCTTCTTGACCGTGGCGGTGATCTGATCCAGCGCCGCGGCCGTCTCCTCGAGGCTCGCCGCCTGCTGCTCGGTGCGGCGCGACAGGTCGTCGGCCGCCTGGCTGATCTCGCCGGTGCCGGTGCGCATGCTGCCGATCGCCTCGGCGATCGTCGCCATCGTGTCCTGGAGCTGCGCCGCGGTGGCGTTGAAGTCGTCCTTGAGCTTCTGCGCCTTGGCCGAGAACGGCTCGGCGATGCGGAAGGTCAGGTCGCCGTTGGCCAGCGCCGACAGGCCGTTGGCCAGCGCCGTCACCACGGCATGGTCCTCGGCGGCGTCGCGCGCCTTGTCGGCCTCGTTGCGGCTGCGCTCGTCCTCGGCGGCCGCGCGCGTCTCGCCGGTCTCGGCCTCGAGCCGGGCCTTCTCGATCGCCGCTTCCTTGAACACCAGCACCGCACGCGCCATCTCGCCGATCTCGTCGCCGCGCTCGACGGCGGGAACCTCGACCGAATTGTCGCCGGAAGCGAGCTGCCCCATGACGCCGGTCAGGGCGTTGACGGGCGTCGCGATCATCCGCGACAGCAGCCAGCCGAGCACGGCCGAGATGAGGACCGCGAGACCGACGCCAACATAGAGCGTCATCTCGGTCAGGGTCGTCACGGACTGGCGCCGCTCGACGGCGGCGGCGGCCACCGCGCGCTCGTTCTCGGCCAGCGCCGCCAGCGCGTCCTCGATCGGCTCCATCAGCCCGTCCGCCTTGCCTTCGCGGCCGACCATCTCGACCGCCTTGAAGCGGAAGATCGGATCGGCGGCGAGCTTCCGGCCCTGATCGACGATCTCCTGCTGCCAGGTGTTCATCTTCCGGGTGATGTCGGCGATGCTCGCCGCGACCGCGGCCTCGTCGGCGCGGCCTGCCTTGGACTGGCGCAACTCGCCGAGGTGACGGTCGAAGGAGGCGCGATGGCTCTCCTGCCGCTCGATGTAATAGGCATCGTTGGTCAGGAGGAAGCCGCGATAGCTGTTCTCCTGCCGGGCGAGGCGGAATTCGGCGCGGGAGATGATGTCCACGGCCAGGTTGGCCTCCGCCTCGGCGTGCGTCGCCTTCTCGACCTGGGCGATGTTCCAGAAGATGACCACGCTCATGACGACGATGGTCGCCACCACGGCGGCGAATGCAAGCCCGAGCTTGCGCGAGATTCCGAGATTGTTGAACGACACTGTCTACCCCCAGTCCCCTGATGCCGACCCGGGCGCGGCGCGCGGCGCCGCATCCCGATGCGGGAATGCGCGCCTCACTGTCCTCTGATCTTAATTAACAACCCGCTAATGATGCGGGCGGGCGAGGATAAAAGTGGACTCGACGCCGCCGGAATTTACAGATGACGTTTGGTCATCTCATCGGAGATGCCTGGCGCGGCGCGGCCTTGCTGGCGAAATCATGGTCGGGCGGGCAGCAGAGCTTCCATCTCGGCGCTGATTCGTCTTGCCGCCTCTTCCTTGACCGGGCCGTAACCCCTGATCTCCATCGGCTTCGCCAGCACGCGGCAGAGCCCGGCATGCGTCCCGTCGTCGAGCCGGGAAACGGCGCGGCCCACCATCGCCTCGTACCAGCCGATCAGCGACCGCTCCATGCGCCGTTCGGCCGTGCGGCCAAACGGGTCGAGCGGCGTACCGCGCAGCCGCTTCATCCGCGCCAGGAGCCGCATCGGCAGCCTGATCCACGGCCCGAAGGCCCGCTTCAGCGGCCGGCCGCGCGCGTCCGTGCCGGCGGCGAGGAACGGCGGCGCGAGATGGTGGACGATGCGGAAATCGCCCTCGAACTCGGCGCGCAGCCTGTCGGCGAACCCGGTCTCGGTATGGAGCCGCGCCACCTCGTATTCGTCCTTGTAGGCCATCAGCCTGAACAGCGACCGCGCCACGGTCCGCGCCAGCGCGTCGGTGCCGAACGGCGCTTCCGCTGCGCGGACCTTCTCGACGACGGACGCATAGCGGGCGGCGTAACGCGCATCCTGATAGGCGGTCAGGAACTCGACCCGGCGGGCGACGGTTCCGTCGAGCGTCTCGTCCTGGCCCTTCTGCGGCGCAAGCAGGGCCGAAAGCCGCTCCGGCATCGCGGCGGCGACGCGGCCGATGAGGAAGGCGCGGCGGTTGGCCTCGACCGCGACGCCGTTCAGCTCGATCGCCCGGTCGAGCGCGGCGAGCCCGACCGGCACCAGGCCGCGCTGCCAGGAGAAGCCGAGCATGACGACATTGGCGAAGACCGTGTCGCCCATCGCGATCTCCGCCAGATGGTTGGCGTCGAGCGCGGCCAGCCCCTCGCCCCCGATCGCGTCGCGGATCGCCGCCACCCTCGAGTCGACCGCCAGGTCGGCGTCGCGCCGGCGCACGATGTCGCCGGTCGGCATCTTCGCCAGGTTGAGCGCGGCCTTCATGCCCGGCCGGTAGCAGGCCGACGCCCTGGGCGAGGACGAGACGACGATGTCGCAGCCGATCAGCGCGTCGGCCGCGCCGCGGTCGATGCGCGCCTGGTTGATGGCGTCGGGCGTCCGCGCCAGCCGCACGAAGGACAGCACCGGGCCGAACTTCTGCGCGAAGCCGGTGAAGTCGAGCACCGACGCGCCCTTGCCTTCGAGATGCGCCGCCATCGTCACCAGCGCGCCGACGGTGACGACGCCGGTGCCGCCGACGCCTGTGACCAGGAGGTCGAAAGGCCGGTCGAGCGCCGGCATCCGTGGCGCGGCGGGCCCGGTGGCAAGCGCGGCGGCGAGCGCGTCGAAATCGAGCGCGACGCCGGCCGCCTTGCGCCGCACCGCGCCCTCCAGCGTCACGAAGCTGGGGCAGAAGCCGTCGACGCAGGAAAAGTCCTTGTTGCAGGACGACTGGTTGATGCGCCGCTTCGGGCCGAACTCGGTCTCGACCGGCTCCACCGACAGGCAGTTCGACTGCACCGAGCAATCGCCGCAGCCTTCGCAGACCAGCTCGTTGATGACGACGATCTTCTTCGGGTCATTGAGCGTGCCGCGCTTGCGGCGGCGGCGCTTCTCCGTGGCGCAGGTCTGCTCGTAGACCAGCACCGAGACGCCCTCGACCGCGCGCAGCTCGCGCTGGAGCGCGTCCATGTCGCGGCGGTGATGGATCGTCGTGCCGGCCGGGAAGTCGGGCGCGGAGAACTTTTCCGGCGCGTCGCTGACGAGCGCGATGCGCTCGACGCCCTCGGCGCGGCAGATATAGGCGATGGCCGCGACGCTGACCGGCCCGTCGACCGGCTGGCCGCCGGTCATGGCGACCGCGTCGTTGTAGAGGATCTTGTAGGTGATGTTGGCGCCGGCCGCGACCGCCTGGCGGATCGCCATCGAGCCGGAATGATACCAGGTGCCCTCGCCGAGATTCTGGAAGACGTGGCCGCCGCCGGTGAACAGCGACGAGGCCGCCCAGTTCACGCCCTCGCCGCCCATCTGGATCAGCGAGGTGGTGTCGCGGTCCATCCAGCTCGCCATGAAGTGGCAGCCGATGCCGGCCAGCGCCTGGCTTCCTTCCGGCACCCGGGTCGAGGTATTGTGCGGGCAGCCGGAGCAGAAATAGGGCGTCCGCGTCGCCCCCGGCACCGAGATCGAGATCGCCGGCCCGGCATCGAGCCGCGCCGCCCGCGCGGAAAAGCCGTGGCCGGGAAAGACGCCGTCGAGCCGTTTCGCCACCAGCGGCGCCAGGAGGCGCGGCGACAGCTCGCCCGTCCACGGGACGAGCCGGGCGCCGGTCTCGTCGCGCTTGCCGACCATGACGCGCGGCTTGTGGCCGGGCCAGTCGTAGAAATATTCCTTGAGCTGGCTTTCGACGATGCCGCGCTTCTCCTCGATCACCAGCACCTCGTCCTTGCCGCGCACGAAGTCGAGCGCGTCGCGCCGCGCCAGCGGCCACACCATGCCGACCTTGTAGATGTCGATGCCGAGCGCGCGGCATTCCGTCTCGCCGAGACCGATCAGCCGCAGGGCCTCCATCAGGTCGAGATGGCCCTTGCCGGTGGTGACGATGCCGAAGCGCGCGCCCTCGACCTCGTAGACGTGGCGGTCGATCGGGTTGGCCTCGGCGAAGGCGAACACCGCCTGCTTCTTGGCTTCCATCCGCTCCTCGATCTGCGGCCCGGGCAGGTCCGGCCAGCGATAATGCAGCCCGCCTGCCGGAAGCCGAAGATCGGGAAGGATGAAGGCGCGGTCGGGACCGAGCTCGACGGAAGCGGCCGACTCCACCGTTTCCGAGATCGCCTTGAACCCGACCCACATGCCCGAGAACCGCGACAGCGCGTAGCCCCATTCGCCGAAAGCGGGATATTCGCCGACCGAGGCCGGGTTCAGCGTCGGCATGAACCAGGCCATGAAGGCGACGTCGGACTGGTGCGGCATCGACGACGAGACGCAGCCATGGTCGTCGCCCGCCACCACCAGCACGCCGCCGCGCGGCGACGAGCCGTAGGCGTTGCCGTGCTTCAGCGCGTCGCCGGCGCGATCGACGCCCGGTCCCTTGCCGTACCACAGCGCGAAAACGCCATCGACGGCGGCATGCGGGTTGGTCTCGACCTGCTGGCTGCCGAGCACAGCGGTCGCGGCCAGATCCTCGTTGACCGCCGGCAGGAAGCGGATGCCGGCCGCGTCGATCAGCTCGCGGTTGCGCCACAGCTCGAGGTCGAGCCCGCCGAGCGGCGAGCCGCGATAGCCGGAAATGAAGCCGCCGGTGTTCAGCCCGGCCGCGCGGTCGCGCCGCGCCTGGTCGAGCGCGACGCGCACCAGCGCCTGCGTCCCGGTCATGAAGACGCGGCCGGATCGGCGCGTATAGCGGTCCTCCAGCCGATAGCGCGCAAGGTCGGGTCCGCCGGCGCGATCCTGCGCGCTCCTGTCTGCATCGATCGTCATCGCGTCCTCCCGGGTGCCTCGGCGGGCGCTCGGCCCGCGCCATCGGTGCCTTCCCCGAGGATAGGCCCACCCGGGTGGAAGATCTTGCCGGAATGACCGGTCTGCGGCCGATATTCGACAAGGATTGCCTGCTAAGCTAGGATCATGAAAAGATCTGCCGATATTGCATTGCAAAATGGAAAGACTGACGGAACAGGACCGCCTTTTGCTGCGCGCCTTGCAGCAGGACGCCCGCATCACCAACCAGGAGCTGGCGGAGAAGGCCGGCATGTCGGCGTCCGCCTGCTGGCGCCGCGTCAGGGCGCTGGAGGAGGAGGGCGTCATCCGCCGCTACGCCGCGCTGCTCGACGCCGGAAAGGCGGGCCTCGGCTTCCACGCCATCGCCCACGTCACGCTGACGCGGCACGACCATCGCCATGTCGACACCTTCATCGCCGAGGTGGCGCGGCGGGCCGAGGTGCTCGATTGCTTCGCCGTCACCGGCGAGGCCGACTACCTGCTGCGCGTGGTCTGCGCCGACCTCGACGCCTACAACCGCTTTCTCGAGGCGTTCCTGTTCCGGCTGCCGGGCATCGCCAACGTCCGCACCAGCCTGGTGCTGAAGGGCATCAAGCAGGAAACGGCCGCGCCGGTTTGAGCGCCGCGCCCCGCACGGGCCGGCCGCGGGGCAAGACTTCCTTCACCACCACGCCAACAAGTCCGCCAGGACCGCGCTTCCCGTGCTATCGGTGCCGGCCGGAGCATTCCCCCCGAAAGGGCGGGACGGCTCCGGCATGATGCTGGGTGAGGAACTTGGTGGATCAGACGTCCCTTTTCATCGCCGCCGGAATCTGCGCTGCGGCCCTCGGGCTGACGATGCTGAACGTCTGGCTTCACGACCGCGCCGACCGTTTCATGGTCGGGTGGACGCTGGGCATGCTGCTGCTCGGCGCGGGCGTCGTCCTCTATTACAGCTTTCCGGCCGACCGGATGGAGATCGTCGCCATGGCCTTCGCCATGGAGACCCTCGGCTTCGTCTTCGTCTTCATCGCCGCCTGCCAGTTCACCGGCCGCGCCACGGGCCCGCGGCACTGGCTGGCGCTCGGCATCGCGGTGCCGCTCGTCGCCGCGCCGATCCTTCTCGGCTATGACGGCCTCGGCATCATGATCTACAACTTCATCGCCGGCGGCCTGCTGATGGCGACGGCGTTGCAATATCGCGGTGCCCGCGCCGAGGCGCCGTCCTGCGTCGCGGCGCTGACCGCGCTTTACGGCCTGTCCGCGATCTCCTTCTATGCCTGCGGCACCATCATCGCCCATGAGCGGACCTGGGCGATGGGCGTCCACCCCGACAATTGGGCGGAGACGTTCAACGCCATCATGTGCATCGCCGGCATCACCGGCATCGGCGCGCTGTCGCTCGGCCTCAACCACGCCCGCGCGGCGCGCTGGCACCGCGAGGAGGCCGAGACCGACATGCTGACCGGCCTCTACAACCGCCGCGCCCTGTTCAACCGCATGGCGAAGGGCGCGCTGGCGCCCGGCCGCGCCGTCATCGTCTTCGACCTCGATCGCTTCAAGTCGATCAACGACCGCTACGGCCACGCCACCGGCGACGAGGTGCTGCGCCGCTTCGCCGAGGCGCTGCGCCTCAACGTCCGCGACGGCGACATCGCCGCCCGCATCGGCGGCGAGGAATTCGTCCTCGTGCTCAGGGAGGCGTCGCTGCCGCTGGCCACCAGCACGGCCGAGCGCATCCGCGCCCTGTTCGCCGAGAGCCATGTCGTGACCGCGCGGGGGGTGGTCTGCGCCACCGCCAGCGCCGGCGTGGCGCTGGCCGGCAGCGACGCCGACAGCTTCGAGGACGTGCTCAACCGCGCCGACGCCTCGCTCTACCGGGCCAAGAACGGCGGCCGCAACCGCGTCGGCGCCGAACTGAAGCTGCACAGCCTGCCGATGGCCGGCCTCCAGGCGGGCGGCGACAGCGCCGCCTGACTTGAAACCGGCGGCCCGAAGCCACATTTCTTGCCCAGCCACTCGACCTGCCGCCCGCCTCTGCTATGAAGGCGGCACAACGACGTCGGCCAGCGGGAGACGGCTCATGAGCGCGCAAGACAACCCCTTCGGCAGCAGCTATTCCGTGCAGTATGGCGACGGGCCGGGCGGCGGCGCGCCCGCCTCCAGCGGCGCCGCGGGCGCAACCCTCGTCAAGGACACGACCACGGCCGGCTTCGCCGCCGACGTGATCCAGGAATCGCGCAATCAGCCGGTGCTGGTCGATTTCTGGGCGCCGTGGTGCGGGCCGTGCAAGCAGCTCGCCCCGGCGCTGGAAAAGGCCGTCGCCGAAGCCGGCGGCCGCGTCAAGCTCGCCAAGATGAACATCGACGACCATCCGTCCATCGCCGGCCAGCTCGGCATCCAGTCCATTCCCGCCGTCATCGCCTTCGTCGACGGCCAGCCGGTCGACGGCTTCATGGGCGCGATCCCCGAGAGCAAGATCCGCGAGTTCATCGACAAGGTGGCGGGGTCGGGCGGCGCGGCCGAGGCCGTCGCCGAAGCGCTCGCCGCCGCCGGCGAGCTGCGCGCGGCCGGCGACCTCCAGGGCGCGGCGCAGGTCTACGCCGCCGTGCTCGGCGACGCGCCCGACGACCTCGACGCCATCGCCGGGCTGGCGGAGACGCTGCTCGACGCCGGCGACCAGGCCCATGCCGAGGAGGTGCTGGCGCGCGCGCCGCAGGGCAGCGAGGATGCCGCCCAGCTTGCCGGAATCCGGGCGCGGCTGGCGCTGGCCGCGCAGGTCGCCGGGATCGGTGACAGGAGCGAGCTCGAACGCCGGCTGGCGGCCGACCCGAAGGACCACCAGGCCCGCTTCGACCTGGCGCTGATCCACAACGCGCTCGGCGAGCGCGACGCGGCCGCCGACGGCCTGCTCGCCATCATGAAGGCAGACCGCGCCTGGCAGGACGATGGCGCCCGCGTCCAGCTCCTGAAATTCTTCGAGGCATGGGGCATGGCCGACGAAGCCACGCTTTCGGCGCGGCGCAAGCTGTCGTCGCTGCTGTTCTCATAGGAGAGACGCCGGAGCGGGGCCAGGGTCGGGAACGGAGACGCCAGATGCAGGCTGGAAACGCACGATACCGCACCGCCGGCGACCTTCCCGCCACCGTCGCCGTGTTTCCGCTTGCCGCCGCGCTGCTCCTGCCGGGCGGCCGCCTGCCGCTCAACATCTTCGAGCCGCGCTATCTCGAGATGGTCGACCACGCGCTCGGCGGCAAACGGCTGATCGGCATGATCCAGCCCCGCCTCGACGGCGCGCTGAAGGCGAATAGCGAGCCGGAACTGTGCGACGTCGGCTGCCTCGGCCGCATCACCTCCTTTGCCGAGACCGGCGACGGCCGCTGCCTGATCTCGCTCCAAGGCGTCTGCCGCTTCCGGGTCGCCGGCGAAAGCCATGTCAGGACGCCGTTCCGCCAGTGCGCGATCACGCCGTTCCTGGCCGATCTCGACCCCGAGGCCGGGGCCGAGGAGGTCGACCGGACCGCGCTGCTCAAGGCGTTCCGCGCCTATCTCAAGGCCAACGACCTCGATGCCGACTGGGAGAGCGTCAGCCGCGCCGAGAACGCCATGCTGGTCAACGCGCTGTCGATGATGGCGCCCTACGGCCCGGCGGAGAAGCAGGCGCTGCTGGAGGCGCCGGACCTGAAGACGCGCGCCGAGACGCTGATCGCCATGACCGAGATCGCGCTGGCGCGGGAAAATGGCGAGGACTTCACCTCGAGCCTGCAATGAGCGACGGCGGGGCGGCAAGGCGCGGCGGCGACGCCCGGCGCGCGGTGGACCCAAAGCTCCTGGAGATGCTGGCCTGCCCGCTGACCAAGACGCCGCTGACCTGGGACCCGCGCCGGGCCGAGCTCGTCTCGCGCGCCGCCCGGCTCGCCTATCCCGTGCGCGACGGCGTGCCGATCATGCTGCCGTCCGAGGCGCGGCCGCTCGAGGATGGCGAGCTGTCCTGACGGGCCGTCTTCACCATCCGACGCGACAGGGGTCGAAACCGGCGACGTAACGGTCTATATGCCGACCAAAGGACGACCCATGGCCCGCATCTACCAGACCAGAGACTGGACCGACCAGCTTTCCCCCTCGTTGCAGGAATTCGAGCTGATGGCGCTCGAGACCTATGCCCATCTGCCCGAGGATTTCCGCGGCCTGACCGGCGAGATCGTCATCCAGGTCGCGGAATTCCCCACCGACGAGATCATGGACGACCTGGCGCTGGAAACGCCGTTCGACCTGCTCGGCCTGTTCGAGGGCCGCGGCATCGCCGAGCGCTGGAACCCCTCGACCGGCGAGGGGCCGAACCGGGTCACGCTCTACCGCCGCGCCATCCTCGACTACTGGGCCGAGAACGAGGAGACGCTGGGCGACATCGTCACCCATGTGCTGATCCACGAGATCGGCCACCATTTCGGCCTTTCCGACGACGACATGGAGCGCATCGAGGCCAATGCGGAGTAGCCGGCGCGGAATAGCCGCCGCGCCCTACTGCTCGCCGAGCTTCATCTCCGGCGCGTAGTCCCGGCCCTCGACCTCCTTGACCACGGCCTGGCCGCAGCGCATCGCGCCGCTCGCGGCGTCGAAGGCGTAGGTCGGAGATCCGTGCAGCGACCAGCCCTTGTTCAGCGCCGCCGTCACCTTGTGGCAGAAGCCGGAATCGTCGGGTCCGGACAGGAAACGGTAGAGCTTCATCGCAGGTCGTCCTTCGTCGCTGGGCCGGATCGTCGGGCGCGATCCGCGCCACGCAGTTCTGGCGCATGGTTTTTTCCGGCGCAAGCGCGCCCCGCCCCCTTGCGCGCCTCCCGCGAAGCTGGTTCCTGACGGGGCAGGAGGCGGCGGCAAGGCGGGGATCGCCATGGCAGACAGGGATATCGCAGGCAGGGACATCGTCATCATCGGCGGCGCCATCGTCGGCGCCTCGATCGCCTGGTTCCTTCGCGAGGAAGGTTTTTCCGGCTCGATCGCCGTCGTCGAGCGCGATCCGACATTCGCCCATGCCTCGACCACCCTTTCCGCCGCCTCGATCCGCCAGCAGTTCTCGCTGGCCGACAACATCCGCCTGTCGCGGTTCACGCTCGGCTTCTTCCGCAAGCTGAAAGAGCGGTTCGGACCGGATGCCGACATCGCCTTCCGCGAAAAGGGCTATCTGATCCTCGCCGGCGAAAGCGGCCTGCCGGCCCTGCAAGCGAACCACCGCGTCCAGACCGCCGAAGGTGCCGATATCGCGCTGGAGGACGCGGCCGCGCTGCGGCGGCGTTTTTCCTGGCTGTCGACCGACGGCGTTGCCGCCGGCGCCTATGGCCGTTCCGGCGAAGGCTGGTTCGACGCCCATGCCCTGCTCTTCCTGCTGCGCAAGGGGCTGAAGGAGCGCGGCGTCGAGCTGGTCACGGGCGAGGCGGCGGCGATAGGGAGGGAAGGAGGGCGCGTCTCCTCGGTCACGCTCGCCGACGGGCGGCATTTCGCGGCCGGCGTCGTCGTCAACGCCGCCGGGCGCGACGGCGGCCGCGTCGCCGCGCTGGCCGGCATCGCCCTGCCGGTCGAGCCGCGCAAGCGCTCGGTATTCGTGTTCGAGGCGCGCGACCGCTTCGCGGACATGCCGCTCGTGGTCGACACCTGCGGCGTCTGGGTCCGCCCCGAGGGCGCGGCCTACATCGCCGGCGGCGGCGAAACCGCTGAAGGCGAGGCCGCCGCCGACCCGCGCGATTTCGAGCCGGACTGGCGCCTGTTCGAGGACGTGGTCTGGCCGGCGCTGGCCTTGCGCGTTCCCGCCTTCGAGGCGATCCGGCCGGGCCGGGCCTGGGCCGGCCATTACGACTACAACAGCTTCGACCAGAACGCCGTCATCGGCCGCCACCCGGAGGTGGCGAATTTCGTCTTCGCCAACGGCTTTTCCGGCCACGGCCTGCAACAGGCGCCCGCCGTCGGCAAGGCGCTGGCCGAGCTGATCGTCCATGGCGGCTGGCGCAGCCTCGACTGCTCGGCCTTCGCCTTCGAGCGCATCGCCGCCGGACGGCCGTTCCGCGAGCTCGCCGTCATCTGACCCGAGCTTGACGTTTGCTTCGCCCGCCCCTATCTCAGCCGTCGGGCCCGGAAGCCCCTGCCACCCGCGGGCCGAAAGGCCATGGTGAAGCTTCCGCTTCGATGAATTCGTTTCCCTGTCACGCGACGGCCGAAACGGCAATGCGGGTTCCCGTCCCTTTCGAATGCCGTCCGGAACCGGATAGGAGAAACGCGATGACCGCGACGTCGTCCGACTACAAGACTCATGCAAGGCGGCTGCGCGACGCGCTCGCCGCCGAGGGCATCGGCCTCAGCCACGGCAGGGCGCTCGACATCGTCGCCCGCCAGCATGGCGAGCGCGACTGGAACACGCTTGCCGCGCGGGCGTCCGCCAGTGCCGGCGCGCCCGAGACCGCGCCCGAAACCAAGCCGGCGCCGTTCGCGGTCGGCGACGCGGTCGCGGGCCTGTTCAACGGCGCGCCGGCCACGGGCCGCGTCATCGGCCTCGCCGAGACGATCAAGCCCGACCTGTGGCGGGTGACGGTGAAATTCTCGCCGCCGGTCGACGCCTCGACCTCGGCCAATTTCCGGGCCGAGCGGACGCGGGTCGAGATGATCGTCGGCGCCGACGGGCGCTCACGCAGGCTGACCGGCACCGAAACCGGCGTCATGGCGCTCGCCCGCGCCTGAAGCGGCCGGGCCCGGCCTTCCCGGCCGGCTCACCCGGGCCGCCGCCTCCCGCCCTCGCGGACACCGCTTGTGATTTGCCCCCGCCTCGGGCAGTATGCGCCCGCGGCCGTGCACACGCGGCCGCGGGGCGTGAGAACCCCTCATGGAGCGGCTCCATAGTGCAGCCGAAACCCGCACTCCTCGACCTTGGGTCGGGGAGGCGTCCGTGCATGTCCAAGGCGAAAGCCCAAAGACGGTCGCGGCCTTCTCTGTGAGGCTTCTCAACTCCCCGATCATAAGGCGGGAGGTAGGATGAACGCTTCGGATGGGCAGGTCCTGCAATACCGGCTGTTGCTGGAGTGCTTCCGCAGCGGCCAGATGAGCGAGCGCCAGATGCAGGCCCACATGGCCGACGACGCGGGCTTCCGCGCCTTCGTGCTCGAATCGCTCGCTGGCGACGACGCGGCACGGAAAGACCGGCGACCCGAAGGAGATCGCGGCCTTTGAATTTTCCGCGCGGACGTGTAAAGCGGGGTCCAGCCACTTCCCGCGTCGACGAACCGCAGGCATCGAAATGGACAAGTTCACCACGCTGACGGGCATCGCTGCCCCCTTCCCGATCGTCAATGTCGATACCGACATGATCATCCCCAAGGACTATCTGAAGACGATCAAGCGCACCGGGCTCGGCACCGGCCTGTTCGCCGAGATGCGCTATCACGAGGACGGCACGGAAAATCCCGATTTCGTCCTCAACAAGCCGGCCTACCGCAAGGCCCAGATCCTCGTCGCCGGCGACAATTTCGGCTGCGGCTCCTCGCGCGAGCACGCGCCGTGGGCGCTGCTCGACTTCGGCATACGCTGCGTCATCTCGACCTCGTTCGCCGACATCTTCTACAACAACTGCTTCAAGAACGGCATCCTGCCGATCAAGGTCAGCGCGGAAGACCTCGACAAGCTGATGGACGACGCCGAGCGCGGCGCCAACGCCGTCGTCACCGTCGACCTCGAGGCGATGGAGATCAGAGGCCCCGACGGCGGCGTCATCACCTTCGACCTCGACGAATTCCGCCGCCATTGCCTGCTGAACGGGCTGGACGACATCGGCCTGACCATGGAGAAGGCCCCGTCCATCGACCGCTTCGAGAAGGCCAACACCGAAAGCCGGCCCTGGGCCTGACGGCCCCGCCCACGGCCGCACGCCCCCACCACTTTCCGAAGAAGGCATTTTTCCAATGGCATCGCGCAAACTCCTCCTCTTTCCCGGCGACGGCATCGGCCCCGAGGCGATGGCCGAGGTTCGCAAGCTGATCGCGGTGCTGAACACCGATCTCGGCGCCGGCTTCGAGACCGAGGAAGGACTGGTCGGCGGTGGCGCCTACGACACCCACGGCCAATCGATCTCCGAGGACGACGTCGCCCGGGCGCTCGCGGCCGACGCCGTGCTGTTCGGCGCGGTCGGCGGGCCGAAATGGGACGGCGTCCCCTACGAGGTGCGTCCCGAGGCCGGCCTGCTGCGCCTGCGCAAGGACCTCGAGCTGTTCGCCAATCTCAGGCCGGCGATCTGCTATCCGGCGCTCGCCTCCTCCTCCTCGCTCAAGCCCGAGGTGGTCGAGGGCCTCGACATCCTGATCCTGCGCGAGCTGACCGGCGGCGTCTATTTCGGCGAGCCTAAGGAGATCGTCGACCTGGGCAACGGCCAGAAGCGCGGCATCGACACCCAAGTCTACGACACCTACGAGATCGAGCGCATCGCCGGCGTCGCCTTCGAGCTGGCGCGCACGCGCAACAACCACGTCACCTCGATGGAAAAGCGCAACGTCATGAAGTCGGGCGTGCTGTGGAACGAGGTGGTGACCGCGACCCACAAGGCGAAATATGCCGACGTCAAGCTCGACCACATGCTGGCCGACGCCGGTGGCATGCAGCTCGTGCGCTGGCCCAAGCAGTTCGACGTCATCGTCACCGACAATCTGTTCGGCGACATGCTGTCGGA
>JBDHTD010000048.1:0-18667 GCA_039808485.1 Aquamicrobium sp. | reverse complement strand
ACCGACAATCCCGACTTACGGTTTGTTAAGGTTAACGAACCAGAATTGACCCGTGCCAGGCTGGGTCTGGTGCGGGCTGTCGCGGATGTGCTGTCATCCGGTCTGGCGCTGGTCGGGGCGGACGCCCCGGAAGAGATGCGCTAGGACGCCCCCGGCGAAAGCGGCTTCGTTTTCGCCGCGGGGAGCGAGACATGGCAGGAACCGGATCGCGCCGCCGCTTCGCGAGAGCGGCGGCGCGATCCGGAGCCTCGCGGTACCCGTCACCTTTTACCCACAATGCCTTGGTAAGGGCCAACTTCAGGTGACGTCGCCGGCGTCCGACCGAGTAGAGTGTGGGAAAAAGCATGGCAGACACCAACCACGTCCGACGCGATGACTACGTGGAGTTCTCCGAGAACGATCCGTTCGCGGAGCTGACGCGCATCATGGGCCACGATCCGCGCGTCAGCGAGCCGGCGCCGCAGGCCGCCGCTGCCCCCGTTTCGCCGGCCGCAGCCCATCCGGCCACCGACGATTTCGCCATCGACCTCGAAAGCGAGCTCGCGGGCGATTTCGACTTCTCCGATTTCGACGGCCGGGCGGATGACCAGGCTGGCGATCATGCTGGCCACCATGCTCCGGTCGCCGACTGGCGCCAGGAGACCGTCGCCTACGAGGAAGCGTCGCCGGAAGACGCCTTCGACGATTTCTTCGCCGGCGATCTTGCGCCGGAGCCGGCCCAGATGGCGGCCACCGTACTGGCCTCCGTGCCGGAGCCGGTCGATGCCCGCGCGGACGAGGCCTATGCGCCGATCGATCTCGTCGACGATCTGGCGGGAGAGATCGATGCCGCATTCGAGCGCGAATTCCATACTGGCGAATTCCATGCCGGCGAGACCGACGCCGTCGCGCCGGAGCCCGAAACGGCCATGGCTTCGCAGCCTCGCTGGGACGACTACGACGCCCGCGCCGAGGAGACTTATCAGCCGGCCCGGGAAGTGACGGATCTTGCCGTGACGGATCTTGCCGTGACGGGCGCCGACGAGGCGGAGGAGGACTGGACGACCGACGCCGAGTTCGACCTCCAATTTCTCGAGCAGGAGCTGGAGGCGAGCGCCGCGCAGAGCGCGATGAAGGTGATGCCGCGCGCTTTCGAGGCCGCGGAGCCCGCTGCGCCTTACCACGATGCGCCCGAAGCCCGCGCAGAGCCGTCTCTGGCCCACTCGCCGGCAATGCCGGAGGAGCCTTCCGCGCCGCAGAACCTCAGTCTCGAGGAAGAACTCGGCCTTCTCCTTGCCGACGATCCGGTCCCGCCGGCGGCGGTTGCGGCCAAGCCCGCGCCATCGCCGCTCGGCAATTTTGGCCGCGCCAATTTCGCGTCCGCCGCGCCGTCCTATGTCCAGTCGGGCACTCGGGAACAGGAGACGGTCGGCGCGCCGGTCGCTGTGTCCCATGAAACGGATTGGCAGGCGAGCGCGCCGGTGGATGCGTCGGCGGGCAGGCCGGCGGAGGGGCAGGACGACCTGTCCGATCTTCTGGGCGACGAGTTCGATTTCGACCTGAACCTCGACAGCGAGCCGGCAACGCGGGCGGCGCCTATCCTGCCCGACATCGAAACGGTCGAGGTATCGGAAGCCGTGCAGCCGGTTGTCGACGATCTCGACATCCCCGAGATTTCCTACGACACGGCGCCGGCGGCGCCGGCCGGCCCGTTCGACGATTTCGAGGCCGAGTTCGCCGACGTGTTCGGTGACATCGCCAGAAGCGAACCGTCGCCGGCGGCGGCATCTGCCGCGACGGCGGCAGCGGCGGCGGTGGCGGCGCGCCCGGCGCCCGCGCCGGACATGCAGCCCTACGTGCTCGACGACGCGCAGTGGCAGGCGGCGCAGGACTTTCCCGAGTCCGACCTCGGCTACGAGAGCGATCTGGAAAAGGAGATTTCGAGCTCCATCTACGACGATGACGAGGCGCGGCCCGCGCCGCGCCGCCGCGGCGTGCTGGTCGCGGCCGCGATCGCCGGCATCGCCGTTCTCGGCGGGCTCGGCGTTTTCGGAATGTCGATGTTCGGCGGCGGCTCGGACGCGCCTGCGCTGGTGAAGGCCGACACCGACCCGATGAAGGTGCGACCGGAAAACCCCGGCGGCACCACGGTTCCGAACCAGAACAGCGAAGTCTACCAGCGGGTGGCCGGCGGCGCGCCCGATGCGGCGCCCGCGCAGGAAACGCTGATCACCTCGGTCGAGGAGCCGGTCGACGTCGCCGCGCGCACCGCGCCGGCGCAGGAGCCGGCCATGCTCGCGCCCGGCATCGACGACGGGACCGATATCGGGGCCGATATCGGGCAAGTGAAGTCGGAGGACCGGATCGAGCCGGAGAGCGCGTCGTCGCTCGCGGCCGAGGAAACCGCGATGGTGACGCCGCGCCGGGTTCGCACCATGGTCGTCCGTCCGGACGGCACCATGGTGCCGCGCGAAGAGATCGAGCCCGCTCCGGCCGCCGAACCCGCCATTGCCGAGCAGCCTCTCGCCGCCGCGCCGTTGCAGCCGGCCGAAGCCGACGACGGCCCGACCGTCGATACGCCGCAGACCGTCGCCGTCGTCCCGACCCAGCGTGTCGAGCCGCAGACGCCCGCGCGTCCCGCCGCGCCCGCGCCGCAGCCGGCGGCCCAGCGGCCGGCGGCTCCGGCCCCTGCTCCGGCGGCCGCGCCCGTGGCGGCCGCGCCTGCCGGCGCCACCAGCGAATGGTCGATGCAGGTCGCCTCGCAGCCGACCGCCGAGGGCGCGCAATCCACCTATCAGGACCTCGCCCGGCGTTACGGCAGCGTGCTCGAAGGGCGCGGCGTCAACATCGTGCGCGCCGACATCGAGGGCAGGGGCACCTATTATCGCGTCCGCATCCCGGCTTCGAGCCGCGACGAGGCGATCCAGCTTTGCACCCGCTACAAGGCCGCCGGCGGAAGCTGCTTCGTCTCGCGCTGAGGCCGTGCGGCCGAATTCCACGGAGCCGCCGCGTCCCGCACGCGGCGGCTTCGCCTTTTTCGATCCCGGATGCGCGCGGCCGGGCTTGCGGCTATGATTTCCCCCATGAGCGAATCAAAAGCAGTCATCCTCGGCGCATCGGGAACGGTGCTGACGCCTGACGAGAAGGCCTTCTTCCGCGACGAGCGGCCATGGGGCTTCATCGTCTTCGCCCGCAACATCGAGAACGCGGGACAGCTTCGCGATCTCGCAGCCGCGATGCGCGATTGCGCCGGGCGGCCGGACGCGCCGGTGTTCGTCGACCAGGAGGGCGGGCGGGTGCAGCGCCTGCGCCCGCCGCTCGCGCCCAACTATCCGACGGGGGCGGCGCTCGGCGCGGCCTACCGGCGCGATGCCGCGGCCGGCCGGCGCGCCGCCTGGCTGATGTCGCGGCTGCATGCCTTCGACCTCTTGCGCTGCGGTCTCAACGCCGACTGCCTGCCGGTGCTCGACGTGCCGGTTGAGGGCGCGCACGACGTCATCGGCGACCGCGCCTACGGCAAGGAGCCGCGCATCGTCGCCGCCATGGGCCGCGCCGCGATGGACGGCTTGCAGGCCGGCGGCGTGCTGCCGGTGATCAAGCACATCCCCGGCCACGGCCGCGCCTGCGCCGACAGCCATCACGATCTGCCGGTGGTGGAGGCTTCGCTCGATGAATTGCGCGCCCACGACTTCCCGCCGTTCAAGGCGCTGGCCGACGCGCCGATGGCGATGACGGCGCATGTGGTCTACACGGCCATCGACGCGGAGCGGCCGGCGACGACCTCGCCCGTGGCCATCGCCGACATCATCCGCGGGGAGCTCGGTTTCGACGGCCTGCTGATGAGCGACGACGTCTCGATGAAGGCGCTTTCTGGGGATTTCGCGTCGAGAACGCAGGCAATCCTTGCGGCGGGCTGCGATGTCGTTCTTCACTGCAATGGCCTGATGGAGGAAATGCGCGCCGTGGCGGGCGCGGCGCCGGCGCTGTCGGGCGAGGCCCTGCGGCGCGCGCACCGCGCCGTCGCCGGGCTCGGTGCCGATGACGGCGCGAGCGAGGACGAGATCCGGGCGGAATTCGCCGCGATGTTCGAGGCGGTGGTTTAGGAGACTGGAACCCAGGTGAGCGCGAAAGGCAACGCAAGGGCGGCGCCGCTGGAAAAGCTCTGGTCCGGAACGGACGAGGAGCGGGGCGTTTCCGAGCCCGCGCTGGTGGTGGATGTCGGCGGCTTCGAGGGGCCGCTCGATCTCCTGCTCCACCTTGCTCGCACGCAGAAGGTCGATCTCGCCCGCATTTCCGTGCTGGCGCTGGCCGAGCAGTACATCGCCTTCATCGAGCGGGCCCGGCGGCTCAGGCTCGAGCTCGCGGCCGACTATCTGGTCATGGCGGCGTGGCTGGCCTTCCTCAAGTCGAAGCTTCTGATCCCGAAGCAGCCGGGCGACGACGGCGAAAGCGGCGAGGAGCTGGCGGCGGTGCTCCAGTTCCGGCTGAAACGGCTGGAGGCGATGCGCGATGCCGCCGCCCGCCTCGTCAACCGCAACCGGCTCGGCCGCGACGTGTTCGCGCGCGGCATGCCCGAGACGGTGATCGTCGAGCGCCACAGCGAGTTTTCCGCCACGCTCTACGACCTGCTGAGCGCCTATGCCGCGCAGCGCCAGCGCCAGGCCGTGACCAACGTGCAGATCGCCAAGCGCGGGGTGTGGTCGCTGAAGGATGCGCGCGAGATATTGACGCGGCTGGTGGGCGAGGCCGGCGACTGGACCGCGCTCGACCTGTTCCTGATCCGCTATCTGTCGTCGCCGGCCGAGCGGGCGACGGCGATCGCCTCTTCCTTTGCCGCCAGCCTCGAGCTGGTGCGCGAGGGGCGGATCGAGATGCGTCAGGACGGCGCCTTCGCGCCCCTCTACTTGCGCGCGCGCGGACGGGAAGGGGCCGCGCCATGAGCGGCGGCAAGGTCATCCCGTTCATGCTCGACAGTGGCGAGGACGCGGCGGCCGCACCGTCGGCCGACATGGCCGAGGCGGTGCGCATGGCCGAGGCGATCGTCTTTGCCTCGGCCGAGCCGGTGTCGGCGCGGGCGCTAGCCGCGCGCCTGCCGGAAGGGGTGGACGTCCCGGCGGTGATGGCGGAAGTCGGCCGCCAGTATGAGCGGCGCGGCGTCAACCTCGTCCGTGTCGGCGACGGTTGGGCTTTCCGCACCGCGGGCGACCTCGCCTTCCTGATGAGCCGCGACGCGGTGCAGCAGAAGAAGCTGTCGCGGGCGGCGCTCGAAGTGCTGGCCATCATCGCCTACCACCAGCCGGTGACGCGGGCCGAGATCGAGGAAATCCGCGGCGTCGAAACCTCGAAGGGCACGCTCGACACGTTGCTCGAAACCGGCTGGGTGCGGCTGCGCGGCCGCCGCCGCACGCCGGGCCGGCCCGTCACCTACGGCACCACCGATTCCTTCCTCGACCATTTCGGGCTGGAGGAGGTGCGCGACCTGCCGGGGATGGACGAGCTGAAGGGTGCCGGCCTGCTGTCGCCGCGCATGCCGAGCGGCTTTTCCGTGCCGCAGCCGCCGGCCGATCCCGATCTGCTGACCGAGGACGAGGATCCGCTGACCGACATCGACCTCGAGGAGCTGGGCCTGCTGACCCCGCGCGTCACCGACGATTGACCGGGCCTGTTATCGGCGCTGTTGCGCCCGGCCGGGCAGCGGGGGTAAGGACGCGGGTCGCGTGCGCGTGAAAGAGCGCGGACCGGCAAGCGGGACATAGCGGGCGGAACATGGCGGGCAGGATATGGCGACAACGACGGCAGGGCGGGTGACGGCGGGCGTTTCCTTCGCCGCGCGGCTTGCCTTCGAGCATGTCGGCCACGAATTCTCGCCCGGCGTGCCGACGCTGACCGACATCTCGCTGAGCGCCGAGCCGGGCGAGATGCTGTGCCTGCTCGGGCCGTCCGGCTCGGGCAAGACGACGCTGCTGCGCATCGCTGCCGGCATCGAGGTGCAGACGCGGGGGCGGCTTCTGCTCAACGACAAGGTGATCGCCGGCCCCGGCGTCTTCGTGCCGCCCGAGAAGCGCTCGGTCGGGCTGGTGTTCCAGGATTACGCGCTGTTCCCGCATCTGACCATCCTCGACAATGTCCGCTTCGGCCTGACGGCGCTGTCGCGCGAGGAGGCGGGCCGGGAGGCGATGATCTCGCTAAGCCGTGTCGGGCTGGAGCGCTATGCCCAATCCTACCCGCACAGCCTTTCCGGCGGCGAGCAGCAGCGCGTGGCGCTGGCGCGGGCCATCGCGCCGCGGCCGGCGGTGCTGCTGATGGACGAGCCGTTCTCGGGGCTCGATTCGCGGCTGAAGGATTCGGTGCGCGCCGAGACGCTGGCGATCCTGCGCCAGAGCCGGGTGACGGCGATGGTCGTCACCCACGATGCCGAGGAGGCGATGCGGATGGGCGACCGCATCGCGCTGCTGAAGGACGGGCGGCTGGTGCAGGCCGGCACCGCGCAGGAGCTTTACAACCGGCCGGCCGACCTCTTCGCCGCCGGCTTCTTTTCCGAGCTGAACGTGTTCGCCGGGCGGGTGGCCGGCGGGCGGGTGGATACGCCCCTGGGCAGCTTCGCCGCGCCGGGCATCGGCGACAATGCGCCGGCGACGGTGGCGGTGCGACTTTCCGGCTTCGACGTCTCACAAACGCATGGGCAAACGCCCGCGCGGGTGCTATCACGCCGGTTCCTTGGCGTGGTCGAGCTCCTGGAGCTTGCCGTTCCGGGCATGGAGCGGCCGATCCGGGCACGGGTTCGATGCGGCGCTTTGTCCGGCACGGAGCACGAAATTTGGCTTACGGTGAGGGGAAGCGACGTGCTTGTGTTTGAAAGAACCGGCGAAAGCGCATAAATCAACATAAGGCCGCGGCGAAGCGGCGTGGACAACACGGAAAAGAGATCGCTATGGGAACTTTCTCGATCTGGCACTGGCTCATCGTTCTGGTCGTGGTGCTGCTCCTGTTCGGACGCGGCAAGATCCCCGAGCTGATGGGCGACATGGCCAAGGGCATCAAGAGCTTCAAGAAGGGCATGTCCGACGACGACGAGCCGGCAAAGACCGTCGAGCACCGCGCCGACGAGACCGTCTCCGCGTCCAAGGAAAAGGCCGGCAAGACTTCCTGAGCCTCGCACCGGGGCAGTCGGGAGTTGAGACGCCATGTTTGACATCGCCTGGACGGAGATGCTGGTGATCGCGATCGTGATGATCGTGGTCGTCGGCCCCAAAGAACTGCCCGGCATGCTGCGCACGATCGGCAAGACGACGGCGAAGCTGCGCGCCATGGCCGGCGATTTCCGCAAGCAGTTCGACGAGGCGCTGAAGGAGGCGGAGCTCGACGACCTGAAGAAGATCGCCGACGATGCCCGGAGCCTGAACCCGGTCGCCGACATCAAGAAGGCGCTGAACCCGCTGGAATCGGCGGGCAAGGATGTCCGTGCCGGGCTCGAGGCGGCGTTCAACCCGCCGAAGTTCGACCCGCCGAAGCCCAAGCCGAAGGTCGATTCCAAGCCGGACGCGCCCGTTGAGGCGGCTGCGCCGGCCGTCGCCAAGCCTGCGGCGACCGAGGCCGCGCCCGCGAAGCCTGCTCCCGCGAAGCCCGCGACGAGCAAATCCACGGCGAAGAAGCCCACGGCCGCGGCGGCGAAGCCGGCGGCGAAGAAGCCCGCCGCACCGAAGAAAAAGACTGGCGGAGCCGCGTCGTGACCCAGCAAGACGACGAAATCGAGAAATCGGCAGCGCCCCTGCTCGATCATCTGATCGAGCTGCGCTCGCGGCTGATCTGGTCGCTGGGCGGCTTTTTCGTCGCCTTCCTGTTCTGCTTCTTCTTCGCCAAGCAGTTGTTCAACCTCCTGGTGCTGCCGTTCCAGTGGGCCACCGCCTGGGCCGGCCTCGACCCGACCAAGGTCGATCTGATCTACACCGCGCCGCAGGAATTCTTCTTCACCCAGATCAAGCTCGGCATGTTCGGCGGCATCGTGCTCGCCTTCCCGCTGATCGCCACCCAGCTCTACAAGTTCGTCGCGCCCGGCCTCTACCGCAACGAGCGCGCCGCCTTCCTGCCGTTCCTGATCGCCTCGCCGATCCTGTTCCTCGTCGGTGCGGCGCTGGTCTATTTCTTCTTCACGCCGATGGTGATGTGGTTCTTCCTCGCCATGCAGCAGGTGGGGCCGGACCAGCAGGTCCAGATTTCGCTGCTGCCGCGCGTGTCGGAATATCTCAGCCTGATCATGACGCTGATCCTGGCCTTCGGGCTGGTGTTCCAGCTTCCCGTCGTCACCACGCTGCTGGTGCGGGTCGGGCTGCTCAGGGTCGAAACGCTGGTTGCGAAGCGTCGCTGGGCGATCGTCATCGCCTTCGTCGCGGCGGCGGTGCTGACGCCGCCCGATCCGGTCAGCCAGATCGGCCTCGCGCTGCCGACCATCCTTCTCTACGAGGCGTCGATCTTCATCGGCCGCATCATCGAGAAGAAGCGGTTGGCCGAGGAAGCGGCGCGCGAGGCGGAGCTTGCGGCCGCGTCCGCGACGACCGAGGTCAAATCGGGCGACGCGCCGGCCGCATAGGCCGGCCTTGCGCCGAATCCAATTGCGGGCTACCCCGCCCGGCGTCTTCTCCTGCTCAACGAGGACGGTTGCAGACCATGCTCGACATCAAATGGATTCGTGAAAACCGCCAGGCTCTTGCGGACGCGCTGGTCGCGCGCGGCCAGTCGCCGGAGGCGGCCGGCGCCGTCGTCGACGACGTGATCGCGCGCGACGAGGCGCGGCGCGGCCATATCGTCGCCTTGCAGGAGAAGCAGGAGCGCCGCAACGCCGCTTCCAAGGAGATCGGCAACGCCATGCGCGCCGGCGATTCGGCCCGCGCCGAGGCGCTGAAGCAGGAAGTCGCCGGCATCAAGGAGTTCATCCAGGCGGGCGAGGCGACGGAGCGCGCGCTCGACAGGGCGTTTCTCGACGCGCTCGCCGTCATCCCCAACCTGCCGCTTCCCGACGTGCCGCCGGGCCGCGACGAAACCGACAATGTCGAGCTGCGCCGCGTCGGCGAGCCGAAGCGGCCCGACTGGGCGAAGGAGCATTTCGAGCTCGGCGAGGCGCTCGGCCAGATGGATTTCGAGCGCGCGGCGCGGATTTCGGGCGCGCGCTTCACCGTGATCTCGGGCCAGCTCGCGCGGCTCGAACGCGCGCTCGGCCAGTTCATGCTCGACCTGCACACCACCGAGCACGGCTACACGGAAGTGATCCCGCCGCTCTTGGTGCGCGACGACGCGCTCTACGGCACCGGCCAGTTGCCGAAATTCGAGGAAGACCTGTTCTTCGTTCCCCATGGCGACGGCCGGCTCGGCCTGATCCCGACCTCGGAAGTGCCGCTGACCAATCTCGTGCGCGAGGAAATCCTCGCCGGCGAGAAGCTGCCGCTGCGTTTCACCGCGCTGACGCCGTGCTTCCGCTCGGAGGCGGGCTCGGCCGGGCGCGACACGCGCGGCATGCTGCGCCAGCATCAGTTCAACAAGGTCGAGATGGTGTCGATCACCGGCGCCGAATCGTCGGTGGCCGAGCACGAGCGCATGACCGCCTGCGCCGAGGCCGTGCTGAAGCGCCTCGGCCTGCCGTTCCGCACCGTGGTGCTGTGCACCGGCGACATGGGCTTCGGCGCGCGCAAGACCTGCGACATCGAGGTCTGGCTGCCGGGCCAGAACGCCTATCGCGAGATTTCGTCCTGCTCGGTGTGCGGCGATTTCCAGGCGCGGCGCATGAACGCGCGCTATCGTTCGGGCGACGGCAAGCCGCAATTCGTCCACACGCTCAACGGCTCGGGCGTCGCGGTCGGCCGGGCGCTGATCGCGGTGATGGAGAACTACCAGAACGAGGACGGCTCGATCACCGTGCCGGACGCGCTGAAGCCCTATATGGGCGGCATCGAGCGGATCGGAGCGGCCTGACCATGCGCATTCTCCTGACCAATGACGACGGCGTCCACGCCGAGGGCTTGCAGGTGCTGGAACGCATCGCGCGCGCCTTCACCGACGAGGTCTGGGTGGTGGCGCCGGAGACCGACCAGTCGGGCTTCGCGCATTCGCTGTCGCTGTCGGAGCCGCTCAGGATGCGCAAGGTCCGCGAGCGGCACTATGCCGTGCGCGGCACGCCGACCGATTGCGTCATCATGGGCGTGCGCCATCTGATGCCGGAGCCGCCGGACCTGATCCTGTCGGGGGTGAACGCCGGCTCCAACGTTGCCGACGACGTCACCTATTCCGGCACCATCGCCGGCGCTATGGAGGGCACGCTGCTCGGCATCCGCTCGGTGGCGCTCAGCCAGGGCTATTCGGTGACCGAGGACGGCCGCACCGTGGACTGGCGCACCGTCGAGCGCCACGCGCCGGAGGTGCTGCAAAAGCTGATCGGCCTGTCGCTGCCGGAGAACGTGTTCCTGAACCTCAATTTTCCCAATTGCGCGCCGGAAGCGGTCAGGGGCGTCGCCGTCACCAACCAGGGCAAGCTGAGCCACGGCCTGTGGCTCGACGAGCGCAAGGACGGGCGCGGCTTCCCCTATTTCTGGCTGCGCTTCGGCCGCGAGCCGGTCGACGTGCGCGACGGCACCGATCTCGCCGCGCTGCGGTCGGGCATGATCTCGGTGACGCCGCTGCACATGGACCTGACCGCCTATGCGGTGAAGGACCAGATCGCGAAGGCGCTGAGCTGACGATGGACGCGGTCGAGCGCGAACGGTTCGCCGCCTTCCTGCTGCGCATGCGCGGCGCCGGCCTCGACCGGCGCGAGCTGGTGACGGCGGTGGAGGCCACGCCGCGCTCCGGCTTCGTGCCGGCGCAATGGAGCGCCGCCGCCTGGGGCGAGCGCAGCATCCCGATCGAATGCGGCGAGGCGATCGAAGGGCTGGACCTCCAGATGCGGGTTCTCGCGGCGCTCGATCTCCAGCCCGACAGCCGCGTGCTCGAGATCGGCACGGGGTCCGGCTTCACGGCGGCGGTGATGGCGCGGCTCTCCGCGCGGGTGCTGACGCTCGAACGCTTCAGGACGCTGGCCCAGCAGGCGACGCAGCGTTTCGAGACGCTGGGCCTCGGCAACGCGCTGGCGCGCCAGGCCGATGGCAGGCAGGGATTGCCGGCCGAAGGGCCGTTCGACCGCATCGTCGCCTGGGCCGCCTACGAGACGCTGCCGCGCGGCTTCGTCGACCAGCTTTCCTCGGGCGGGATCATGGTCGCCGCCATCGGCCCGGTGGAAGGGGTGCAGACCATGGAAAGGCTGACCAAGGTCGGCTCCCGCTTCGAGCGCGAGCCCGTGGCCGAGGTCCGCTTGCAGCCGATGGCGAGCGGGCTGGCCCAGACCCTTTGACGAGGCGCCCCGGACGCCTGATTGCGAAACCTCAAACAACGCCCGGCGGCTTAACCCGACGGTAACATTAACGCGCTTTAATCATGCCTGTCTCAGGTATCGAGTATTGCGGGTATTGTGATGCGTGCAGGAATCTCTGGCAAATACCGGCGCAGCCTTGCGCACGGCGCGGCCGTCGTGGTGGCCGGCGGTCTGCTGGCCGGGTGCAGCTCCGATGTGATGCGCTTCCAGGATTCGATCCTGACGGGCGATTCCCGCGCGGTGCAGCCGGCCCCCGCTTCCCAGGCCTATCCGGGCGACTACGCGCAGCGCCAGGTCGACACAATGAGCACCGGCTCGATCGCCTCGGCGCCGCGCGGCGGCGGCATCCTCCAGCGCGCGGGCCTCGTTCCGCGCCCGCAGAGCAATGTCAGCGCCGGCGCGCCAGTCTACTCGCCGGCGCCGGTGCAGCAGCCGGTCTACAATTCCTATCCGATCGCGGCGCAGCCGAGCCTGCCGCCCGTTTCCAGCGGCAGGGTGGCCAGCGGCCCGGCGCTCGCCCCGGTCACGCGCGCCGCCCTCGACACCACCGTCACCGGCTCGACGCAGCCGCGCACTCCGGCGGCGGCCGCCGTGCAGCCGATGTCGGTCGCGGCGCGGCCGGCTCCGACGCAGACCCATACCCTGGCCGCGACGCCGGCTTCCTCTTCCGTGCAGCCCGCCGCAGTGGTCGCCGCCGACGGCGAGGGCGGCTGGATGCGCGCCGGCGGTACGCAGATCACGGTCAAGCCCGGCGAAACCGTCTACAACCTGTCGCGCCGCTTCGGCGTGCCGACCGACGCCATCCTGAAGGCGAACGGCCTGTCCAGCGCCAGCGCGCTGGCGGCGGGCCAGCAGGTGGTGATCCCGACCTATGTCCATTCGGCCCGCGCGCCCGTCAGCGCGCCCGACGCCAACCCCAACGTCGCCGACGCGCGCTCCTCGACCGGAACGCGCCACGAGGTGCCGGCCGACCGCGCGCCGATCCCGTCGCAGGCGCCGTCCGAACGGGTGGCGGTGCTGCCGCAGCAGCCCGCGCCCAAGAGCAACGCGGCCGCCGCGCCGGCCGCGCCGAACACGGCCGCGCCGGCCGCCGCCGGCGGGGCCTACACCGTGGTCGCCGGCGACACGCTTCACGGCATCGCCCGCAAGACCGGCGCGAGCGCGGAAGCGATCAAGCAGGCGAACGGCCTGTCGAACGGGCTGATCCGCATCGGCCAGAAGCTCGTCATCCCGGCCGCCGGCGCGGCGTCGACCCGGACGGCGGCTGCGCCGGCCGCGAAGACGGACCAGACCACGACCGCGGCGATCAACAAGCCGGCCAATGTCTATACGCCGCCGACGAAGACCGAGACCGCGATCCAGCAGGCGGCGGCAGACGCCTCGGCGCCCGCGCCCAACGCCAGCGGTATTTCCAAGATGCGCTGGCCGGTGCGCGGCCGGGTGACGTCCGGCTTCGGCAGCGGCGGCGGCGGCAAGGCCAACGACGGCATCGACATCGCAGTTCCCGCCGGCACGCCGGTCAAGGCGGCGGAAAACGGCGTCGTCATCTATGCCGGCGACGGGCTGAAGGAATTCGGCAACACCGTGCTGGTGCGCCACGAGAACGGCCTCGTCACGGTCTACGGCCACGCCAGCGAACTGAAGGTGCAGCGCGGACAGAAGGTGCGGCGCGGCGAGGACATCGCGCTCGCCGGCATGAGCGGCTCGGCCGACACGCCGAAGCTTCATTTCGAGGTGCGCAAGGATTCCTCGCCGGTCGATCCCTCGACCTATCTCGAATAGGCCGGATAGAACCAAGAAAATCCGGCGTCGGCCGTACCCTCCAGTCCGGCTCGCCTTCCTCGCCCGCCCTCGAGGCGGGCGATTTTTATTCGATCGCTTTCCGCAGTTCCGGACGGAAAATCGCTTCGCACTTTTCCTGGAATTGCTTTACGCGTCGAGCCGCCGGCCCATGCGCCCGGCCAGGTCCTGCACGAACTGCCAGGCGACGCGGCCGGAGCGGCTGCCGCGCGTGGTCGCCCATTCGAGCGCGTCGCGGCGCAGGTCCTCCGCGTCCGTCTCCAGCCCGTAATGGCGGACATAGCCGTCGATCATCGCGAGATAGTCGTCCTGCGAGCATTTGTGGAAGCCGAGCCACAGGCCGAAGCGGTCGGACAGCGAGACCTTTTCCTCCACCGCCTCGCCGGGGTTGATCGCGGTCGAGCGCTCGTTGTCGATCATGTCGCGCGGCAGGAGGTGACGCCGGTTCGAGGTGGCGTAGAAGATGACGTTGTCGGGGCGGCCCTCGACGCCGCCCTCCAGCGCCGCCTTCAGCGACTTGTAGGAGGTGTCGTCGTGATCGAACGAAAGGTCGTCGCAGAACAGCACGAAGCGGAACGGCGAGGATTTGAGGATGCCGAGCAGCCTCGGCAGCGTGTCGATGTCCTCGCGGTGGATCTCGACCAGCTTCAGCGGCAGCTCGCCCTCGGCGCGCTCGCGGTTGATCGCGGCCTGCACCGCCTTGACCAGCGACGACTTGCCCATGCCGCGCGCGCCCCACAACAGCGCATTGTTGGCGGGCAGGCCGGCGGCGAAGCGGCGCGTGTTGTCGGCGAGGATGTCGCGCACGCGCTCGACGCCGCGGATCAGCTCGATCTCGACCCGGTTGACGCGATGGACCGGCTCGAGCACGCCGGCCTCGGCCGACCAGACGAAGCAGTCGGCGACCGAAAGGTCGGTCGGCTCCGGCTCGCGGGGGGCGAGCTTCGCGATGGTCGCGATCAGGCGGTCGAGCTTCTCTTCCAGCGTTTCGGGCAGGGGGTCTTTCATCGCGGCAATGGCTTTCGTGTCGAGAGAGGGGGAGAAACCGGCCTAACACGCCCGACAGCGGGCGAAAAGCCGGAGGCTGCGGTTGCATTGGCGCAAGCAGCGATTATATTCCGGCCACTTCTCACGCGGCCGCGATGCGGCTGCTTCGCACGGTCGTCTCAGGAGTTTTCCCATGTTCGTCACCCCGGCATACGCCCAGGGATTCGGCGGCGGACCTGACGTTTTCGTCAGCATCCTGCCGTTCATCCTCATCTTCGTCATCATGTATTTCCTCATCATCCGGCCGCAGCGCACGCAGATGAAGAAGCGCGGCGAGATGCTGACGGCGATCCGGCGCGGCGACACGGTGGTCACGGGCGGCGGCCTGGTCGGCAAGGTGACGAAGGCCAATGACGACGACCTCGAGATCGACCTCGGCAACGGCGTCAAGGTGACGGCGCTGCGCGCCACCATCGCCGACGTGCGCGTCAAGGGCGAGCCGATCGCCAACCAGAACGCCAAGAAATAACCGCATTCGCGGCCAATGCGCTGATGCGGGACGCTGATGTGAGACGCGGGCGGACCGCGTCCGGCTGGACGGAATAAGATGCTTCATTTCTCGCGCTGGAAGACGATCTCGATCTGGCTGGCGGTGCTTCTGGCGGTTCTCGTCAGCGCGCCCAACCTTCTGCCGCAATCCACGCTGGCATCGTTGCCGGACTGGCTGCCCAAGCGGCAGATGACGCTCGGGCTCGACCTTCAGGGCGGCTCGCACATCCTGCTCCAGGTCGACCGCAACGATCTGATCGCCGACCGGCTCGACGCCACGCGCGACGACATCCGCACCGCGCTGCGCGACGCGCGCGTCGGCTATACCGGGCTTTCCGGCTCGGGGCACAACGTCCAGGTCCGCATCCGCGACGCCGAGCAGATCGCGGCGGCCAAGACGGCGCTTTCCGCCCTGACGCAGCCGATCTCGTCGGGCATGTTCACCGGCGGCAGCGTCACCGAGCTGGCGATGACCGAGCCGGAGCCGGGCCTGCTGCGCTTCACGCTGACCGACGAGGGCATCAACTACCGCGTCAGCACCGCCGTTGGCCAGTCGGTCGAGGTGGTCAATCGCCGCGTCAACGAGCTGGGCACTACCGAGCCGATCATCCAGCGCCAGGGCATCGACCGCATCCTGGTGCAGGTGCCGGGCCTCGACGATCCGCAGCGCCTCAAGGACATCCTCGGCCAGACCGCCAAGCTGACCTTCCAGATGGTCGACCAGTCGATGCCGGTGGAGGAGGCGATCCAGGGCCGGCCGCCCGCGGGCGCGACGGTGATGTATTCCAACGACCAGCCGCCGGTCCCCTACATCATCGAGAACCGCGTCATCGTCTCCGGCGAGAACCTGGTCGACGCGCAGGCGACCTTCGACCAGCGCACCAGCGAGCCGGTGGTCTCGTTCCGCTTCGACAATCAGGGCGCAACGCGCTTCGCCCAGGCGACGCAGCAGAATGTCGGGCGGCTGTTCGCCATCATCCTCGACAACCACGTCATTTCCGCGCCGCGCATCAACGAGCCGATCCTCGGCGGCTCGGGGCAGATTTCCGGCAGCTTCACCGCCCAGACCGCCAACGACCTCGCGGTGCTGCTGCGCGCCGGCGCGCTGCCGGCGACGCTGACCGTGGTCGAGGAGCGCACGGTCGGACCCGGCCTCGGCCAGGATTCGATCCAGGCGGGCAAGCTGTCGGCGATCGCCGGCTCGATCCTGGTCGTCGTCTTCATGGCGGTGGCCTATGGCCGGCTCGGCTGGATCGCCAATATCGCGCTCGCCGCCAACGTCGCCATGATCGTCGCCATCCTGACCACGGTGGGGGCCACGCTGACGCTGCCGGGCATCGCCGGCATCGTGCTGACCATCGGCATGGCGGTCGATTCCAACGTGCTGATCTACGAACGCATCCGCGAGGAGCGACGAGAAGGGCGCTCGGTGGTGCAGGCCATCGACGCCGGCTTCCAGCGGGCGCTGGCGACGATCGTCGATTCCAACCTCACCACGCTGATCGCGGCGGTGGTGCTGTTCTTCCTCGGTTCGGGGCCGGTGCGCGGCTTCGCGGTGACGCTGGCCATCGGCATCATCACCACCCTGTTCACGGCGTTCACGCTGACGCGCTGGCTGACCGCCGAATGGGTGCGCCGCTGGCGGCCGAAGGAACTTCCCAAGGGCTATATCCGCCTCGTGCCCGAAGTGACGCGCATCCCGTTCATGCGGGTGCGCCTCCAGGCCTTCTTCATTTCGATCATGCTGTGCGTCGGCTCCGTCGTGCTTTTGTTCACGAACGGGCTCAATCTCGGCATCGATTTCACCGGCGGCACGCTGATCGAGGTCCGGGCGAAGGCAGGCGACGCCGATGTCGGCGATATCCGCGCCCGCCTGTCGGAGGCAGGCATCCGCGAAATCCAGGTCCAGGGCTTCGGCGAGGGCACCGACGCGCTGATCCGCATCGGCGTCGAGCCGGAGCTCGGCGAGGAGGCCGGCGACCTCGTCGTCCAGAAGGCGCAGACCGCGCTCGCCTCCGACTACGACATCCGCCGCACCGAGCAGGTCGGCCCGACCGTCTCCGGCGAACTGGCGTGGACGGCGACCATCGGCACGCTGGCCGCCATGTTCGCCATCCTCGTCTATGTCTGGGTGCGCTTCGAATGGCAGTTCGCCATCGGATCGATCACGTCCACGGTCAACGACGTGCTGCTGACGCTGGGCTTCCTGTCTCTCACCCAGTTGCAGTTCGACCTGTCGACTGTGGCGGCGATCCTGACCATCGTCGGCTACTCGCTCAACGACACGGTGGTGATCTACGACCGCGTTCGCGAGAACTTGCGGCGATTCAAGAAGATGCCGCTCGGCCAGTTGCTCGACCTTTCCGACAACGAGATGCTGGCACGCACGGTGATGACGTCGATGACGACCTTCCTCGCCCTGCTTTCGCTGTTCATCCTCGGCGGCGAGGTCATCCGCTCCTTCGTGGCGTCGATGCTGTTCGGCGTCTTCATCGGCACGTTCTCGTCGATCTTCATCGCGGCTCCGGTGCTCATCCTGTTCCACCTCAGGCCGGTGACGCAGAAGGAGATGAACGAAGCCGAGAAGGCGACATCGCACCTGCCGGCCAACTGATGGCCGGCGGCATCATCATCCGCGAGGCGCATTTTCCCGGGCGCGCGCCGATCGACGCCTATGGCGACGGCGGCTTCCGCTTCGCCGACATGTCGCATCGCGGCTCGATCCTGTGCCTGCCGTCCGGCATCCATGGCTGGGAGCCGGGCGACCCGGCCGCCTTCGCCCTCGCGGACTTCGCCGCCGCGATCGCCGAGGCCGGCGAGATCGACATCCTTCTCGTCGGCTGCGGGACCGATCTGCGGCCGCTGCCCGCGACCTTGCGCGCCGCATTGCGCGAGGCCGGCATCCGCGCCGACCCGATGTCGACGGGGGCGGCGGTGCGCACCTACAACGTGCTTCTCGCCGAGGACAGGTTGGTGGCGGCGGCCCTCGTCGCCGTCGAATGACGGCATGGCGGAGGCGGGCGACATAGACGGTCCGGCGCTGCGCCGCAGCGACCCCGACCGCTATCTGTCGACGCTCTACGCGCCGCCGCCGCTGCGCGGCGCTCTCGACGTGCTCTACCGCTTCAATGTCGAGATCGCCACGATCCGCGACCGCATCCGCGAGCCGTTGCCGGGCGAGGTGCGCATCCAGTGGTGGCGCGACGTGCTGGCCGCGGGCGGGGCGGCCGCGGGCGGCTATCCGCTGGCGGAAGCGCTCCACGACGTGATCGGGCGCCACGTGCTGCCGCTCGACGCTTTCGACCGCTATCTCGAAGCGCGCATCTTCGACCTCTACGACGACCCGATGCCGTCGCGCGCCGATCTCGAGGGCTATTGCGGCGAGACCGCCTCGGCGCTGGTCCAGTTGGCCGCGCTGGTGCTGGACGCGCAGGCCGCGCCCGCCTTCGCTACCGCCGCCGGCCATGCCGGCTGCGCACAAGCCATCGCCGGGCTTGTGCGGCTCTTGCCGCTCCACCGCAGCCGCGGCCAGTGCTACGTGCCGGCCGACATCCTCGCCGCCGTCGGCGCCAGCCGCGACGATCTCGTCGAGGGCGGGGACGGGCACGCGGCGGAACGCGCGCTCGCCGCCTTCATCGAGCTCGGCCGCGAGCACGCCGGCAAGTTCGCGCGAGAAGCCAGGGGAATGCCGGCGTCGCTGCGTCCGGCCTTCCTGCCGGCGTCGCTCGCCTTGCCCTATCTCGACCGCGCGGCCGCCGCCGGGGCCGGGCCATTGCGCCGCGTCGTCGATATCTCGCCCTTGCGCCGCCACTGGACCTTGCTTCGCCGCGCGGCGCGCGGCTGGGGATGAGACCGCTTTGATGCCGTGGCGGTGGCTGCGCTAAGGTCGAGACTCAATCAGTCCACCATGTGATGATAGCTGCGATTAGAACTGACGCGGCGAAGTTGGTTGCCAGC
>JBDHTD010000047.1:0-19317 GCA_039808485.1 Aquamicrobium sp. | reverse complement strand
GCGAACCGCCGCAAGGGCGACACGCCGGAGCACATCATCGGCCTGCTCGAATCGCGCCTCGACGCCATCGTCTACCGTGCCAAGTTCGTGCCGACGATCTTCGCCGCGCGCCAGTTCGTCAACCACGGCCATGTCAAGGTCAACGGCCGCCGCGTCAACATCGGCTCCTATCGCTGCAAGGCCGGCGACGTGATCGAGGTCCGCGAGAAGTCGAAGCAGCTCGCCATCGTGCTGGAATCGGTCCAGCTCGCCGAGCGCGACGTGCCGGATTACATCGAGGTCGACCACAACAAGATGGTCGCGACCTATGTCCGCGTGCCGGGCCTCTCCGACGTGCCGTTCGCGGTGCAGATGGAGCCGAACCTGGTGGTCGAGTTCTACTCGCGTTGATTTTTCGGCTCCCTGCCGCCGAGATCGGGGCCGCGCTGTCACAGCGCGGCCTTTTTCTTTGGCCGCCATGGCGATAAGACAGCGCGATGACCCTTTCGCTCGCTCCCGATCCCGTCTCCGCCCCGTCCGCGCCCGAAGCGGAAGGCGACGCCTGCCACCCGATGTTCCGGGCCGCGCCGTCCTCGGTCGAGTTCAACAAGCTGAGGAAGCGCCTGCTTCGCGACATGCGTCAGGCGCTCGACGACTTTTCCATGGTGCGGCCGGGCGAGCGCTGGCTGGTGGCGCTGTCGGGCGGCAAGGATTCCTACGGGCTGCTCGCGCTGCTGCTCGACCTGAAATGGCGCGGCCTGCTGCCGGTCGATCTCGTCGCCTGCAATCTCGACCAGGGCCAGCCGAATTTTCCCAAGCACATCCTGCCGGACTATCTTGCCGCCAACGGCGTCGCCCACCGGATCGAATATCAGGACACCTATTCCGTCGTCACCGACAAGATCCCGGAAAACCGCACCTATTGCTCGCTGTGCTCGCGGCTCAGGCGCGGCCATCTCTATCGCGTCGCGCGCGAGGAGGGGTGCTCGGCGCTGGTGCTCGGCCACCACCGCGAGGACATTCTGGAAACCTTCTTCCTCAACCTGTTCCACGGCGGCAGGTTGGCGGCGATGCCGCCGAAGCTCCTGAACGACGAGGGCGACATGACGGTGCTGCGGCCGCTCGCCTATTGCGCCGAGGCCGATCTTGCCCGCCTCGCCGAGGCGATGGCGTTCCCGATCATCCCCTGCGACCTGTGCGGCAGCCAGGACGGCCTTCAGCGCAACGCCATGAAGGCGATGCTCGCCGACATCGAGCGCCGCATGCCGGGCCGCAAGGACACGATGATCCGCGCGCTCGGCAATGTGCGGCCGAGCCATCTGCTCGACCGCGCCCTGTTCGATTTCGCCGCGCTGGGCGTCACTCCCGCCTGACCGGCGGCGAGCCGGTCTGGTAGAGCCGCCCGCGCTCGGCGATCGCCACCAGCGCCAGCGAGACCACGCCCAGCCCGAGGAAGCCGATGGCGAGCGGCGTCGTCGTGCCGTCGAACGCCTGGCCGATCAGCGCCCCGATCAGCCCGCCGCCGAGCGTCTGGATGAAGCCCTGCACGGAGGCCGCCGAACCTGCGATATGGCCGAGCGGCTCCATGGCGATGGCGTTGAAGTTGGAGCCGATCCAGCCGAACTGGAACATGATGAGCGCGAACAGGATGACGAAGGGCGCGATCGGCAGATGGCCGGCGAGCGACCAGACCAGCCACACCCCCGACAGGAGCGTGAAGCCGGTCAGCGCCCCGTGCGAGAGCCGGCGCATGCCGATGCGGACGACCAGACGCGAGTTGAGGTAGTTCGACAGCGCCATGAAGCCGGCAACGACCGCGAACAGGATCGGGAACATGATGTCGAGGCCGTAGATGCCGACATAGACCTGCTGCGCCGAGTTGATGAAGGCGAACAGCGCGCCGAAGACGAAGGTCGAGGCCAGCGTGTAGAACAGCGAGAAGCGGTTGGTCAGCACGATGGCGAAGGCCCTGCCGATCGAGGCGAGCGTGAACGGACGCCGGTCTTCCGGGTGCAGCGTCTCGGGCATGCGCAGCGCCGCCCACAGCATGATGGCCGCGCCGATCAGGCCCATGGCGATGAAGATGAAATGCCAGTTGCCGATCAGCATCATCACCTGCCCGATCGACGGCGCGATGACTGGGATGACCATGAACACCATGAAGATCAGCGACATGGTCTCGGCCATCTGGCGGCCGCCGAAGCGGTCGCGCACCATGGAGACGGCGATGACGCGGGTCGAGGCCGCGCCGACGCCCTGGATGAAGCGCAGCGCCAGCATCGCCTCGAAGGACGAGACGAACGCCGCCGCGATCGCCGCAAAGACATAGATGCCGAGCCCGAACAGCACCGGGCCGCGGCGGCCGAAACGGTCGGAAGCCGGGCCGTAGGGCAGGAGCGCCGCCGCCATGCCGGCGAAATAGGCCGAGATTACATATTGCCGGTGATTCTCGTTCTCGACGCCGAGATTGGCGCCCATTTCCTGAAGGCCGGGCAGCATGATGTCGATGGCGAGCGCGTTCAACGACATCAGCGCCGCCGCGAGCGCGATGAACTCGGCGCGCGACAATTGTCGGCCGGAAGGCGGCCGGGGGGCGGTCCTGTCCTGCATGAGGGAAACTCTCCGGGTCAAAAAGAAAGATGCGCCGGCTTGCCGGCGCATCGTGTCGCTTGCTTGCAATGGCTGGCTGGCTTCACACCGCGTTGCGCAGGCCGATGCCCTTCTCGGCAAAGAAGCCCTGCAACTCGCCCGCCTGGAACATCTCGCGCACGATGTCGCAACCGCCGACGAACTCGCCCTTGACGTAAAGCTGGGGAATGGTCGGCCAGTTGGAATAGTCCTTGATGCCCTGGCGCAGCTCGTCCGAGGCCAGGATGTTGATGCCTTTGTAATCGACGCCGAGATAGTCGAGGATCTGCACGACCTGGCCGGAGAACCCGCACTGCGGGAAGCCGGGCGTGCCCTTCATGAACAGCACCACGTCGCTGCCCTTGACCTCGTTGTCGATGAAACCGGCGATATCGCTCATCTGGCTTGTCCTTTTCTGCCGGGTTCAAGGTCCGGCGAAGTATTGGCTGGCCCCTATCTAGGGCAGAATGCTGCGCCGCGCAATCGGATGCGCGGTCGCATGCGCCCGCGCGCTCATTCGGGCGCGCTGGTCTGGAGCGCCAGCGCGTGCAGGACGCCGCCCATGTTGCCCTTCAGCGCGTTGTAGACCATCTGGTGCTGCTGCACGCGGGTCTTGCCGCGAAAGCTCTCGGCCACGACCTCGGCCGCGTAATGGTCGCCGTCGCCGGCGAGATCGCGGATCGTCACCACGGCGTCCGGGATGCCTTCGCGGATAAGCCGTTCGATCTCGCGCGCGTCCATGGCCATGGCGTTCTTCCCTCGTTCAGTTGCCCATGAAGCCGGCGAACCAGCCTTCATGCGCTGCCTTCAGTTCGGACACCGATATGGCACGGGCATCGCCGAGCTTCAAGGATGCCCCGCCGGTCACGCCGACGCGGGCGACCGATACGCCGTCCGGCGGCGGTAGGCGGTCGAGGCCGCCTGCCTTGACCGTGACGAGATAGCGGCCCTGATCCTCGCCGAAGAAGGCGGCGAGGCGGGTATTCGGCTCGTGAACCGTCGCGCCGATGCCGGACGCCATCGCCATCTCGGCCAGCGCCGCGCCGAGGCCGCCGTCGGACAGGTCGTGGCAGGCGGTGGCGTGGCCGTCGCGAATCAGGCCGCGGACGAAGTCGCCCACCTTGCGCTCATGGGCGAGGTCGACCGGCGGCGGCGGGCCGTCGTTGCGGCCATGGAGCTCGCGCAGGTAGGCGGACTGGCCGAGATGCTTGCCCCAGCCCGCCGGCGCGCCGACGAGGAGGATGTCCTCGCCCTCGGCGGCAAAGCCGATGCGGGCCATCTTCGTCCAGTCGTCGATCAGCCCGACGCCGGCGATGGTCGGCGTCGGCAGGATGCCCTGGCCGTTGGTCTCGTTGTAGAGCGAGACGTTGCCGGAGACGATCGGGAAATCGAGCGCGCGGCAGGCTTCGCCGATGCCCTTGATGGCCATCACCAACTGACCCATGATCTCGGGCCGCTCAGGATTGCCGAAGTTCAGGTTGTCGGTGGCCGCGAGCGGCAGCGCGCCGGTGGCGGTGATGTTGCGCCAGCATTCGGCCACCGCCTGCTTGCCGCCTTCGAACGGGTCCGCCTCGCAATAGCGCGGGTTGACGTCCGAGGAGAAGGCGAGCGCCTTCCGCGCATGGCCCTCGACGCGAACGACGCCCGCGTCGCCGCCGGGGATTTGCAGCGAGTTGCCTTGGATCAGAGTGTCATATTGCTCCCACACCCAGCGCCGCGAGGACAGGTTGGGCGAGCCGACGAGCTTTATCAGCGCGTCCGCCACGTCCATTGCCGCCACATCCGTCGCCGGGGCATCCGCAAGCGGCGCGGGAGCCTTCGGCTCCAGCCACGGCCGGTCGTATTCCGGCGCCTCGTCGCCCAGTTCCTTGATCGGCAGGTCGGCGACCTCCTCGCCCTGGTGGAAGACGCGGAATCGCAGGTCGTCGGTGGTCTCGCCGACGATGGCGAAGTCGAGGCCCCATTTGCGGAAGATCGCTTCCGCTTCCTTTTCCTTCTCCGGGCGCAGCACCATCAGCATGCGCTCCTGGCTTTCCGACAGCATCATCTCGTAGGCGGTCATGCGCTCCTCGCGCACCGGCACCTTGTCGAGGTCGAGGCGGATGCCGAGGTCGCCCTTGGCGCCCATCTCGACGGCCGAGCAGGTCAGGCCGGCCGCGCCCATGTCCTGGATGGCGATCACCGCGCCGGACGCCATCAGCTCGAGGCAGGCCTCGAGCAGGCACTTTTCGGTGAACGGGTCGCCGACCTGCACGGTCGGGCGCTTCTCCTCGATCGAATCGTCGAACTCGGCCGACGCCATGGTGGCGCCGCCGACGCCGTCGCGGCCGGTCTTGGCCCCGAGATAGACCACCGGCAGGCCGACGCCCGACGCCTTGGAATAGAAGATCGCGTCGGCGTCGGCGAGGCCGGCGGCGAAGGCGTTGACGAGGATGTTGCCGTTGTAGCGGGCGTCGAACTGGACCTCGCCGCCGACGGTCGGCACGCCGAAGGAATTGCCGTAGCCGCCGACGCCGGAGACGACGCCGGAGACCAGATGTCTCGTCTTCGGGTGGCCGGGCTCGCCGAAGCGCAACGCGTTCATTGCCGCGATCGGCCTTGCGCCCATGGTGAAGACGTCGCGCAATATGCCGCCGACGCCGGTCGCCGCGCCCTGGTAGGGCTCGATGAAGGAGGGATGGTTGTGGCTCTCCATCTTGAAGATCACGGCCTGGCCGTCGCCGATGTCGACGACGCCGGCGTTCTCGCCCGGCCCCTGGATGACGCGCGGCCCGCTGGTCGGCAGCGTGCGCAGCCACTTCTTCGACGACTTGTAGGAGCAGTGCTCGTTCCACATCGCCGAGAAGATGCCGAGCTCGGTGAAGCTCGGCTCGCGGCCGATCAGGTCGAGGATGCGCTGGTATTCGTCGGGCTTCAGGCCGTGCGCGGCGATCAGCTCGTCGGTGATGGCGATGTCGTTGCGTAGGGTCATCTCGTCGTCCGGGTGCTTATGCTGCGCTGGCGCAACCTGTGTTTCCTGCCGCCCAGCGGCCGATGTCGGCTGAAATCCGCCCGCCCTGCGGCCCGTCCATCAGCGGCCCGAAGGCGGTGACGCGGCCGGCCGGCCCTTCGGCCTGCACCACCAGCAGCGGGCGGCCGCCGAAATTGCCTTTCGGCACCAGCAGGAAGCGCGGCCGGCCGGAGAACGAGTTCAGCTCGTTGGCGAAGCTGTAGCCGCGGAAGGCCGGGTCGTTGGCCGCGAACCAGCAACGGTGGGCGGCGATCGCCACCTGCTCCATGTTGCGCAGCGCCGCGCTCTTGCCCGCCGCCGGCGGCGGGGCGGGAGGCGCGGACTGGCAGGCGGCGAGGGTGGTGACGAGCGCGGCGAGCAGGCCCGCGCCGGCCGCCGCCTTCATGCGGCGGCCTCGATCAGGCCCTCGAACAGCGGCCGCCCGTCGGTGCCGCCATGGGCGGCCTCGATCAGGTTTTCCGGATGCGGCATCAGGCCGAGCACGTTGCCCTGCGCATTGACGATGCCGGCGATGTCGTGAAGCGAACCGTTGGGATTGGTGTTCTCCGCATAACGGAACACGACCTGGCCCTCGCCCTCGATGCGCGCAAGCGTCTCGGCGTCGGCGAAATAGTTGCCGTCATGGTGCGCCACCGGGCAGCGGATGATCTGGCCTTTGGCGTAGCCGCGCGTGAAGGCGGTGTCGGCGTTCACCACTTCGAGCTTCACCTCGCGGCAGACGAAGCGCAGCGAGGCGTTGCGCATCAGCGCGCCGGGCAGGAGGCCCGCTTCGAGCAGGATCTGGAAGCCGTTGCACACGCCCATCACCTTGACGCCCCTGGCCGCCTTGTCGGCCACCGCGCGCATCACCGGCATGCGCGCCGCGATGGCGCCGCAGCGCAGGTAATCGCCATAGGAGAAGCCGCCCGGAATGACGATCAGGTCGACGTCGGGGATTTTGGTGTCGGTCTGCCACACGGTGAGCGGCGGCTTGCCCGTGATCTTGGTCAGCGCCGCGATCATGTCGCGGTCGCGGTTCAAACCGGGGAGGAGGACGACGGCGGATTTCATTCTGGCCTGCAGGGTCTCTGGGGTTCGGCAAGCTCGCGCAGCTCGGGTCGCTTTTCGATGCGGTCGAGGCGCTGGTCGATGCGTGACAGAATGCCGTAGATATTGTTGGTGTCGGTGTGAATGGACATGAGATGCCCTCTCATCGCATTCATCGCCAGCGAATGTTCCTGACACACCGTTTCGACATTCGCCGCTCGCTGCTGAAGATTCTTCAGCACCTCGAAGATCGGCTCGTTCGTCACGTCCGCCATGGCGGGAACTCCCGGCGTCAGCCCACGCTGATAGTATAGTTCTCGATCACCGTGTTTGCGAGCAGCTTGTCGCACATCGCCTTCAGTTCGGCCTCGGCTTTCGCCCGGTCGGTCGTGGCGAGTTCGAGGTCGAAGACCTTGCCCTGGCGCACCTGGCCGACGCCGGAAAAGCCGAGCGCGCCGAGCGCGCCCTCGATGGCCTTGCCCTGCGGGTCGAGGACGCCGTTCTTCAAGGTGACGGTAACGCGGGCTTTCACCACTTGTCGGTTCTCCGGCGAGGCTTTTGTTTCACGCATGTCCTTATCCCGAAACCCGTTTCCACTTTCGGGAGACGTGCTCTAGTGGACGCTGCCCTTGTCGGGCTTGGACGAGACCAGCACCGGGCCGGAGGGGCGCGGCGGCTCGTTCTCGTTCATGATGCCGAGGCGGCGCGCGACTTCCTGATAGGCCTCGACCAGCCCGCCCATGTCGCGGCGGAAGCGGTCCTTGTCGAGCTTGTCGTTGGTGGCGACGTCCCACAGCCGGCATGAATCGGGCGAGATCTCGTCGGCGAGCACGATGCGCATCATGTCGCCCTCGTAGAGGCGGCCGAACTCGACCTTGAAGTCGACGAGTTGGATGCCGACGCCGAGGAAAAGCCCTGAGAGGAAATCGTTGATGCGGATGGCGAGCGCCATGATGTCGTCGATTTCCTGCGGGCTCGCCCAGCCGAAGGCGGTGATGTGCTCTTCCGACACCATCGGGTCGTCGAGCGCGTCGGCCTTGTAGTAGAACTCGATGATCGAGCGCGGCAGCACCGTGCCTTCCTCGATGCCGAGGCGCTTGGCCAGCGAGCCGGCGGCGACGTTGCGCACCACCACCTCGAGCGGCACGATCTCGACTTCCTTGATAAGCTGTTCGCGCATGTTCAGCCGGCGGATGAAGTGCGTCGGCACGCCGATGCGGTTCAGATGGGTGAAGATGTGCTCGGAGATGCGGTTGTTGAGCACGCCCTTGCCGTCGATCACGTCGTGCTTCTTCTTGTTGAAGGCGGTGGCGTCATCCTTGAAGAACTGGATCAGGGTTCCCGGCTCAGGCCCTTCGTAAAGAATCTTGGCCTTGCCTTCGTAGATGCGGCGACGACGGTTCATGGCGATCTCTAGTCTTTTGGGAGCGGCGGTGTCGCGGATGCTCCGGGTTGCGGCCGGGGCGCGGCCGGCGACAGGACTTCTCAAGCGGGTCTCTAGCCTAATCCGGCTTGCGGCTCAATCGCCAATCGCAGCCCGATCCGGCAAATGCGGGGCAAGGCCGCGACCTTGCGCGTATTGACCGCGAAGCGACCTTTTGGTTTGTGGTCGCCGTACCCATATGGGATCAGGGATTCGCCATCGAGCCGGAGGGATATGGCATGGCCAGCATGGACGACCGCAAGGACGCCTTCGAGAAGAAATTCGCCCACGACGAGGAACTGAAGTTCAAGGCGACCGCACGGCGCAACAAGCTGCTCGGGCTGTGGGCGGCCGAGAAGCTGGGCAAGACCGGCGGCGAGGCGGAAGCCTATGCCAAGGAGGTCGTGGCCGCCGATTTCGAGGAAGCGGGCGACGAGGACGTGTTCCGCAAGATCCGCGGCGATTTCGACGCCGCCGGCGTCGAGCAGTCCGACCACCAGATCCGCCGCACCATGGACGAGCTGCTCGGGCAGGCGATCGAGCAGGTCAAGGGCGCGTGAACGCGACTGCGTCCGCGGCCTCGCTGGCGGTCCGGCTGGCCGGCGGCGAGACCGTCTTCACGGCGTGGTCGACGCTGCCGGACGCGCTGACGGTCGAAGCGCTGGCCGCGACCGCCATGGACGCGGTCACGCTCGACATGCAGCACGGCGGCCACCACGAGGACAGCGTGCTGCGCGGGCTGGCGCCCGTCATCGCCGCGGCCAAGCCGGGGCTGGTGCGCATTCCCGTCGGCCGGTTCGACATGGCGAGCCGCGCGCTCGATTTCGGCGCCCAGGCGGTCATCGCGCCGATGGTGAACACGCTCGACGATGCGCGCGCCTTCGCCACCGCGATGAAATATCCCCCGCTCGGGCTGCGTTCGTGGGGGCCGAGCTTCGCCATGCCGCGCCTCGGCGCCGGCGATGCGAATGGCTGGCTGCACGAGGCCAACGCGCGGACGCTGGCCTTCGCGATGGTCGAGACGCGCGAGGCGCTGGCCATCGTCGACGACATCCTCGCTGTTGCGGGGATCGACGGCGTCTTCGTCGGCCCGGCCGATTTCTCCATCGCCTGGAGCGGCGGCCGGACGGTCGATCCCTCGCTGCCCGCGATGATGGACGCCATCGGCCACATTGCGGCGCGGGCGGCCGCCGCCGGCAAGCATGCCGGCATCTATGTCGTCGATCCGGGGCTCGTCGGCCGCTATGTCGGGATGGGGTTCCGCCTGATCGCGCTCGGCGGCGAGAGCCGCTACATAGCGCTCGGCGCGGCCTCGTTGCTGGAGGCGGCGCGCGCGTCGGTGAAATAGCCGGTTCTGGCCCATCGACGCCGGCGAGGGCGCGCGGCATTTTCCTTTGCCGGCTGTTCAGTCGATTCAGCTTTTTCCTCTTTGGGGGTCCGGACGGCGCTGCGTTCGGGCCCTTTCGATATTGCAGGTGCTCCATGCCCAGCCATGCGCTCTCGAACAGGACCCGGATGCCGGGGATGCCGCGATGAGCACGACCGTCTTCCTGGCGGTCCTTGCCGCGGCCGCCATGCATGCGTCGTGGAACGCGATGCTCAAGGTGCGCGGCGACCGTTTCGTGATGCTGCTTCTGATGTGCTTCGGCATGGGCGTGGCCGCCGCGCCGCTGCTGCCGTTCGTGACCATGCCCCATGGCGTCACATGGATCTGGATCGCGCTGTCGGTCTGCCTTCAGACCGGATACAAATATTACCTGACGCGCGCCTACGAGACCGGCGATCTGGCGCTGGCCTATCCGCTGGCGCGTGGCTCGGCGCCGTTGCTGACGGCGCTGGGCAGCGCCGTCTTCATCGGCGAGCTGCCCGGGTCGATGGCGATCGTGGGAATCCTCGCCCTGTGCGGCGGCGTTCTGCTGATGTCGCTGCGCGGGCGCGGCGAGGCGTTCGGCGGCCGGCCCGTGCTGTTCGCGCTGGTGACGTCGGCTTTCATCGCCGCCTACACGCTGACCGACGGGACGGGCGCGCGCTCGGCGGCCGACGGGATCAGCTATGCGGTGTGGCTGTTCGTCGTCGACGGCGTGGTCTCGCTCGCCTTGTGCCTGATGCTGCGCGGGTGGTCGACCGTGCGTTTCGGGCTGGCGCAATGGCGGGTGGTGCTGGGCGGCGGATGCCTCGCCGCCCTCGGCTACGGCATCGTCCTGTGGGCGATGACCCGGGCGCCGATTGCCGCCGTCGCGGCGCTGCGCGAGACCTCGATCCTGTTCGCCATGATCCTGTCGGTCGTGCTGCTCGGGGAGAAGGTTGCGCCGCGCCGGGTGTTCGCCGCGCTGATCATCGTCGGCGGCGTGGTCGCGCTGCGGCTGGGATAGGCGCGCCGGGCCGCCGGCTCGCATGATGAATCATCCGGTTGAGAAACCGATTCAACGGGGTCGCGAATCGATTCGCCATTCGCCGGCAGGCTCTTGAAAATATGGCGGGTTTCATCCTTCGCCCCGGTGCGCCCCAGCGCGCTTCGGATGCACCCTTGTGCGCGGCCGTGGCTGCGGCTACCTCTGGGCTTCGCAAACGATGGGAGCGGCCATGAACAGGAACGAGGTGAATCCGGTCGGCGAGCTGACCCTGCGCACGCTGGCCATGCCGGCCGACGCCAACGCCGCCGGCGACATCTTCGGCGGCTGGGTGATGGCGCAGATGGACCTCGCCTGCGGCATCCGCGCCGCCGAGCGCGCCAGGGGCAGGGTGGTGACGGCGGCGGTCAAGGAGATGTCCTTCGCCAAGCCGATGAAGGTCGGCGACACGCTGTGCATCTATATCGACATCACCAAGGTCGGGCGCACGTCGATGACGTTGAGGGTCGAGGCGTGGGCGCAGCGCTACCTTTCCGACCTGATGGAGCGGGTGACGCATGCCGATTTCATCATGGTCGCGCTCGACGGCGCCGGCAAGCCGACGCCGATCCCCGCCGAAAACTGATCGCGAGGAAATCCGCGCCGGCGTCAGTGGCCGTTCGCGTCGAAGCGGAGCCGCGCCGAATTGATCTGTTCGATATTTTCCCGCGCCCATAGCGCCAGCGCCTTCACCGGCACCAGAAGCTCGCGCCCCAGCGGGGTGAGCTCGTAGTCGACGCGCGGCGGCACCGTCGGATGTACGGTCCGCGTCACCAGCCCGTCGCGTTCCAGCCCGCGCAGCGTCGTCGTCAGCATCTTCTGCGAGATATTGCCGATCAACCGGCGCAGCTCGTTGAAGCGCATCGGGCCGTCGCTCAACAGTTCCACCACCAGCACCGTCCATTTGTCGCCGACGCGCGACAGAACCTGACTGATGCCCCGGCATGTGGTTTCGTCCCGGTGACTCAGTGTCAACGAAGTGCCTCCTTGTGCGCTGCGGAAACAGTCTCCTATATAGCGCCAGTATCCAAAGGATACCATGAAAGTTTCCCGGCACACCCGGCCTAGAGAACCAGCCTAGAGAGAAGGAATCACCCATGTCCAAACCCAGGATCGGCATCATCGTCGGCTCCACCCGTCCCGGTCGCTTCGGCGACAAGCCGGCCGAATGGATCGCCGAACGGGCCAAGGCCACCGGCGAGTTCGAGGTCGAGATCCTCGACCTGCGCGACTACACGCTGCCGCTGTTCGACGAGCAGGTCTCGCCGGCGTGGGGCCCCTCGCAGGCTCCGGGCGCGAAGGAATGGCAGGAGAAGATCGCCAGCCTCGACGGCTACATCGCCACGGCGGCCGAGTACAACCGCGGGCCGACCGGCGTGCTGAAGAACGCGCTCGACTACGCCTATAACGAGTGGAACAGGAAGCCGATCGGCTTCGTCGGCTATGGCGGCGTCGGCGGCGCCCGCGCGGTCGAGCAGCTTCGCCTGATCTCGATCGAGCTCCAGATGGCCCCGGTGCGCGCAGGCGTCCACATCGTCTGGGCCGATTACATGCAGATCGCTTCCGGCGACAAGAAAATCGCCGACTTTGCGCATTTGAACCAGGCCGCCGACGACATGCTCGGCCAGCTCGTCTGGTGGGCGAAGGCGCTGAAGACCGCGCGCGAAGCCTGATCCCGAAGAGAGGGCAGGGCGCGTTCCTGCCGTTTTCGATCGAGAATGCCCCCCGCCGCGTGGCCGGGGGCATTTCGTTTTCTGCTCAGGCCGCGTAGCGCTCGACGGAAACGTCGGCCGGGTCGACCTCCGGCTTACGGCCGGAGACGACGTCGGCGAGCAAGCGGCCGGAGCCGCAGGCCATGGTCCAGCCGAGCGTGCCGTGGCCGGTGTTGAGGTAGAGCCCCGCCAGCCGAGTCCTGCCGATGATCGGCGGGCCGTCCGGCGTCATCGGCCGCAGGCCGCACCAGAAGGTGGCCTCCTCCATGCGGCCGCCGCCGGGGAACAGGTCGGTCACCGAATGGTCGAGCGGCGCGCGGCGCGAGGGTCGCAGCGACAGGTCGTAGCCGGCGATCTCGGCCGTGCCGCCGACGCGGATGCGCGTTCCCAGCCGCGTGATGGCGATCTTGTAGGTTTCGTCCATCACCGTCGAGACCGGCGCGGCCGCCTCGTCGGCGATCGGCACGGTGATCGAATAGCCTTTCACCGGGTGGACCGGGATGCGGATGCCGAACGGCTTGACGAGGAAGGGCGAGTAGCTGCCGAGCGCGACGACCACGGCGTCGGCCTCGAACGCGCCCTTGTCGGTGCGCGCGCCGGTGGCGCGGCGGCCGTCGCTCAGGATTTCGCCGATGGTGACGCCGTAGCGGAAATCGACCGGGTTGTTGCCTTCGACCGCCATTTCGGCCAGCCGGTTGGTGAAGATGTGGCAATCGCCGGTCTCGTCGCCGGGCAGGCGCAGGCCGCCGACATATTTTTCGCCGACGCGGGCGAGCGCAGGCTCGGCCAGCGCGCAGCCGGCGCGGTCCAGCACCTCGAACGGCACGCCGAACTGCTTCAGCACCTCGATGTCGCCGCCGATGTGGTCGAGCTGCTTCTGGGTGCGGAAGAGCTGGAGCGTACCCCTGGCGCGGTCGTCATAGGCGATGCCGGTCTCGGAGCGCAGCTCGCGCAGGCAGTCGCGGCTGTACTCGGCGATGGGCACCATCCGCGCTTTGTTGACAGCATAGCGTGCCGAGGTGCAGTTGCGCAGCATCTTCAGCATCCAGCCCCACATCACCGGATCGAGCTTGGGGCGGATCGCCAGCGGCCCGTGCTTCATCAGCAGCCATTTGATCGCCTTCACCGGCACGCCGGGGCCGGCCCAGGGCGAGGAATAGCCGGGCGAAATCTCGCCGGCGTTGGCATAGCTGGTTTCCAGCGCCGGACCCGGCTGGCGGTCGAGCACCGTGACCTGATGTCCTGCCTTGGCGAGATAGTAGGCGGAGGTGGTGCCGATGACGCCGCCTCCGAGAATGAGCACCTTCACTTTGCCGTTTCCTCTTCATTTCCGCCGGGCCGCACGCCTGAAGACCCGGAAATCAGAACCGATCGATTGTCTGGTTTGGATTTCCGGCCCCCGGTCGACGGCCTCGCGGCCGCGCCAGGGCTAGAGGCGCGTGATGAGGCTTCCCGCGTGGTTCAAAAACCGGACGCGGCTCCTTTTCAGGCCGGGAATGAAGCGATAGTTGCGCTGCAAGAAATGATCCTGACGGTTTCTTGTCTATCCTTTAAGAATAGCGCAAAAATCCACGCGCGCAAGCGCCTGTTTGCGGGGAAAACGGCCGCCGATCCGCCGTTCAGGACAGCCTGACCTCGACGCCGGGCAGGGAGGGCAGCAGCGCCTCGATTTCCGCCGTCGCCATCAGGCAGAAGGCGGTGGCGAGCGCGTCGGCGAGCGCGGCCTGCGGCGCCAGCACACTGACGCTTTCATGACGGCTTGCGGCGAGGCCGCTGCGCGGGTCGAGGATGTGGCCGGCGGTGCCCGCGCCGCCGAAGCGGAAGCCGGACGGGCTCGACGTGGCGATGGCGCGGTCGACGAGATCGATCCGCTCGTCGCTGCCGGCGATGCCGACGCGCCATGGCGTGCCGTCGGGATGGCGGCCAAGCGCCCGGATCTCGCCGACATCGGCGAGCGCGCTGGTCACGCCGCCGGCGCGCAGCAGCTCGACGATCCGGTCGGTGATGAACCCTTGCGCGATGCCGTTCAGCGTCAGCGCCATGCCGGGCCTGGTGAAGGCGATGCGGTCGCGATTGAAGCCGACCTTGTCGAGGCCGACCAGCGTCAGCGCGTCCGCGATGGTCTCGCGCGGCGGGCCGGCCGGGTCGGCCCCCGGCGTGGCGAAGTGGTCGGCATAGGCCCGCCACAGCGGCTGGATCGTCGGGTCGAACGCGCCGCCGCTCAAGGTCCAGACCTTGCGGCTGGTTTCCAGCACCTCGACCAGCTCGTCCGGCGGCGTGGCCAGCGCGCCCTGTCGGTTGAGGGTGGAGAGTGCCGAATCGGGCATGTAGAGGCTGAAGACACCTTCCAGCCGGTCGATCTCGCTTGCGGCGCGGGCGACGAGCCGCCCGGCCTGTTCGCGATCGGGATGATGGACGATCAGCTCGGCCGGGGCGCCGAGCGCCCGGCCGCGCCAGCGCACGGCCTCGGCCTCAGCCGGCAGCGCCGCCGCGCCGAAGGGCACGAGGGCAAGGCCGGCGGCTGCGGCCGAGATGCCGATGAAGCGGCGGCGGGTCGGGTTCGCCGGCACGGGTCGCACCCGCTCAGTGGTTGCCGTGCGCGGGAATCGCGCCGACCGGGCCGGCGTCAGGGCCGGCGTCCGGTTCCTCATCTGCGTCGCCGAGCACATATTCGAGCGGGATGTCGTCGAAGCGCATCACTTCGCCGCCATTGGCGGCGGCGAAGGCGAGCGCCGCCTCCTCGGTCGAGAACGGCACGGTCTCGGCCGTGCCCATGCCGCCGCGCTGCCGGCTGCCGAGGACGAAGAAGGCGCTTCTCGCGTCGATCCAGTTGTCGGCGCCGGGCTGTTCCCAACTTTGCGCCACGGCCATGTCGGAAACGTAGATCGCGGCGATGTTCCTGGGCTCGTCCGGCAGCCTGGTGAAGGCGACCGCGTCACGGGCCGAGGAGAACCAGATCGCCTCGGGGATGCGGGTCAGGATGATCTGGCCCTTCGGCCCGTCATGTTCGAGCACGTTCATGCCGCAATAGCGGCCGATGGCCTCGGCATCGAGCGTGAACGGCTCCGGCATCGGCAGCTCCTCCTGCTGCGAGCAGCCGGCGAACAGGGCGAGCGCGACGAGAAGCGGCACGGACAGGAAACGGCGCATCACAGCTCCCTCCTTGAAAAGACATAGATCGCCGCGGCGAGCGGGACGGCGGCCCAGGCGATGAGCGCGGCCAGAAGAGCGGCCGGCGCCAGCGTGGCGATGTCGGCGACGCCGCCCATGCCGGAGATCGCCCCGGCCGAGCCGCCGAGATTGATCAGGCGATAGGCGTCGGTGGGATTGAGCAGCAGCAGCGCGTTGAGCATGCCGCCGGTGACGGTGCGGCCCTGGTCGACGACGAGCAGGCCGAGCAGCGCCATGTCGTAGACGAGGACGAAGACCAGCCAGATGCCGATGGCGATGCCGCCGGCCGTGCCGCGCTCGCTGACGAGGGCGCTGACGAGATAGCCGATGGCGACGAATACCGCGCCGAGCAGCACCGACGAGCCGATCAGCGAGGCGAAGGCGGTCCAGCTCTCGCGGCCGATGGCGCCGCCGGTAAGGCCAAGCGCCAGCGCCGCGATGCCGTAGCCGACGACGGTCGAGAAGGCGAGGATGGCGAGATGGCCGATGAACTTGCCCAGCACCACCTGCCAGCGCTTCACCGGATAGGACAGCAGCAGAAGCATGGTGCCGCGCTCCATCTCGCCGACGACGGCGTCGTGCGAGATCAAGAGCGCGATCAGCGGCACGAGGAAGACGGACAGGCTCGACAGGCTGACGATGACGACGTCGAGCGGGCTTGCGCCGACATTTCCCGTCGGCGCGCTGCCGAGGAAGGTCAGCGACAGCGCCAGCGTCGCGAGAAGCAGCGTCGTCGCCAGCACCCAGCGGTTGCGCAGGCCCTCGCGTATTTCCTTCTCGGCGATGACGAGGATCGTGCTCATCGGCCGGCCTCCCGCTCGATATCCTGGAAATGGGCGTAGAGCTCGTCGAGCGTCGGCGGCGTCACGTCGAGATCGGCGACCGCCCGGCCCTCGGCGACGGCCGCGCGCAGCAGCGCCACCTTGTCCTCCGGCGCGGCGTCGATCTCGAGCGTGCGGCCGTTGACCGGCCGCCAGCCGTCGCCGCCGGCCGACAGGCGCGCGGCGTCGGCCTCGTGACCGTCGGCGAGCCTGACGCGGATTCGCGTCGGCAGCCGGGCGATGCGGCGCAGCTCGTCCAGCGTGCCGTCGGCGATCTTGACGCCGCGGCCGACGATGACGACGTGGTCGGCGCGGCCTTCGAGCTCGGACAGCGCGTGCGAGGACAACAGGATCGTCGCGCCGGAATCGCGCAATTCGTCGAGGAACTGATAGAAGTCTCGACGCGAGGCCGGATCGAGCCCGGTGGTCGGCTCGTCGAGCAGCAGCACCCTCGGCTGGCCGAGCAACGCCTGGGCGAGGCCGAGCCGCTGGCGCATGCCCTTGGAATAGGTGCGCACGCGCCGGTCGGCCGCCCCGGCCAGCCCGACGCGCTCGAGCAGGCCCTTGATCTGGCCGCGTCCCGTCCGCTTCAGGGCGGAGTAGAAGTTCAGGGTCTCGGTTCCGGTCAGGGCCGGATTGAAGGAGACGTTCTCCGGCAGGTAGCCGAGCCGCGTCCGCACCTCGGCCGCCCCGGTGGCGGGGTCTTCGCCGAGCACGCGCACCGTGCCGGCGCTCGGGCGGATCAGGCCGAGCATCATCTTGATCAACGTGGTCTTGCCGGCGCCGTTGTGGCCGACGAGGGCGACGATCTCGCCTTCCTTCAGCGAGAACGAGACGTCCTTGACGGCGTCGATGGGGCCGAAGGATTTCGATACGCCGCTGAGTTCGATGGTCGATGTCATTGCAACTGCGATCTCGCTTGCGAAAGGGGCAGGGGCGGGGCCATCAGGGGGTGGCTGTCGACGACGCCCCCCGGCAGGATGGCGGGGAACTGGCTCTGCGCCCAGCGGATGACCTGCACGGCCGGGCTGTTGATGAGGATCTTGGCCTGCGGCGCGGTCCACAGCACGCGGTCGACCAGGTCGTTGGGACGATAGGGGCTGTCGGCGATGCCGTCGCCGTTCAGGTCGAAGGCGGGGTTGTCGCTCCAGAAATTGCCGCGCCCGTCCACCGACCAGTCGAGATAGCGGGTGCCGACATACTTCACCTGGTTGCGGTTGTTGACGAAGGTGTTGCCGCTCATGCGGTTGCCTTCGGAGCCTGCGGTGAAATGGATGCCGATGACGCAGTTCTCGAACCAGTTGTCGTGGAACTCGTTGCGGTTGGCGTTGTAGATGAAGACGCATTTGTCGGGGCCGAGCCGCATGCCGGAGGCGTCGATCACGGCCGTGCCGTCGCCGACGGCCACGCCGTGGCTGTCGCCCTGCCGGCCGGCCATGGTCCAGCGCGAGACCGGCTGCATCCGGCCGACGACGATGTTGCCGGTGATGCGCGAGCCCTTGGCGGTGTTGAGCAGCAGGCCATGGTCGCGGTCGCCGTTGGAGACGTTGCCGGTGACCGTCAGCCGGTCGGAGAACATGATGGCGTAGGCGACGGAATTGCCGGTCGAGACGTTGTCGGAGATCTCGCTGTCGTTGGTGTACATGTAGTGGATGGCGAAGCGCAGCTCGCTGAAGCGGTTGCCCGAGAACACATTGTTCCTGCTTGCCATGGTCGCGATTCCGTCGCGCCCCCTGCTGATGTCGTTGCCGATGACCCTCGCGCCCGGCGCGTTCCACAGGTGGACGCCGTTGCCCGCTTCCGCCGAGCGGCCCTCGCGTATGCCCTCGATGCGGTTGTTTTTAACCAGCGCGTCGTCGGCGCCCTGGATGTAGATGCCGTAGAGATTGCCGACGACCTCGTTGCCCTCGGCGATCGCGCCCTTGGCGGTGCGGTCGAGGAAGATGCCGGAATCGAGCGTGGGGATGCTGGTTCCCGAGCCCGTGACCGTGACGCCGCGGATGACGGCGCCGGGCGCGGTCACGGTGACGACGCTGCCGCTGCCGTTGCCGACGATCGCAGCCCCCGGCTCGCCTTCGATCGTCACGGGGACCGAGACGGTGACGGGGCCGCGATGTTCGCCGGCGCCGAGGCGCAGCACGTCGCCCGGCTGGGCGAGGTCGAGATGGGTTTGCAGGCTTCCGCCGGCGTCGGCGGCGACGGAAACCGTCTTTGCCGACGCCGGCAACGCTGCGATGGCGGCCACAAGGGCCGCCATCGCGATTTTCGTCATGGTGCTCGAAAGAGCCATGTCGTCATGCGTCCTTCGTCATGCGCCTTGCGGCTCGACGAACATGCGGCCCTTCATCTCCATGTGCATGGCATGGCAGAACCACGAGCAGTAGAACCAGTAGACGCCGGCCTTGTCGGCGGTGAAGGTCACGGACGCGGTGGCCTGCGGCGCGACTTCCATGTTGATGCCGTAGTTGACGATCGAGAAGCCGTGCGTCAGGTCCTCGACCTCGTCGAGGTTGGTGACGACGACCGTGACCTCGTCGCCCTGCTTGACCGAGAAGCTTTCCAGCCCGAAGGCGGGAGCGACCGTGGTCATGTAGACGCGCACCTTGTTGCCGTCGCGGATCACCTCGTTGTCGAACAGCGGGTCGACGCCGTCCGCTTCCGCCTGCTTCACCGCGTCGGCGAAGAACGGGTCGGCGCGGTCCCAGACATTGACCGGGTTGATCTTCGAGCGGTGGACGATGGTGGCGTCATGCGGCTCGGCGAAGGTCGGGTTGTCGTGCACCAGCACCATCTCGTCGCCCGAGATGTCGATCAACTGGTCGTTCTCCGGCTTGAGCGGGCCGACGTTCAGGTAACGGTCCTTGGAGAACTTGTTGAGCGAGATCAGCCACTTGCCGTCGGCTTCCTTGGTCTGGCCCATGGAAGTGTGGTTATGGCCGGGCTGGTAGTGGACGTCGAGCTTCTGGCGGATCGGATCGACCGCCTCGCCGTTATAGGCGCGGATGGCGTCGTCGATGTTCCACTTGCAGATCTGGCTGTCGATGAACAGCGTCGTATAGGCGTTGCCGCGGCCGTCGAAAGCGGTGTGCAACGGCCCGAGGCCCAGCTCCGGCTCGGCGACGACGACGCCGCGCGGCTCGATCTTGTCGTCGAACAG
>JBDHTD010000046.1:0-20164 GCA_039808485.1 Aquamicrobium sp. | reverse complement strand
CTCGCCGTGGTCGAGATCCTGATGGGCCTCTACCGCTCGGCCGAGACCGGCGAGACCGTGCGCTTCCCCGCGCCGGAACTGGAGGACTACGTGCCGGCGGTGGCGCGACGCCGTGACTAGGGACGGAACGGCCGGGAGGCCGGGGAGCGGGGCGCGGACGCCCGCCATCCTCGTCCTCGGCAACGCCAATGTCGACCTCGTGCTCGGCGAGGTCGACGGCTGGCCCGCAATCGGCACCGAGGTCGTGGTCGAGCGCGCCGAGACGCGCGCCGGCGGCTCGGCCGGCAACAGCGCGCTGGCGCTGGCCGGCATGGACGTGCCGCACCGCCTCATCGCCTCGACCGGCAGCGACCCCAACGGCGCCTGGCTGCGCGGCGCGTTCGATCCCGCCTCGTGCGACTGGATCGACGGCGACGGCGCGACCACGCTCACCGTCGGCATCGTCCACAAAGGCGGCGACCGCGCCTTCTTCACCACGCCCGGCCATCTCGACGCCGCGCGGGCGGAAGACCTGATCGCGCGCCTGCCCGACGCGCCGCCGGGGCCGGCCTTCGCGCTGCTTTCCGGCGGCTTCCTGATGCCCGGCATCCGCGCCGGCACGGCCGGGCTTCTCGAGGCACTGCGCGCGCGCGGCTGGCGCACCGCGATCGACCCCGGCTGGCCGCCCGAAGGCTGGCGCGCCGAGACGCTCCGGCTGATGGAAGGATGGATGGCGCGGGCCGACATCACGCTCGTCAACGACGCCGAGGCGCAAGCCATCGCCGGCAAGGGCGAGACCGCCGCGGCGGCCGAGCTCGTCGCCGCGCGGCTCGCCCCCGACCAGATCCTCGTCGTCAAGCGCGGCTGCGAGGGCGCCTGCGCCTTGCAGGACGACCGGCGCTTCCACGCCGCCGCGCCGAAGGTCCGCGTCGTCGACACGGTCGGCGCCGGCGACACCTTCAATGCCGGCTTCCTCGCCGCGCTGGCCGAGGGCGCGGAAACCGCCGCGGCGCTGATCCGGGGCGTCCGCGTCGCCTCCCGCGCCATCTCGACCGCGCCGCGCCAGTACGGCCGCTGAGCGGTCCCCCTTTTTCCCCTATAGGGCGGCGGCTCGGCACAAGACAGGCGCGCCGCGCCCGGGCGAGGGTTGCGCCGCCGACCGGATGGAGAATTTCCCGACATGAGCAAGCTCACGCTCTGGCATTGCGCCGATGCCCGTTCCTTCCGCGCGCTGTGGGCGCTGGAGGAGCTCGGCCTCGACTACGAGCTGCGGACGCTGCGCTTTCCGCCGCGCGCCTTCGACAAGGGCTATTTCGAGGAGAACCCGCTCGGCACCGTGCCGCTGCTCGTCGACGGCGAGACGCGGATGACCGAATCGGCGGCGATCCTGCATTACCTCGCCACCGTCCACGGCGGCGGCCGGCTGGCGCTCGGCCCGGCGCATCCGGACTACGGCGCTTACCTCAACTGGCTGCATCACGGCGAGGCGACGCTGACCTTCCCGCAGACCATCTATCTGCGCTACGCGCTGATGGAGCCGGCGGAGCGCCGCCAGCCCGTGGTTGCCGACGACTACAAGCGCTGGTTCCTCGGCCGGATGAAGCTGGCCGAGGCCGCGCTGGCCGACGGGCGCGAATTCCTCGTCGGCGGCGTCTTCACCATGGCCGACATCTCTGTCGGCTACGCGGTGATGCTGGCAGAGGCGATCGGCCTCGGGCCGGAAATGCCGCCGCACGCGCTGGCGTGGTTCCACGCCCTGAAGCGGCGGCCGGGCTATCTCGCCGCCAAGGCGGCGCAGAAGGAAGCGCCGGCGCTGTTTCAGTCGTGACGGCCGGCGACTGAATAGTCCTCGCCGAGGCACACCCGCATGCCGCGCGAGCCGGCGCGGATCGAGCGCGGCTTCAGGCCGAAGGCGGCGCGGATCGTGTGGCTGAAATGGCTGGAATCGGGATAGCCGAGGCCGAGCGCCACATCGGTCAGGCTGTCCTCGCCATTGGCGTGGTCCATGAAGCGGCGGGCGCGCTTCCACATCCGCTGGGTGCGGAAGGAGGAGCCGGCCTCGTCCTTGAACAGGTGCAGGAAGCGCGAGGTCGAAAGCCCGACCTCGCCGGCGCAGGCTTGCGCCGGAATCGCGGTTTCCGGCAGCTCGTCGAGCAGGCGGGCGAGGATGTGGCGCACGCGCTCGTCGATGGCGCGCGGCGCGAGCTCCCGGCCGAGGAACAGGCGGTCGAACTCGGCTGTGGAGAAGCCGCCGGCGTCGGCCGTGCGCGTCACCTCGTGCCGCGCCGCGAGGATGCGGCGCACGAGCCCCTCGTCCTGCGGCCCGTCATTGATGCGGGCGATCAGGGCGGCGACGCCGCCGCGATCGACGGTTTCCGGCTCGAAGCAGACGGTGGCGACGCGGCCGCCCGGCGTGCGCAGCCGGTGCGGCACGAAGGCGGGGACGGCGGCGATGCGCCGCCTGCGCCACGGCCCGCCCTCGACGCTGAGCTCCAGGTGGCTGTCGGGCGCGGCATAGATCGTCACCGCGCCGAGGCGGCGCGGCGTCATCGTGTTGCCGACCAGACCGCTATAGAACAGCCGCTCGCGGCCGATCAGCATCCGGCTCGGCAGGCTATCGGCGGTTTCATCCATCGATTCTCCTCCCGGCGCGAGGTTAAAGCAGTTCCCGGAAAAGTGTGAAGCGGTTTTCCGCCGCAGTAGCGGTCGGTTCGGGGGGCGGGCCGGGGGGCGGGTGGGGGGTGGTTCAGCGGCCGGGGAAGACCGGCTTGCGCTTCTCGTTGAAGGCGGCGAGCCCCTCCGCCGCGTCCTCGGTCAGCGCGACGACGGCGATCTGGCCCTCGGCGAAGGCGGCCGCCTCCTCGAACGACATCGCCTCCATGGCGCGCATGGCGTATTTGCCGCGGCGGATCGCGGTCGGCGAGTTGGCGGCGATGCGGGCGACGAACGCCTCGACCCTGGCGTCGAGCTCGTCGCGCGGCACGACATGGTTGACCAGCCCGGCGTCCCGCGCTTCCAGTGCCGTGACCGGCTCGCCGAGGATCGCCCATTCGCGCAGCGTGCGGCGCGGCACCAGCCCCTGCAACAGGCTCGTCACCTGCATCGGGAACAGGCCGAGCTTGACCTCCGGCAGGCAGAAGGAGGCATGGTCGGCGGCGATGGCGAAATCGGCCATCGCCACCAGCCCCATGCCGCCGGCGAAGCAGGCGCCGTTGACGCGGGCGACGATCGGCAGCGTGGCGGCGTGGGCCTCGCGCAGCAGGTCGGCATAGTCCATGTTGGGCCTGGCATGGTCGAAGACGAAGCCCTGGCCGGGCTGGAGGTCGCCGCCGGCGCAGAACGCGGCGTCGCCGGCCCCGGTCAGCACCACGGCGCGGATCGCCGGGCTGGCATGGGCGCGCGTGAGCCCCTCGCGGATGCCGTCGAGCACTACTTTGTTGATGGCGTTGCGCTTGTCCGGCCGGTTGATGGTGATCCACAACGCCGGCCCGCGCGCCTCGTGCAGGATTTCGGGCTTGCCGCTCATGTTGTTTCGCCTTCCGCCGTCGCCGGCTCGATCTCGACCAGCACCTGTCCCGCCGCGACCTGGTCGCCGGGGGAGACCGCGACGACGCGGACCAGCCCGCCGATGCCGGCCCTGTGGACATGCTCCATCTTCATCGCCTCCAGCGTCAGCACGGGCTGACCCGGCGCGACCGTCGCCCCCGCCGCGACCTCGACCGCGACGACGCGGCCGCTCATCGCCGCCCTGATCCTGCCGTCGCCCGCCACGACGCCGGCCGGGGCGGCCGGGGCGCGGGTCAGGTCGCGCACGGTCCATGCCGCGCTGCGATAGAGGAGGTGGAGCGCAGCGCCCTCGTGCAAATATGCCGCGCTTTCCGTCACGCCGTCGAGCACGAAGCGGGCGCTGCCGTCCGCCCTGGTTTTTTCGGCGAGGCGATGGGTCTCGCCGCCGATATCGATTGCGAAGTCGCCCGGCGCGATCCCGGCCACGCGCGCCAAAACCTTCCCGCCGGCGAAATCGAGGGCAAGCTCCACCGGCAGCGCCGGCGCCAGCGCCGCCGCCGCGCCGTGGTCTTGTGTTCCGGCGCAGTGGACGAGCCATGCGGCGATGGTCATGGCGCGCCGGCGGGCGGCCTCGTCGGGCGCCGTCAGCGCCTTCTCGTTGCGGGCGATGAAGCCGGTCGTGGCTTCGCCCGCGGCGAAGTCCGGATGCGACAGGCAGCGGCCGAGAAATTCCTGATTGGTGACGACGCCGAGCGCCACCGTGTCGCCGAGGCCGAGGATGAGCCTGCGCCGCGCCTCCTCGCGCGTCGCGCCATGGGCGATGAGCTTGGCGATCATCGAATCGTAATAAGGCGGGATGGCGTCGCCCGGCCTGAGCGCATGGTCGGCGCGGATATCCTGCGGCATCCGCCAGCTTCCCATGACGCCGCTCTGCGGCATGAAGCCGTGGCGCGCATCCTCCGCGCACAGCCGCGCCTCGATGGCGTGGCCGCAGAAGCGGATGTCGTCCTGGCCGAGCGGCAGCCTCTCGCCGGCCGCCACCCGCAACTGCCATTCGACCAGGTCGAGGCCGGTGATCGCCTCCGTCACCGGATGCTCGACCTGAAGCCGGGTGTTCATTTCCATGAAGAAGAAGCGGCCGTCGCCGTCGAGCAGGAATTCGAGCGTGCCCGCCCCCTCGTAGCCGATGGCGCGCGCCGCCTCGACCGCCGCCTCGCCCATCCGCGCCCGCAAGGCGGCGTCGACCGCGGGCGAGGGCGTTTCCTCGATCAGCTTCTGGTGGCGGCGCTGCACCGAGCAGTCGCGCTCGCCGAGATGGACGACGTTGCCGTGGCGGTCGGCGAAGATCTGGATCTCGATGTGGCGCGGTTCGATCAGCGCGCGTTCGAGGATGATCCCGGCGTCGCCGAAGGCGTTCAGCGCCTCCGACTGCGCCGCGCGCAGCAGGCCGGCGAAATCTCCGCCCTCCTCGACCAGCCGCATGCCGCGGCCGCCGCCGCCGGCGGTGGCCTTGATCATCAGCGGAAAGCCGATCCGTTCCGCCTCGGCCGCGAGCCGCTCCGCGCTCTGGTCCTCGCCCTGGTAGCCGGGAATGCAGGCGATGCCGGCCGCCTGCATCAGCCGTTTCGCGCCGGCCTTGTCGCCCATGGCGCGGATCGCCTCCGGCGACGGGCCGATGAAGACGAGGCCCGCGGCGCGGCAGGCTTCGGCGAAGCCGGCATTCTCGGCCAGGAAGCCGTAGCCGGGGTGGACGGCGTCGGCCCCGGTCAGGCGGGCGGCGGCGAGGATCACCTCGACGTCGAGGTAGGATTGCGCCGGCAGCGCGCCGCCGACGCACACCGCCTGATCGGCTGCGGCGACATTGGCAGCGACATGGGCGGCATCGGCGTCGGCCTCGGAATGGACCGCGACGGTGCGATAGCCGAGCCGGCGCGCCGTCCGCATCACCCTGAGCGCGATCTCGCCGCGATTGGCGACCAGGACCTTGGAAAAGGGTGTCATGCCGCTCATCCAGCCTTCGGGCCGGCGGCGGGAAACGTGCCCATGAACTTCGACAGGATTTGCAGCATCACCTCGTCGGCGCCGCCGCCGATCGAGGTGACGCGGCCGTCGCGGAAGATGCGGCCGATCAGGCTGTCCATGGTGTAGCCCATGCCGCCCCAGAATTGCAGGCAGCCGTCGGCGACCTCGCGGATCAGCCGCCCCGCCTTCAGCTTGGCCATGGTGGCGATGCGGGTGGCGTCCTCACCTTGCACGATGGTCTCCACCCCCTGCCACGACAGCGCCCTGAGCGCCGCCACCTCGGTCTCCATCTCGGCGAGGCGGTAATGCAGCCACTGGTTGTCGAGGAGCGGCCGGCCGAACGCCTTGCGCTCGCGCGTGTAGGCGACGGTGATGTCGATGGCGCGCTGCGCCGTCGCGGCGGTGTTCAGCGCTCCCCACAGCCGCTCGTACTGGAACTGCTCCATCTGGTAGACGAAGCCCATGCCCTCCTCGCCGATGCGGTTCGACTGCGGCACGCGCACGTCGTCGAAGAAAAGCTGCGCCGTGTCGGACGCGTTCATGCCGATCTTGCGAATCTTCTTCGCGACGCTGACGCCCTTCGTCTTCATCGGCACCACGATCAGCGACTTGTTGCGGTGCGGCGCGCCGTCGGAGGTGTTGGCGAGCAGGCAGCAGAAATCGGCCTGGGTGCCGCTCGTCGTCCACATCTTGCCGCCGTTGACGACGTAGTCGCCGCCATCCTTCCGCGCCGTGGTGCGGATCGCGGCGACGTCGGAGCCGCCGCCGACCTCCGACACGCCGAGGCAGGCGATCGCCTCGCCGCTGATTGCCGGCGCGAGGAATTCCGCGCGCAGGGCGGCGCTGCCGTGACGGGCGAGCGCCGGCGTCGCCATGTCGGTCTGGACGCCGATCGCCATCGGGATGCCGCCGCAGTCGAGCGCGGCCAGCGCCTCGGCGAACACGGCCGCATAGGAATAGTCGAGGCCCTGGCCGCCATTCTCCACCGGCTTGTCGAGGCCGAGCAGGCCGAGCGCGCCCAACTGGCCGAACACCTCGCGCGCGGGAAAGATCTCCTCCTCCTCCCAGCGCTCGACATGGGGGTTGATCTTCTCGGCCGCCCAGCGGCGCACCGTCTTCCTGATCTCTTCGTGCTCGTGGCTAAGCTGCATCCCGTTCCCCTGTTCCCGTTATGGCCGCGCGACGGAAAACTGCATCGGCTGCGGCCGCCGCGCCTCGGCCTCGCGGCAGATCGCCAGCACCGCGGCCAGCACCGCGCGGGTGTCGCGCGGATCGATGACGCCGTCGTCCAGCAGTTGCGCGCTGGTGGTGAACACGTCCATCTGGCTTTCGAAATGCGCGACGATACCGGCCTTCATCATGTCGAGCCGAGCAACGTCGACCTCGCCCTTGCGGCGCATGCCGGCCTCGGCGACGATGCGCATGGTCTCGGCCGCCTGCTCGGCCCCCATCACCGCGGTCTTGGCGTTCGGCCAGGAAAAGCAGAAGCGGGGCGCAAAGCCGCGCCCGCACATGCCGTAATTGCCGGCCCCGAACGAGGCGCCGCAATAGAGCGTGATCTGCGGCACGGTGGCGTTGGTCACGGCCTGGATCATCTTCGAGCCGTGCTTGATGATGCCGCCTTGCTCGGCCTCGCGCCCGACCATGAAGCCGGTGGTGTTGTTGAGGTAGAGGATCGGCGTCCGCGACTGGCAGCAGGCCTGGATGAAATGCGCCGCCTTCGACGCGCCGGCGCTGTCGATCGGGCCGTTGTTGGTGATGACGCCGAGCGGCCAGCCCTCGATGGCGAGATGGCCGCAGACCGTGGCGCTGCCGTAATCGGGCGAGAATTCGAGGAAGTCGGAGCCGTCGGCGATGCGGGCGATCACCTGCCTCATGTCCACGGGGCGCTTGTAATCGGCCGGCATGATGCCGAGCAGGTCCCGCGGATCGTAGAGCGGCGGCGCGAAGGCGCGTTTTTCTCCACCGGCCAGGTCGCGGTTCCAGTCCAGCCTGGCCACGATCTCGCGGGCGATGCGGACGGCGTCGCGGTCGTCCTCGGCGAGGTAGTCGCCGAGGCCGGAGACGGAGGTGTGCATCTCGGCCCCGCCCAGCTCCTCCTCGCTCGCCACCTCGCCGGTGGCGGCCTTCAGCAGTGGCGGCCCGGCGAGGAAGGCGCGCGAGCGGCCGCGCACCATGACGATGTAGTCGGAAAGCCCGGTCTGGTAGGCGCCGCCGGCCGTGGACGAGCCATGGGTGACGGTGACGACGGGCAGGCCCGCCGCCGACATCCGGGCGAGGTTGCGGAAGGTGGTGCCGCCATGGATGAAGTCGGCGACGCGATAGGTCATCAGGTTGGCGCCGGCGCTCTCGACGAGCTGGACATAGGGCAGCCTGTTCTCGAGCGCGATCTCCTGCGCCCGCAGGATCTTGTCGAGTCCCATCGGCTGCAACGCGCCGGCGTCGATGCCGGAATCGGAGGCCAGAACCATGCAGCGCGCGCCCGAGACGAAGCCGATGCCGGCGATGACGCCGCCGCCCGGCACGCTTTTTTCGAGGTTGGGCGTGTCGAGGCCGAGGCCGGCCAGCGCCGAAAGCTCGACGAACGGCGCGCCGGCGTCGAGCAACAGCGCCAGCCGCTGGCGCGGCAGGAGCTGGCCGCGCTTCTCGAATCGCTCGGCCGAGGCCGCCGACTTCGCCTCGGTGCGGCGGCGAAAGCCGTCGACGCGCCCGATCAGCGCCAGCATGGCGTCGCGGTTGGCGCGGAAGGCGTCGCTGCCGGTCGCGACGGTCGATTCGATCACTGCCATGGCGCGTTGTCCCGCTGTCGCGGGCCATTGCCGCCCGCCTTTGCTCCAGCCGCGAAACTAGGCGGCGGCAGGGCGTCTTTCTTGTGTCCAGTCGCTGGCGGACGAAGCGCGCTCACAGCGTCGCCGCCAGCGCGCGCGGCACGGAAACGGGCAGGTCGAGCAGCATCTGGCCCATGCCCTTGCCCAGCGGGTCCATGCGCGGCGAGGCCGGGCCGCCGCCGGCCAGCGCGTCGTGGACGACATAGTTGATGCCGGCGATGCCGGGCAGGTGGAAGCGCTCGACCGGCCCGCCGGCGAGATGGGCGAAATAGCGGCCGACGGCCTCCGGCGTCACTTCGGCCCAGATCAGCGGCAACAGCTCCGGCCGCCGCGCGACGATGCCGATATTGGCGAGGTCGCCCTTGTCGCCGCTGCGGGCGAAGGCGAGCCGGGAGAGCGGCAGCTCGACATGGCCCCCGTCTGGGCGTCGCCACGCGGCCAGAGGGGCAACGGCGGCGGGGCGCATCCCCTCTGCGCCGTGCGGAATGTCGATTGCTATTGTGCGGCCGTCGATAACGACATCGACCGGCACGGCTTGCTTGTCGAGCAGGAAGGCGAATTGCCGGATCAGCGGCGAGGGCGAGGGGCGGCCGGCCGCCGGCCCGGTGGTGCCCGGCGACCACGACGTGCCGGCCGGCGCGATCTCGCGGGCGAAGATCTCCAGCGCCTCGCGCATCGGGTGGTCGGCGACGATGCGCACCATGACCTCGCGCGCGCCGCCGGCGCGGGCGTGGGGGCCGTAGAGCGTCTCCGCCCCGAACAGCTCGACGGCCGTGCGGGTGAAGGCGGGCAGGCCGAGGCGTTGCAGGATGGCGCCGACGCGGGCGAGCACGGCGTCGCCGGTGCGCCGCGCCTTGGCGGCGGCGTCGATGCCGACGATCGCCAGCATGCCGGCGCAGCGGAAGCCGTCGAGCATGGTGGCCGAGACCTTGTAGGCGGCCGGCGGGGCATAGCCGCGCGCGCCGGAAACCCGCACCCGCTCCGGCCCGTCCTGTTCCACCGTGACATGGGAGAAGTCGCAGGCGACGTCGGGCAGGACATAGGCGGCCGGGTCGCCGATCTCGTAGAGCATCTGCTCGGCCACCGCCGCGCGCAGCACCGCCCCGCCGGTGCCTTCCGGCTTGGTGACGACGAAGGAGCCGTCGGCCGCGCATTCGAGCACCGGATAGCCGATCCCCGGCCAGTCCGGCACGTCCTGCCAGTCGGTGTGGAGGCCGCCGGTGGCCTGGCAGCCGCATTCGATGATATGGCCGGCGAGGCTTCCCGCCGCGAGGCGGTCGTAGTCGTCGGCCGCCCAGCCGAATTCGTGGATCAGCGGCCCGAGCGTCACCGCGCTGTCGACGCAGCGGCCGGTGACGACGATGTCGGCCCCTTCTGCCAGCGCCCGCGCCACCGGCAGCGCGCCGAGATAGGCGTTGGCGCTCAACGCGCGCTCCGGCAGCGCCTCGCCGGTGAACATGTCGGAAGCGCCGGCTTGGCGCAGGCCGGGCATCAGCGCGGCGACGTCGTCGCCGAGGACGACGGCGATGCGGGGTTCAAGCCCCATCGTGGCGGCGAGCGCCGCGAGCGCGTCGGCGCAGCCTTCAGGGTTGATGCCGCCGGCATTGGCGACGACCTTGATGCCCTGCCGCATCACCTCCGGCAGCACCGCCTTCATGGCGATGTCGACGAAATCGGTGGCGTAGCCCTGGTCCGGCCGCTTGCGCCGCGCCCCGGCCAGGATCGCCATCGTCGTCTCGGCCAGATAGTCGAAGACGAGATAGTCGAGCCGGCCGTGCTCCACCAACTGCGGCGCGGCGACCATGCTGTCGCCCCAGAAGCCCGACGCCCCGCCGATGCGGACGATCCTGTCCTCGATCCTGTCATGCGCGTTCATGCCTGCTCCTGCCTCCATATGCCGCCATTCTGGCCCGGCCCGCTGCGCCCGGCTTGCGTCCTCTGGCTATTTCCCGTCCGGCGCAGCGACTTGCCGCAAGAAAGCGCCGCCGCCCCTTCCTATCCTTCGCGGGCAAAGTGGGAGGAAGGACCGGCGATGATGGAAGAACTGTTCGAGCGCCCGGCGGGACTCGGCCTGATGACCGAGGAGCATGCGGCGCTGCGCCGGACCGTTCGCGCCTTCGCCGCGGCCGAGATCGCGCCCAACGTCGACCGCTGGGAGGAAGCGCGCCGCCTGCCGCGCGAGCTCTACCGCAAGGCGGCGGCGATCGGCCTTCAGGGGCTGATCTTCCCCGAGGAGCTCGGCGGCTCGGGCGGCGATTTCCTGATGCAGATCGTTGCGAGCGAGGAGCTGGCCCGCGTCGGCGCCGGCGGCGTCTGCGCCTCGCTCGGCTCCTACATGATCGGCCTGCCGCCGATCGTGAAGCTGGGCAGCCCGGAAATCCTCGCCGCCTATGCGCGGCCGATCATCGCCGGCGAGAAGATCGCCGCCCTTGCCGTCACCGAGCCGGGCGGCGGCTCCGACGTCGCGGCGCTCGCCACCACGGCGCGGCGCGAGGGCGACCACTATGTCGTCAACGGCGAGAAGACCTTCATCACCTCGGGCATGCAGGCCGACGTCTTCACCGTCGCCGTGCGCACCGATCCGGGCTCGCGCGGCGCGCGCGGCATCTCCTTCCTCGTCGTCGACGGCGACGCCTCCGGCCTCGAACGCAGCGAATTGCACAAGATGGGCTGGCACGCCTCCGACACCGCGCACCTGACGTTCCGCGACGTGCGCGTGCCGGCGGCGAACCTGCTCGGGCGCGAGCACGAGGGCTTCGCCGCCGTGATGCTCAACTTCAACGACGAGCGCCTGACGCTGGCCGCCCAGGCGCTTGGCCAGGCCGAAGCCTGCCTCGCGGAGGCGCTGTCCTGGGCGCGCGAGCGCGAGACCTTCGGCCGCAAGCTGATCGACAACCAGGCGATCCGCCACCGGCTGGTCGAGATGGCGATGCGGATCGACGCGGCCCGCACCCTGCTCTACGACGTGGTCGAGCGGCGCATGGCGGCCCGCGATCCGCTCGCGATCCATGTCGCGCGCACGGCCATGGCCAAGATCGCCGCCACCGACGCGGTGTTCGAGGTCGCCAACGGCGCGGTGCAGATCCTCGGCGGCATGGGATACATGCGCGGCACGGTCTCGGAGCGCGTGTTCCGCGAGACCAAGGTGCTGTCGATCGGCGGCGGCGGCGACGAGATTCTCAAGGACCTCGTCGCCCGCCAACTGGAGTTTTAGACCGTTCCCAAGGTCGCCCGGAGCTCGGTCTTCAGCACCTTGCCGTAGCTGTTCTTGGGCAGCTCGTCGCGGAAGACGTAGCGCTTCGGCTTCTTGAACGAGGCGATCTCGTCGAGGCACCATCGCTCCAGCTCGGCCGGCGTCGCCGCCTGCCCTTCGCGCAGCACGACGAAGGCGGCGACGTCCTCGCCCCATTCGGGGCTCGGCGCGCCGACCACCGACACCTCCAGCACCGCCGGGTGGCGCGCCAGCACCTCCTCGACCTCGCGCGGATAGATGTTGGCGCCGCCGGAGATGATGACGTCCTTGGAGCGGTCGGTCAGGGTGAGGAAACCGTCGGCGTCGAGCCGGCCGACGTCGCCGGTGCGCAGCCAGCCGTCGACGAGCGTCGCGGCCGTGGCCGCGGGGTTGCTCCAGTAGCCCGTCATCACCGTGTCGCCGCGGACGAGGATTTCGCCGGGCTCCCCCTCCGGCCCGTCGGTCCTCACCTCCACCGCCGCCATCGCCTGCCCGACCGAGGCGCGGCGGCGGGCATGGTCGGGATGGGCGCGGTCGGCGATCGTCTCGCGGCGCAGCGAGGTGATGGTCATCGGGCTTTCGGCCTGGCCGTAGATCTGGACGAAGCGCGGCCCGAACAGCGACAGCGCGTCCTCGATGTCGGCGAGATACATCGGCCCGCCGCCATAGACGACGGTGCGGATGCCCTCGCCGCGATAGCCGGCGCCGCGCGCCCATTCGACGAGGCGCTTGACCATGGTCGGCGCCGCGAACATCACGGTTGCGCCGAAATGCCGCGACAGCGCCGCGATCTCGGCCGGGTCGAACCCTTGCGAGACCGGGAAGACGTGGGCGCCGCCGACGCGGGTGAAGACGAAATTGTAAAGCCCCGCCCCATGCGAGATCGGCGCGGCGTAGATCGTCGCCTGGTCGGGCGCGGCCTGGTCGACGTCGAGCGCGTAGGCGAGGCTCATCGCGCGCAGATTGTCGTGGCTCAGCATCACGCCCTTGGGTCGGCCGGTGGTGCCGGAGCTGTAGAACAGCCACGCCGTCTCGCCGCCCGCGACCGCGACCGGCGCGGAGCCGTCCTCAAGGGCCATCGCCCTCCATTCGGGCGAACCGAGCGCGACCTCGGCGCAGCCCGCCGGCAATCCGGCCTCGTCGCCGACCTCGCCGCTCGAGACCAGCAGCCTGGCGCCCGAATCCTCGACGATCCATGCCACCTCGCGCGGGTGCAGCTTGTGGTTGACCGGCACGATCACCGCGCCGAGCCACCATGCCGCGTAGAACAGCTCGAGATAGTCGGGCACGTTCTTCAGGAACACCGCGACGCGGTCGCCGCGGCCGATGCCGTGGCGCGCGGCCATGCCGGCGGCGCGGGCCCGCGCCCGTGCCGCCAGCTCGCCATAGGTCGCCACGAGCCCGGCGCCGAGGAAGACCGCCGGCGCGTCCGGCTTCGCCCGCGCCGTCGCCTCCAGCCAGCCGGCAATGTTCATCGCGCGCTCCCTGGGTTCCGCGTCAGGGTGCGGCGCACCGCGTCGCGCCAGCCGGCGAGCTTCTTCCTGCGGGTGGCGGCGTCCATCCTGGGCTCGAAGCGCCGGTCCAGCGCCCAGCTCGCCGCGAACGCCTCCGCTTGCGGCCAGACGCCGGCGCGCGCGCCGGCCAGCCACGCCGCGCCCAGCGCCGTGGTTTCGAGGATCCGCGGCCGGTCGACCGGCGCGTCGAGGATGTCGGCCAGCCGCTGCATGGTCCAGTCGGAGGCCACCATGCCGCCGTCGACGCGCAGCACCGTGGCGTTGCCCCTGGCCTTCCAGTCGCGGCGCATGGCGGTCAACAGGTCGCGGGTCTGGAACGCCACCGATTCCAGCGCCGCGCGCGCGAACTCGGCCGGGCCGGAGCCGCGCGTCAGGCCGAAGATGGCGCCCCGCGCCTCGGCGTCCCAGTGCGGCGCGCCGAGGCCGACGAAGGCCGGCACCAGATAGACGTCCTGCGCCGGATCGGCCGCTTCGGCCAGCCGGCCGCTGTCGGCGGCATCGGCGATCATCTTCGCGCCGTCGCGCAGCCATTGCACCGCCGCCCCGGCGATGAAGATCGAGCCCTCCAGCGCATAGGTGGTGCGGCCGTCGAGGCGGTAGGCGATGGTGGTCAGGAGCCGGTTCTTCGAGCGCACCATCTCCTCGCCGGTGTTCAAGAGCGCGAAGCAGCCGGTGCCGTAGGTCGACTTCATCATGCCGGGCCTGAAGCAGGCCTGGCCGATGGTCGCGGCCTGCTGGTCGCCGGCGACGCCGAGGATCGGGATTTCCGCGCCGAACAGGCTCTTTTCCGTCACGCCGAAATCGGCGGCGCAGTCCTTCACCTTGGGCAGCATCGCGGCCGGAATGCGCAATATGTCGAGCAGCTCGGCGTCCCATTCGTTCTCGACGATGTCGTAGACCAGGGTGCGCGAGGCGTTGGTGGCGTCGGTGGCGTGGACGGCGCCGCCGGTCAGCCGCCAGATCAGGAAGGAATCGACCGTGCCGGCGAGGAGCTCGCCCTTCTCGGCGCGCTTGCGCGCGCCCTTCACCTTGTCGAGGATCCACGCCATCTTGGTGCCGGAGAAATAGGGGTCGAGCAGCAGGCCGGTCTTTGCGGCGAATTTCGGCTCCAGCCCCTGTCGCTTCAGCCTGCGGCACAGCGGGGCGGTGCGCCGGTCCTGCCAGACGATGGCGTTGTGGACCGGGCGGCCGCTGGCCCTGTCCCAGATCACCGTCGTCTCGCGCTGGTTGGTGATGCCGATGGCCGCGATGTCGGCCGCCTTCAGCTTCGCCTTCCTCAGCGCCTCCTTCACCGCCCACACCGTGGTTTCCCAGAGGTCCTCCGGATCGTGCTCGACCCAGCCGGAGGCGGGGAAATGCTGCGGGAACTCCTTCTGGCCGACGGCGAGGACGCTCATGCCGGCGTCGAAGACGATGGCGCGGGAGGAGGTGGTTCCCTGGTCGATGGCGAGGATGTGGGTGCGCATGGATGGGCCGGCCGCCGATGGAGGATTTATGCGAATGCGGGCGAGCTTACAGCGCCGCCGTCGCCGCCGCCAGCGCCCACCGCCCTTGACGGCCTACCCGGCGGCCGCGCCGCGCATGTAGTCCTCCAGCGCCGCCGCTTCCGCCCGCGTCAGGCGCAGGCCGCGTTTGGTGCGCCGCCACAGCGCGTCCTCGGCGGTCGCGGCCCATTCATGGGCCATGAGGTAGCGGATTTCCGCCTCGTAGAGGTCGGCGCCGAAATGGCGGCCGAGATCGGCGGTCGCGCGCGCCGGCCCGAGCAGGTCGCGCGCCCGCGTGCCGTAGAGCCGGACGAGGCGCGCGGCATGGGCGGCGTCGAGAAAGGGATAGGCCGCGGCAAGCGCCGCCACCGCGCGCTGAAAACCATCTGGGGCGAAGTCGCCGCCGGGCAGGGGGGCCTCGGCCGTCCATTTCGCCCCGCGCCGGCCGAGAAAGCCCTCGATCTTCTCCAGCATGTGCTCGGCCAGCCGGCGATAGGTGGTGATCTTGCCGCCGAACACGTCGATCAGCGGCGCCTGGCCCTCCGGGGCGTCGGCCTTCAGCACATAGTCGCGGGTGGCTTCCTGGGCCTTCGAGGCGCCGTCGTCATAGAGCGGCCGCACCGCCGAATAGGTCCAGACGATGTCCTCGCGCCGCACCGGCTCGACGAAATATTCGCTGGCGGCGGCGCAGAGATAGTCGATCTCGGCCTCGCTGATCCTCACCTGCGCCGGGTCGCCGTCATAGTCGCGGTCGGTGGTGCCGATCAGCGTGTGGTCGTCCTCGTAGGGGATGGCGAAGACGATGCGGCCGTCGCGGTTCTGGAAGAAATAGGCGCGCGGATCGTCGAATTTCCTGGGCACGACGATGTGGCTGCCCTGGACGAGGCGGACATTGCGGGCGCCGGCCTGGCCGATCGCCTCGGCCAGCACCTTGTCGATCCACGGCCCGGCGGCGTTGACGAGGAGCCGCGCCCTGACAGTCGCGACCGCGCCGGTCGCGGTGTCCTCGACCGTCACCGTCCACAGGCCGTGCTCGCGGCGCGCGGCCGTCACTTTCGTCCGGGTGCGGACGGTCGCGCCCCTGTCGGCGGCGTCGCGGGCGTTCAGCACCACGAGGCGGGCGTCGTTGACCCGGCAGTCGGAATATTCGAAGGCGCGGCGGAACAGCTTCTTCAGCGGCTTGCCGGCCGGGTCGCTGCGCATGTCGAGCGTGCGCGTCGGCGGCAGGAGCTTGCGGCCGCCGATATGGTCGTAGAGGAAAAGGCCGAGCCGGATCATCCAGGCCGGGCGGATGCCGCTGGCGTGCGGCAGCACGAAGCGCAGCGGCCAGACGATGTGCGGCGCATTCCTCCAGATCACCTCGCGCTCCATCAGGGCCTCGCGCACCAGCCGGAACTCGTAGAATTCGAGATAGCGCAGGCCGCCATGGATCAGCTTGGTCGAGCCGGAGGAGGTGCCCGAGGCGAGGTCGTTCATCTCGGCGAGATAGACGGAGAAGCCCCGTCCGGCCGCGTCGCGGGCGATGCCGCAGCCGTTGATGCCGCCGCCGACGATGAAGATGTCGTGGATGGCCTCGCCGCTCACGCGCTTCTCCCGGGCTCCGAGCCCGCGGAGCCGATCCGAAATTCCAGAGCGGCGGATGCCCGGATAAATCCGGGCTGCCGCTCTATCCATTTGTTTTTGCCGCATTTATGCGACGTCGGACGATTCTGCCCGACTGCAAAATGCTCTAGCGATTCAGACCTATTACGAATGTAAAACGAGTGTCAAAGGAAATTGCAACGAAAAGGGCGGGCCGCGATGGCCCGCCCCGATGGCTCGTTCCGTTGCGTTGCGCTCGGTTGCGTTCCGGCCGCGCGGGCGCTCAGGCGGCGTATTTGCGCACTGCGCCGGTGCGGGCGGTCCACGCCGCGTACCAGGCGTCGAACAGCTTCAGCTGGGCCTCGGCATAGCCGCGCTGGCTGGGCGAGAGCGCGTCGTCGGCGTTGAAGTGCAGCTCGTATTCCGGGTTGCCCTTCAGCACCATCAGGTACTTGTAATAGAGGACGAGATCCGGGCCCTCGTCGTAGGACGACAGCACGTTCAGCGCTTCCGACAGCTCGCCGGCGAGCTGGCGCGCCTCGGCGTCGCCCTTGGCGGCGGCGCGCGACAGGGCGCACAGGTGCAGGATTTCCTTGGGCAGCACGTTGCCGATGCCGGTGATGGCGCCGACCGCGCCGCAATTGACGAAGCCGTGGACGACGGTGGTGTCGACGCCGACCATCAGGAGCACGTCGTCCTGGCTGGTCATGTGCTCGGCCGCGTAGGTCAGCGCGCCGAAGCCGCCGAATTCCTTGAAGCCGACGAGGTTCCTGTGCTCGGCGCGCAGGGCGAAGAACAGGTCGGCCTTGGTCTCGTAGCCGTAATAGGGGCTGTTGTAGATCACGGCCGGCAGGTCGGGCGCGGCCGACAGGATGGCCTTGAAGTGGTTGCGCTGGGCCGCGACCGACTGGCCGCGCGACAGCAGGCGCGGAATGACCATCAGGCCCTTCGCGCCGACCTTCTGGGCGTGGGCGGCATGGGCGGCGGCGGTGGCGGTGTTGACCGCGCCGGTGCCGACGATGACCGGCACGCCCGCCTTGGCCAGGCGCTCGACGCCTTCCATGCGCTCGGCGTCGGTCAGCAGCGGCCAGTCGCCCATCGAGCCGCAATAGACCACGCCCGACATGCCGTCGGCGACGAGCTCCTTGCCCTTGCGCACCAGCGCGTCGAAATCCGGGGTGCGGTCGGCCTTGCACGGCGTCATCAGCGCCGGGATGCAGCCGAAGAAAATGTCGAGATTCATGCGATCCTCCTTCAAATGACCCTGCCTGACGCCGGGGCTTGCGCATCGGTGCCGATGCCTGCCGGCCGTCCGCGACGGCGAGGCCTTCAAGCCTGCTCCCATCCGGATTGGCCTTACAGTACCACTTGTATTTTATTTGTCGACAAGAAAACGCGTATATTGTCGAAAAAATGGAAGATCGAGCCTTTTCAATGTCTTGACTTGTAATGACGCGTGCGGGGGGGCGGCAGGAAAAGCCGTGCGCAGTCGCGTGCGGTTGTGTGCCATCTTGCGCCATCGTGCGCGCCGGCGCCGGCGGCGGCGGCGGGGCGTGAGGCGCTGGCGGCGCAGCGCTTGCGCGCCGCGCCCCGGAAACCAGATATCAGATCAGATGTCGATCCCGGCGTTGACGCCGGCGTCGGCGGTGATCGAGGCCTGGATGTGGCGCACGATCTGGGCGGCGTGGAGCCCGGCCAGCCTGTCGGCCTCGGCCACGTCGCGGGCGGCGATCGCCGCGATCATCTCCTCGTGCTCGTCGGCATATTGCGGCGGCAGCACGTCCTGGAACGAGGAATAATAGAGCCGCAGGATGCGCCGCCCCTCGTCGAGCAACTGGCGGAACAGCTCGGTGTAGTAGCGGTTGCGCCCGGCGCGGGCGATCTCGAGGTGGAAGTCGCGGTTGGTGGCGATCATCGCCAGCGCGTCGCGGTCGGCGACGGCGCGGGTGAACGCATCTTGCGCGGCGCGGATGCGGGCGAGGTCTTCCGGCTTGTGGTTGGCCGCCGCCAGCCGGGTGGTGACGCGGTACATCAGCGTCAGCGCGTCGAAGAAATGCGGCAGGTTGAGGAAATCGACATTGGAGACGATGGTGGCGCGGTTGGGCAGCGTGGTGATCAGCCCCTCGGCCGCCAGCCGCACCAGCGCCTCGCGGATCGGCGTCCGCGACAGCGAGAAGCGTTCGGCAAGGTGCAGCTCGTCGATCGGGCTGCCCGGCTCGAGCTTCAATTCGACGATCTCGTTGCGCAGCTTCTCGTAGACATGGCTGACGCCCGAGCCGCGGCGATAGAGGTTGGCCCCGTCCTCGCCGTCGCCGTTGCGCTTCTTCGCTTCTTTCGCCATTCGCGGTCCCCGCGCCGTTCGCGTCCGAATGTTTCCGCCGCCTGCCGTCCGGCTGAAACCCCATTCTTAACCGTGTCCGCCCATGCGTGAAAGAGCGGGGCCATGCATATATCGCCCGGATATTTTGTTTGTCGACAGAACGAATGCAAATTATAAGGGAAGCATCCTTCTCAAGGCGGGATTGAATCGTCATGAAGATCGGCGTGATCGGGGCGGGCGTGATCGGCGTATCGGCCGCGTTGGCGCTGGCCGCGCGCGGACATCGGGTCACGGTGTTCGACAGGGAAGGCGTCGCCGCCGGCGCCTCGGCCGGCAATGCCGGCGCCTTCGCCTTCGCCGAGATCGTCCCGCTCGCCACGCCCGGCGTCATGCGCAAGGCGCCGCGGTGGCTGTTCGATCCCGACGGGCCGCTGTCGATCCCGCCGGCTTACGCGCTGCGCATCGCGCCGTGGCTCGTCTCGTTCTGGCGGGCGAGCCTGCCCGGGCGCTACCGCGCGGCGGTCGCGGCCCAGAGCGCGCTGATGGCGCATTCGGCCGCGGCGCTGGAGCGGCTGGTGGCGCGGCACGGGCTTTCCGGCATGCTGCGCCGCGAGGGCCAGCTCCAGCTCTATGAAAGCGAGGGCGAGTTCCGCCGCAGCCAGCGCGAATGGGAGGAGCGCCGCCGCGCCGGAATCGAGTTCCGGCTGCTGGAAAGCCGCGACGCCATCGCCGAGATCCAGCCCGGCGTCGCCCGGCGCTTCAGCCATGGCGGCTTCACCCCCGGCTGGATCAACGTCACCGATCCGCGCCTGTGGGTGGAGAGGCTGGCCGAAATCCTGACGCGGGCGGGCGGGACGGTCGAGCGCGCCGACATCCGCGCCATCGCCGCTTCCCCCAGCGAGGCGCGCGTCACCGGCCGCGAGGGCGACTGGCGCTTCGACCGCGTCGTGCTCGCCGCCGGGGCGCATTCCGGGCGGCTGTCGCGCCAGCTCGGCCTCGGCCTGCCGCTGGAGACCGAGCGCGGCTACAACACGACGCTTGCGCCCGGCGCGTTCGACCTGCGCACCCATGTCACCTTTTCCGGCCACGGCTTCGTCGTCAGCCGCATCGGCGAGGCCATCCGCGTCGGCGGCGGGGTCGAGCTGGGCGGGCTCCGTCTGCCGCCGCGCATGGACCGCGCCCGGGCGCTGCTCGACAAGGCGGCCGCCTTCCTGCCCGGGTTGGACACGCAAGGCGGCAGCCAGTGGATGGGCTTCCGCCCGTCGATGCCGGACAGCCTGCCGGTGATCTCGGCCGTGCCGCACAACCCGGCCGTGGTGCTGGCCTTCGGCCACGGCCATCTCGGCCTGACCCAGTCGGCCGGCACGGCCGAGCTGGTCGCCGACATCGTCGAGGGCCGGCCGCCGGCCATCGACATCTCGCCCTACGGCGCCTCCCGATTCTGAGACCCCCGATTCCGAGATACTTGCCATGGCAAACCACACCTTCCAGTGCATCGACGGCCACACCTGCGGCAATCCGGTCCGGCTCGTCGCCGGCGGCGCTCCGCGCCTCGAAGGCGCGACCATGACCGAGCGGCGGGCGCATTTCCTCGCCGAATACGACTGGATCCGCACCGGCCTGATGTTCGAGCCGCGCGGCCACGACATGATGTCGGGCTCGATCCTCTATCCGCCGACCCGGCCCGACTGCGACGT
>JBDHTD010000045.1:0-22128 GCA_039808485.1 Aquamicrobium sp. | reverse complement strand
GCGGCGGCTCAGCCGGCGATGCCGTCACGGCCGCTCACCACCATCATCGTGCCGGTCATGGTGGCGATCATCCGCGCCTCGCCCTCGCCGTCATAGGCATAGGCCTGGCCGTCGGCGACGATGATGGTGCGGCCGGGCTTGGTCACCTGGCCACGGAACAGGAAGCGTTCGCCCTTGCCGGGCGCGAGCAGGTTGACCTTGAACTCGATGGTCAGCACTGCGGCGTCGGCCGGCATCACCGAATAGGCGGCGTAGCCGCAGGCCGAATCGAGCGCCGTCGAGATGATGCCGGCGTGGAGGAAGCCGTGCTGCTGGGTCAGGTCGTCCCGGAAAGACAGCTCGATCTCGACCTCGCCGGGATTGATCCGCGTCAGCTCGGCGCCGATCGTCGCCATCGCCTTCTGCCGCGCGAAGCTGGCGCGCACGCGCGCCTCGAAATCGCCCGCCGGCTCGAACCTTACGGACATGGCACCCTCCCTCGCTTCAGCCGCCCCGCTTATCGCAGAGCCGCAGCCGACCGGCAACCCTGCATATTGCAGTGCAAAAAGGATCAGTTCAGCCACCAGATCGAGGCATTGAGCAGCGCGGCGAAGGCCACCCACGCGCCGTAGGGCAGGAAGAGCAGGGCGGCCGTGCGGTCGCGCCGCCACGCCGGCAGGATGAAGACGACGATGGCGGCGAGCAGCGCGAGGATGACGGCGAGCGCGAGGCCCGGCGCTTGCAGCGTGAAGAAGACCGGGCTCCACAGGAAGTTGAGGCCGAGCTGGACCCACCATGCGGTCATCGCCCCGCCAGTGGTGTCGTCAAGACGCCAGATGCGCCATCCCGCGACCGCGACGGCGACGTAGAGGATCGACCAGACCGGCGCGAACAGCCAGTCCGGCGGGTTGAAGGGTGGCTTGTCGAGCGCGGCATACCACGGACCGGGCATGTTGCTCATGCCGATCAGCAGGCCGCCGCCGAGGGTGACGACGAGGAAGAGCAGAAGGGGCAGATAGCGCATTTGGGAGCCGGCCGGTTTGAGTGCGACGCGCCGTCAACGGCCGGCGCGGCGTCCGGTTCCCTGCCCGCCTTCGCCTTCAGCCGGCCTTGCGCTCGAGAATGCCGACGAAGAAGCCGTCGGTGCCGGTCGTCGCCGGGGTCAGGACGACACCGTGCGGGGAAAGGCGCGGCCGCCCCGCCCCGTCGCCGAACTTCGCCTGCCAGGCCGCCGCATGGTCGGTCGCCGCGAAGTCGGGGTTGCCGGCGAGGAAGGCCGCGACCTGGCGCGCGTTCTCGGCGGCAAAGACCGAACAGGTGACATAGACCAACCGCCCGCCCGGCCGGACGAAGCCGGCGGCCTCGGCGAGGATCGAGCCCTGCTCGGCGAGGCGCACCTCGAGCTGGCGCTCCGTCAGCCGCCACTTGGCGTCGGGCCGACGCCGCCACGTGCCGGAACCCGTGCAGGGTGCGTCGACCAGCACGAGGTCCATGCGGCCGGCCAGCGCGGCCAGGCCGTCCGGCCCGGCGATGGCCTGGACGTTGCGCGCGCCGGCGCGGCGCAACCGCTCGAAGATCGGGGCGAGCCGCTGCCTTTCGGCGTCATGGGCGAAGATCTGGCCGCGATTGCCCATCGCGGCGGCGAGCGCCAGCGTCTTGCCGCCGGCCCCGGCGCAGTAGTCGAGGACCTGCATGCTGCCTTGCGCCCCGGCGAGGCGGGCGGCGATCTGCGAGCCGAGGTCCTGGACCTCGAACCCGCCCTTCTCGAAGGCGGGCGTGGCCTGCACGTTGGGGTGGCGGCCGCCACCCTCGACCGGCGCGATGCGGATCGCCTCGGCGAGCATGCCGGCAGGCGCGGCGCCCGCGTCCTCAAGCGCGGCCAGGACGTCGGCCGGCGTGGCGGCCAGCGTGTTGACGCGCAGGTCGAGCGGCGGCCGGCCGGCGAGCGCGGCCAGCTCGCCAATCCAGCCGGGGCCGAACGCCTCCTCGACCAGCTTCACGCACCAGTCGGGACAGTCGGCCTGCACGGCGGGCGGCGCGTCGGCGAGATCGCGCGCGGCAAGGCTGGCGCGCTCGGCTTCGGACAGGGGGCGCGGCGCGAAACGGTCGCCGTCGAGCGCGCGGTCGATCTGCGCGGCGTCCATGCCCCATTCCAGAACCAGCGCGCCGAACGCCAGCGCTCGCGGCGCGTCGTCGTCGAGTATCCACGCGGCCGAGCGCTTCCTGCGCAGCGCGTCGTAGACGAGGTTGCCGATGGCGGCGCGGTCGCCGGAGCCGGCGAAGCGGTGCGACAGCCCCCAGTCCCTGAGCGCGTCGGCGGCCGGGCGATGCCGGCGCTCGATATCGTCGAGCACGTCGATGGCTGCCGCCAGCCTGCCGCCCAGTCTCATGTCCCGCTCCGATGCCGGTTGCCCGAATGGCGGCCTTGCTAGACGCCCCCGCGGCGGAACACAAGCATGGAGCGGCTCAGGCTTGAAGCACGACGACGTTCGCCCCGACGGGGACGCGGCTGTAGAGGTCGATCACGTCGTGGTTCATCATGCGGATGCAGCCGCTCGACATCGCCTGGCCGATGGAGTTGGGCTGGTTGGTGCCGTGGATGCGGAACATGGTGTCGCGGCTGCCGCGATAAAGGTAGAGCGCGCGCGCGCCGAGCGGATTGTTCAGGCCGCCGGGCACGCCGCCGGCATAGCGGCGGTTGCGCGGGTCGCGGCTCATCATGTTGTCGGTCGGCGTCCAGCTCGGCCATTCGGCCTTGCGCCCGACGGTGGCGCCGCCGCTGAGCGCCAGGCCGGCGCGGCCGACGCCAACGCCGTAGCGGATCGCCTTGCCGTCGCCCAGCACGTAGTAGAGACGCCGCGCCGGCGTGTCGACGACCACGGTTCCGGCCTTGTGGTTGCCGTCATACCTGACCTCGCGGCGGCGAAGCTCGGGCTTGATCTTTTCGGGCGACAGCGCGGGCAGGGGAAAGCGCGGGTGCGGGACCGCCGCGTAATTCTGGTAGTCGCCGCCGAAGCCGCCGCCCGTGGCGCAGCCGGCGACAAGCAACGGAAGACCGATAACAAAGCCCCTGCGCGAGATCGTCATGTGTTCCCCATCCCCGATTCGTCGATCGTCGAAGCGTTATGGCGGACATGGTTAACGAAATCTTGCCGGCCGGCAAAGTCAGGAAGACGTTACCGGCCGCAAAAGCGGAAACAGGCGCGGAGGTTGTCCGCGCCTGCTCCAGAGACAGCGAGAAAAGGGGGGCTTTTGCTCTGCTGCCTGAGATGTGCCGGTCGGGGTAACCGACTCGGGATAACCGACTGGCGCTGTCGTTTGTCAGGCGAGATCGAAGCGGTCGGCGTTCATCACCTTGTTCCAGGCGGCGACGAAGTCGTTGACGAACTTCGTGCCATTATCGCGCTGGGCGTAGACTTCGGCAAGCGCACGAAGCTGCGAGTGCGAGCCGAAGATCAGATCGGCGCGGGTGCCGGTCCACTTGACCTCGCCGCTGGCGCGGTCGCGGCCCTCGAAGAGCTCTTCCGTCTCCGAGGTCGGCTTCCACGCGGTCGCCATGTCGAGCAGGTTGACGAAGAAGTCGTTGGTCAACTGGCCCGGGCGGTCGGTGAAGACGCCGCTCTGCGAGCCGCCATGGTTGGCGCCCAGCACCCGCAGGCCGCCGACCAGGACGGTCATCTCCGGCGCGGTCAGGGTCATAAGCTGCGCCTTGTCGACCAGGAGCTCCTCGGCGGTGACGCGCATCGGCCGCTTCATGTAGTTGCGGAAGCCGTCGGCCACCGGCTCGATCACGGCGAAGGACGCGACGTCGGTCTGGTCCTGGCTGGCGTCGGTGCGGCCGGGGACGAATGGCACGGCGACGGCGTGGCCCGCCGCTTTCGCCGCTTCCTCGACCGCCGCCGCGCCGCCGAGCACGATCAGGTCGGCGATCGAGACCTTCTTGCCGCCGGTCTGGGCGGCGTCGAACGCGGCCTTGATGCCTTCCAGCACGTCGAGCACCTTGGCAAGCTGGGCCGGCTGGTTCGCGTCCCAGTCCTTCTGGGGGCTGAGGCGGATGCGCGCGCCATTGGCGCCGCCGCGCTTGTCCGAGCCGCGGAAGGTCGAGGCCGAGGCCCAGGCGGTCGAGACCAGCTCGGAGACCGAAAGGCCCGAGGCGAGGATCTTCGCCTTCAGCGCCGCGATGTCGGCGTCGTCGATCAGCACATGGTCGGTCTGCGGCAGCGGGTCCTGCCAGATCAGCTCCTCGGCCGGAACCTCGGACCCGAGATAGCGCGACTTCGGCCCCATGTCGCGATGGGTCAGCTTGAACCAGGCGCGGGCGAAGGCGTCGGCGAAGGCGTCCGGGTCCTCGAGGAAGCGGCGGGCGATCTTCTCGTAGGCGGGGTCGGCGCGCAGCGCGATGTCGCTGGTCAGCATCGCCGGCGCGTGGCGCTTCGACTTGTCGTGCGCGTCCGGCACGGTGTTGGCGCCCATGCCGTGCTGGGGAATCCACTGATGCGCGCCGGCCGGGCTCCTGGTCAGCTCCCATTCGTAGCCGAACAGGTTCCACAGGAAATTGTTGGTCCACTTGGTCGGGGCGGACGTCCACGTCACTTCGAGGCCGCTGCCGATGGTGTCGCCGCCCTTGCCGGAACCGAAGCTGCTCTTCCAGCCCAGCCCCTGCTCGGCGAGGCCCGCGGCTTCCGGCTCGGGGCCGACATGGGCGGCGTCGCCCGCGCCGTGGGTCTTGCCGAAGGTGTGGCCGCCGGCGATCAGCGCCACCGTCTCCTCGTCGTCCATCGCCATGCGGGCGAAGGTCTCGCGGATGTCGCGGGCGGAGGCGATGGGGTCGGGGTTGCCGTTCGGCCCCTCGGGGTTGACGTAGATGAGGCCCATCTGCACGGCGGCGAGCGGGTTGTCGAGGTCGCGCTCGCCGGTGTAGCGCCGGTCGTCGAGCCACTTGTCCTCGCCGCCCCAATAGACGTCCTCTTCCGGCTCCCAGACGTCGGCGCGGCCGCCGGCGAAGCCGAAGGTCTTGAAGCCCATCGTCTCCAGCGCGACGTTGCCGGTCAGGATCATCAGGTCGGCCCACGAGATGGCGTTGCCGTATTTCTGCTTGATCGGCCACAACAGCCGGCGGGCCTTGTCGAGGTTGACGTTGTCCGGCCAGCTGTTCAGCGGCGCGAAGCGCTGCTGCCCGGCGCCCGCGCCGCCGCGGCCGTCGGCGACACGGTAGGTGCCGGCGCTGTGCCAGGCCATGCGGATAAACAGCGGCCCGTAATGGCCGAAATCGGCCGGCCACCAGTCCTGGCTGTCGGTCATCAGCGCGGCGAGGTCCTTCTTCAGCGCCTCGTAGTCGAGCTTGCCGAACGCTTCCGCATAGTCGAACGCCTCGCCCATCGGGCTGGACAGGGCGGAGTTCTGGTGCAGGATCTTCAGGTTCAACTGGTTCGGCCACCAGTCGCGGTTGGAGCGCATGGCGGAGTTCGACGCGATCGAGGCGCCGTGCATCACCGGGCACTGGCCGCGCGGGGTCGGCTCGGTCTCGGTGTTCTCGTTGACTTCGAGGGCGTCCATCTTCGTCTCCTGTGTTTCCCGCCGGGCGATGCGCGCGATCGAAGGGATCTCTCGCGGCGCGCGCCGGCAATGTCGTTGGGCGCGGGCTGCGCGCCCGCGCGTCGGCGTGGTGAGGAATTCGGCTTGCTGCCGACGGCCGGCCTTGCCGATGTCAGTTCGAGCCGATGTCAGTTCGGGCCGATGTCAGTTCGGGTCGGCGTCAGTTAGAACGGTTCCAAATTAGCCGCGGATAACAATAAGAGCAAATTGCAATTTCTGTTCTCTTTGATAATCTAAAACTATGATACGTTTGACGATCCGCCAGATGGAATATTTCGCGACCCTGGCCGAGACGCTGCATTTCGGCCGCGCCGCCGCCCTTGCCGGCGTCAGCCAGCCGGCGCTGTCGGCGCAGATCGCCGAGATGGAGGCCCGTCTCGAATGCCGGCTGTTCGAGCGCGGCGGCCGCGCCGTGCGGTTGACCGCGGAGGCCTCGGCGCTGCGACCCCGGATCGAGCGCGTGCTGGCCGAGGTCCGCGACATCGAGGCGGTGGCGCGGCGCGGTCGCGCGCCGATGGAGGGGCGCTTCCGGCTCGGCGTCATCCCGACGGTGGCGCCCTATCTGCTGCCGCGCCTGCTTCCCCTGCTGAAGCAGCGCTTTCCGGCGATGACGCTCGAGCTGCGCGAGGCCGTCACCGCGACGCTGGTCGACGAGGCGGTGGCGGGACGTCTCGACGGCATCGTCGCGGCGCTGCCGCTCGACCACCCTGCGCTCGCCGCCGAGCCGCTGTTCCGCGACCGTTTCTTCCTTGCCGTGCCGGCGGACGACCCCGGCTTCGCCGCGCCGCCCGTGGCGCCGGAGAGCCCGGCGCTGGAGCGGCTGATGCTGCTCGAGGACGGCCATTGCATGCGCAACCAGGCGCTGGACATCTGCACGGCGGCGCGCGGCGCGGCGCTGGCCAATTACGGCGCCGCCAGTCTGACGACGCTGTTGCAGATGGTGGCCTTCGGCCAGGGGGTGACGCTGATCCCGGAGATGGCGCTGGCGGCGGGCGTCGTCTCGCCCGGCGTAAAAGCGGTGCCGTTTTCGGAGCCGATGCCGGCGCGCATGCTGGCGCTCGCCTGGCGCAGGAGCGCCGACCGGCAGGACGAATGCCGCCTGCTCGCCGGGGTCATGCGCTCGCTGTCAGGCCCGTCCGGCAAGCTGGACGGCCAGCATCGCCCACAGCGCGATCAGCACGACGAAGCCGACGCTGAAAGCCGGCTGGCGGTGGCGGATGCGGTTCGAGGTGACGTGGATGGCCGCGTGGACGTAGCGTGAGAGCGCGAACACCCACGCCAGCGCCACCGCCCACGGCCCCGCATTGCCGGTGACGAACAGCGCTAGGCAAACCACGTGGAACAGGACCGGCAATTCGAACTGGTTGGCGAGGCTGTTCCGCGCGAACAGGCTGTCTTCCGGCTCGTTCAGGTTTTCGCGGAATTGCGAGATCCGGGCCTTTCCCGCCTTGACGGCCGCGGCGCGCCGCCGGGCCAGGAGCGCGTAGAGGACGATCACCAGCGCGACCTGCGCGATCATCGGAAAGAAGATTGCCTGGTTTGACATTGTCTCGGGCGACATGGGGGAGACCTCGCTGGAGCCGGGGCAACGAGATGACGGCCTTGCGCCGGCGCTGTCAATGGCCGCCGGGGCCGCCGGGGCCGCCGGGGCCGCTGGCGCGGGCGTCAGCCCTGCATGCGCCGTTGCAGCACGGCCAGCGTCAGCGCGGCGACGAGGATGATGCCCGACAGCGCGTCCTTGGTGTTGAAGTCGAGGCCCATCAGGTTCAGCCCGTTCTGCACCATGCCGAGGAACAGGACGCCGACCAGCGTGCCCGGCACGTTGGGCCGGCCACGCGGGTGCAGCGCCGCGCCGATGAACACGGCGGCGATGGCGTCCATCAGGTAGGAAAAGCCCGACAGCGGCGTGAACATGCGGATCGAGGCGGCCGAGATCAGCCCCGCGATCGCGCATGTCGCCGACGCCGCCACGAAGCAGAACACCAGGATGGCGTTGACGCGGATGCCGGCGATCGCCGCGGCCGAGCGCTGCATGCCGATGGCGTGGATGCGGCGGCCGAGCGTCGAGCGTTCGAGCAGGACGTAGTAGACGGCGAGCAGGGCGAGCGCGATCAGCACCATGGTCGGGATGCCGAACTCGCGGCCCATGGCGAGCGCGCGGAACCCTTCCGGCATCTGGCGGTAGGAGATCGGCCCGCCGCCATTGGTGAAGATGCGCTGCACCGACGAGCCGATGAAGAAGGTGCACAGCGTCGCCATGAACGGGCTGACGCGCAGCGCCACCACGAGCACGGCGTTGAAGACGCCGACGGCGAGGCCGCCGATCAGCCCGGCCAGGCAGGCGACCGGCCAGCCGGCGCCGAAATCCTTCATCGCCACCACCGCGAAGGCGGCGCCGAAATCGAGCGCGATGCCGATCGACAGGTCGATGCCGCCCGTCGCCACGATCAGCGTCATGCCGAGCGCGAGGATCAGCAGCACGGACGAGTTCTGGGCGATGTTGAGCAGGTTCTGGCCCTGGACGAAGACCGGGTTCCAGGTGGCGAAGAAGGCGAAGAACAGCGCGAACACGGCGAGGAAGCCGAAGCGCAGCGCGATGTCGCGCAGGCGCGCGCCCCTGGCGGTCGCGGCGGCGGACACGGTGCTCATCGGCGCATCCTCTGCTGGACCGTCGACATGGTGACGACGACGACGATCAGCGTGCCCTTGATCAGGCCGGTCCAGAACACGTCGACGCCCATGGTCTTGAAGCCGACCGAGATGGCCGTGACGAACAGCGCCCCGATCACCGCGCCCCACAGCGTGACCACGCGCCGCGGCGAGAACGCCGCGCCGAGGAAGGTCGCCAGCACCATTTCGAGCATCAGGTTGTCCTCGACGCCGGGCGAGGACCCGGAACCGCGCGCCAGGATGAAGAACGAGCAGACGAAGCCCATGAAGGCGGCGGCGAGGAAGGACTGCGCCACCAGCCGGTCGACCTTGAGGCCGGAGATCTCGGCCGCGTCCCGGCTGCCGCCGGCGGCTTGCAGGTTCAGCCCCCAGCGGGTGCGGTGGACGAGGTGGAAGGCGACGAGCGCGATGGCGAGGACGACGAGGATGCCGGTCGGCACGCCGAAGGTGCGCCCCGTCGCCAGCTCCATGATCCACGGGTCGGCGACATTGATCCGCCGGCTCTGGGTGACGACGTTGCTGATGCCGATGACCGCGACCATCATCGTCAGCGTTGCAAGGAGCGGCGTCATCCGCACCCGCGTGACGAGGAGGGCGTTGATCGCGCCGACGGCGAGCGCGGCGGCGAGCGCGACGAGCGCGGCGAGGGCGAGCGGATGGCCCGAGCCGAGCATCCGGGCGACGATGCCGCCGGCCAGCACCCCGGTCGCGGGAATCGACAGGTCGATGCCGCCCGAGACCACGTCGTCGCCGCTGGCGATCACCACCGTCGACAGGCCGATGCACAGCACCACCACCGGCAGCGACTGCACCAGCACCAGTTCGAGGTTGGTCCGGGTCAGGAAGTTGGGGGCGTGAAGGCCGATATAGGCGAGCACGCCGAGGAACACCGCGACCGGCAGCAGACCGACCGCCTGCGACAGGAAATTGCCGCGCACCGGCGCTTCAGCCCGCATCGGCGTTCTCCCCTGCCGTGGCGGCGACCGCGCCGGTGGTCAGGGCGACGAGGCGGTCGACGGTGAGGCCATCGGTGGCGACGTCGGCGATGACGCGGCCGCGCATCATCACGAGGACGCGGTCGCAGACGCCGACCAGCTCGGCCGGGTCGCCCGACGACACCAGCACCGGCGCGCCCTCGCGCGCCAGCTCATGCATCTGCGCGCCGCCGCGCGCCAGCCCGTGCATCAGCGCGTAGATTTCGGCCTTGGCCCCGACATCGACGCCGACGGTCGGCTCGTCGAACAGATAGGCCCGCGCCTTGCGTGCCAGCCAGCGGCCGAGCACCACCTTCTGCTGGTTGCCGCCGCTCAGGTAGCGCGTCACGGCGGCGGCGTTGGGCGGGCGGATGTCGAGATTGCCGATCTGCGTCTCGGCGCTTGCGCGCTGGCGGCCGGCGCTGACGAGGCCGGCGACCGAGGTTTCAGCCAGCGTCGCCAGCGTCACGTTCTCGGCCACCGTCATCGGCAGGACGAGGCCGTCATTGCGCCGGTCGCGCGGGACGAGGACGATGCCGGCCCCGACCGCGTCGGCGGCCGAGCGGATGCGAAGGCGCGCGCCGTTCAGGCGCACCTCGCCGGCGCGGACGCGGCGCAGGCCGTAGAGCGCGTCGATCAGCTCCTCGCGGCCGGAGCCGATCAGCCCGGCGATGCCGAGGATCTCGCCCTGCCGGACCGTGAAGGAGACGTCGGCGAAGGCCGCGCCGTCGGAAAGCCCCGACACTTCGAGCCCTGATACTTCGAGCCCCGGCGCGCCATGGTCGCGTCCGGACCGGGGAGGGTAGAGGTCGGACAGCTCGCGCCCGACCATGGCCGCGACCAGCTCCGGGCCGCTGCCGTCGTGGATGCGGTCGAACACGGCGACGTCGCGGCCGAGCCGGAACACGGTGGCGCGGTCGCAGATTTCGTTGATCTCGTTCAGGTAGTGCGAGACGTAGAGGATGGCGATGCCGTCGGCCTTCAGCGCCTCGATGGCGCGCAGCACCGTGCTCGTCTCCTCGCTGGCCAGCGGCGCGGTCGGCTCGTCGAAGACGACGACGCGCGCCTTGCCGTCGATCAGCGCGCGAGCGATCTGCACCAGCTTGCGCTCGGCGGTTCCGAGGTCGCGGACCAGCCGGTTGCCGGCGATCGCGACCTTCAGCCGCTCGCGCAGGAACGCTTCGGCGCGGCGCTGCATGCCCTTGCGGTCGAGGCCGAGGAGACCGCCGGCTTCCTGCCCCATGAACACGGATTCCGCGACCGTGAAATGCGGGACGAGGTGAAGCTCCTGGTGGATGAAGCGCACGCCGGCATCGTGCACGGCCTGCGGCGTCACCGGATCGATCGTCCGGCCGGCAATGGAGACGGTGCCGGAATCGGGCTGGTAGACGCCGGCGAGGACCTTGATGACGGTGGACTTGCCGGCGCCGTTCTCGCCGACCAGGCCGTGCACCTCGCCGGCGCGGACCTCCAGGCTGGCGCGGTCGAGCGCGCGCACGCCGGGAAACGACTTGACGATGTCGCGCAGGCTGAAGGCAGTCTCGACCATGGAGCGCTTGTCCCGATGCAAAGGCCGCGTCCGCGATGCGGCAAGCATCGCGGACGCAGTCCGGATCGTCAACGCGATCTAGTCGAGCGAGCCGTAGCCAAGATCCTTATAGGTCTTCTTGGCTTCGTCCTGGCCGGCGACGGGAACGACCTCGACATAGGTCTGCGGCAGCAGCGTCGCGCCGGCGAAGTGGCGGGCGACGTTGGTGGCCGAGGTCTTGCCGATCTTGTAGGGCTGCTGGGCGACGTTGGCGACGAAGGGCGAGCCGTCCTCGGCCATGATCTCCAGCGTGTCGGGGCCGGCGTCGAGCGCCGTCACCTTGACCTCGGTGCGGCCGGCTTCCTCGAGCGCCTGCACGACGCCGATGGCCGGCTGGTCCCAGCAGGCGACGTGGATGGCGTCGAGCGTGCCGGCCGGATGCTGGCTCAGCAGGTCGAGCGTCTTGCGGCGCGCGTCTTCCGGCGCGTTGGCGAATTCCTCGGCCAGCTCCGGCTGGATCACCTCGATCCCGGGATAGTCCTGGAGCACGAACTTCCACAGGCCGGCGCGGATGCCGCAGATGCGCAGCGCGCCCTCGAAGGCGTTGAACACCGCGACCTTGCCCTTGCCGCCGATGGCGTCGGCCATCAGGCGGCCGATGGTCGAGCCCATGTAGTAGTTGTCGGAGGTCGAGTTGTTGACCGCGTTGACCGACGGATGGTCGACGGTGAACACCGGGATGCCCTTGTCGCGCAGCGCCTTGAACTTCGGCTCGACCGCGTCGTCGCCGAGGATCGAGATCACCGCGTCGACATTGCTGTTCAGCAGGATGTCGTGGTTGTCGGCGTGGACCTGGTTGTCGCGGCCGCCATCGACCGGCACCACGGTGCCGCCGAGCGCCTCGACCGTTTCCTTGGCGCCGGTGAACGCCTCGCGATCCCAGAAATGCTGGGTGCCGACGACGGCGACGCCGATGCGCTTGCCTTCCAGCGTCAGTTTCTCCTCGGCGTGCGCCGAAAAGGCGACCAGCGATCCGGCGCATGCCAGCGCGAGCGCGAATTTCTTCGTAAGCGTCATGTCAGGCCTCCCTTTGCCCGTTGCATCCGCGATCCACCTGAAGCAACAGGCACGTCGCGGGGACAATTATCGTTCGCCAACCCACGCCGGGCGAGGTTGACGATTATCGTTCTGCAAGCCGTTTCAGGCATGGAATTCTTTACATTTGTCAAAAAATAAGTCAATTGTGTTTTACAGATAGGGGGTGGCGGTGACGGATCTCTGGCTCGGAATCGATGTTGGAACGACGGCGATCAAGGCCGCCGCCTACGATTCCGGCGGCCGCATCGCCGCGCTCGCCGAACGCGCCAACGAGGTGCTGCGCCCCGCGCCCGGCTTTGCCGAGCAGGACATGGAGGCGGTCTGGCAAAGGGTCGCGGCCTGTCTTCGGGAGCTCGGCGGGAAATGCGCCGGCCGGCGCTTCCGCTCGCTCGGCCTGTGCGGCCAGGGCGACGGCTTCTGGCCGATCGGCGAGGACGGCCGGCCGACGCACAACGCCATGCTGTGGAACGACACCCGCGCCGCCGCCGACGTCGAGGCGCTGGTCGCCTCGGGCGCCGCCGACGCGGTCGGCCATGGCTGCCACACCTCGCTGTGGGCCGGCACCTCGGCGCCGCTGTGGCGATGGCTGCGCGTCCACGCGCCGGAGGCCGCCGCCCGCACCGCCCGCGTCGTCACCTGCGCCGACTGGATCGGCCTGTGCCTGACCGGCCGCCTCGCCACCGACCGCTCCAACGGCACCATCCCCTTCACCGATTTCGCCACCCGCCGCTACGGCGCCGCGATCGAGGCGCTCGACTGCGCCGACCTCGCGCCGCGTCTGGCCGCGCCGCGCCGGGCGACGGAACTGCTGGGCGCGATCGATGCCCGCGCCGCGGCCGCGACCGGCCTGCCCGAGGGGTTGCCGGTCTCGGTGCCGACGCTCGACCTCGCCGCCATGATCGTCGGCATGGGCCTCGACCGGGCCGGGCAGGCGATGATGATCATGGGCACCACGGCGGTGGTCAACATCCTGACCGACAAGGTGGTGCCGCAGGCGCGGCCGGTCGGGGCGAGCGTGCTCCACCCCACCTCCGAAACCATCATCCGCGTGCTGGCCCCGACCACGGGCGCGGCCGCCTTCGACTGGTTCTCCTCGCTCGTGTCGCCGACCGGCGGCGCCGCCGACCGCGAGGCGATCGCCGAACTCGGCGCGCTGGTCGCCGCGGGGTCGCCGGGCGCGGGCGGCGTCACCTTCCTGCCCTATCTGAACGGCGAGCGCGCGCCCTTCGTGACGGCCGACCTGCGCGCCACCTTCCACGGCATGTCGTCGAGCACGGGCAAGGCCGACCTCGCCCGCGCGGTGATGGAGGGGACGGCGCTCAGCCTGCGCCATTGCTGCGAGGAGGAGGGCGGCCTGGCGGCAGGCCCGGTGCAGCTTACCGGCGGCGGCTCGCGCAGCGAGGCGTGGTGCCGCATCATCGCCGACGTCGTCGGCCGCCCCGTCGTCACCAATGCCGCCTTCGATCAGGGCCTGTGGGGCGCGGCCTGCATCGGCGCGGCCGCGACCGGGGCGGGGGAGCCGGTGCGGCTCGCCGCCCGCGAGGAAACCCGGCGCGTCTACGAGCCGGACGCCGGCCGCGTCCGCGCCTATGATGCGGTCTGGCGGCGCTACGAGACCCTGTCGCGCGGCCTGCGCGCGCTGCACGATGAACTGAAGGCCCTTTGAGAGCGGGCCGTCCCCGCGGAGCGATGAGATGAGCAACATGATGAAGGCGGCGGTCTATCACGCGCTGGACGATATCCGCATCGAGGACCGCCCGGTGCCGGAGATCGGCCCCGGCGAGCTGCTTCTGAAGACGCTGGCCTGCGGCCTGTGCGGCGGCGAGACCATGGCCTGGTACAAGAAGGCGGAGCCGAAGGTGCTCGGCCACGAGCCGGTCGGCGAGGTGGTCGAGGTCGGCGCCGGCGTCACCGATTTCCGGCGCGGCGACCGCGTCTTCATCAACCACCATGTCGGACGGGTGGATTCCCACTGGTCGCGGCGCGGCCATTTCACCCGCGATCCGTTCTATTCGAAGATGAAGCTCGATCCCGGCGGCGTCTGCGAATATTACCGCGTCACCGCCCAGCATCTGGCCATGGACGCGCACATCCTGCCCGCCGCCATCTCCACCGAGGCCGCCGTCACCATCGAGCCTTGGTCCTGCGTGCTGTCGGGTCTGAAGGTCTGCAACATCCAGCCGGGCGACACCGTCGCCGTGGTCGGCGCCGGCTTCATGGGCCAGGGCTTCGTCCACATGGCGCCGCTGTTCGGCGCCGGCAAGGTGGTGGCGCTCGACTTCTCCGACTGGCGGCTCGAAAAGGCGCGCGAATTCGGCGCCACCCACACCATCAACCCGAAAACGCAGGATGCCGTCGCGGCGATGCGGGCGCTGAACAACGGCCGCCTCGCCGACACCGTCGTCGTCATCGCGCCGTTCGCCTCGGCCTGGAAGCAGGCGATGGACCTGGTCGAGGTCGGCGGCTGCCTCCATCTCGGCGCGCCGCTGCCGCCCGGCGCCGACTGGGTCCAGGACGGCAACAAGGCCTATTTCGACCAGATCACGGTGACGTCGCGCTATTCGAGCGACCACACCGACACCTATTCCTATATCCGCCTGCTCGAGGCCGGCCGCATCAGGGCCGACGCGGCGATCTCGCACCGCTTCGGGCTGGAGGATTCGGCGGAGGCCTTCCGGCTCCTGGTCGAGGCGGAGAAATCGCTGAAGATCGTCGTCTATCCGCACGGCCTGCCGGACGGCACGGAAAAGGGCGCGCGCTGATGCTGGAGAAGCTGAAGGAAGAGGTCTGCGAGCAGAACCACGAGCTGCCGAAGGCCGGCCTCGTCGTCGGCTCGGGCGGCAACGTCTCCGGCCGCGATCCCGAGACCGGGCTCGTCGTCATCAAGCCGTCCGGCGTCAAGTTCTCCAGGCTGACGCCGGAGACGATGGTGGTGGTCGATCTCGACGGCAACGTCGTCGAGGGCGCGATGAAGCCCTCCGTCGACACCGGCATCCACCTCTACGTCTACCGCCACCGCCCCGACGTGTTCGGCGTCACCCACACGCACTCGCCCTACGCCACCAGCTTCGCCGCGCGCGGCGAGCGCATCCCGGCGGTGCTGACGCCGATCACCCACATGCTGGGCCGCGACATTCCCTGCTCGCGCTATGCGACGCCGGGCGAGGTCGACACCGGCGCGGCGATCGTCGAGGCGGCCGAGGGCGGCTTCGCGGTCCTGGTCAAGGCCCACGGCGTCTTCACCATGGGCAGATCCGCGACCGAGGCGACCAGCTTCGCCATGTATCTGGAGGAAGCGGCCTTCACCACCCATCTTGCAATGCTGCGCGGACCTGTGGAAGAGCTGTCGCGGGAAGAGATCGACCGCTGCTACAACTGGTATCGCAGGAACTACGGCCAGTCCGGCCAGAAGAAGGTGAACGCCTGACCATGAACGTGCAACCCGCTCCGGCCAGGTCGCAGACCGACAAGGACGCATTCCTGGCCAATGTGGCGTTGCTCTATTACGGCGAGGGCCTGACCCAGGGCGACATCGCCCAGCGCATGAAGGTGTCGCGCGCCACCATCGTCAACATGCTGCGCGAGGCGCGCGAGCGCGGCATCGTCGAGATCCGCGTCGACGGCCGCTCGCTGGCGGCGTCGAACGTCGCGCGCGAGCTACGCGAGCGCTTCGGCCTCGCCGATGTCTACGTTTCGCGCGCGGGCGAGGGCAGGGCCCCGGACCCGGCCGGCGACCTCGCCCAGCTCGCCCGCGTCGCGGCCAGCGCCTTCTGCGACATCCTCGAGCCCGGCGACCGGGTCGGCGTCGAGTGGAGCCGCACCATCCACATGATGGCGCAGCAACTGCCGCGCCTCGCCGTCGAGGGCGTTGAGGTCTGCCAGATGGTCGGCTCGATGGTCTCGACCCACCTGCCGGCTTCCGAAAGCTGCGCCATCCTGATCGCCAACGCGCTGTCGGCGCGCTGCTACACGCTGCACGCGCCGGCGCTGGTGGCCAATGCCGAGCTGGCGCGCATCTTCCTTTCCGAGCCGACCATCCGCGCCCAGCTCGAGCGCCTGAACGAGCTCGACATGATCGTCACCGCCATCGGCACCGTGTCGGACGACACCCACCTGATCGCCGCCGGCATGGCGACGCCCGAGGACGTGGCGGCGGCGCGCGCGGCCGGCGCGCGCGGCATCATGTGCTGCCGCTACATCACCGCCGAGGGCAAGGCCTGCCGCATGCCGCCGGACGACAGGCTGATCGCCGTCGAGATCGAGATGCTGCAACGCGCGCGCAAGCGGCTTCTGGTGGTGCGTGGCGCCGAGCGCGCCGAGGCGGCGCTGGCCGCCATCCGCGGCGGGCTCGCCACGCATCTGTGCGTCGACCAGAAGCTGGCCGAGGCGCTGCTCCAGGCGAGGTAGACCGCCCCCCGGCTCCTCAGTCGTTGCCGATTCCCGGCGGCGGCCGGTCGATGGCGAGCGGCGGCAGCGGGCCGTCCCAGCGCGCCACGCGCACCAGCGTGGTGTGGGCGATGTTGCCCTGCGCCATGCCCGACGTACCCTTGTCGATGGTCAGCGCGTTGGGGTTGCCGTGGACCTCGAGCCATTCGCCGTCGACGATCTGCGGATCGTACCAGGCGCCGGTCGGCAGCACGACGCAGTCCCGGCGCTGGCCCTCGTCCAGCCGCACGCCGGCGATGCAGGCGCCGCGCGCGCTCGAAAGCCGCATCGCGTCGCCCTCCTTCAGGCCCAGCCGCGCCGCCGTCTCGGGGTGGAGATAGCCGGCCTCGCGGCCCGCCACCTTGTCGGCCAGCGCTTCCGAGCCGCGGTCGTTCTGGGCGTGCAGCCGCGTGTCGGGCTGGTTGGAGACGAGGTGCAGCTCGTCGCCCGACGCTTCGAGCAGGCTCTCCACGGGGCGCAGCCATGCCGGGTGGCCGGGGCAGTCGGGCATGGCGAAGGCGGCGATCCTGTCGCTCGCCAGCGTGATGCGGCCCGATTCCGTGCGCAGCGGATTGGCCTCGGGGTCGGCGACGAAGCCGGCCAGCGGGTTGTTCGGCTCCGCCGGCAGCGGTACGTCGAAGCGGCCCTGCGCGCGGAAGCTCTCGAAATCCGGCAGCGCGAAGCCCATGCGCTGGGCCACGCCCTGCGAGCGCGCCCACAGGTGGCGCAGCCAGCCCTCGGCGTCGCGCCCCTCGGTGAAGGCGTCCGCCAGCCCCAGCCGCCGCGCCAGCCCGGTGAAGATGTCGTAGTCGTCGCGCGCCTCGCCCATCGGCTCGCGGAAGCGCGACATCCACAGAAGCACCGGGTCGCGGCGGTTGACCATGATGTCGTCGCGCTCGAACGGCGTCGTCGCCGGCAGCACGATGTCGGCGCGCCGCGCGGTCGCGGTCCAGCTATGCTCGTTGACGATCACCGTCTCGGGCCGTTTCCATGCCCGCTCGAGCCGGCGCAGGTCCTGATGATGGTGGAACGGGTTGCCGCCCACCCACCAGACCAGGCGGATGTCGGGATAGGTCCGGTTCCGGAGATCGTAGGTGTAGGGCTCTCCCGGCCCGAGCAGCATGTCGGCGACGCGCGCGACCGGGATGAAGTCGGCGACCGGATTGACGCCCTGCGGCACCGAGGGCCAGTCGACCAGCGGCGCGTCGCGCCCGACCGGCGTGGTCGAGCCGTAGCCGAAGGCGAAGCCGCAGCCGGGCCTTCCGATCTGGCCGATGACGCAGGCGAGCGCCAGCCCCGCCCACAACGGCTGCTCGCCATGGTCGGCGCGCTGCATGCCCCAGGTCAGCGAGATCATCGAGCGCTTCCCGGCCAGTTGCAGCGCCAGCGCGCGGATCGTCTGCGCGTCGATGTCGCACAGCGCCGCCGCCCACTCGGCCGACTTGGCCACCCCGTCGGCTTCGCCGGTCAGATAGGCGCGCAGCGTCTGCCAGCCCGAGGTGCAACGGGCGAGGAAGTCGCGGTCCTCGCGCCCCGCCGCGACGATCTCGTAGGCCAGCGCCAGCATCAGCGCGACATCGGTGCCGGGGCGGACCGGCAGCCATTCCACGCCGGCGAGGTCGCCGCGCCGCGGCGAGACGTTGACGAGGCGCGTCGTCCCGGCCGCGAGCTGGCCGAGCCATCGGCCGACCTCGTGGCGCGTGGTGCCGGAGGAGGCGACCTGCGCCGTGCGCGGCGAGATGCCGCCGAAGGCGACGAGCAGCTCGCAATGCCTGCGCACCTCGGAAAAGCTCGTCACCACGTCCTGGAACTGGCGGTTGGAAAGGCCGAGAAGGTGCGGGAACATCACCTCGGCGGCGGCATGCGAATAGGTGTCGCGCGCGCCGACGAAGCCGCCGGCGAGGTTGAGGAAGCGGCGGAGCTGGCTCTGGGCGTGGTGGAAGCGGCCCGCACTTGCCCAGCCATAGGAGCCGGCGAAGATCGCGCCGTTGCCGAACGCGCCGCGCACCCGGTCGAGCTCCTTCGCCGCAATGTCCAGCACCGCGTCCCATTCCATCTCGACATAGGCGTCAGCGCCGCGGCCCGCGCCACGGTCGCCGTCGAGCCAGCCCTTGCGCACGGCCGGGCGCAGGACGCGACTCTGCCGGTCGGTGGCGGCGGAAAGCCAGCCGCGGCCGATGCGCGAGGGCTGCGGGTCGTCCTCCAGCGGCAGCAGCGCCGTCCCGTCCTCGGCGACCCGGTATGCTCCCCAATGCGCGGCGGTATAGGCCATGTCGGGTTCCTCAGAGGCGGGGGTCGAAGATCACCTTGATCTGCGTCTCGCCCGGTTCGGGCTTGCGGTCGAGCGCTTCCGCGAACGCCTCCAGCGGATAGACATGCGTGACGCAGGCATCGCCGTCAATCAGCCCGCGCGCCATCAGGTCGAGCGCGGCGGCATAGGTGAAGGGCGCGAGATGGCCGCCGAGGACGTTCAGCTCCTTGAACTCGCCGAACACGTTCAGGTCGATCTCGGCCTTCTTCTTGTAGACGCCGAACACGACGATGGTGCCGCGCTTGCGGATCAGGTCGAGCCCGGTCTGGAACGCTTCCGTCCGGCCGGAAGCTTCGAGGAACACGTCCGCGCCGCGCCCGCCGGTCAGGTCGGCGATGGCGGTCCCGAGCTCGGGATCGTCGGGATGGAAGGCCATGTCCGCGCCGAGCCTCAGGCCCAGCGCCCGCTTCGCCGCGCCCGGGTTGACGAGGATGAGCTTGCGCGGCGTCTTCAGCCTCGCGGCCTGGAGCATGCCCATGCCGATCGGCCCGGCGCCGGAGACCACGACGACGTCGCCGAACTGGATGTCGGCGCGCTCGACGCCGTGGATGGCGTTGGCCAGCGGCTCGGCGTAGCAGGCCGCCTTGTCCGAGACCGCGTCGGGAACCTTGTGGATCACCGCGCCGGCCGGATAGATCATGTACTCCGCCCAGCCGCCGTCGCGCGTCGCGCCGATCACCTCCATCGTGTCGGAGAGATGGTAGAGACCGCGCTGGCGGAAGAAATCGTTGCCATGGGTGACGTTCAGTTCCGCCACCGCCCGGTCGCCGGTCTTCAGGCCGTGCAGTTGGCCCGCGCCTTCGCCGAGCTCGACCACGGTGCCGGTGAATTCATGCCCCGGCGTGAACGGGAAGCTGAGCTGCCACGGTCCGCTCGCGTCCCACATCGCCCGGTCGGCGGCGCAGATGCCGCTGGCGTCGACCCGGACCAGCACCTCGCCGGGGCCGGGCGTCGGCACGGCGATGTCGGCGACATATCGATGTTGCCGGCCGAAGCCGAAGCAGCGCACCGCCTTCATTGTGTTTCCCATCTGACAACCTCCTTTCGCGGCGGCAACCTTAAGCCTGCGACGCCTGCGGTCGAGCAATTCCGTTCCAAATTTCTAGCGCCGTCGCCAACCGCTTGTCTTTTACATTTGCCTATTATAATTACTTTTGTAAAGGAAAGGGAGCGCCAGATGCGCAATGTGAAACGCACCGAGGACGTCGCTCTGGGCATCCGCCGGCGGGTGTTCGAGCACACCATCCGCAACAATGGCGGCTATCTCTCGCAGGCCTGCTCGGCGGCCGAGCAGCTTGCCTGGCTCTACAATGAGGAATTGAATCTCGGCGCCCCGACCCTGCCGATGATCCCCAAGCCCTTCGCCGGCGTGCCGTCGGCCGCCAACCCGGACTACCACACCGGCGCCGGCTATAACGGCCCGGCCACGCCCGCCCACGACCGCCTGTTCATCGCGCCCGCCCATTACGCGCTCGTCGCCTATGCCACGCTGGTCGAGGTCGGCCGCATGGCGCCGGAAGGGCTGGAGATGTTCAACCAGGACGGCTCCTCGGTCGAGATGATCGGCGCCGAGCACTCGCCCGGCATGGAGGTGCACAACGGCACGCTCGGCATCGGCCTGTCCACCGCCGCCGGCCTTGCCTGGGGCCGCAGGCGGCGCGGCGACACCGGCCGCACCTGGGTGTTCATGTCCGACGGCGAGGTCCAGGAGGGCCAGACCTGGGAGGCGGTGCAGGCCGCCGCCTATCACGGCATCGACAATCTCTTCGCCATCATGGACGTCAACGACCAGCAATGCGACGGCGCGATGAAGACGGTGATGGAGGTCGGCGACATCCGCCGCAAGTTCGTCGAGTTCGGCGCCCACTGCGTCGAGATCGACGGCCACGACCTCGACGCCATGCGCCGGGCGGTTGCCGAGCCGCATCCCGGCAAGCCGCTGATCGTGCTCGCCCGCACCAGCCCTTTCCACGCCATGCCGGCGCTGGAGGAGCGGTTTCCCCGCCTCCATTACGTGCGGTTCAAGTCCGAGGACGAGCGCGCGCGCATGAACGCCTCGATCGCCCGATCGCTCGGCGTCGAGCCGGTCGACTACGCGCATTGAAGGAGGCCGCGACATGGTTGAAATGGTGAACCGCCCCTATGCCTCCGCCTTCGAGAAGTTCGCGGCCGGCAATCCCGATATCCTGTGCCTGTCGGCGGACCTGACCTCGTCCTGCGAGATCGACGGCTTCCGCGACCGCCATCCGGACCAGTTCCTGTCGATGGGCATGGCCGAGCAGAACATGATGAGCTTCGCCGGCGGGCTGGCGCTGGCCGGCTTCCGGCCCTTCCTCCACACCTTCGGCGTGTTCATGTATCGCCGCCCCTACGATCAGTTGATGGCGTCCGTCGCCTATCCGCGGCGCAAGGTGCGGCTGATGGGCTTCCTGCCCGGCATCACCACGCCCGGCGGCATGACCCATCAGTCGATCGAGGACATCGCGGTGATGCGCTCGATCCCCAACATGACGATCCTGGAGACCGGCGACGCCACCGAGGTCGAGAGCATCTGCGAGGCCGCCGACGGCGTCGACGGCCCCGTCTGGTGCCGGGTGCTGCGCGGCTCGGTGCCGCGCCTGTTCGACACGCCGATCAGGGTCGGCGAGATGCGGGTGCTGGCCGAGGGCGCCGACGTGCTCGTCGTCACTTCCGGCATCACCACCGAGGAGGCGCTGCGCGCCCGCTCGGCGCTGGCCGGCGCAGGCGTCTCGATCCGGCACCTCCACCTGCACACCATCAAGCCGTTCGACGCCGCCCAGCTTCTCGACCATGTCGGCTCGGTCAGGCACGGCGTCGTCACCATCGAGAACCACGTCACCGAGGGCGGCATCGGCTCGCTGGTCGCCGAGACCATGGCCGACGCCGGCGTCGGCAAGCGGCTGGTGCGGCTGGGCCTGAAGGACACCTATGCGCACGGCGGCTCGCGCGCCTATCTCATGCGCTATTACGGGCTCGACGCCATGGCGCTGGTCGGCGGCATCGAGACGCTGATGGGCCGGAAGTTCGGGCTGACCGAGGCCGATCTCGACGCCGCCCGCGTCGACGCCGTGCACTCGCTCGCCAAGGCCGAGGCGCTCTGACGCTTTTTATGAGCCCGGAATGCGACAACCCCGCGCCGCCGGCGCGGGGTTCGGCTTTTCAGGCGGCAGGAGCGCTCACATCCCGCCGGGATAGTTCGGGCTTTCGCGGGTGATGGTGACATCGTGGGCGTGGCTTTCGCGCAGGCCCGCGTTCGAGATGCGCACGAAGGTGGCGCGCTCGCGGAAGGCGGCGAGGTTTTCGGCGCCGACATAGCCCATCGCCGCCTTCAGCCCGCCGACGAGCTGGTGCAGCACGCCGCTGACCGGGCCCTTGTAGGGCACCTGCCCCTCGATGCCTTCCGGCACCAGCTTCAGCGTGTCGCGCACCTCGGCCTGGAAGTAGCGGTCTGCCGAGCCGCGCGCCATCGCGCCGACCGAGCCCATGCCGCGATAGGCCTTGAACGAGCGGCCCTGATGCAGATAGAC
>JBDHTD010000044.1:0-22184 GCA_039808485.1 Aquamicrobium sp. | reverse complement strand
ACATCGGCCTTGACCACCCGGCCGTGCGGGCCGCTGCCCGAAACCGCCGCGAGGTCGATGCCGGCTTCCCGCGCAAGGCGGCGCGCAAGCGGCGAGGCGCGCACGCCTTCGGTCGCCGCCGGCGTATCCGGCCAAGCTGGGGAAGGGGCGGGGGGAGGTGCGGGCGTCGCGATGGCGGCGGGCGCGTCCTCGGCGGGCGGCAGGGATGCCGCGGCCACCTCCTCGCCTTCGGCGTAGATCCAGGCGACGGTCGCGCCGACCGGAATGTCGACGCCGGTCTCGCCGGTGACGTTGCGCAGCGTGCCGCTCGCCTGGGCGTCGATCTCCATCGCCGCCTTGTCGGTCTCGATCTCGAACAGCAGGTCGCCCTGCTTCACCGCCGCGCCTTCCTCGACATGCCAGCGCGTGATCCGGCCGCTCGCCATGTCCATGTCGACCTTGGGGAGAATGACCTCGACCGGCACGGCTCAGCGCCTCCCGGCGACGAGGTCGCGCACGGCCGCGACGATGTCCGGCACCTGCGGCACCACCGCCTTCTCGAGCTCGGGATTGTAGGGGATCGGCGTTTCCGCCCCGCCCAGCCGCAGGATCGGCGCGTCGAGGAAGTCGAAGGCGTCGCTCTCGGCGATGGTGGCGCTGATCTCGGCGCCGATGCCCAGCGTCTTCACCGCTTCGTGGACGCTGACCAGCCGCGAGGTCTTCTTGACGCTGTCGATGATGGTCCGGCGGTCGAGCGGGCGTATGGTGCGCAGGTCGATCACCTCGGCGTCGATGCCTTCCCTGGCCAGCATTGCCGCCGCCTCCAGCGCCTTGTGCACCATGATGGCGGTGGCGACGACGGTGACGTCGCGGCCCTCCCGGCGCACCTCGGCCTTGCCGATCGGCACGGTGTAGTGGCCTTCCGGCACCGGCCCCTTCATCTTGTAGAGCAGCTTGTGCTCGAAGATCATCACCGGGTCCGGGTCGGCGACGGCGGCGAGCAGCATGCCCTTGGCGTCGTGCGGCGTCGCCGGCTGGATCACCTTCAGCCCCGGCACGTGGCCGAGCCAGGCCTCGAGGCTCTGGCTGTGCTGGGCGGCGGCGCCGGTGCCGGAGCCGGCGGGAAAGCGCATCACCAACGGGACCGAGACCTCGCCGCCGAGCATGAAGCGCATCTTGGCGGCCTGGTTGACGATCTGCTCCATCGCCAGCGTGGCGAAATCGGAGAACTGGAACTCGAAGATCGGGCGCAGGCCGGTCATGGCCGCGCCGACGGCGACGCCGGCCCCGCCGAGCTCGGAGATCGGCGTGTCCATGACGCGCTCCGTCCCGAAGCGCTCGACCAGATCGCCCGTCACCTGGAAGGCGCCGCCATAGACGCCGATGTCCTCGCCCATCAGGAAGACGCGCTCGTCGTTCTCCATGGCGATGGCCATCGCTTCCTGGATGGCCTGGGCGTAGCTCAGTTCGCGCGGCGCTGCGTCCATCACGCCGGCTCCCCGGTGTAGACATAGCGGGCGACGTCGGCGATGGCGGGCGCGGGGCTCGCCTTGGCGAACTCGATGCCGGCCTCGATCTCGCGCTTCACCTCCTCGCGGATCGCCGCGATGCCGGCTTCGTCGATGACGCCGAACTCCTTCAACCCGGCCTCGAACAGCGCGATCGGATCGCGGTTGGCCATCCAGTCCTCGATCTCTTCCTTGCTGCGGTAGCGGTTGCGGTCGCTCTTGGAATGGCCGCGATAGCGGTAGGTCTTGGATTCGATCAGCGTCGGCCCCTCGCCGGCGCGGGCGCGGGCCACGGCCTCGCCCGAGGCCTGCGCCACGGCGCTGAAATCGTTGCCGTCGACGATGACGCCCGGCATCGAATAGGCGCCGGCGCGGTCGGCGACGTTCTTCACCGCGGTCGAGCGCGCCGTCGAGGTCGACATGCCGTAGCCGTTGTTCTCGCAGACGAACACCACCGGCAGTTTCCAGATCGAGGCCATGTTCAGCGCTTCGTGGAACGCGCCCTCGTTGTTGGCGCCGTCGCCGAAGAAGGAGACGACGACCTTGCCGTTGCCGAGCTTGCGGGCCGACAGCGCCGCGCCCACCGCGATCGGGATGCCGCCGGCGACGATGCCGTTGGCGCCGAGATTGCCGCCGGCGACGTCGGCGATGTGCATCGAGCCGCCGCGTCCCTTGCAATAGCCGGTGGTCTTGCCGAAGAACTCGGCGAACATGCGCTTCACGTTGGCGCCCTTGGCGATGCAATGGCCGTGGCCGCGATGGGTCGAGGTGATCTGGTCGTCGGGCCGCAGCGGCATGCAGACGCCGACGGCCGACGCCTCCTGTCCGATGGACAGGTGCATGGTGCCATGGATCAGGCCGCGCATGTAGGATTCCTCCGCCCCCTCCTCGAAGCGGCGGATCAGGTGCATCTTGCGCAGCGCCTCGCGCAGCGCCGCGGGGTCGTAGTGGCGATAGGCGAAGGGCAGGTTGGCGCGCGCCTCGCCGGCCTCATCCACCTTGGCGAGCTTCCTGGCGGTCATGGTCGTACCTCTCCCCGGTCGCGGGCCGGACGCGCCGCATGTCATTTAATAATGAACATATGTTCGTCATTCAAGGCGAATGTTCAACCATCCAATCGCCGACGGTGCGGACGCGCGCGATCGCGGCGCCAGGAATGCCGGACGGGGACGGGCGGGCGCGAGGCGGGGAGAGGGAGCAGTTGGAAGGTTCAGGGCAGATGCGCCAGCAGCACCGCGAAGATGCGCGCCAGCTCGTCCTGGCCGTCGGCGGCGCGGCTGGCGGCGACGATGCGCTCCAGCCGCGCCTCGGTGGCGAGGATGGCGAGCCCGATCAGGTCCGGCTCGTCGCCGATCTCGGGCTCGACCGCGGCGAAGCCGCAGGCGAGCACCGCCGGCGCGAGGCAGAGGATTTCGAGCTCGCGGACGGAACCGGGGGTGCGGGTCCCGACATCGAAGCGGATCGGCCGATGGTCGAGCAGTTCGGTAAGGATCGCCGCACAAAGGGCGGAGGCGGTCGAAACCCTGTCGACCCAGCCCTGCCGCGCCGGCAGGGACGCGATCAGCGCCGCGTGGCGCTGGCAGAGCGCGGCGTGGACGGCGGCGAGCTCGCTCTCATGGATGCGGGCGTCGGCGATGCCGCGCCGGGCCAGCACCAGCCGGGCGAGGGAATAGAGGTCGCGGCGGAAGGCGCGCACGCCGTCGCGGCCGGAGAAATAGGCGGCAAAGCCGTGCGCGGGCCGGCCCTGCGTCGAGGACCTGCCGACCGGCACCAGCCGTTCTGCGAGGGTCATGGCGTCGTCGAAGGCGCTGACCGCATGGCCGAGAATGTCGTCGACGCCCTGCGGGCGCGGCAACGACTCATTATTTCCGCTGTCGTGGCGGTGCAGGCGGATCGCGTGCCGCACGTCGCGGAGCCTGTCCTTGAGCGCGACGCGCATCTCTTCCGAAATCTCGTGCAGCATGTCGGGTCGCTCCCTTGCGCCATCGTGTCGGATTGTCGCCAGCGTTCCCGTCCGGTCAAGGCTTGATATTGCTATAGGCTCCAGAATCGTCGACCTTTGCCCGGCCGGCGGCGGCAGGATGAGGGGACGGGCCTTGACGAAGCGACCACGCGCGAAACGGACGGAGGGCGAGGACGACGCCTCGCCGTCGCCGGCCGGCAGCCGGAGCGACCGGCTGCGCGTGCGCGCGGCGTGGATGTATTTCATCGAGCAGATGACGCAGACCGAGATCGCCGACGTGCTCGGCATCGGCCGCGTCAGCGTCGTGCGCCTGCTGGCCGAGGCGCGGGCGCGCAACGAGGTCCAGATCAGCATCGAGAGCGAGCTGGCCGAGACCGTCAGGCTCGAGCGGGCGCTCGAGCGCACCTTCGGGATCGGCCAGGCGCTGGTCGCGCCGCTTTCGACCGAGGACGCCGACCCGATCCCGGCGATCAGCGCCCGCACCGGCGGCTTCCTGTCGGAAGCCATGCGCTCGGGCATGCGCGTCGGCGTCGGCTGGGGGCGGACGCTGTTTTCCAGTCTGCAATTCATCGGCGGCCGGCAGTTGGCGGATTTCCAGGTCATCTCGCTGCTCGGCGGCGTCGGCGCGGCCCGGCGCTTCAACCCGGCCGAGTTCGCCTGGCGCTTCGCCCAGATTTTCCACGGCGAGGGCTTCCTGATCCCGACGCCGGCCGTGGTCGACAGCGTCGAGACCAAGATCGCCCTGGTCGAACGCTGCGGGCTGAAGGACATCTTCGAGATGACGGGGAGCCTCGACGCCGTGCTCGTGAGCGTCGGCGGCATCGCCTCGGCCACCACCTTCTATCGCGGGGGCTTCCTCAAGGAGCGCGACCGCGAGGCGCTGGTCGAGCGCGGCGCGGTCGGCGATCTGCTGTTCCATTTCTTCGACGCCGACGGCGTGCTCGTCGATCACCCGGTGAACGATCTGGTGATGTCGGTCGACGTCGGCACCCTGCGCAAGGCGCCGGTCCGCATCCTCACCTCCGGCGGCAGCGACAAGACCGAGGCCCTGCTCGGCGCCATGGCGCTGATCGCGCCGACGGTCTTCATCACCGACGAGAAAAGCGCGCGCAGGATGCTGGAACGGCGGAGCGCGGCGGCCTGAACGAGGCACGGCCGGCCCGCCGGCGCGAAAGGCGATCGGAAAGCCGATCGGAAAGATTGTATCGGAATCCGGCGTTAAACTTTAGCGATTGGTAGCATTTGCCTGGCATGATGCGCTGTGGAGGGGTTCGCGCGATCATGCGCGCGGACCGGAGCTCGCGGGATCGGGACTGATGGGATCGGGACTGCGGGCCGGCGCATCGGACCGGGGCCGCCTCCCCGGGTCAGGGGCCGGAACCGGGCCCGAAACAGGGATGGATTTCGGCCTCGCCATGGACAGCGGGAAGCACTGCCGCACGACAGGGGATCTCGCCGGGCAAGCGCCCGATCTGGAGCGCCTGCTCGCGGGCCGCACCCGCGACATCAGCCTGCGCGGCCGGTTCGAGGAAGCCTTCATCGACCGCACGTGGCGTCAGACCGCCAAGATCGTCCGCGCCTGGATGCTGTGGGTGATCCTGCTCGACATCGTCGGGCTGATCTTCAATCTTTCCCTGCTGCCGCGCGAGGCGGCGCGGGCCATGATCTGGCCTTCGGCGATGCTGGCGCCGGCCGCGCTCGCGGTCGTTCACGTCTGGAGCCGGCGGCGCGGCAACCTCGTGCATCATCTGTCGCTCACCCTTGGCGTGGTGTGGATACTGCTGTGCGTGGCGCTGATGGGCGTCGCCGGCGGCGGCGAGCTTTACGAGCGCAACCTCAACGTGATGGTGTTCGTGGCCATCAGCGGCGTCGTCATCTTCAACATCCCGCTGAGGTTCACCATCGCCATCGCGGTCAGCGCCATGGCGATGTATCTCGTGTTCCAGCTCAACAATCCCGGCGTCGAGGTCAGGAGCGGGCTTTCCGCCTTCCTGTTCTTCGCCAGCGGCACCGGCGCGATGGTGATCGCCCGCGAGACGATGACGATCCTGGCGCAGAAGTCGTTCCTGCTCGAGCTCAGGGACCGCAAGCGCGTCGCCGATCTCGCCGCCGCCAACGAGCAGTTGGAAAGGCTTTCGCGGACGGACCCGCTGACCGGCGTCGCCAACCGGCGCTCGATGATGGAGGCGATCGACGCGCAGTGGAACGCGGGCGGCGGCATCGCGCTCCTGATGTGCGACGTCGACGACTTCAAGGCGATCAACGACCGCCTCGGCCATGCCAGGGGCGACGAGACGCTGCGATCCGTCGCCGCCGTCATCGAGCGGCGGCTGGCCGGGTGCGACGGTCTTGTCGCCCGCTATGGCGGCGAGGAATTCCTGGTCCTGCTGCGCGAAGCCGACGCCGGCCGGGCGGGGCTGGTCGCCGAGGCCATCCGCGCGGAGGTGGAGGCGGCCGCCCTGCCCAATCCGGGCGCGCGGGCGGGTTGCGTCGTCACCATCAGCATCGGCGTCGCCGCGCGCGGCGTGGGCGACGGCGCAGCGCGCGCGCCGGGGGAATTGCAGGCGATGGCCGACGAGGCGCTTTATCGCGCCAAGCATGGCGGCCGCAACCGGGTGGCGATCCATGGCGGGCCTTCGGCCGGGCAGCGACCCACCCGCAAGGTCGCGCTCGGCGGCTGATTTATGCCGTCGCCCGATGCGGCCCTGGGCGGCCTGGCCGGCTTTCAGCCCGCCGCTGCCGGCGTTTTCCGGGCGAACCGCCTGATCCAGCCGTAGAGATGGGCCGTCATGAGAACGGCGGCGACGGCGAGGCCGATGGCCAGGCCCCACCAGATGCCGACCCCGCCCCAGCCCGCGGCGAAGGCGAGGCCGTAGCTGGCGGGCACGCCGACACCCCAATAGCTGAGCAGGGCGATGACCATCGGGACGCGCGCCTGCTTCAGGCCGCGCAGCGCGCCGCTCGACAGGGCCTGGACGCTGTCGACGATCTGGAAGACGCCGGCGACGGCGAGAAAGGACACCGCGAGCGGGACGACGCCTGTCGATGCCGGCGCCTCGATGTCGAGGTAAAGGCCGATGAGCGCGCGAGGCATGGTCAGGAAGATCAGCGCGGACAGGCAGGCGAAGGCGAGGCCGAGGCCGAGCGACGCGGCCGCCGCCCTTGCCATGTCGGGATGGTCGTCGCGGCCGAGGGCATGGCCGACCCGGATGGTCGTGGCCGCGGAGAGGCCGAGCGGGATCATGAAGGCGAGGCCGCTCAGTTGCAGGGCGATGCCGTGGGCGGCAAGCTCGCTCGGCCCGAGCGTTCCCATCATGAACGACGTGGCGCTGAACAGCGCGACCTCGGCCACGACCATGGTGCCGATCGGCCAGCCGAGCCTGAACACCTCGATCATGGCGGGCGCGTCCGGCTTGAGGAAGCGGACGAAGAGCTCCTGCCGGCGCAGTGCCGGATGGCGCGAGATGTAGGCGATCAGGAACAGCGCGATGCAGCAGGCCGAGATGAAGGTCGCGAGGCCCGAGCCGACCATCCCCAGCGCCGGAAGCCCCAGCCCGCCGAAGACGAGAAGGACGTTGAGGACGACGTTGACCGCCATGCCCAGCGCCAGCGCGACCACCACGATACCGGGCCGCGCCAGCGCGCCGAGAAAGGAGCGCAGGGCGATGATCGTCAACTGGGGGAACAGCGACCATTGCAGCGCGCCGAGATAGTCGGCCGCGAGCGCGGAAAGGTGCCGGTCCTGCCCCAGCGCGAGAAAGATCGCCTCGGCGTTCCACAGCGGGATCATCATGACGACCGCATAGGCGAAGCTGATCCACAGCCCCATGCGCACGAAGCGCCGGCCGCCGCGCGGGTCCTTCGAGCCCACCGCGCTCGCCACCAGCGGCATGATCGCGAAGCCGAATCCCGACCCGAACATCCAGATGACGAAGAAGAGCTGCCACCCGAGCACCGATGCGGCGAGTTCGTCGGGGCCGAGGCGGCCCAGCACCAGCGTGTTGGTGACGTTGAGCGCCATCTGGGCGAGTTGGGCGGCGATCAGCGGCAGGCCGAGCAGGACGGTTTCCCTGACATGGCTCGGCCAGGAAGCCGCCTTCATCGTCTTGTGCCGGGTTGTCGGATCGTTCAAGCTGCTACCGGATCGAGGCGCGTCGCGGAATCGAGCGCGTGGTTGGCCGCTCTATCGGGCTATCGCGCCGGCGGCAAGGCTGGCTCCAGCCTGGGCAGGAACCAGGCCAGCAGGCCGACCAGCGGCAGGAACGAGCACAGCACGTAAACGGACCCGAGGCCGATATGGTCGGCGAGGCCGCCCAGAATGGCGGCCGCGATGCCGCCGAGCCCGAAATTCAGCCCGTAGAACAGGCCGCCGATCAGGCCGATCCGGTTCGGGACCAGATCCATCGCATAGATCATGATCGACGCGAACGCGCTCGCCATGATCAGGTTGATGGTCACGGACAGGACGCCCGTCCAGAAGAAGTCGACATAGGGAAGGAGAAGCGTGAGCGGCAGCGGGCCGAGGACGGAAATCCAGATGATGCGGTAGCGCCCGATCCTGTCGCCGACGATGCCGCCCAGCAGCACGCCGACCGCGGAGGCGAGAAAGAACAGGAACAGCATGATCTGCGACACCGAGATCGAAACGTCGAAGCGCTCGATCAGGTAGAAGGTGTAGAACGAGCGGAAGCTTTCGAGATAGGCGACCTTCGAGAACATCAGGACGGTGAGGACGCCGAGCCCGACGAGGATCCGGGCCCGCGAGTGCCGGGGCCGACCGGCCTCCTTGCGCAGCCTGGCGTCGGACAACGCGGTGAAGTGGGCGCGCAGCGTATGGTATTGCCGCGCGGTCCAGGTCAGGAGCAGCATCGCGACCAGCGCCATGACGGCGAAAAGGGAAAGGCTCTCCTGGCCGCGCGGGACGATGATGAAGGCCGCCAGCAGCGGGCCGATCGCGCCGCCGACCTGCCCGCCGACCTGGAAGATCCCCTGCGCAAGGCCCTGCCGGCCGCCGGACGCGTATCGCGCCGCGCGCGTCGCTTCGGGATGGAAGATCGACGAGCCCAGGCCGATGAAGGCCACAGACACGAGGATGAGCGCGTAGCCCGATGCGTGGGCGAGCCCGATCAGCCCGCCCAGGCTGAACACCAGCCCGGCCGCCGCCGAATAGGGCAGCGGACGCCGATCGGTGTAGAAGCCGACGACGGGCTGGAGCAGCGAGCCCGCGATCTGGAAGGTCAGGGTGATAAGCCCGATCTGGACGAAATCGAGCGCGAACCTGTCGCGCAGGATCGGGTAGATCGCGGGTATCAACGACTGGATGGTGTCGTTGAGGAGATGGGCGGCGCCGAGCGCGAGAAGGACGCCCATATAGACCCTGGCATGGGTGCCGGATGCTGTCGTCGTCGTCATTGTTTTCGTTTCCAGGAGGTGGTGGCCGGGCGGAGGCGCGGCCGGATCATATACACCATGTTCTCACGGCCGCGAGAGGGACGGTCGCGTCATCGCGTCATCTCCGGGGCAAGCCGCGCCAGCGCGGCGGCGACCTCGTCGCGCGCGGCGGGAGGCAGCGGCAGGATCGGGCGCGGCGGCGCGGCGTGACACAGGCCGACGAGGCCGGCGAGCGCATAGACGACGCGCAGGCTGGAATGCCGCCGGAACAGCTCCCACAGCGGCGCCAGCGCCGCGTCGAGGCGGCGCGCCTCGGCGGCGTCGCCGCGCCGCGCGGCCAGGACGATGTCGCGGCAGACCTCGGGGAAGATACCGGCGAGCACGCTGTACCATGTGTCGGCGCCGGCGATCATGGTCTCGGCCGCCGTCCAGTCGCCGCTGCAACCGATCGAGAAGCCGTCGCCGGCGAGAGCCCTCTGCCCGGCCAGCAGGCGCGGCGCGTCCTCGGCCTTCCAGCCGGGATTCTTGATCGCGACGATGCCCGGCACCCCGGCGAGGCGGCCGACGAGCCGGGGCGGGAACGAGAAATGCGTGGTGCCGGGATTGTCGTAGACGATCAGCGGCAGGCGGCTTTCCCGGGCCACGGCCGAGAAATGCTCGAACACCTCGTCTTCGGTGAGCGGCGTGTAGGACGCGGCGGAAAGAAGGCCCGCCGCAGCGCCGGTCGCTTTCGCGTCCTGCGCCAGCCGGATCGCCTCGTCCGTCCGCAGGGCGCCGACGCCCGCGATGATCGGGCATCGGCCGGCGACCTCCTCGACCGCCGCCTCGACGGCGCGCCGGCGCTCCTGGCGCGACAGGTACATGTAGATGCCGGTGCTGCCGAGCAGGCCGATCGAGTCCACCCCCGCCGCTGCCGGTCGGGCGACCAGCCGGCGCAGGGCGGCCGTGTCGACGCGCCCTTCCGCGTCCGCGGGCGTGATCGGAAAGGCGGACAGGCCGCTTGCGGGAGCCATGGTTCGATGCCTCGTCAGTTCGCGGCCAGGCCCGGCCAGTAGTGGCTGTCCGGGGTCGGCCGCTTGCCGAAGATGGCCTGGCCGACGCGGACGACGGTCGCGCCTTCCTCGATCGCCTGCTCGAAGTCGCCGGTCATGCCCATCGACAGGCCGGTCAGGCCGGGGTGGCGCCTGGCGGCGGCGTCGCGCAGCCGGCGCAGCAGCACGAAGCACGGCCGCACCCTCGCCATTTCGGAGGAGAACAGCGCCAGCGTCATCAGCCCGCGCGGCCGCAGGCGGGGAAACCGCTCCAGCGTGTCGACGAAGGGCAGCAGCGCGTCGGGATCGAGACCGAACTTGCTGTCCTCGCCCGAGGTGTTGACCTGGACATAGACGTCGAGGAACCTGCCCTCGCGCTCCAGCCTGGCGTCGAGCTGCTCGGCCAGGCGCAGGCTGTCGAGCGCGTGGAATTCGCTGGCGAAGCGGGTCAGGTACTTGACCTTGTTGGTCTGGAGATGGCCGACGATGCTCCAGTCGATGGCGAGGTCCGCCAGCGCGTCGCGCTTGGCCATCGCCTCCTGGATCTTGTTCTCCGCCATCGCGCCGATGCCGGCGGCATGGGCGTGGCGAAGGATGTGGGCCGGCACCGTCTTGGTGACGGGCAGCAGCCGCACCGACGCGCGCTCGCGCCCCGCCCGCGCGCAGGCGCGCGCCACGCGCTCCTCGACGGCGGCGAGGTTGGCGCGGAAGGTCGAGGCCGGGTCCTCGCCGAAGCGGTCCCGGTCCGCGGCGGCAGGATCGCGCGTTTCCGCCGGTTCCGTCATGCGCAGCCGTCCGGCGTGCAGATGCCGGCGGCCGGCTCGTCCCGCCCGCCGGCGGGCAGCGGCCGCTCGCCGACCAGCGCCATGATCTCGGCGCCGAGCTGGAGGTCGGGGACATGGCCGAGCGTCTGCCGGCGCAGGCGGCCCTCGCGGTCGATCAGCAGCGTGGTCGGCGTGCCCTCGAAGGCATAGGCCCGCATGGTGCGCGGCAGCGACACGCCGTCGGGCTCGTCGACCGCGACAGGGAAGCGGATGCGGTATTCGTGCAGGAACGCGCGCAGGGCGTTCGGCCCCATCGCGTCGTGATGCTCGAACACGCTGTGGAGCCCGATCACCGTCACGTCCGATGGCTGGAACAGGTCGGCGACGCGCTGCGCCTGCGGCAGGCCCTGGCTGACGCAGCCCGGGCACAGCATCTGGAAGGCGCAGACCATCACCACCCGGCCGCGCAGCGCGGCGAGCGTCAACGGCTGCGGCGTGTTGAACCATTCGGTGGTGCGCCATTCGGCGGCGACCGGAGCGCGCTGCATGGTGTTTCCTCCACTTCCCGCCGGACGCCAGTGAACACCCGGCCCGGAGGCGGCGCAAGAATTCAGCTTCCGCTTTCGACTATGGCAGCCGCGCGCGGGCGGGGCAGGCGGCGGGGGCGGCGCTATGCCTCGTCGGGCGCGGCCGGGGCGGGGGGAGCCGCGGCGAGGCTGGAAAAATGCCGTTGCCCGGCATCGGTCAGGATGCCGTTGAGCAGGATGTCGAGATTGGCCTCGATATAGTCTTCCAGCGTCAGGCGCGACTTGAAGTACCAGCTCTTCAGCGCCCATCCATGCGCGGTGAGCACGATCTGGTAGGTCAGCGCGTCGATATTGGCCTTGCGGATGATGCCGCGTCCGATGCAGTCGGCGAGCGTGGAGCTGATGATGTCGTTGGTCTCGGTCTCGCGCTGCTGGATCAGCTCGCGGCGCTTGGGCGACAGCGACTTGGTCGAGCGGTAGGCGAGCACGGTCGCCGCCCGGTGCCGGTCGACGACGCGGCAATAGGCGCGCACCGCCGTCACCAGCCGTTCGAGCGGATCGTCGATGCCGGCGATGGCGGCAGGGATCTCGCGGGCATAGGAATCGACCACTTCCAGCAGCACGAGGAGAAGGACGTCCTCCTTCTCGCGCACATACTGGTAGACCAGCCCCGAGCTGATGCCCGCCAGCCGCGCGATGTCCTTGATCGTGGTCCTGTAGAAGCCCTGCTCGGAAAACAGCTCCGTCGCCGCGGCGACGATCTGGCCGCGCCGCTTCTCGACCAGTTCAGGCACCTCGATAAGGCTGGTGACGGTTTCGTTCATTGCGCGCGCGGTCTCCGGCGGGTTTGTTCCGGTTCAAATTCTACCCCGATCACGGGGTTAAAGGCGAGAGGTCGCCTGAGGCGTCGAACGGGCCGCCGAAGGCGGTGTAGCCGCCGTCGACCGGCACGACCGCTCCGGTGACGTAGGAGGCGTCGGCCGAGGCGAGGAAGGCGATGACGCGGGCGATCTCCTCCGGCTCGGCCAGCCGGGCGAGGGGCGTGCGCCGGCATATGCCCGCGGCGTCGACCCGGCCCGCCTCGATCAGACCGGCGACGAGGTCGGTCCTGACATAGCCGGGCGCGACCGCGTTGACGCGGATGCCGTGTGCGGCCCATTCGCAGGCCAGAACCCGGGTCAGCATCGCCACCCCGGCCTTGGCGGCGCTGTAGGCGGTGCGCACCGGCACGCCGACCAGCCCGGCGATGGAGCTCAGATTGACGATCGCGCCGCCGCCGGCGCGCGCCATGTGCGGGGCGACGGCCTTCGACACCAGATAGGCTCCCGTCAGATGGATGCCGATCAGCCTGTCCCACGCGGCCGTGGCCTGCCCCATGGTCGGCCCGGCCGTGTCGGCGATGCCGGCATTGTTGACGAGGACCGAGATGGCGCCGAACGCGTCGGCGACGCGCTCGGCCATCTCGCCGACCTGGTCCTCGCGTGAGATGTCGGCCGCCACCGCCAGATGGCCCGGCCCCAGCGACGCCGCCGCCCGGGCGGCGGCGTCCGCGTCGACGTCGTTGACGGCGACGCGCATGCCGCGCGCCGCCAGCAGCCTTGCCGTGGCGAGGCCGATGCCGCCGGCCGCGCCGGTGACGAGCGCGGCGGGAGCGGGTGCGCCGGCGTCGACCATCGCGCCCATCGGATCAGCGGAACCGCGCGAAGTCGGGCTTGCGCTTCTCGAGGAAGGCGGTGCGCCCTTCCGAGGCTTCCTCGGAATTGACGAAGCTCGCCAGCCCGTCGGCCGCCATCTTCACCTGCCCGAAGATGTGGGCGCTGTCGGCGTTGAAGGCGTGCTTGAGGAATTTCAGCGCGGTGGGGCTCAGCGCCACCGCCTGCGCGGCCAGCGCGCGCGCCTCTTCCATCAGCTTCTCGCGCGGCACGACGCGGTTGACGAGGCCCCATTGCAGCGCGGTCTGGGCGTCGTATTGCTGGCAGAAGAACCAGATCTCGCGGGCGCGCTTCTCGCCGACGGTGCGGGCCAGATAGGCCGAGCCCCAGCCGGCGTCGAACGAGCCGACGCGCGGGCCGGCCTGGCCGAATTTCGCATGGTCGGCGGCGATGGTGATGTCGCAGATGACATGGATGACGTGGCCGCCGCCGATGGCGTAGCCGTTGACGGCGCAGATCACCGGCTTGGGGATGTTGCGGATCGCCATGTGCAGGTCGTCGATCTCCCACAGGCCGTTTTCCGAGGTGCCGTAGGTGCCCTTCTCCTGCATCTCCTTCTGGTCGCCGCCGACGCAGAACGCCTTTTCGCCCGCCGCCGTCAGGATGACGCAGCCCGCGCCCTTGTCGGCCCAGGCGCGCTTGAAGGCGTGGACCAGCTCCTCGATGGTGCGGCCGCGGAAGCAGTTCAGCCGGTCGGGGCGGTTGATGGTGATGGTGGCGATGCCGTCGCTGACCTCGTAGAGGATGTCGGTGTAGTCCATCTTTGTCTCCTGATCTTGAAACGGGTTATCCGAGAATGGCGCGGGCGGGGTCGAAGGCGCGTAGCAGCGCGATCTCGCCCGGCGTAGGCGGATCGTGGCGGCGCGCGCCGTCACGCAGGCGAAGGTCCTCGCCGCAGGCGGCGGCGATGGCGGCGCGGGTCGTGTCCTCCTCCCCCGGCGCGCAGACGAGGCCGGCGATCTCGAGCCGGTCGTCGGCGCCGCGTTCCAGCCAGCCGAGATCGGTGGCAACGCCGGCAAGGAAGCGTATCGGCGAGGTGACGAAGGCAAGCTCCGGCGCGTAGCGGCCGGGCTTCAGCGGCATCACCACCATCACCTCGGCATTGCCCGAGGCGAGGTCGTTGGCCCCGCCGGAGCCGACGATCAGCCGGCCGTCGGCGGCGCGCGAGGAGTTGATGTTGCCGTGGGCGTCGATCTGCCCGGCGGCGAGAAGGGCGAGGCAGTCGCGGGCGCGCGGCCCGGCCAGCACGCCCAGCGTGCGCAGGAACGAGGCGTGGAAGCGCGACGAGGCGGCGTTGGGGCGGTTGAACAGGTAGGGGTCGCCCTCGACGGGCAGGAAGCCGACCATGCCGGTCTCGGCGACCAGCGCGACGTCGAGGCCGTTGTCGCGGCATCGCCGCTCGGCCCCCCAGGCGGCGAGATGGGCAAGGCCGATGCCGGCGAACAGGCTTCGCGCCCGTCCTTCGGCGACGCGCTCGCCCGCCATGCGCATGGCGAGCACGGCGGCGCGCTCCTCTGGAGAAGCGGGCGCATCGGCGTCGCGGGGTGCTGCCGGCGTCGGCGCCATGGCCTGCCGGCGCAACTCCTCCAGCCGGCCCGGGCCGAGCTTTTCGAGGTATGAGGCGTGGTCGGTGCCGAACACCCACTCCTCGACCCAGCCGCGCAGGGCGGCCGGATCGCGCGAGAGCCGGCGCAACTCGCGCCGCGTCGCATAGTCCTCGGCATAGGACGCGACGCCTTCCTCCTCGTTCCAGACGAACTGCCCCTGCGGATGGGCGCCGAACGGCGCCTCGACGACATGGTCGACGAGATGGCCGGGAATGCCGTTGCGCGGGCCGATGGCGCGCAGCTCCCGCGGGGACACGACGCGATCGGCCGTCACCACCACCCGGCGCGCGGCATGGACCGCCCAGCATTCCTCGGCGTCGGGGCCGTGGACGACGGCGTTGCCAGCCGTGTCGGCGACCGGGACGTGCAGGAAGGCGACGTCCGGCGCCAGCGCGGCGATCACCGGCTGCCTGCCGTCGGAGAACGGGTTCGCGACCAGCGTTCGATTCTCATCCCGCCACAGGCCGGAGCTGTGGAGGCTGTTGACGGGCACGAACGGCCAGCCCATCGCGCCCGCCATCAGCCGCAACGTCATCGTCAGGTTGGTCCAGTCGGGATCGCCCGCGCCGTCGGCGGCGAAGGCGTCCTGAAGCACGCGCGAGGGCGCGGGCGCCGGATAGGTGCCGCCGGCGAAGGCGGACTCCAGATGCGCGACCGCGCCGGCGGCGACGAGGACGGAGGCGTATTCGAGCAGGCCCGTCGCCACCAGCGTCAGGCATTTCCGGTCGCGGAACTGCCGCGCCACCTCGAAGGCGGCGGCGTGGCTGCGGTTGTGGGTGAAGGCGAAGCACAGCACGTCGCCCGGGTTCACCGTGGCGGCGACCGCTTCGTGGAGGGAGACGTGCTTGCCCATCGCCGTCAGTCGACCATGGTCAGGCCGCCGCTGACGCTCAGCACCTGGCCGGTGACGAAGCTCGAACGGTCGGAGGCGAAGAACAGCACGGCGTCGGCGACTTCCGAGGGCTGGCCGAGCCGCTTCATCGGGATCGCCTTGGTCAGCGTTTCGCGCATCCTGTCGCCCTGCGAGGCGAAGAGCGGCGTGTCGGTCGGCCCGGGGCAGACGCAGTTGACGCGCACGCCGTTGCGCACCAGCTCGCGCGCCAGCGACTTGGTCAGCGCGATGACGCCGCCCTTGGCGCCGGCATAGACGGTCTCGCCATAGGAGCCGACGCGCCCGGCGTCGGAGGCGACATTGACGATGCGCGCCGCGCCGGAGGCGAACAGCGCCGGCAGCAGCGCGCGCGTCACCTGCACCGGCCCCATGAAGTTGATGGCGACGATCTTGTCCCAATATTCGGGCGTGTTGTCGATGAACGGCTCGATGATGTCCCAGCCGGCGCCGTTGACGAGCACGTCGAGCTTGCCGTCCTCGGCCTCGATGCGGGCGGCGAGCGCCTCGGCGGAGGCGCGGCTGGTGACGTCGAGCCGCATGAAGCGCGCGCCGGCGAACCCTTCCGCCGCCTTGGTGCCCGCTTCCTCGTTGATGTCGGCGAGGATGACCCTCGCGCCGGCCTCGGCGAAGGCGCGAACGCAGGCGAGGCCGATGCCCGACGCCGCCCCCGTGACGAGCACGGTCTTGCCGGTGAAATTCATGGTCGTGTCTCCGTTTCTTCGAAAAATGCGGTTCGGTCGGCGGGCTTTGCTCAGCCCGCCTTGCGGCGGAAGAAGCCGAGCACCCGCTCGCGCGCTTCCTGGGTCGGCATCAGCTCGCGCGGTTTCTCGATCTCGCGGGCGAAGCCGTCGATGTGGGGATCGCTCCAGGCGGCGATGCAGTCCTTCGACGCCAGCAGCGCCTGCCGCGACAGGCCCGCGATCCGCCCGGCGGTCTCCGCGACGAATGCGTCGAGCGCGTCCGCCTCGGCCGACCACTGGACGAGGCCGAGGCGCGCGGCCTCCGCGCCGCCGATCACCTCGCCGCCGAGGATCAGGCGCGCCGAGACGCCGGGGCCGCACAGCCGCGTCAGCCGCTGGGTGCCGCCGGCGCCCGGGATCATGCCGACCCGCGCCTCGGGCAGGCCGAGCTGCGCCCCTGTCGAGGCGGCGCGCAGGTCGCAGGCCAGCGCCATCTCCAGCCCGCCGCCCAGCGCCGCGCCGTCGATGACGGCCAGCGTCACCGCCGGGAACGCCTCGATCCGGTCGAACAGCGCATGCAGCGAGCGAACGTAATCCTCCATCAGCGCGACGCCGTCGGGCGCGTCGAAGAAGCCGGCGATCAGCGACAGGTCGGCGCCGGCGCAGAAGCATTTCTGCGTGCTGCGCACCACCAGCACCGTCGGCGCGGCGTTCCATGCCGCGTCGAGCGCAGCATGGAACGCGGCGACGAAGGCCGGGTCGATGGCGTTGACGGGCGGGCGCTCGAGCGTGACGGTCCCGACCGCCCCCTCGATGGTGAAACGGATCATGACGAGGTCCTTTCGTCCTGGTCCGCCAGTTGCTGGCGGATGATGAATTTCTGGATCTTGCCCGAAGGGTTCATCGGCAGCTCCGGCCACAGTTCCAGCCGCTCGGGCAGCTTGAAGCGGGCGACGCCCTTGTCGAGGAGAAAGGCGACGAGCTCGTCAAGCGTCGGCCGGGCGTCGCCGCGCGGCACGATCACGGCGCAGCCGGTCTCGCCGAGGCGCGGGTGCTCGATGCCGACCACGGCCGCGCGCGCCACGTCCGGGTGGGCCGTCAGATAGTCCTCGACCTCGCGCACCGAGATGTTCTGGCCGCCGCGGACGATGATTTCCTTCAAGCGGCCGGTGATGCGCACCGAGCCGTCGGGAAGCAGGCGCGCCAGATCGCCGGAATGATACCAGCCTTCGGCGTCGAGATCGCGCGCCGTCATCTCCGGCTCGCCGAGATAGCCGAGGAAGGTGTTCGGCCCGCGCGACCATTCCTCGCCGGCCTCGCCGACCGGCATGTCCCTGCCGCCTTCGCCGACGATCCTGACCTCGATGCCGGGGAAGGGCCGGCCGTCGGTGGTCCAGGCGTTCTCGACCGGGTCTTCAGGCAGCACCATCGTGTGCGGCGGGCTTTCCGTCGAGCCGTAGATCGACAGCACCCTCAAGCCGAGATCGGTGGCGCAGCGCGCCAGCACCTCGGGGATCGGCGCGCCGCCGCACAGGAAGTAACGCAGGTCCGGCAGCCGCAGGTCCTCGGCCGCCATCGCGGCCGCGATGTCGCCGAGGAAGGGCGTGGCGCCCATGGTCCAGGTGGCGCGATGGGCCGCCATCTGCCGCGCCGCGGCCCGGCCATCGAAGATGTCGAGCAGCGACAGCGTGCCGCCCGTGGTCAGCGTCATGACGAAGCCGTGCATGAAGCCGGTGGTGTGCGAGATCGGCGAGGCCATGAAGGCGACGTCGGCTTCGCCGACGCCGAGGCCGGCGGCAAGCGCCCGCTCGCCGAACAGGATGGTGTTGTGGGTGTGGACCGCGCCCTTGGCGCGCGATTCCGTGCCGGAGGTGAAGAGCACGGCGGCGGGGTCGTCGGCCGAAACCGCCGCGTCGGCGGCAAGGGGCGGCGCGACGGATGCCTCTTCCCAGCCGGACCGGCCGGAGCCGGGCGCGCCGCCGACGACGAGGACCGCGCAGTCCTCGAGAAGCCGCGGCTCCAGCCCGTCGAGCGCGGCCTGGAAATCGGCGCTGCGGAAGCGGTCGGGGACGATCAGCGCCCGGCTCTCGCACTTCGCCAGCACATGGGCGAGGTCGGCGCGGCCATAGGTGACGGGCACCGGGTTGACCACCGCGCCGAGCCGCAGGATGGCGAGGAAGGCGATGACGGTCTCGCATCGGTTCGGCAGGCAGACGGTGACGATGTCGCCCTTGCCGACGCCGCTGGCCGCGAGGAACCCTGCCACGGCCGCCGACTTCCGCGCGAGATCAGCATAGGAAAGGGCCAGCCCCGAGGCGTCGCGCACCGCGATCTTGGCGGGTGCGCGCAGGCAGGCCGCCGCGAACAGGCCGGCAACGGTGTCGTCGCGCCAGTCGCCCCGGCGGCGATAGAGCGCGCTGCGCGCGGGATCGAGACCGGGAAAGCGCATCACTCGCCTCCCGAGCGCGGCCGCCCGGCGATCTGGGCATGGACCGATCCCATCAGGCCGCCGTCGGCGAGCACGTTCTGGCCGGTGATGTAGCCGGCGTCCGGAGACAACATGAACTCGACCAGGCCGGCGAAGTCGCGCGCCGGGTCGCCGATGCGGTGCATCGGGATCAGCGCCTCGCGCGCCGCCTTCTTTTCCGGATCGGCGTAGATCGGCGCGGTCATGGCGCTGAGGAACAGGCCGGGCGAGACGCAGTTGGCGCGCACGCCGCTTGCCGCCCATTCGAGCGCGAGCGTGCGGACGAGCATGATCAGCGCCGCCTTCGAGGCGGAATAGGCGCCGACGCCGGGATAGGCCTCGATGCCGGACATCGAGGCGACTGCGACGAAGGCCCCGTTCTCCGAGGCGGCGAGATGCGGATGGGCGGCGGCGGCCAGGAGCCAGGCGCTGCGGACATTGACCGAAAAGACCCGGTCCCAGGTTTCCTGCGGGTAGTCGGCGAGCGCGCCGGGAACGGCGATGCCGGCGTTCGAGACCACGCCGTCGAGCCCGCCGAATGCGGCGACCGCCTCGGCGACCAGCCGCGCCGGCGTCGCGGCGTCGGAAAGGTCGCCGGCCAGCGCCGCCACCTTCGCGCCCCGGCCGCGGCAGGCGGCGGCGACCTCGTCGAGCTCGGCCGAGGGGCGCGAGGCGCACAGCGCCAGCGCGTTACCCGGCCTGGCCAGCCGCTCGGCGATGGCGCGGCCGATGCCGCGGCTCGCTCCGGTCAGAAGAATGCGCATGATCCATATCCCCCAAATGCCGCGCGACGGGCCCGCCTAGAGCGTGCGGGCGATCAGCTCGCGCATGATCTCGTTCGAGCCGCCATAGATGCGATGGACGCGCGCATCGGCGTAGGCGCGGGCGATCGGGTACTCCCACATATAGCCGTAGCCCCCATGCAGCTGCAGGCACTGGTCGAGCACCCGCCCCATCAGCTCCGTGCACCAGTACTTGGCCATCGCGGCGACCGTCTGGTCGAGCCTGTCCTCGTTGACCTCGGCGAGGCAGCGGTCGATGAAGACCTGGGCGATCTCGATCTCGGTCTTGATCTCGGCCAGCCGGAAGCGCGTGTTCTGGAACTCGGAGACCGGCGTGCCGAACGCCTTGCGCTGCCGCGTATAGGCGCTGGTCCATTCGAGCGCCGCGGCGCTGGTCGCCACCGCGCCGATGGCGATCTGCAAGCGCTCCCAGGCCAGCTCGCGCGACAGCAGCGGAAACGCCTTGCCTTCCTCGCCGAGCAGCGAGGCGGCGGGCAGGCGCACATTCTCGAAGAACAGCTCGCAGGTGTCCTGCGCCTTCATGCCGATCTTCTCGAAGTTCCTGCCGCGCGTCACGCCCGGCAGCGCGGCGTCGACCAGCAGCAGCGAAATCTCCTTCGACGACCCGCTGGCGGCGGAAGGCTTGGCCGCCACCAGCAGCAGGTCCGCGCACTGGCCGTTGGTGATGAAGGTCTTCTGGCCGTTGAGGACGATCTCGTCGCCGTCCCGGATCGCGGTGCTGCGGATGGCGCGCAGGTCGCTGCCGGCGCTCGGCTCGGTCAGGACGATGGCGCCGATGGCGTCGCCGGCCGCCATCCGCGGCAGCCAGTGGCGCTTCTGCTCCTCGGTGCCGTAGTTCAGGACGTAAGGCGCGACGATGTCGGAATGGGTGGAGAAACCCGGCCCCGAAAGGCCGAGCCGCGCCTGTTCCTCGATCAGGACGGCGGCCGCGAGCCGGTCGGCGCCGCCGCCGCCATAAGCTTCGGGAATGTTGACGCAGAGCAGGCCCGTCTCGCCCGCCTTCTTCCATATCGAGCGCGGGGCGACGCCCGCCTTCTCCCAGTCGCGATGGTGGGGTTCCACCTCGCGCTCGAAGAACCGGCGCGCGGTCTCGCGCAGCATGGCGTGCTCGTCGCCGAAGATAGTGCGGGCAAGGATCGTCATCTCGGGGCGCTTCCGTCACGGAATGGTGAAAGGCAAGAAAGTTGTTGACTGACTATTCAACCAATCATATAGGTTGTCAATAGGGTGGGTGTTCCGCGGTGGCGGAAATCGATGAGAAGGGGGTTGATGAGGCCTGGGCGGACGACATGCCGGCGCTGTGGCGCGACGTCGTCCCTTTGGCCGTAGCGCCGCCGACGCGGTTCTTGCCGCGCCGCGCCGGCATTGCCGCCGCGACGGAGCGCGGGCAGGCGCAATTTCATCCAGCAGGAAAATCGTGGCGCCGAGGGCCTCGCCACCTTTCCGCGATCGTCAGCAGGTCCAAGATGGAGGAGAGCATGAAAATCAATCGACGTCTGTTCGTCGGCGGCAGCCTTGCGGCCACGGCGCTGTTCCCGGCCGGTCTGTCGCGGGCGCAGGCCAGCGACACCATCCGCATCGGAGTCATCACCGACATGTCGGGCATCTACCGCGACGTCTCCGGTCCGACGACCGTGGAATGCGCGCGGCAAGCGGTCGAGGAGTTCACCGCGGCCAATCCCGGCATCAAGGTCGAGCTGCTGGTCGCGGACCATCAGAACAAGCCCGATGTCGGCCTGACCATCATCCGCCAGTGGTTCGACGAGGGCGTCGACGCGATCGAGAATGTCGGCAACAGCGCCATCGCGCTCGGGGCCAAGAACCTGATCGAGGAGCGCGACAAGGTCTCGCTGGTCACCACCGCCGGCAGCTCGGACCTGACCGGCAAGAGTTGCAGCACCAACATGGTCCATTGGGCCTGGGATTCGTGGTGCCTCGCCCACTCCACCGCCACTTCGCTGGTCAGGACCGGCGGCGACAAATGGTTCTTCATCACCGCCGACTACGCCTTCGGTCACGCCGCCGAGGCGGACGCGACCCGGTTCGTCGAGGCCGCCGGCGGCTCGGTCGCCGGCGCGGTCCGCTATCCCTACGGCAGCACGACCGATTTCTCGTCCTTCCTGATGCAGGCCCAGGCCAGCGGCGCCAACACCGTCGCCTTCGCCAATTCCGGCAGCGAGCTGATCGCCTGCCTCAAGCAGGCCCAGGAGTTCGGCTTGCCGGCCGCCGGCCTGCGCATGGCCTCGATGGTCGGCTACATCACCGACGTGCGCGGCATGGGCCTCGACGTGGCGCAGGGCCTGTCGCTGACCGAGACCTTCTACTGGGACATGAACGACCGCACCCGCGCCTTCATGGACCGTATCCGGCCGCGGCTGCCGGAAAACGTGTTCCCCAACATGAGCCAGGCCGGCGACTATTCGGTGGTGACGCACTATCTGAAGGCGGTCAAGGAGCTCGGCGTCGAGCGCGCCAAGGCGTCCGGCCGCGCCGTGATCGAGTTGATGAAGGCAATGCCGACCGACGACGACTGCTTCGGCCAGGGAATGGTGCGTCCGGACGGCCGCAAGATCCATCCCGCCTATCTGTTCTCGGTCAAGACTCCGGCCGAAAGCACGGGCCCGGGCGACGTCTACAACCTCGTCTCGACGGTTGCGGCGGAAGAGGCCTTTCGCCCGATCGCCGAGGGCGGCTGCCCGATCATCTGACCATGGCGGGGCCGCCGGCACGGTTGCGCCGGCGGCCCCTGACTTTCACGATGTTATGCGTTCTGGGGAGGCGTGATGACCGACGGCATCATCCTTGCTGCTGAGGATCTGACGAAGGAGTTCCGTGGTTTTCACGCTGTGGAGGGTGTGGA
>JBDHTD010000043.1:0-23228 GCA_039808485.1 Aquamicrobium sp. | reverse complement strand
TCGACGGCGCGCTCGGCGCGGAACTGCTCGCCGCCTTCCGGCGTATTGTCGAGAACCCGCTCGCCATGCTCGTGTGAGGGCCGGCGCGGGTCTGAAGACCGGGCGAGGCGTCCGGCCCCTACTGCGGAGAGACAAGATCATGGCTGCGACCACGCATTCTGAAAAACTCAGGAAATCATGGGGTTGGATGGCGCTTCTCGCCGTCGTCTCGCTGGTGGGCGGCGTGCTGGCGCTCGTCAATCCGTTTGCCGCGACGCTGGCCGCGACCCTGATGGCCGGCTGGTTTTTCATGCTGCTCGGCGGCCTTCAGGTCATCCAGTCGTTCCAGGTCCAGGGCTGGGGCGGCTTTCTGTGGGCGCTGCTGTTCGGCGTACTGTCGCTGGTGGTCGGCATCTCGCTGGTGTTCAATCCGCTCGCCGGCATGGTGTCGCTGACGCTGCTGGTCGCGGTGCTGCTCATGGTCACCGGCGCGATCAAGGTGTTCTACGGTTTCGCCCTGCGCCCGGTGACGGGCTGGGGCTGGGTGCTGCTCTCCGGCCTGCTGTCGATCCTGCTCGCCGTGTTCATCTTCACCAACTTCCCCTACGCTGCCGGCACGGTGCTCGGCGTCTTCCTCGCGGTGGAGCTGATCTCGAACGGCGTGCTGTTCCTGTTCGTCGCGCTCGGCCTGCGCCAGCTCTAGCGGACCCGGCACGGCGATGAAGACGATCCTCTGCTACGGCGACTCGATCACCTGGGGCTCAAATGCCGAGACCGATGGCCGCCACGCCTTCGAGGATCGCTGGCCGAACGTGTTGCAAAAGGCGCTCGGCGCCTCCGCGCAGGTCGTCACCGATGGCCTGCGCGGGCGCACCACCGGCTTCGACGAGCATCTCGCCGCCTGCGACCGCAACGGCGTCCGCATCCTGCCGACGGCGCTCTACACCCATGCGCCGCTCGACCTCGTCATCTTCCTGCTCGGCTCCAACGACATGAAGCCGGCCATCGCCGGCACGGCCCTCGCCGCCATGCAGGGCATGCGCCGGCTGACCGAGATCGTGCGGCTGAACGCGACGCGCGACGACACGCCTGAGCCGCCGGCGGTGCTGATCGTGGCGCCGCCGCCGCTCTGCCAGACCGCGAACCCGGAATATGCGGCGATGTTCGCCGGCGGCATCGAGCAGTCGCGCATGCTCGCCGGCTTCTATGCCGATCTCGCCGACGCCGAAGGCTGCGGCTTCTTCGACGCCGGCTCGGTCGCCGAGACCTCGCCGATCGACGGCGTCCATCTCGACGCCGAAAACACCCGCGCCATCGGCCGCTCGCTCGAGCCGATCGTGCGCATGATGCTTGGACTGTGAAGGAGGAAAATGCCCGTGGCCGATACTTATGACGTCATCATCATCGGCGCCGGGCCGGGGGGCTACATCGCGGCGATCCGGGCGGCGCAACTCGGCATGAAGACGGCGATCGTCGAGCGCGAGCATCTGGCCGGCATCTGTTCGAACTGGGGCTGCATCCCGACCAAGGCGTTGCTGCGCTCGGCCGAGGTGATGCACCTGGCCAGCCACGGCAAGGACTACGGCGTTTCCATCGAGGGCGCGGTCAGGCCCGATCTCGCCGCGATCGTCAAGCGCTCGCGCGGCATCGCCGAGCGCATGAACGGCGGCGTCGGCATGCTGATGAAGAAGAACAAGGTCGATGTCATCTGGGGCGAGGCCAGGCTGACCAAGCCCGGAGAGCTCACCGTTTCCAAGCCGGCCAAGAAGCCGATGCAGCCGCAGGCGCCGGCCCCGAAGAACACGAAAGGCGAGGGCACCTACAAGGCGAAGCACATCGTCGTCGCCACCGGCGCGCGGCCGCGGGCGCTGCCCGGCATCGAGCCCGACGGCAAGCTGATCTGGACCTATTTCGAGGCGATGGTGCCGGACAGCCTGCCGAAATCGCTGCTCGTCATGGGCTCGGGCGCCATCGGCATCGAGTTCGCGAGCTTCTATCGCACGCTCGGCGTCGACGTCACCGTGGTCGAGCTGATGCCGCAGATCATGCCGGTCGAGGACGCCGAGATTTCCAGGTTCGCCCAGAAGCGGCTGGAGAAGGAGGGGCTGAAGTTCATCCTCGAGGCCAAGGTGACGAAGGTGGAGAAGGCTGCCAATTCGATCACCGCCCATGTCGAGAAGAAGGACGGCTCGGTCGAGAAGATCGCCGCCGACCGGCTGATCTCGGCCGTCGGCGTCCAGTGCAACACCGAAAATCTCGGGCTGGAGGCGCTGGGCGTCAAGCTCGATCGCGGGGCGATCGCCGTCGACGGCCTTTGCCGCACCTCGGTGCCGGGCGTCTACGCCATCGGCGACGTCGCCGGTCCGCCGATGCTGGCGCACAAGGCCGAGCACGAGGCCGTCATCTGCATCGAGGCCATCGCCGGGATGAAGGTCCACCCGCTCGACAAGGGCCTGGTGCCCGGCTGCACCTACTGCCACCCGCAGGTGGCGTCGGTCGGGCTGACCGAGGCCAAGGCGAAGGAGGCCGGCCACGACATCCGCGTCGGCCGTTTCCCGTTCGTCGCCAACGGCAAGGCGGTGGCGCTGGGCGACGACCAGGGCCTGGTCAAGACCGTCTTCGACAAGAAGACCGGCCAGCTCCTCGGCGCGCATCTGGTCGGGCCGGAAGTGACCGAGTTGATCCAGGGCTTCGTCGTGGCGATGAACCTGGAGACCACCGAGGAGGAGCTGTTCCACACCATCTTCCCGCATCCGACCCTGTCCGAGACCATGAAGGAAAGCGCCCTCGACGCGTTCGGGCGCGCGCTCAACATGTAGGCGGACTGCCGGCGGGCGGGGTGTTTCCTTTCCGTCCGCCGCGGCCTATACCAGCCGAAAGCCACGAAAGCCCAGCCAATGGTCACGGTTCTCAACCTCGTCGAAAAGCCCCGGCCGCGCCACCCGGAAAAGGCCCACAAGCCGGACCAGGAAGTGCTGCGCAAGCCGGACTGGATCCGTGTCCGCGCGCCGGTGTCGAAGGGCTATTCCGAGACGCGCGAGATCGTGAAGTCGAACAAGCTGACCACGGTCTGCGAGGAGGCGGGCTGTCCCAACATCGGCGAATGCTGGGACAAGAAGCACGCCACCTTCATGATCATGGGCGAGATCTGCACCCGCGCCTGCGCCTTCTGCAACGTCGCCACCGGCATCCCGACCGCGCTCGATCCGAACGAGCCGGAGAACGTCGCCAAGGCCGTGGTGCAGATGGGGCTGACCCATGTCGTCGTCACCTCGGTCGACCGCGACGACCTCGCCGACGGCGGCGCGCGTCATTTCGCCGACACCATCGCCGCCATCCGCCGCGCCTCGCCCTCGACCACCATCGAGATCCTGACGCCGGATTTCCTGCGCAAGGACGCGGCGAGGGCGCTGGAGATCGTGGTCGCGGCCAAGCCCGACGTCTTCAACCACAATCTGGAGACGGTGCCGTCGAACTACCTGACGGTGCGCCCCGGCGCGCGCTATTTCCATTCGATCCGCCTGCTCCAGCGGGTCAAGGAGCTCGATCCGACGATCTTCACCAAGTCCGGCATCATGGTCGGCCTCGGCGAGGAGCGCAACGAAGTGCTGCAACTGATGGACGACCTGCGCGTCGCCGATGTCGATTTCATCACCATCGGCCAGTATCTGTCGCCCTCGCGCAAGCATCATCCGGTCAAGAACTTCGTCACGCCCGACGAGTTCAAGTCCTACGAGAAGCTGGCTTACGTGAAGGGCTTCCTGATGGTGTCGTCGAGCCCGTTGACGCGCTCGTCGCACCATGCCGGCGAGGATTTCGCCCGGCTGCGCGCCGCGCGCGAGGCCAAGGTCGCGGCGGCGCAGGGCTGACACCCCGGACATGCCGCAATACGAGACCGTCCGCGCCGTTCGCCATTCGCCGGAAAAGATGTTCGCGCTGGTCGCGGACATCGAGCGCTACCCCGAATTCCTGCCGATGTGCGAGGCGCTTTCCGTGCGCTCGCGGCGCGAGCGCGACGGCATGGCGCTGCTGCTCGCCGACATGACCGTCGGCTACAAGGCCATCCGCGAGACCTTCACCAGCCAGGTGCTGCTGAAGCCGGCCGAGAACGCCATCGACGTCAAATATATCGACGGGCCGTTCAAATATCTGTCGAACCGCTGGAAATTCGAGCCGGCGGCGCAGGGCGGGGCCGAAATCCACTTCTTCATCGACTACGAGTTCAAGAGCCGCATCCTCGGCGCGCTGATGGGCGCGATGTTCGACCGCGCCTTCCGCATGTTCGCCGAAGCCTTCGAGAAGCGCGCCGACCTGATCTACGGCCTCGCCTGAGTCTCCAGCGCGGCGATGCCCAACTCCAGCGCGGTGCGCACGGTCTCGGCGCGGATGAAGGCGCGGCCATGGTCGGCGAAGACACGGCTTTCGGTTCGCACCTCCCGTCCGTCGACGGCGATGCCGAACCACACCAGCCCGACCGGCTTCTGCGCCGTGCCGCCGCCCGGACCGGCGATGCCGGTGACGGCGAGCGCGATTGCCGCCCGGCTGCGCGCCAGCGCGCCGGCGGCCATTTCGTGCGCGGTTTGCGCCGAGACCGCGCCGTGCTCGTCGAGCGTCGCCGGCGCCACGCCCAGCATCTCCATCTTGGCTTCGTTGGAATAGGTGACGAAGCCGCGGTCGAGCACGGCCGACGAGCCGGAAATGTCGGTGATGGCGGCGGCGATCAGGCCGCCGGTGCAGGATTCGGCCGTCGCCGCCATGATTCCGGCCACGCGGCACGCGGCAATGAAGCGGACGGCCAGCGCGCCGATATCGCTCATTCCGGCAGCCCTCCGGGATAGACCACGCTCGCCGTGGCGATGGCCGCGATGCCTTCCTCGCGGCCGACGAAGCCGAGGCGCTCGTTGGTCGTCGCCTTGACCGAGACCCGGTCGGGCGAAATGCCGAGCATGTCCGAAAGGGCGGCCGTCATCGCCTCGCGGTGCGGCCCGATCTTGGGCGCTTCCGCGATCAGGGTGATGTCGGCATTGGCGATGCGCCCGCCTTTGGCGCGCACGATCCGCACCGCCTCCTCGACGAAGATGCGCGAGGCCGCGCCCTTCCACTTCATGTCGGACGGCGGAAAGTGGGTGCCGATGTCGCCGGCGCCGCAGGTGGCCAGCAGCGCGTCGGTCAGCGCGTGCAGGCCGACATCGGCATCCGAGTGGCCGCAGAGCGTCTTCGAGAACGGAATGGCGACGCCGCACAGCGTGACGCGGTCACCCGGGCCGAAGCAATGCACGTCATAGCCGTTGCCGGTGCGCACGTCCGGCAGCATGCCGGCGGAAAGGCGGGTGTTGGCCATCTCGATGTCCCTTGCCCATGTTAGCTTGACGTTGTCCGGCGAACCCTCGACGATCCGCACGGCGATGCCGGCCCATTCGGCGATCGCGGCATCGTCTGTGAAATCCTCGCGCCCGGCAAGGAAAGCCTGCTCATGGGCGGCGAGGATCGGGCCGAAGGCGAAGCCCTGCGGCGTCTGCGCGGCGAAGAGGCCGGCGCGCGGCACGGTCTTCGCCACCAGCCCGTCGAAGCCGCCCTGCTTCAGCGTGTCGGAAACCGGCAGGGACGGCAGGCTGCCGCCGCCGCCGACCAGCCCCTCGATCACCCGCCCGATCAGGGCGGCGTCGGCGAAGGGGCGGACGCCGTCATGGATCAGCACCGCGTCGAGGGCATCGGTGCGCAGCGCCAGCAGCGCCAGCCGCGTCGAGGCCTGGCGGGTCGCTCCGCCCGGAACCACGATCACGCGTTGCGCCAGCTCGCCGGCCGCGTCGCCGAACAGCTCGCCGTCGTCGGGGTGGATGGCGACGGCGACCCTGTCGATCCGCGGATGGGCGAGGAACGTCTCCAGCGTGTGGCGCAGCACGGGTCGGCCGCCGATGCGACGATATTGCTTCGGCCCCTCGACCGACTGCCCGGCACGCTCGCCGCGCCCGGCCGCGACGATCACCGCTCCGATCCTGCCTGCCGTCGTCATCGCCCGATGCGCCGCTCCCTCTCCGGTCCGTCCGACTGCAAGATGCTCTAGTCAGCGGCCGCCCCGTTGGCCAGCCCAATTCGGCTCGCCGCCGCGAATGGCGTTATTTCGCGGTTGCACAACGGCAGAAAACCAGTCTACAAAATAGGCATCCGAATTCGCTGCATGGTTTTTATGCATGATCGCTGTGTCCCGGCTTGCCACGCCCCTGCGCCTCGGCGGCGTCGAGATCGCCAACCGCGTCTTCCTCGCGCCGATGTCGGGCGTCACCGACGAGCCGTTCCGGGCGCGGGCGGTCCGGCACGGCGCGGGCCTGGTCGTCTCCGAGATGGTGGCGAGCGGCGAGCTTGCGAAGGGCAGGCGCAACTCGGCCCTGCGTATCCGCCGTCCCGACGTGACGGTCCATGTCGTCCAGCTCGCCGGCCGCGAGGCCGGGTGGATGGCCGAGGGCGCCCGCATCGCGGCCGGCGAGGGCGCCGACGTCATCGACATCAACATGGGCTGCCCGGCGAAGAAGGTGACGGGCGGCTATTGCGGCTCGGCGCTGATGCGCGACCCCGACCATGCGCTGTCGCTGATCGAGGCGGTGGCGACGGCGGTCGCCGTGCCGGTCACGGTGAAAATGCGGCTCGGATGGGACCACGACTGCCTCAACGCGCCCGACATCGCGCGCCGCGCCGAGGCTGCCGGCGTCGCCATGGTGACGGTCCACGGCCGCACCCGCTGCCAGCTCTACAACGGCCGCGCCGACTGGCGCGCCATCCGCGCCGTCAAGGAGGCGGTCAAGGTGCCGGTCGTCGCCAATGGCGACGTCGAAACGCTTGAGGACGCGGCCGGGATGCTGGCGCAGTCGGGGGCGGACGCGGTCATGGTCGGGCGCGGCCATTACGGCGCGCCGTGGCTGGCGGGGGCCATCGCCGCCGAGGCCGCCGGCAATCGCGCCGCCGTGCCGGAAGACATGAGCGCATATGTCGTCGATCATTACGAGGACATGCTGACGTTCTACGGCAGCGGCCAGGGCCTGCGCCACGCGCGCAAGCATCTCGGCTGGTATCTCGAGCGCCACGCGCCGGGCGTGGCCGCCGAGACGCGACGCGCGATCATGACCGCGACCGATCCCGCCGGCGTGATCGCCGCGCTGCGCCTCGCCTTTCGCCGCGACGGCGTCAGGAGCGCCGCATGAGCGCGCCGCTCCCCGCGAGCTTCGATCTCGCGAGCGTCGTCCTCGATGCGCTGCGCCATCCGGTCGTGATGGTCGGTCCGGACGGGAAGGTCGTCTTCGCCAATGCCGAGGCTGAAAGCTTCTTCCGCTCCAGCGCCGCCGTTCTGGCGCGGGGCGGGCTGGAGCGCTTCGTGCCGTTCGGCAGCCCGCTGCTGACGCTGATCGAGCAGGTGCGCGAGCGGCGCGCGCCGTTCAACGAATACCGCGTCGACATCTCCTCGCCGCTTCTCGGCGGCGAGAAGCTGGTCGATCTCCACGTCGCGCCGGTGTCGGAGCTGCCGGGCCATGTCGCCGTGCTGTTGCAGGAACGTTCGATGGCCGACAAGATCGACCGCCAGATGACGCATCGCGGCGCCGCGCGCTCGGTCTCGGGCCTCGCCTCGATGCTCGCGCACGAGATCAAGAACCCGCTGTCCGGCATCCGGGGCGCGGCGCAACTGCTCGAATCGGTCGTCTCCGACGACGACCGGGCGCTGGCGCGGCTGATCACCGACGAGACCGACCGCATCGTGGCGCTGGTCGACCGGATGGAGGTGTTCTCCGACGACCGCCCGATCGACCGCCGGCCGGTCAACATCCATGTCGTTCTCGACCATGTGAAGGCGCTCGCCCGCAACGGCTTTGGTCGTGGCATCCGCATCGTCGAGGACTACGACCCGTCGCTGCCGCCGGTCCATGCCAATCGCGACCAGCTCGTCCAGGTGTTCCTGAACCTGGTCAAGAACGCGGCCGAGGCGGTCGCGGGCAGGGCCGACGGCGAGATCGTGCTGTCGACGGCGTTCCGGCCCGGCATGCGGCTTTCGGTTCCGGGCTCGCACGACCGCGTGTCGCTGCCGCTCGAATTCTGCGTCCACGACAACGGGCCGGGCGTGCCGGAGGACCTGCTGCCGATCCTGTTCGATCCGTTCGTCACCACAAGGCAGAACGGTTCGGGGCTGGGGCTGGCGCTGGTCGCCAAGATCGTCGGCGAGCATGGCGGCGTCGTCGAGTGCGATTCCACCCGGCGCGGCACCACGTTCCGCGTGCTGATGCCGGCCTGGAAAGGGCAGCGGCCGGCCGGAGCGACGGATCGCGAGGGAGAACAAGCATGACCGTGCGCGGCAACATTCTGGTGGCCGACGACGACGCGGCGATCCGCACCGTGCTGAGCCAGGCGCTGTCGCGCGCCGGCCACGACGTGCGCGTGACCTCGAGCGCGGCGACCTTGTGGCGCTGGGCGGCGGCGGGCGAGGGCGATCTCGTCGTCACCGACGTCGTCATGCCCGACGGCAACGCTCTCGACCTCCTGCCGCGCATCCGCCGCGCCCGGCCCGACCTGCCGGTGGTGGTGATGAGCGCGCAGAACACGTTCATGACCGCGATCCGGGCGTCGGAGGCGGGCGCCTACGAATATCTGCCCAAGCCGTTCGATCTCGCCGAGCTGATCGGCATCGTCAACCGCGCGCTGGCCGAGCCGCGCCGCTACCCGAGCGCCGAGGCGCGCGGCGAGGAGGCGGCCGAGCAGATGCCGCTCGTCGGCCGCTCGGCCGCGATGCAGGACATCTACCGTCTCCTGGCGCGGCTGATGCAGACCGACCTGACCGTGATGATCACCGGCGAATCGGGCACCGGCAAGGAGCTGGTGGCGCGGGCGCTGCACGAATACGGCCGCCGCCGCGGCGGTCCCTTCGTCGCCATCAACATGGCGGCGATCCCGCGCGACCTGATCGAATCGGAGCTGTTCGGCCACGAGAAGGGCGCGTTCACCGGCGCGCAGAGCCGTTCGACCGGCCGCTTCGAGCAGGCCGAGGGCGGCACGCTGTTCCTCGACGAGATCGGCGACATGCCGATGGAGGCGCAGACGCGGCTCCTGCGCGTGCTCCAGCAGGGCGAATACACCACCGTAGGCGGCCGCACGCCGATCCGCACCGACGTGCGCATCGTCGCCGCCACCAACAGGGACCTGCGCACGCTGATCAACCAGGGCCTGTTCCGCGAGGACCTGTTCTACCGGCTGAACGTCGTGCCGCTGCGCCTGCCGCCGCTGCGCGAGCGCGCCGAGGACGTGCCCGACCTTGTGCGGCACTTCTTCCGCCACGGCGAGAAGCACGAAGGCCTGGCGCCGAAGCGCATCGCTGCGGCGGGAATGGAACTTTTGAAGCGCTATCCCTGGCCCGGCAACGTGCGCGAGCTGGAAAACCTCGTCCGCCGGCTGGCCGCGCTCTATCCGCAGGACGAAATCTCAGCCGAGCTGATCGAGCAGGAACTGCGCGGCTCGGGCGCGACGCCGCCTGCGCCGGCGACCGGGGTCGCGGGGGACGGGGTCGAGGAACTGACCATCGGCCAGGTGGTCGAGCGCCATCTCCAGCGCTATTTCGCTGGGTTCGGCGGCGAGCTTCCGCCGCCCGGCCTCTACCAGCGTGTGCTGGAGGAGGTCGAGCACCCGCTGGTGCTCGCCGCCATGACCGCGACGCGCGGCAACCAGATCAGGGCGGCCGAGCTTCTGGGGCTGAACCGCAACACCCTGCGCAAGAAGATCCGCGAGCTTGGCGTCAACGTCTACCGGGCGTCGAAATAGCGTTGGACGGCAGGGAAGCGCCGGTTGCTTCGGGCCGGCTGCTTGTTGCAAATTCGCCACAATGCGTTGCATAGATGCCACGCATGACGGACGGGCGATGATCGCATGACGTTGCAGGCTCCTGCAATGACCGAACAGGCGCTGGCGGAAGAGGCGCAGGCCCCGGGCGAAGGCCGGCGGCTGCTTGCCCTGCCGGGCGTCGCCGCGATCGTCGGCGCGCTGGTCACGGCCGGCCTTTCCTTCGCCGTGCTGATGGGCGTGACCCCCATCGATCCCGATTATGCGACGACGCTGACCCTGATCGGGCTCAACCTCGCCTTCATCCTGCTACTGGTCGCGCTGATCTCGCGCGAGGTCCATCGCATCGTCATGGCGCGGCGGCGCGGCAAGGCCGCGTCGCGGCTGCATGTCCGCATCGTGGCGCTGTTCTCGCTGGCGGCGGCGCTGCCGGCGCTGATGGTGGCGGTGATCGCCTCGGTCACGCTCGACATCGGGCTCGACCGCTGGTTCGAGATCAGGACCAAGGTCATCATCAACTCGTCGCTGTCGATCGCCGAGGCCTATGTCAACGAGAACGCGCGCAACCTCCAGGACACCACGCTGTCCATGGCCTACGACCTCGACGCCAACCGAACGCTCTATGGCCTCGACCGCACCGGGTTCCGCGCCCGCATGAGCCAGCATGTGGCGGGCCGCGGCCTCGACCACGCGGCGCTGATCCGCGCCGACGGCTCCTTCATCATGCAGGCCGAGACCAAGGCCGATTTCCCGATGCCGCCCGCGCCGGTCGAGGCGGTGCGCACCGCCGGCGACGGCCTGCCGGTGCTGATCGAGCCTCGCGTGCGCAGCATCATCGGCGCCATCGTCAAGCTGCGCGAGATCGAGGACGCCTATCTCTTCACCATCCGCTCCGTCGACCCGGAGGTGGTGAAGGCGCGGCAGATCGTGCGCGCCAACACCGACGAGTACCGGGGGCTGGAAAGCAACCGGCTGACGACGCAGGTGGCGTTCGCGCTCGCCTATCTCGGGGTGACGCTGATCATCGTCCTGTCGGCGATCTGGACCGGCATCGCCTTCGCCGACCGGTTGGTGCGGCCGATCCGCCAGTTGATCGGCGCGGCCGACGAGGTCGCCACCGGCAATCTCGACGTGTCGGTGCCGGTCCGCGCCTCCGACGGCGACGTCGGGTCGCTGGGCGACACCTTCAACAAAATGATCCTCCAGTTGAAATCCCAGCGCAACGAGCTGATCGGCGCCAAGGACGTCATCGACGAGCGCCGGCGCTTCTCCGAGGCCGTGCTGTCGGGCGTCACCGCCGGCGTCATCGGCGTCGAGCGCGACGGCGCGATCTCCATCGTCAACCGTTCGGCCGAGCGGATGCTGTCGATCCGCGCCGACACCGCGGTGGGCAGAAGCCTGTCCGAGACGCTGCCCCATATCGGCCAGGTGTTCGAGAGCGCCAGGCAGGCCGGCCGCGAGGTGCACCGCGAGCAGGTCACCTTCTTCCGCGGCGGCTCGGAACGCACCTTCGACGTCCAGGTGACGCTGGAGGAAGCGGGTATCGCCGACGGCGAAGCCTCCTACGTTGTCACCGTCGACGACATCACCGACCTCGTCTCGGCGCAGCGCTCCTCGGCCTGGGCCGATGTCGCGCGCCGCATCGCCCATGAGATCAAGAACCCGCTGACCCCGATCCAGCTTTCGGCCGAGCGCATCCGCCGCCGCTTCGGCTCGGCCATCACCGAGGACCGCGAGGTCTTCGAGCAATGCACCCAGACCATCATCCGCCAGGTCGGCGACATCGGCCGCATGGTCGACGAGTTCTCCGCCTTCGCCCGCATGCCCAAGCCCGACATGCAGGTGATAGACCTGCGCGAGCCGCTGCGCGAGGCGTCGTTCCTCGTCGAGGTCAGCCGCGCCGATATCGGCTTCACGCGCGATTTCGGGTCCGAGCCGCTGACGGGGACCTATGACGCCCGGCTCTTGTCACAGGCGTTCGGCAACCTGATCAAGAACGCCGCCGAGGCGATCGAGGCGGCCGAGCGCGAGAGCGGCGTCAAGGGCGCGATCCTGATCCGCGCCCGCCGCGCCGGAGCCGAGATCGTGGTCGAGGTCATCGACAACGGCAAGGGCCTGCCGCGCGAGAACCGCCAGCGGCTGCTCGAACCCTACATGACGACGCGCGAGAAAGGCACCGGCCTCGGGCTCGCCATCGTCAGGAAGATCGTCGAGGACCATGGCGGCCGGCTGGAGCTGCACGACGCTCCGGCCGATTTCGCCCTTGGGAGCGGGGGCGGACGGGGGGCGATGATCCGCATCGTGCTGCCGGCGGCATCGACTGACGGCGCGGCCGGCAGGAAGACGGAAAAAGGCTGAAAATGGCGTCTGACATTCTGATCGTTGACGACGAAGAGGACATTCGCGAGCTGGTGGCCGGCATCCTCGACGACGAGGGCCACGAAACCCGCACGGCCCACGACGCCGACAGCGCCTTGTCCGCCATCGCCGAGCGCGTGCCGCGGCTGGTCTTCCTCGACATCTGGCTTCAGGGCTCGCGGCTCGACGGGCTGGAACTGCTGGACGAGATCAAGAAGCTGCATCCGGGCCTGCCCGTGGTGATGATCTCCGGCCACGGCACCATCGAGACCGCCGTCTCGGCCATTCGCCGCGGCGCCTACGATTTCATCGAGAAGCCGTTCAAGGCCGACCGCCTGATCCTGATCGCCGAACGCGCGCTGGAGACGTCCAAGCTGAAGCGCGAACTGTCCGACCTGAAGAAGCGCAGCGGTGAGACCTACGACCTGATCGGCAATTCGACGGCGATGAACCAGCTGCGCCAGACCATCGAGCGCGTCGCCCCGACCAACAGCCGCATCATGATGGTCGGCCCGTCCGGCTCGGGCAAGGAGTTGGCCGCCCGCGCCATCCACGCGCTGTCGACCCGCCGCGGCGGCCCCTTCGTCACCGTCTCGGCCGCCTCGATCACGCCCGAGCGCATGGAGATCGAGCTGTTCGGCACCGAGGGCAACGGCGGCGAGCGCAAGGTCGGCGCGCTGGAGGAGGCCCATCGCGGCATCCTCTACATCGACGAGGTCGCCGACATGCCGCGCGAGACGCAAGCCAAGATCCTGCGCGTGCTGGTCGACCAGCAATTCGAGCGCGTCGGCGGCTCGCGCCGGGTCAAGGTCGACGTCCGCATCATCTCGTCCACGGCGCAGAACATCGAGACGCTGATCCGGCAGGGACGGTTCCGCGAGGACCTCTATCACCGCCTCGCCGTGGTGCCGGTCGTGGTTCCGGGCCTCTCCGAGCGACGCGAGGACATTCCCTACCTCGTCGACCATTTCATGCGGCAGGTCGCCGCCCAGGCCGGCATCAAGATGCGCCGCATCGGCGACGACGCGCTCGCCGTGCTCCAGGCCCATGGCTGGCCGGGCAATGTCCGCCAGTTGAAGAACAACATCGAGCGGCTGATGATCCTGGCGCGCGGCGACGACGTCGACACGCCGATCACCGCCGATCTGCTGCCGCAGGAAATCGGCGACGTGATGCCGCGCGCGCCCAACCAGTCCGACCAGCACATCATGGCGCTGCCGCTGCGCGAAGCGCGCGAGCTGTTCGAGAAGGAATATCTGCTCGCCCAGATCAACCGTTTCGGCGGCAACATCTCGCGCACCGCCGAGTTTATCGGCATGGAGCGCTCGGCGCTCCACCGCAAGCTGAAGTCGCTCGGAGTCTGACACCGCCATGCGTGTCATCATCTGCGGAGCCGGGCAGGTCGGATATGGCATCGCTGAAAAGCTCGCCTCGGAGAAGAACGACGTCTCCGTCATCGACGTCTCGCCCGACCTGATCCGCAACGTGCGCGACACGCTCGACGTGCGCGGCTTCGTCGGCCACGGCTCGCACCCCGACGTGCTCGAGGCGGCCGGCGCGGAATCCGCCGACATGATCATCGCCGTCACCCTGTTCGACGAGGTCAACATGGTCGCCTGCGAGGTGGCCAACTCGCTGTTCAACGTGCCGACCAAGATCGCGCGCATCCGCTCGCAGGCCTATCTCCAGCCGCACTACATGGACCTGTTCTCGCGCGACCACATGGCGATCGACGTCATCATCTCGCCGGAGCTGGAAGTGGGCGAGATGGTGCTGAAGCGCATCGCCATGCCCGGCGCCACCGATGTCGTCTCCTTCGGCGACGGCAAGATCGCCATGGTCGCCATCGAGTGCATGGACGAATGCCCGATCGTCGACACGCCGTTGAAGCAGTTGACCGAGCTGTTCCCGGACCTGAACGCCACCGTGGTCGGCGTCTCGCGCGCCGGCCGGCTCACCGTGCCGCATTCGTCCGACCAGCTCCAGGCCGGCGATCTCGCCTATGTCGTGGCGGCGAAGGAGCACGTGCGGCGAACCCTCGGCCTGTTCGGCCACAACGAGGAGGAGGCGACGCGCATCGTCATCGCCGGCGGCGGCAATATCGGCCTCTACGTCGCCCGCACCATCGAGGACCGCAAGGGCCGGACCCGCGTCAAGATCATCGAATCCGACCGCGAGCGCGCGGCCGGCGCCGCCGAGGAGCTCGACCGCACCGTCGTCCTGCGCGGCAGCGCGCTCGACCAGAAGCTCCTGATGGAGGCGGGTATCGACGAGGCCGACCTGATGATCGCGCTGACCAACGACGATCAGGTCAATATCCTGTCCGGCGTGCTGGCCAAGCGGCTGGGCTGCAAGGCCAACATGGCGCTGCTCAACAACCCCGCCTATCACGAGTTCGCGGATTCGCTCGGCATCGACGCCTTCGTCAACCCGCGCCTGGTGACGATCTCGCGCATTCTCCAGCATGTGCGGCGCGGCCGCATCCGCGCGGTGCATTCGGTGCAGCAGGGCGCGGCCGAGATCATCGAGGCCGAGGCGCTCGAGACCTCGCCGCTGGTCGGCCAGCCGCTGCGCGACCTCGAACTGCCGGAAGGCATGCGCTTCGGCGCGATCCTGCGCGACGGCAAGGTGCTGAGCCCCGACGGCTCGCTCGCCATCAAGCCGCGGGACCGGGTGGTGATCTTCGCCAGGGCGGCGACGGTGCGCCAGGTCGAGCAGATGTTCCGGGTCAGCCTCGAATTCTTTTGACAGCCGCGCCCGCCGGCTGGCATTGCCTCGGGCCCGCGCCGGAGACGAAGTCCGGGCGGGAGCGAAAGAGGGGTTCATGCCGCGCATTGCCTATGTCAACGGGCGCTACCTGCCGCACGCGAAGGCAGGCGTGCATGTCGAGGATCGCGGCTACCAGTTCGCCGACGGCGTCTACGAGGTCTGTCAGGTCGCGCGCGGCGACATCATCGACATGACCCGCCATCTCGACCGGCTCGACCGCTCGCTGGGCGAGCTCCGCATCCGCTGGCCGATGGCGCGCCGCGCGCTGGAAAAGGTGATCGCCGAGGTCGTCCGCCGCAACCGCGTCACCGACGGCATGGTCTATATCCAGGTCACGCGCGGCGTCGCCCCGCGCGACCACTTCTTTCCGCCGGCGAAGACCAAGCCCGCCCTCGTCGTCACCGCCAGGCGCTCCGACCCGGCCGCCGCCGAGCGCCGCGCCGCCGCCGGCATCAGGGTCGTCACCGTGCCCGACAACCGCTGGAGCCGCGTCGACATCAAGACCGTCGGCCTGCTGCCCAACGTGCTTGCCCGCCAGCAGGCGCGCGACGCCGGCGCCGACGACGCCTGGTTCGTCGACGCGCAGGGCATGGTCACCGAGGGCGCGGCCACCAACGCGTGGATCGTCACGCGGGACGGCCGGCTCGTCACGCGCCATGCCGACTTCGCCATCCTGCGCGGCGTCACCCGCATGACCATCCTCGATGCTGCGGCGAAGCTCGACCTCGCCGTCGAGGAGCGCGCCTTCTCGGTCGAGGAGGCGAAGACGGCGGCGGAGGCGTTCATCTCCGGCGCGACGACGGTGATCGTGCCGGTGGTCGCCATCGACGGCTTCGCGGTCGGCGGCGGAAAGCCGGGAAAGGTGACGCTTTCGCTGCGCCGGCTGTTTTTTGACGTTGCGGAAAAGATACCGGCCTGATAACCGCCACCATACGGAACGGACGACTCGTTCGCGTGGGCCGGGGGAGCATGCCTGCATGCTTGACAGGATATGCCCAAATAGGCGCTATTAACCGCACACCGTTGGGATCGGGCGAAAGACAAGAAAAATGGCGGAACGGACGCAAAACCTCCAGGACGTGTTCCTGAACTCGGTTCGCAAGAGCAAGAACCCCCTTACGATTTTCCTCGTCAACGGCGTCAAGCTCACGGGCGTTGTCACCTCGTTCGACAATTTCTGCGTGCTGCTGCGCCGCGACGGCCATTCGCAGCTCGTCTACAAGCATGCGATCTCGACCATCATGCCGAGCCAGCCGGTGCAGCTTTTCGACACCGAAGACAAGGACGCCTGATTGACGCGATCCCAACGGGCAGGGGAAAAGTCGCGCCAGCCTGAACGGGCGGCGGCGACGGCTCCTGCCGGCGGCGCGCCGACCGCGCGCGCCGCGATCCTCGTTCCCGTCCTCACCCGCCAGCTGCGCGCCGGCGCCGACGATAGCCGGCCGCGCACCTCGCGTTCGCCGCAGGCGCGGCTCGACGAGGCGGTCGGGCTCGCCGGCGCCATCGACCTCGACCCCGTGCTGGCCGAGATCGTCACCGTCGCCGACCCGCGGCCGGCGACGCTTCTCGGCACCGGCAAGCTCGGCGAGCTGGCCGAGGCCGTCAAGGAGCGCGAGATCGAGCTCGTCTTCGTCGATCACCCGCTGACGCCGGTGCAGCAGCGCAACCTCGAAAAGGCGCTCGACGCCAAGGTGCTCGACCGCACCGGCATCATCCTCGAAATCTTCGGCCGCCGCGCCCGCACCCGCGAGGGCGCGCTTCAGGTCGAGCTCGCCCATCTCGAATACCAGCGCGGCCGCCTCGTCCGGAGCTGGACCCATCTCGAGCGCCAGCGTGGCGGCGCCGGCTTCCTCGGCGGCCCCGGCGAAACCCAGATCGAGGCCGACCGGCGCATCCTTCAGGACAAGATCGTCAAGCTGAAGCGCGAGCTGGAGACGGTGCGCCGCACCCGCGACCTGCACCGCGCCAAGCGGCGCAAGGTGCCGTATCCGATCGTCTCCATCGTCGGCTACACCAATGCCGGCAAGTCGACCCTGTTCAACCGCATGACCGGCGCCGGCGTGCTGGCCGAGGACATGCTGTTCGCGACGCTGGACCCGACGCTCAGGCGCGTGCGCCTGCCGCACGGCACACTCGTCATCCTGTCCGACACGGTCGGCTTCATCTCCGACCTGCCGACGCATCTCGTCGCCGCCTTCCGCGCCACGCTGGAGGAGGTGGTGGAAGCCGATCTCGTCATCCACCTGCGCGACATCTCCGACCCCGACACCGCGGCCCAGGCCGACGACGTCGCGCGCATCCTGCGCGACCTCGGCATCGACGCGCAGGACGAGAAGCGCGTGATCGAGGTCTGGAACAAGGTCGATCTCCTTGCCGCGCCCGACCGCGAGCGGCTTCTGGAAGCCGGCAGCGCGCCGCAGGTGGCGATTTCGGCCGTGACCGGCGAGGGCGTGGACAGGCTGGCGGCGCTGGTCGAGGAGCGCATCGCCGGCAGCCTGGCGACGGTCGAGGTCAGCCTGCCGCCGCAGCGCGCCGGCGAGGTCGACTGGCTCTATCGCAACAGCGACGTGCTGGCGCGCAAGGACCGCGAGGACGGGGGCATCGACCTGACCATCCGCGCCACCGAGGCGATCCGCGACGACATCGCCCAGCGCTTCGGCAAGGCGGCGAAGTAGGCGGCTATTCGCCCGCCTTCGCCCGCTGCCACTTCGCTTCCATCTCGTCGAGCGTGGCGTCTTCAAGCGTGCGGCCTTCCGCGGCGAGCGCGGTTTCGACATGGTGGAAGCGGCGGGTGAACTTGGCGTTGGTGCGGCGCAGCGCATCCTCGGCGTCGATGCCGAGATGGCGGCCGAAATTGACCAGCGAAAACAGCACGTCGCCGAACTCGTCGGCGATCCGGTCCTTTTCCGTCCCGTCCATCGCCTCGCGCAATTCGCCGATCTCCTCCTCGATCTTGTCGAGGATCGGCCGCGCTTCCTTCCAGTCGAAGCCGACGCGGGCGGCCTTCTGTTGCAGCTTCAGCGCCCGCGTGAGCGCCGGATGGGCAGGCGGAATGCCGTCGAGGAAACCCTTGCCATGGTCTTCCGCGTCAAGGCCGCGCGCCAGCCGCGCCGCGCGCTTCTCCGCCTTCTCCTCAGCCTTGATCTTCTCCCACATGCCCTTGGCCATGCCGGCGCCGCGCGCCGCTTCGTCGCCGAAGACGTGGGGATGACGGCGGATCATCTTCCGCGTGATCGCCTCGACCACCTCGGGGAAGGCGAACCCGCCCTCTTCCTCGGCCATCCGGGCATGGAACACCACCTGAAGCAGCAGGTCGCCGAGCTCGTCGCGCAGATCGTCCATGTCGCCGCGCTCGATCGCGTCGGCGACCTCGTAGGCTTCCTCGATCGTGTAGGGGACGATGGTGGAGAAGGTCTGCTCGACGTCCCACGGGCAGCCGGTGCCGGGCGCGCGCAGCGCGGCCATGATTTCGAGGAGCCGCGATATGTCCTTGGAAGGCGTCATGAAAAAACCTCTCGGGAGGGAAGTCCCGAGAGGTAGAACGCGGCAGGGAGGATGTCCACTTAGAAGAAGGCCTGGATGCCCGTCTGCGCCCGGCCGAGGATCAGCGCGTGGACGTCGTGCGTGCCCTCATAGGTGTTGACGGTCTCCAGGTTCTGCGCGTGGCGCATGACGTGATACTCGACCTGGATGCCGTTGCCGCCGTGCATGTCGCGGGCCTGGCGGGCGATGTCGAGCGCCTTGCCGCAATTGTTGCGCTTGACGAGGGAGATCATTTCCGGCGCGAACCTGCCTTCGTCCATCAGCCGGCCGACGCGCAAGGACCCCTGAAGGCCGAGCGCGATCTCGGTCTGCATGTCGGCGAGCTTCTTCTGGTAGAGCTGGGTGCCGGCGAGCGGCTTTCCGAACTGCTTGCGGTCGAGGCCGTACTGGCGGGCGCGGAACCAGCAATCCTCGGCCGCGCCCATCGCGCCCCAGGAAATGCCGTAGCGGGCGCGGTTGAGACAGCCGAACGGCCCTTTCAGCCCCGACACGTTGGGCAGGAGCGCATCCTCGCCGACCTCGACATTGTCGAGCACGATCTCGCCGGTGATCGAGGCGCGCAACGAGAGCTTGCCGCCGATCTTCGGCGCGGAAAGACCCTTCATGCCCTTTTCGAGCACGAAGCCGCGGATCTGGTTGTCGTGTGCCGCCGACTTCGCCCAGACGACGAACACGTCGGCAATCGGCGCGTTGGAAATCCACATCTTGGAGCCGTGGAGGCGATAGCCGCCCTCGGTCTTCTCGGCGCGGGTCTTCATGCCGCCGGGGTCGGAGCCGGCGTCCGGCTCGGTCAGGCCGAAGCAGCCGATCCACTCGCCCGAAGCGAGCTTCGGCAGGTATTTCCTGCGCTGCTCCTCCGAGCCATAAGCGAAGATCGGGTGCATGACGAGCGACGACTGCACGCTCATCATCGAGCGATAGCCCGAGTCGATGCGCTCGACCTCGCGCGCCACCAGCCCGTAGGAGACGTAGCCGGCGGCCGCGCCGCCATACTCCTCGGGAACGGTGACGCCGAGCAGGCCGGCCTCGCCCATCTCGCGGAAAATGCCCGCGTCGGTCTTTTCCTCGAGATAGGCTTCCTGCACGCGCGGGGCGAGCTTCTCGGCGGCGAAGGCGGCGGCGGAATCGCGGATCAGACGCTCGTCCTCGGTCAACTGGTCGTCAAGAAGGAACGGATCGTTCCACGAAAACGGCTTCATGCCTGAATCGGCTCCGGCGGCCATGTCGCTTCCTCCATCGTGCCGGCATCGTGTCGGCTTTCGCGACGGGAACTAGCACGCGCGCGCGTCGGCCGCCAGCAAGCAATAATCGCATGGTAATGAGGATTGCTCATGATATATTGTCGCCATGCGTTATGCCTATCTGCCCACCATCAACGAGCTGCATGCCTTCTGTGCCTGCGCCCGCACCGGCTCGGCCACGCGGGCGGCGGGCGAGCTGAACCTGACGCAGAGCGCGGTCAGCCGCTCGCTCGGCACGCTGGAGGACAGGCTGGGGGTGCGGCTGTTCCACCGCGTCAAGCAGCGGCTGGTGCTGTCGGAGGCCGGCCGCGCCTTCCGCCGCGAGGCCGACAGCATCCTGGCCGAGCTCGGCCAGGCGGCGATGACGGTGATGGCGTTCGGCGGCCACGCCAACGTGCTGCGCCTTGCCGTGCTGCCGACCTTCGCCAAGATCTGGCTGACGCCGCGGCTGAAGGATTTCCGCGCGCGCGCGCCGGACGTCACCTTCGACATCGTCTCGCGGCTCGAAGCCGTCGATTTCGACGCCGACCCGTTCGACGCCGCCATCCAGCGCGCCGACATGCGGCCGGCCGACGCCGAGATGGTGCCGCTGATGGACGAGCAGCTCGTGGTCGTCGCCGCGCCGGGCCTGCTCGAAGGGCCGGACGGGAGAGGCGGCGAGCTCGCCGACGGCGAGCTGGCGCGCCTGCCGCTGTTGCAGCAGACGACGCGGCCGAGCCTGTGGCTCGACTGGTTCCGCGACGCCGGCATCGACGCGCGCTCGGTGCTGCGCGGCGACCGCTTCGAGCATTTCGACATGGTCATCAGCGCCGCCATATCCGGCCTCGGCGTCGCGCTGGTGCCGCAGGTGCTGGCGGAAGCCGAGCTCGCCGCCGGCCGGCTCGTCCTCGCCTCCGGCCGCCGCCTCGTGGTCGGCGCGCCCTATTCGCTGATCTTTCCCGAACGCAGCGCCGGCCTTCCCGGCTTCACCGCGTTCCGCGACTGGCTGGCGGGCGTGGCGGCGGCGCAATAGGGGTCACGCCGCCCTGACCCAGCCGTCGGCGAGCTCGACCCGCCGGACGCCGGCGAAGCGCCGCAGCCGCTCCAGCTCGGCTTCGAGCTTTCCCAGCAATGCCCTGGACGGCTTGACGCCTTTTTCCGGCCAGAAGGCGCGGACGACGAGCGCGTCGCGCTCGCGCTCGGCCTTGACGTCGATGCGTCCGGCCACGCGGTCGCCCCGCAGCACCGGATAGACGTAATAGCCATATTGCCGCTTCGCTTCCGGCACGAATATCTCGATGCGGTAGGAAAAGCCGAACAGCCGCTCCATCCGCGCCCGGTCGCGCATCAGCGGGTCGAACGGGCTGACGATGCGGACCCTGTCGGGCGGGACCGGCGCGTCGAGCGCGGCCTCGGCCGCGCCGGGCAGGGCGAAGGCCGACCGCGGCTTGCCCCCATCCGTCGCCTCGACGCGCACCGGCACCAGTTCGGCGCGGTTGTGGCCGATCCATTCGTCTACCTCCTGCGGCGCGACCAGCGCCCAGAAGGCGGCGATCTCGCCGCGCGTGGCGAAGCCGAGGCGCGACAGCGCCTGCCGGCAAGCCCAGCCGATGAAGGCGGAACGGTCCACCTCCGCCCGGAAATCCTCCTGCGGGATGACCCGCTCGGTCAGGTCGTAGACCTTCTGGAAGCCCTCGCGCCGGGTGATCGCCAGTTCGCCGGTGCGCCACATATATTCGAGCGCCGCCTTCGACGGATGCCAGTCCCACCAGCCCGAACTCGGCTTGTCGCCCTCGAAGTCGCGCGCCATCGCCGGCCCGTCGCGGGCGATGCGGTCGTGGACGCGGGCGATGTCGGCGTCGAAATCCTCCGCGCCGAAATGGCGTTTCCAGCGCGTGCGCAGCCTCGCCTTCTCGCCGGCGAAGCGATGCTTCCAGTAGGGAAAGAAGCTCGACGGGATGATCGAGGCGTCGTGCGTCCAGTTCTCGAACAGGCTCCTGTCCTTCTCGATCAGCGCGGAAAGGTCGGCGCGGCGATAGCCCGTCCCGCGCGAGAACAGGATGTGGTGATGGGCGCGCTCCAGCACGTTGACGCTGTCGACCTGGACGAAGCCGAGGTCGCGGACGGTTTGCAGAAGCTGCGGCCGCCGTATCGGACCCGCCCCGCCGCCAGAGCTACCAGGGCTACCGAGGCCGCTCAGCGCGATGAGATGGTGGCGGGCCTTGAGGTTGGGAATCGTCGTCATCGCCATAAGCTAGGCGATGTTCCCTTTATGTACACCCGAAAACCGATCAGCGACCCGAAAAGCGGGCAGGGCGCTTTTCGCGGAAGGCGGCGCGGCCTTCGGCGTAGTCCGCGCTTTCGAACGTCGCATCGCCCAGCGCGACGGCGTCGGCGGCGTCCGCGGCATCGGCGCTCAAGGTGGCGTTGATCGACGCCTTGGACGCCCTGATCGACAGCGGCGCGTTGGCGGCGATCGCCGTCGCCAGCGCGTCGGCGCGCGCGCCGAGTTCGCTTTCGTCCACGACCTCGAGCAGGAAGCCGGCGGCGCGCGCGGCCTGGGCGTCGAGGCGCGCGGCGGAATAGGTCATGTATTTCGCCATCTGCGGGCCGACGGCATGGACGATGTCGGCCATGGCATCGACCGGATAGGCGAGGCCGAGCCTGGCCGCGGGCACGCTGAAGGTCGAATCGGCCGAGGCGATCCTGATGTCGCAGGAGGCCGCAAGCCCGAAGCCGCCGCCGAAGCAGATGCCGCCGATCGCGGCGATGGTGGGAACGGGGCAGTCGTGGATCGCGGCGAAGGCGGCCGAGTTGTCGGCCTCGTAGACGCGGGCGCTTGCCGCGTCGCCGCGCACGGTCTCGAACTCGCCGATGTCGGCCCCGGCGCAGAAATCGCCGCCTTCGCCGCGCAGGACGACCGCGCGCACCGCGGCGTCGTCCGCGAATGCCGCGAACAGCGCCGCCATCTCGCGCCACATGCCTTGAGTCATCGCGTTCTTGCGCGCCGGGCGGTCGATGGTGACGGCGACGACGCCGTCGTCGCGTCGCTCGACCCGCAGGAAACCGGTTTGTCCATTTTCGTTCATCGAGGCTGCATCTGTCCCATTGAATCCGCGTTAAACAAAATGCGGTTTGGTTGACCTTGCTTTTGGATTATGGTTCGGCAATCGCCGAAGCAAGGCGTTTGAGAAGGAAACATCCGATGAGCGGCGCAAACGCGATCAGCCACAAGACGCTGAAGCCCGTCGATCCGATCTGGAGCGCGGTCCGGAGCGAAGCGGCGCAGGCGGTCGAGAACGATCCGCTGCTGGCGGCTTTCCTCTACGCCACGGTGCTGAACCACGACCGGCTGGAGGACGCCGTCATCCACCGCCTGGCCGAGCGGCTCGGCCATCCCGACCTCGGCGCCGACCTGATCCGCCAGACCTACCAGGCGATGCTGCGCGCCGCGCCGGAATGGGGCGCAACCGTGCGCATCGACATCCAGGCCTATTACGACCGCGACCCGGCCTGCGACCGCTTCCTGATGCCGATCCTCTATTTCAA
>JBDHTD010000042.1:0-23964 GCA_039808485.1 Aquamicrobium sp. | reverse complement strand
TCAGCCGCTTCAATTCGAGCAGGCTGCGCGGCATGTGGTAGTTGTTGGTGACGACGATGACGCGGTCATAGGCGTGGTCCGTCACCCATTTGGCGCTTTCCTCGGCATTGCCGACGGTGTCGAGCGCGGCATGGTCGATGTCGACGCAGCATTTGAACAGGCGGGCGTCGCCGCCGGTCGCGCGCTGGAGGTCGGACAGCCCGGCCGCCGGGTGGACGCCGCTGATGAGCAGGCGCTCGCCCTTGCCCGATTTCAGCAGGTCGACGGCAGTGTCGAGACGCTTCTCGCCGCCGGTCAGCACGATGATGGCGTCGGCCGCGGCGAGCTCGGAGGGCGTGGTCAGCCGCGCGACGTGGCTGGCGAAGGCCGCGAACCCGCCGAGAAAGGCGAGCGCGCCGCCGAACAGCACCGCGAGCGCGATGCCGGCGACGCGCAGGCTGCGCGGCCGCGTCCTCGCCCCGGCGGCTTCATGTCTCGGTTCCGGCCCCTTCATGGCGGCAATCGTTAGCTGCGAAATACGGCGAAGGATAGCCGTCTTCGCCGCCGGTATGAACTGCCGCGACGTCGCATCCCCGGCTCAGCCGTCGCGGCGCGTGGTGTCGAGGTCGCCGAGATACGACACCACCGTCAGGTGGGAGGTCGCCGCCGTCAGCCCGCCGACGACGAGCACGATCATCGCCACGCCGAGATAGCCGGCCGCGCCGATGGCGAAGTTGCCGAACAGGGCGGCGGCCTGGTCGCCCTGCGGCGTGGCGAGGTTGCGCGACGACCACCACGAGAAGGCGACGAAGACGGCGATCGCCGCCAGCCCGCCGGCGGCCGCGCCCTTCATGCCGGTGACGAGGAAGTGGCGGCGGAACTCGCGCGCGATGAAGCGCGCCTCGGCGCCGACGAAATGCAGCACCTCGATGATGTGGCCGTTGCCGGCCATGGCGCCGCGCGTGGCGAAGACGATGGCGAGCACGGTGGCGGCCAGCATCAGCGCCAGCACCGAGACGCCGATGGCGACCGTGGTGTTGGCCATCGCGATCAGCCGGTCGACCCAGGTGCGGTGGTCGTCGAGGATGGCCTCGGGCACCGCCTCCGCCAGCGCCGCGCGCAGCGCGATGAAGTCGGGCGGGCTGGCCGGGTCGATGGTGACGATGACGAGCCGCGGCACCGGCAGCTCGTCGAGGTCGAAGCCCGCGCCGAGCCACGGCTCGAGCAGCCGCTGCGTCGCGCCGCGGTCGACGACGGTCGCCGTCCGCACGCCGGAAAAGCCGGCGGCGACCCGCTGTGCGGCCGCCAGCGCCGCCTCCATGTCGAGGCCGTCGCGCGGCTTGATCTGGATCGTCGCCTCGCGGGCGATCTGCGTCTGCCAGGCCGAGGCCGTGTCGCGCACCAGCGTCACCGCGCCGAGCGTCAGGCACGACAGGAAGGTCATGATGGCGATGACCAGGATCAGCGCGCTGCCGGCTACGTTCTGCGACGGCACGATCGGCGTCATCCGGCGCCGCGGCGCGCGCCGGCCTCTCAGCCCCGGCAGGAGCCGCGCCACGGTCTCGGCAAGCTGGCGCGGCTCAGTCATGGATTTCGAGCCGCCCGCCTTCGAGCACCATGCGCCGCGCGTCGACCTGCTCCATCAGGCCGAGGTCGTGGGTGGCGATGATCACCGCCGTCCCCAGCCGGTTCAGCTCGATGAACAGCCGCAACAGCCGGCGCGCCAGCGGCGGATCGACATTGCCGGTCGGCTCGTCGGCCAGCAGGATGCGCGGCTGCTCGATCAGGGCGCGGGCGATCGCCGCGCGCTGCTTCTCGCCGCCCGACAGCACCGGCGGCAGGACGTGCATGCGCTCGCCGAGGCCGACCCATTTCAAGAGCTCGACCACGTCGGCGCGATAGCTCGCCTCCTCGCGCCCGCGCACGCGCAGCGGCAGCGCGACGTTCTCGTAGGTCGTCATGTGGTCGAGCAGCCGGAAGTCCTGGAAGACGACGCCGATGCGGCGGCGCATGTGCGGCAGGTCGTGCGCGGTGATGCGCGAGCGGTCCTTGCCGAACACGGTGATCAGGCCCCGCGTCGGCTTCAGCGACAGGAACAGCAGCCTGAGCAGCGTGGTCTTGCCGGCGCCGGACGGGCCGCTCAGGAACTGGAACGACCGCTCCGGCAGGTGAAACGAGATGTCGCGGAGAATCTCCGGTCCCATGCCGTATCTCAGCCCGACATTCTCGAAGCGAATCACTGGAATTCCTCTGGGTCTGCGGCGGGCGGCCGTCCGGCGGCGCGCGGTCGCGGCCGGTCGGCGGCAATGCCCAGACCTCCCATTGTTATGGTTAATGCGAGGTTAAGGCCGGCGGGCGCTGGCAGTCCGGACAGCGAAGCGTTAATCATTTCCGACTAGCCGTGGGCGAAGACCGCGAAAGGAAACCGGCCGCATGGAGCAGGACATTCCCCCTGACCACGACCATGCCGACACCGATGCTTACAGGGCACGCCCGGTTTCCGGCGAAATCATGTCCGAGGGGGCCGCGCGCGTGGCCGGGCCGCGCAAGGAGGGGCCGCGCATGGGCGCGGGCCGGGGCGGTGACGTGTCCGACGCGCAATACGAGACGGTGCCGCCCACGGGAAGCGGCGCGCCCGCGCGCTTCGCCGATGCCGGCGTGCCGGCCGCCGGCATGGAGTTCCTGAAAAGCCGGGCCGCCGAGGCCAAAGGCGGGACGCGGCCGGGCGGCGTCTTCTTCTGGGTCTTCGGGCTGGTCGCCGTCGCGCTCGCCTTCTGGTTTTCCGGCGGCCACGCGCTCGTCGTCCGCGACGGGCAGGCCCCCGCCGCCGCCGCCGGCGGCCCGCTCCACATCGCCGACGTGCAAAGCCGCGTCGAGCGCCGCGACGGCCGCAGCGTGCTGTTCGTCGACGGTCGCGCCGAGAACCGGGGCGGCGCGGCGCTGAAGCTGCCGCCGATCGAGATCGCGGTCACGGCCAACGAGGGCGGCGTCACGCGCTACCGGCTCGCGACCCGGGATACGGAATTGAAACCAGGGGACCGCTATTCATTTTCCAGCCGGCTCGAAGCGCCGGAGAGCGGGGTCAAGACGGTTTCCGTCGCATTCGAGGAAGGTGGACGCTGATGCCAGTGGTGCGGGGCAAGGATATCGAGGTGCTGTTCAGCGCCTCCGCGATCGCCAGGCGCAACCTCGAGCTCGCCAAGGAGATCGCCGAACGCGATTATGACGACCTGCTCGTCATCTCGATCCTGAAGGGATCGTTCGTCTTCGCCGCCGACCTGATCCGCGCCATGCACGACACCGGCCTGTCGCCGGAAGTCGAGTTCATCTTCATCTCCAGCTACGGCGCCGGCACCACCTCGGGCGAGGTCAGGGTGCTGCGCGACATCGACAACGAGGTCGCGGGGCGCGACGTGCTGCTGATCGACGACATCCTCGAATCCGGCAAGACGCTGAAATACACCAGCGAGCTGATGCTGTCGCGCGGGGCGAAGAGCGTGTCCATCGCCGTCCTCCTCGACAAGCGCGAGAAGCGCCAGGCCGACCTCGACGCCGATTTCGTCGGCTTCGAATGCCCGGACTATTTCGTCGTCGGCTACGGCATGGATGTCGGCCACGCCTTCCGCGAGCTGCCTTTCGTCGGCATCGTCAGGGGAGATGCGTGACGTGGCGCGGGTCCTGATCGTCGAGGACGACGAATCGGTGCGCGGCTTCACCGCCCGCGCCATCGCCGCCTGCGGCCATGCGGTCGAGACCGCCGACGACGGCGATCTCGGCCTGGCCACGATTCGCGAGGCGCAAGGCGGCTTCGACCTGGTGCTGTCCGACATCCGCATGCCGGCGATGGACGGCATCGAGATGGCGAAGCGCGCGGCCGGCGAGTTTCCCGGCCTCAAGATCCTGCTCATGACCGGCTATGCCGACCAGCGCGAACGCGCCGGCGACCTCGAGCGCATCGTCATCGACGTGGTGGCCAAGCCGTTCTCGCTCAACGAGATCAGGACGCGGGTGGAGAAGGCGATCGTAGGGGAGTAGGTAAAAGCGCCGCGGCCAGCCGCAACCGGAAACATATTCCCCGGCTCCCTTATTCCCTCACCACGAACTCCAGATAAAGCGTCCGTTGCAGGAACGACTGGTTGTCGTCGGAGACGATCGACAGCACGGTCGCGCCGTCCTGGCGCACCCAGGCGTCGAGCCCTTCCATGTTGTCGATGCGATAGGCGAGGTCGGCCTGCATCAGCACCTCGCCGTCGACCAGCGCGCCGGGCTTGACCGCCGCGCCGTCGATGCGCCGCACCCGCATCGCCACGCCCGAGGCGAGCGACAGCCGGCGCTCGAGCAGGACGAGGTCGCCGCCGAATACGCCCTCGGGAAGGAATACGCCGTCGGTGACGTCGAAGCCGTCGCGGCGCCTGACCTTGAACACGCCCTTGCCCGGCCCCTCGACGACGGCCGCGAAGATGTCGCCGTTCTGGTCGAGGCTGCGCTCGGCGACGACGACGCGCGCGCCGGCGAGCGGCCCGTCCCGCGGTGCGCGCGCCACCGTCTCCAGCCCCTGATTGTTCCGCAGTTCATGGCGTGGGATGACGAAGTCGATATCACGCCGCGCGTCGGCCATGCCGTTCGCGCCGGGGCCGTCCGGGTCGAGCGCGTATTCGACCAGCCGCGCGTTGCGCTCGAACGAAACGGTGGCGACGCCGTCCTTCACCTCCAGCCCCTCGGCGTCGGCCATGCGCTTTTGGTCGAGCGCCCTGCCGGCCGCGTCGGCCATCGCCTGCATGCGGAAATGCTCGACGCCGCGCGGCGCGCCCTTGTCGTCACGAAGAATCCGGCCGAAGAACCAGTAGCCATGGTCGGCGACGCCGACGAAGTCGCGCCCCGGCGTGAGGAAGCGCAGCGCCGACAATTGCCCGAAGGCGCGTTCCGACGAGCGCATCTCGAAGCCGCCGGCGAATTCCAGCGCGCCGAAGCGCGTCTCGTCCGATCCGAGCTGGAAATTGGCGATCGGCCGGCTTTCGACGGCGACGGGGAAAGGCGCTTCCGCCCGCGCCGCCGTCCCGAAAACCAGTCCCGCCGCGAACAGGATGGCGGCGAGGACAGGTCTCATCGCCGGCCGGCGGCCCGGCGCGAGCCGCGCTGGGTCTCCTCGCCGAACAGGGCGGCGAGCTGCTCGGTCATCGCGCCGGCCAGCTCCTCGGCATCGACGATGGTGACGGCGCGGCGATAGTAGCGCGTCACGTCGTGGCCGATGCCGATGGCCAGAAGCTCGACCGGCGAGCGCGTCTCGATCAGCTCGATGACGCCGCGCAGGTGGCGTTCGAGATAGTTGCCGGGATTGACCGACAGCGTGGAATCGTCGACCGGCGCGCCGTCGGAGATCATCATCAGGATCTTGCGCTGCTCGGGCCGGGCGATCAGGCGGCTGTGCGCCCACAGCAGCGCCTCGCCGTCGATGTTCTCCTTCAAGAGCCCCTCGCGCATCATCAGGCCGAGATTGCGCCGCGCCCGCCGCCACGGCGCGTCGGCCGACTTGTAGACGATGTGGCGCAGGTCGTTGAGGCGGCCGGGACTGGCCGGCTTGCCCTCCTTCAGCCATTTCTCGCGCGACTGCCCGCCCTTCCACGCCCGCGTGGTGAAGCCGAGGATCTCGACCGAGACGCCGCAACGCTCCAGCGTGCGGGCCAGGATGTCGGCGCAGGTGGCGGCGACCGTGATCGGCCGGCCGCGCATCGAGCCGGAATTGTCGATCAGGAGCGTCACCACGGTGTCGCGGAAGCGGGCGTCGCTCTCCCACTTGAAGGAGAGCGGCTGCATCGGGTCGATGACGACGCGCACCAGGCGGGCGGTGTCGAGCACCCCTTCCTCGAGGTCGAACTGCCACGAGCGGTTCTGCTGCGCCATCAGCCGGCGCTGCAAGCGGTTGGCCAGCCGCCCGACGATGCCTTGCAGGTTGGCGAGCTGCTTGTCGAGGAAGGCGCGCAGCCGGTCGAGCTCTTCCTCGTCGCACAGCTCCTCGGCGCCGACCATCTCGTCGAACTCGGTGGTGAAGACCTTGTAGTCGAATTCCTTGGCGAAGTTCGAGAACGGGTTGTCCTGGCGCTTGGTCTCGCCCGGCGTCTCGGCGTCGAGGTCCTCGTCCTCGGAAAAGTCGTCGGCGGAGGCGTCGGCCGCCTCGCTCTCGCCGGCCTCCTGGTCCTCGGCGGAGGTGTCCGCGTCCTCGGCCTGCGACGGCTCGGCGCCCTGGTCGTCCTCGCCGCCGTCCTCGCTGTTTTCCTCGCCCTGCGGCTGGTCGGGGTCGTCGTCCTGGGTCTCGTCGTCCTGCTGGTCCTCGGCCAACTCCTCGGCCATCTCCATCGACACCAGCATGTCGCGGATGTGGCGGGCGAAGGCCTGCTGGTCGTCGAGCGAGCCCAGGAGCCCGTCGAGGTCGCCGCCGGCCTTGTCCTCGACCCAGCCGCGCCACAGATTGACGAGCTGCTCGCCGGATCTCGGCGCCGGCCGGCCGGTCAGCCGTTCGCGCACGATCAGCGCCACCGCCTCCTCCAGCGGCGCGTCGGCCCGGTCGGTGACGCCGGCCAGGTTGGCGCGGGCGTAGCGGTCCTCGAGCATGTGGCCGATATTGTCGGCGACGCCGGCCATGGCGCGGGCGCCGATGGCCTCGACGCGGGCCTGCTCGACCGCGTCGAAGATGGCGCGGGCCTGCTGGCCCTCGGGCGCGAGCTTGACATGCAGGCGCGGGTCGTGGCGGGCGCGGCGCAACGCCATCGAATCGCCCAGCCCCCGCGTCACAGAAACGTCGGCAAGCGTCGGCTTCTTTGGCAGCTCGGGCAGGCGCACGCGCTCGGCCGCGATGCCCGGCCGCTCCTTGGAGAAGGAAACCTCGAGCTCGCCGTCGCCGGCGAGCGCGCGCACGCACACCGTGACCGCGCGCTTGAAGACGTCGGCGTCGCCGCCCTTGACGGGCCGGTCGCGGACATTGTCGCCGGGCTTGGCCAAGGGCTTTTACCCCAGCGCGATGTTGGCGGCGCTTTCCGGCAGTTCCTCGCCGAAGGCGCGCTGGTAGAACTCGGCCACCACCGACCGCTCCAGCTCGTCGCACTTGTTCAGGAACGTCAGCCGGAAGGCGAAGCCGACATCGTCGAATATCTCGGCGTTCTCTGCCCACATGATGACCGTGCGCGGGCTCATCACCGTCGACAGATCGCCGTTGACGAAGGCCGAGCGCGTCATGTCGGCGACGCGCACCATCTTGTCGACGATGTCGCGGCCCTTCTCGTTCTGGAAGTGCTTGGCCTTGGCCAGGATGATCGCGACTTCCTTGTCGTGCGGCAGGTAGTTCAGCGTGGTGACGATGGACCAGCGGTCCATCTGCGCCTGGTTGATCTGCTGCGTGCCGTGGTAGAGGCCGGTGGTGTCGCCGAGGCCGACCGTGTTGGCGGTGGCGAACAGGCGGAACGCCGGGTGCGGGCGGATGACCCTGGACTGGTCGAGCAGCGTCAGGCGGCCCGACGATTCCAGCACCCGCTGGATGACGAACATCACGTCGGGGCGGCCGGCATCGTACTCGTCGAAGACGAGGGCGATGTTGTGCTGGTAGGCCCAGGGCAGAATGCCGTCGCGGAACTCCGTCACCTGCATGCCGTCCTTGACGACGATGGCGTCCTTGCCGACGAGATCGATGCGGGAAACGTGGCTGTCCAGGTTGATGCGCACGCAAGGCCAGTTCAGCCTGGCCGCCACCTGCTCGATATGGGTCGACTTGCCGGTGCCGTGATAGCCCGACACCATCACGCGCCGGTTGTAGGCGAAGCCGGACAGGATCGCGAGCGTCGTCTGGCGGTCGAACAGGTAGTCGGGATCGATGTCCGGCACGTGCTCGGACGGGGCCGAGTAGGCCGGCACCACCATGTTGGTGTCGAAGCCGAAGGTTTCCTTGACCGACACGGTGGTGTCGGGGAGGTTGGCGATGTCGCGATCGACCTTGTTCATGCTGTCTCCACACGCGCAAGCCAAGTCTTGCGCCGGCATTTGTCCCAGATTTCGCCGGCGTATCTAGCAGAAGCGCCGCCGAACACAAACCCGCCCGTCCGAATCCGCCCGTCCGAATCCGTCTGCCTAGCAGAGCCCCGCCTGCTTGAGCACGCGATAGGCCTGGAGCACGTCGCGGAAGCGCTCCTCGGAGGCCCTGTCGCCGCCATTGGCGTCGGGATGATGGCGCTTGACCAGTTCCTTATAGCGCGCCTTGATGGCTTCGCCAGACGCATTCATTTCAAGGCCAAGCGTTTCCATGGCCTTGGCCTCAAGCGTCTTCAGCTTGCGCATGCGCGGGCGCCCGCCATGCGGCTCGTCGCCGAACATGCCGAAGGGGTCGCGCGTGCGGTTGTAATAGCCGGCCGCGCCCGACCGTTTCTGGGCAAAATCGGGCGCGGTGCGCGCGTGGCCGTTGGCCCCCATCTTCCAGGTCGGACGATGGCCGGTCAGCGCCTCCTTCTGGAAGCGGGCGACATCCGAGTCGGGAACACCGGAGAAATAGTTGAAATTCTTATTGTATTCCCGGACGTGATCGAAGCAGAAGCGAAAATACTCGCCCTCGCGCATGCGCCCGACGGGCGCGCGATGGGTGCCGGCGCCCTCGCAGCCGTCCCACTGGCAGGCGGGCGCGCCGCCGCGCGCCTGTTTCTCCGCGTCGGGGCGAATCCTGATCTTCTCGAAATATTTCGAATAGGGTTTCATCGGGTCCCGGGGCGAAGCTCGCCGCCGATTATCGGCGCTTCGCAACGCGATACAAGAATTGACATTTGCCGGATGATCGCCCACCGGCTTGAATCAGGGGTATGAATCAATCGGGGGTATGAATCGGGCCGCCGATCCCTGCGCCTTGCCAGCCCTATATGGTGAAAGGAGGCTGTCTTGTCCATCCGTGAGACCATCGAGAACAAGCTCGCCGCGGCGTTTTCGCCGCAGCATCTGGAAGTCATCAACGAAAGCCATCTTCACGCCGGCCATCAGGAGCATTTCGACGGCATGGGCGAGACCCATCTCAGGCTGCGCATCGTCGCCGACGCCTTTTCCGGCATGAGCCGGGTCGAGCGCCACCGCGCGATCAACGCCCTCGTCGCCGGGGAGCTGGCCGACACCGTCCATGCCTTCGCCATCGAGGCCGCCGCCCCGGGCGAGCCGAGGCGATGGTGAGCGAGGAAGGGGTGAAAGAGGAAGGAAAGACCATGACCCGGACCGCGGACGCCCCGCTCGCGACGCGCCGGCTCGGCCCCGACCTCGTGGTCTCGGCGGTCGGGCTCGGCTGCATGGGCATGAGCCACGCCTATGGCGGCCAGGACGAGGCGGACGCGATCCGCACCCTGCACCGGGCGGTCGAGCTCGGCGTCACCTTCTTCGACACCGCCGAGATGTACGGCCCGTTCGACAACGAGATCCTGGTCGGCAAGGGGTTGAAGCCGTTCCGCGACAAGGTCGTGATCGCAACCAAGTTCGGCTTCCGGCTCGATCCGGCCCGCAAGGGCTCCGACGCCATGATCGGCTTCGACAGCCGGCCCGCGCATGTGCGCGCGGTCGCGGAAGCGTCTCTGAAGCGGCTCGGCGTCGAGACGATCGACCTGTTCTACCAGCACCGGCTCGACCCCGAGGTGCCGATCGAGGACACGGTCGGCGCCATGGCCGAACTGGTCCGCGAAGGCAAGGTGCGCGCGCTCGGCCTTTCCGAGGTCGATGCCGCCACGCTGCGCCGGGCCCATGCCGTCCACCCGATCGCCGCCCTCCAGAGCGAATATTCGCTGTGGACCCGCAACCCGGAAGGCGAGATCCTCGACGCCTGCCGCGCGCTCGGCGTCGGCTTCGTGCCGTTCAGCCCGCTCGGGCGCGGCTTCCTGACCGGCAGCATCCGCAAGCCCGAGGATTTCGGCGCGAACGACTTCCGCCACAAGATCCCCCGCTTCAGCGCCGAGAACATGGCCGCCAACGCCGCGCTGGTGACGATCCTCGAGGAGATGGCGCAGGCCAGGGGCATCACCGCCGCCCAGCTCGCGCTGGCATGGGTGGTCAACCGGGGCGACTTCATCGTGCCGATCCCGGGCGCGCGCAAGATCGGGCATCTGGAGCAGAACGTCGCCGCCGCCGGCATCGTCCTGTCGCCGCAGGAGATGGAAGCGCTCGGCACCCTGCTGGCGCCGGAGAAGTTCGCCGGCGAGCGCTATGGCAAGGCCGGCGCGTGGGTGAGCCGCAGATAGGCGCGGCCGCGGGCAAAAGGTCAGCCGGTCCCGGCCGGCCTGATCCGCAGCCGCGTGATGCGGTTCTTCTCGCGCTTCATGACGATGAAGCGCTTGCCGTGGAAGGTGAAGGCCTGCCGCTCGCGCGGGATCGACTGCGCCTCGTGGATGACGAGGCCGGCGATCGTCGTCGCCTCGTCGTCGGGCAGGTCCCAGTCGAGGGCGCGGTTCAGGTCGCGGATCGGCACCGCGCCATCGACCACGACCGAGCCGTCGGCCTCCTGGCGCACGCCCTGCACCTCGATGTCGTGCTCGTCGGCGATGTCGCCGACGATCTCCTCGATGATGTCCTCCAGCGTCACCAGCCCCTCGACCTCGCCATATTCGTCGACGACGATGGCGAAATGGACCTTGCGCCGCAGGAAGGCGTTCAACTGGTCCTGAAGCGTGGTGGTGTCCGGCACGAACCACGGCTTGGCCGCGAGCTTCGCAATGTCGATCTTCGAGAAATCGTAAGCCGCCTCGTTGAGCGCGCGCAAAAGGTCCTTGGCGTGGACGACGCCGATGATGTTGTCGGGCTCGCCGCGCCACAGAGGCATGCGGGTGTGCGGGCTTTGCAGCACCTCGCGCACCAGCGCCTCGGGCGGCGCGCCGGCGTCGAGCGAGCGCATGTGGGTGCGATGGACCATGACGTCGCAGACCTCGAGCTCGGCTAGGTCGAGCAGCCCGCCCATGCGGTCGCGATCCTGCTTGACCACCGCGCCCTCGCGGTGGAGAACGTCCATCGTGTCGCGCAGTTCGTCGCGCGCCGACAGCACCGGCGCGATCGGGGCGATCTCGACCCCGAACAGCCCGAGCAGCGGGCGATGGAACAGCGCCGCCGCCAGCACCGCCGCCAGCGGCAGCAGCGCGAGCGCCAGCGCCGCCGTCGCGTTCATCCGCCCCGCTCCGGCGCCATCGCCTCGCGCAGGAAGGCGAGGACGTCGGCGGCCGCGACGTCCCTGGCGATGAAGGACCGGCCGATGCCGCGGGTCAGGATGAAGGTCAGGGCGCCGCGCGCGACCTTCTTGTCCTGCGCGATGTAGTCGAGCATCCGCTCCGGCCCCGGCAGCTCGCCCGGTATCCCGCCCGGCGAGACCGGCAAGCCGACCGCCGCAAGATGCGCCTCGACGCGGGCGGCGTCGTCGGGGCTGGCGAGGTCGAGGCGCGCCGAGAAGCGGTGCGCCAGCGCCATGCCGATGGCGACGCCCTCGCCATGGACGAGCCGGGCGCTGTCGTAGCCGGTCGCGGCCTCCAGCGCATGGCCGAAGGTGTGGCCGAGATTGAGCAGCGCCCGGTCGCCGGTCTCGTATTCGTCGCGCGCGACAACGGCGGCCTTGGCGCGGCAGGATTCGGCGATGGCGCGGGTGCGCGCCGGGCCGCCCGCGAACACCTCGCGCCAGTTGGCCTCCAGCCAGGCGAAGAAGTCGGGCCGGTCGATCAGGCCGTATTTGGCGACCTCGGCATAGCCGGCGCGGAACTCGCGCTCGGGCAGCGTGTCGAGCGCGCCGGTGTCGGCGACGACCAGCGCCGGCTGCTGGAAGACGCCGACGAGGTTCTTGCCGCGCGGGCTGTTGATGCCGGTCTTGCCGCCGACGGAGGAATCGACCTGCGCCAGCAGCGAGGTCGGCATCTGGACGAATTTCATGCCGCGCCGGACGATGCCGGCGACGAAGCCGGCGAGATCGCCGACCACGCCGCCGCCGAGCGCGATGACGACGTCGCCGCGCTCCAGCCGGGCGGCGAGCAGGGCATCGACCACCTCCTCGAGCACGGCGAAGCTCTTGGCTCTCTCGCCGGGCGCGATCGCCACCGTCGTGGCGTCGATGCCGGCGGCGGCGAGGCTCGCCGACAGCGCCGCCGCGTGGGCGGCGGCGACATTGGCGTCGGTGACGATGGCCGCGCGCACGCCCGGCAGCCGCGCCGCGATCTCGGCGCCGGCGCGCGCCATCAGGCCGTCGCCGATCAGGATGTCGTAACCGCGCGCGCCGAGCTCGACGCGCACGGTCTCGATCTGGCTTTCGTCGGCGGTCATTGGCTCGCCCCTTCCTCAACCTGTCTTTGCAGATGATCCGACAGCGCCTGCAACGCCTCGTCGGCGATGATCTCGCGGTTGGCGTCGCGGGTCTCCATCATGATGTCGGCCTGGGCATAGACGGGGTAGCGCTCGTCCATCAGCCGCTGCATCACGCCGCGCGGATCGGGATTCTTCAGCAGCGGCCGGTTCTGGTTGCGCCCGACCCGCTCCATCAGAAGGTCGAGCTCGGCCTTCAGCCACAGCGAGACGCCGCGCGCGGCGATGGCATTGCGGGTCTGCGCGTTCATGAACGCGCCGCCGCCGGTCGAGACCACGCACGGCCCCTCGCGCAGCAGCCGCTCGATCACCCGCTGTTCGAGCGCGCGGAATTCCGGCTCGCCATAGGTCTCGAACAGTTCGGGGATGGTCATGCGCGACACCGCCTCGATCTCGTGGTCGCTGTCGACGAACGGCAGGCCGAGCAACTGGGCGACGCGCTTGCCGATGGCGGTCTTGCCCGCGCCCATCAGGCCGACGAAGACGATGACGCGGTCTTGCAGCCGGTCGCGGACCGTTGCTGCGCAATCCGTCAATGGCTCGTCCGTCATCGCCCTTGCCTCGCCGGCGCCCTTCAGTCGTGGCGGTATCGACATCAAAAGGAGGGTTGCGTCAAGCGGCCGGGCGGCGCGCGGTCCTTGAAATGACGGCATCGGCGTCCCATAACGGCACGGGCCGCCACGGCGCGCATGCGCGCGACCCCGGCGGATAAAGATCGCGGGCAAACATCGCGGACAAGAATCGCGGACGGGGATCGAAGGCGGGCCGATGCCGACATTGTTCAGGTTTCTGACGATACTGGCCGTGCTGGGCGGGCTCGCCTATGGCGCGATGTACGCGCTGGCGGTCTATGTCGAGCCGAGCAAGGGCGAGATGACCGTGCGCATCCCGCCGGAGCGGCTCAACCCGCAGCGCTAGCTGTTTGATCCCGGGTTTTGATGGTGCAATCTTCTCGCGGGAATGGAGGGATGCGCTATGGGCCAGGTTCTGCATGGGAGCGCCACGACGACAGCGGCGGTCCGTCGAGCGATACAAAATAGTCAGGAGAGCCCGAGAGCTCTGGCCAAGCGCTACGGCATCGACCAGAAGACGGTCGCCGAATGGAAGAAGCGAACGTGCGTCGCGGACCCTTCCGCAACCAGAATCAGTCAATCTTGATAATAGTTTGATTAAACTCCTACCTAGAGCAGGAAGCCGAGCGTGATCGCGGCCTGCGCCAGATAGTAGAAGATCCAGACCGCCGTGCCGAGCGGCCGCTGCCGCGGCGAGCCCGCCGGCAGCAGGAAGCGGCCGATGGCGAGGAGCGAATCGGAGGCCACGAACAGCGCCGCCCCGATCAGGATGATCGGCGCCGGCACGGTCGCCGCCGCCAGGAGCATGGCGAGGATCGCGGCGGTGTAGACCGCGACGGGAACCCGCATGCCCGGACCCTGCATTTTCGGGCCGGCGGCCGGCAGCAGAAGGCGCAGCAGCAGCCCAGCCCCGACGATGGCGAGGACGGCGATGCCGATCCGCCACGGCTGCCAGAGAAGGATGTCCGTCCCGCCGCCGACCGACAGGAACAGCGGCACATAGGCGATGTGCGCGGCGAGGAAGCTCGCCAGCCCGGCCAGGAACGACTCCTCGCCGTCGCGCGACAGGAAGAAGTCGCCGGCCGCGCTCAGCGCCAGCGCCGCGACGAGCAGGACAGGGCCGCCCTGAATGTAGGCGAGTGCCGCCAGCAGCGCCGTCGCGGCGGTCTTTACGAAGCTGCGCCGCAGCGACGGCGCGCGCGCCTGCACCGGCAGATAGAGCAGGGCCGCGATGGCGGACAACAGAAGCGTGCCGTTGGGAAGCGAATCGATCCCGCCTGCGAAGGGCAGCGTCGTCATCGGGTCTCTCCTTCGGGTTCGGCCCCGCGGGAAAACAGCATCGACTTCGCCGCCAGCACCGCGCCGGCAGTGATGAGCACGCAGGCGACGAGGATGCGCGCGGTGGGCTCGGCCATGCCGGCGGCGATCAGCACCAGCGTCGACAGCAGCGGCGCGGCATAGCTCGCCGCGCCGAGAACCTGGATGTTGCCGTGCTTGACGCCGTGGTCCCAGGTGTAGAAGGCGGCGCCGACCGGCATCAGCCCGAGGCCGAGCACGGCCAGCCACTGGCCGGCTCCCTGCGGCCAGACGGTCTGCTCGAGCAGGAGATGGCAGCCGAGCGACAGAAGCGCGGTGGCGGCGCAGAACCACGTCACCACGCTGGTGGGAACGGCGGGGAAGCGCCGCGAGGCCAGCGAATAGGCCGACCATGTCAGCGCGCACAGGCCGGCCATGGCGTAGCCGAAGGCGTGAGAGCCGTCGAAGGCGAGGCCGCCGCCCTTTGAGACGATCAGGAACGCGCCGGCGAGGCCGAGGAGCGCGCCGGCGACGTGGTGCCAGCGCAGCCGCTCGCCCGGCAGCAGCGCCGAGCCGACGACGATCAAGAGCGGCCACAGATAGGCGATCAGGCTGGCGTCGACCGCCGGCGCGTTGCGCAGCGCGGTGAAGTAGAAGAAATGATAGCCGAACAGGCCGGCGATGCCGACCAGCCAGACGACCGGCGGGATCGGCGGATGCGGGGCGGGCGGCGAGGCCGCGCGCATGGCGAGCCCGACGAGGGTGCCGATGGAGAAGGTCAGCGCCGAAAGCAGGAAGGGCGGCACTGCGCCCGACGCCGCCGTCAACAGCGCCAGCAGCGCCCACATGGCGATGGCCGAGAACCCGATCAGCGTGGCGCGCGCCATGGCGGCTTTTCCCCTCTCTCCGATGAGCCAAGGGTTAGCCGCGCCGGGCCCGCGCCGCAATAGCGTTCGGCGGCGTCAGCGCGCCTCGATCGACGTGGCGACGATGCGCAGCGTGCCGATCTGGGTGCCGACGGAGGCGTCGACGGGGGCATAGAGGCCGGTGCCGGCCAGCGGCGCGAAGGTGACGGCGATGCGGCTGCGGTTCTTCAGATAGTCGATCTGCCGGCGGTCGCTGCGATAGCCGGCGACCGGGACGAAGCGCGCGGCGCAGGTGACGCGCCCTCCCTTCGCCTCGCTCGCGGGCGACAGCTCCAGGTCGGCGCGCAGCTCGCCGTCGAACAGGCGGATGGTGCGGCGGCAGACCTCCTGCGGGCCGGCCGCCGGCACCAGCGCCGACGACAGCGGGTCGAGCACCGCCTTCAGATGCGCGTCCGAGACGGCGACCCACGTTCCGGGGTCGCGCTTCTTCTGCGGCCGGTTGACGACGCTCTTCACCCTGTCGCCGGAAAAGCGGATCGCGGTCGTGCCCTTCTTGCGGCCCGAGACATAGTCGGCGTCGAACGCCGCGGGCAGCACCGCGCCCTGCCGGATGGTGCCTTCGGCGCGGGTGGTGCCGACGGTGTCGTCGAAGATGCGCGCCAGCCCGGAGCTGGACAGCGAGCCCTCGATCGTGAAACGGTCGCCGGAGAAGGCGCTGTCGAAGCGCGCCCTGGCGACCGGCAGGCCGAGCAGCGTCACCGTGTAGACGCTGCGGAAGGCGCGCGGCTGCTGCGCGGACGCGGGTCCGGGAAGGGTGCCGGCGACAAGGACGGCGACAAGGCCGCAGACAAGGCCGGCGAGGGGGGAGACGGCGGAAAGCTTCATGGCTTCCCCTTGCCGGCGGAATCCGGCAAATCTATGGGGCCGGCCGCTCCCGCCGGGCGGGCGCGCAAGCTCGCGCTTGACCCCGTAGCCAAATGCCACTATGGAACGGCGACTTTTCCAGAGGCCGCCTCGATACTGCCCGCGCGCCGTTCGCTGATGGTGCGGCAGTATGGCATGGTCGGCAACGAAACGCCGCTTGCGAAACGGCCGATTACGAAACGAAGGTGCATATCATGTCCCGCGCTTGCGAACTGACCGGCAAGGCCGTCCTGTCCGGAAACAATGTCAGCCACGCCAACAACAAGACGAGGCGCCGCTTCCTGCCCAACCTGTGCGACGTGACGCTTCAGTCGGAGGCGCTGGGCCAGAGCGTGCGGCTGCGCATCACCGCCCATGCGCTGCGCTCGGTCGAGCATCGCGGCGGCCTCGACGCGTTCCTGGTCAAGGCCGACGCCTCGGAGCTGTCGCAGCGCGCGCGCCTGCTCAAGAAGCAGATCGCCAAGAAGCTGGCCGAAGACCAGGCCGCGTAAGCGGCCTTTCCGCCACGCGCTTCACGACCTCGCGGCGGGCCTTTCGCCCGCCGGCCGGCTGGTTCCATCACCCAGGATAAAAAAATGACGCTCAGCCCCGCATCGCGGCATGATTCCGTCCGGCCCTTCCCGATATGGCCTTTCATCGCGGCAATGGCCGCGACGGTCGCCGCCTCCAACGTCCTCGTTCAGTATCCGTTCGGCCATTTCGGGCTGGGCGACGTCCTGACCTGGGGCGCGTTCACCTATCCCTTCGCCTTCCTCGTCACCGACCTCGCCAACCGCAACCATGGCGCGGCGGCCGCGCGCAGGGTCGTCTATGCCGGCTTCGCCGTCGCCGTGCTGCTGTCGGTCTGGCTGGCCAGCCCGCGCATCGCCGTCGCCTCCGGCGCCGCCTTCCTCGTCGCGCAACTGATCGACGTCGCCGTCTTCGAGCGGCTGCGCCGCAATGCGTGGTGGCAGGCGCCGTTCGTGTCGTCGGTGATCGGCTCGGTGATCGACACGATTCTGTTCTTCTCGCTCGCCTTTTCGGCGCGCTTTGCCGTGCTCGACACCGGCTTCGGGCTGGACGACGGCTCGCTCGGCTTTGCCGTGCCGTTCATGCTCGGCGGCGAGGCGCCGCTGTGGGTGTCGCTGGCGCTGGGCGACTTCTGCGTCAAGATCGCGATGGCGCTGGTGGCGCTGGTGCCCTACGGCGCGCTGATTTCGGTGCTGAAACCGGCGAAAGCCTGACGCGACCGGGCAGGGACGCAAACGGATAAGGGCGGCGAGATATTCTTCTCGCCGCCCTTATTTCGTTTGCGCGCTTCCTCAGGCGAACGCGCCGTGGCAGTGCTTGTATTTCTTGCCCGAGCCGCAGGGGCAGGCCTCGTTGCGGCCGATCTTGCCCCAGGTCGCGGGGTTTGCAGGGTCGCGCTCCTCGGGCGGAACCGTGCGGGTGTCGGCGACGGCGAGCGTCATCGTCGTCTCGCCGAAATCGTCCTCGCCGGTGGTGGCGTCGATGTGCTCGCCGCGCATGTCGCTCGGCGCCTGCGGCGGCGGCGCGTCGGCCGCCTCGCGCACCAGTTCGACGCGCATCAGTTGCGCGGTGACGGCCTGGCGCAGATTGCCGAGCATGGCCTGGAACAGCTCGAACGCCTCGCCCTTGTACTCGTTCAGCGGGTCGCGCTGGGCATAGCCGCGGAAGCCGACCACGGAGCGCAGATGGTCGAGGTTGACCAGATGCTCGCGCCACAGATGGTCGAGCGTCTGGAGCACGATCGACTTCTCGACATAGGCCATGATGTCGGGGCCGAAGCGCTCGGCGCGGTCCTTCGCCGCCGCTTCGACGGCCTCGGTGATCCGCTCGTGGATCTGCTTCTCGTCGATGCCTTCTTCCCTGGCCCATTCGTCGACCGGCAGGTCGAGGTTCAGATAGGCGATCACGCCCTCCTTCAGCCCGGCCGTGTCCCACTGCTCGGCATAGGCCGTTTCAGGGATGTGCTTGGCGACGAGGTCGTCGATGACGTCGCGGCGCATCTCGGCGACGGCGTCGCCGAGGCTTTCGCCGTCCATCAGCTCGAGCCGCTGCTCGAACACGACCTTGCGCTGGTCGTTCATGACGTCGTCATATTTGAGCAGGTTCTTGCGGATGTCGAAGTTGCGCGCCTCGACCTTCTTCTGCGCCTTTTCCAGCGCCTTGTTGATCCAGGGATGGATGATGGCCTCGTCTTCCTTGAGGCCGAGCTTCTGGAGCATGCCGTCCATGCGCTCGGAGCCGAAGATGCGCATCAGGTCGTCCTGGAGCGACAGGAAGAACTTCGACCGGCCGGGGTCGCCCTGGCGGCCGGAGCGGCCGCGCAGCTGGTTGTCGATGCGCCGCGATTCGTGGCGCTCGGTGGCGAGCACGTAGAGGCCGCCGGCGGCGAGCGCCTCGGCCTTCAGCTTCTGGACGTCGTCGCGGATCGCCTCTTCCTTCGCCGCGCGCTCCGGCCCTTCCGCCATGTCGCCCAGCTCCTCGCGGATGCGCATGTCGGCGTTGCCGCCGAGCTGGATGTCGGTGCCGCGGCCGGCCATGTTGGTGGCGATGGTGATGGCGCCGGGGCGCCCGGCCTGGGAGACGATGGCCGCCTCCTGCTCGTGGTGGCGGGCGTTCAGCACCTGGAAGTCGGAAAAGCCCTCGGCGCGCAGGCGCTCGGCGAGATATTCCGACTTCTCGATCGAGGTGGTGCCGACCAGCGTCGGCTGGCCCTTGGCGTGGGCCTCGCGGATCTCGCGGATGATCGCCTTGTACTTCTCCTCGACGGTCCGGTAGACCTCGTCGTCCTCGTCGAGGCGCTGGACGGGCAGGTTGGTCGGGATTTCCGTGACGTCGAGCCCGTAGATGTTGCCGAACTCCTCGGCTTCCGTCAGCGCCGTGCCGGTCATGCCGGCGAGCTTGCCGTACATGCGGAAATAGTTCTGGAAGGTGATGGAGGCCAGCGTCTGGTTCTCCGGGTGGATCTGCACCTTCTCCTTGGCTTCCAGCGCCTGGTGCAGCCCTTCCGAGAAGCGGCGGCCCGGCATCATGCGGCCGGTGAACTCGTCGATGATGACGACCTCGCCGTTGCGCACGATGTAGTCCTTGTCGCGCTGGAACAGGCGGTGCGCCTTCAGCGCGTTGTTGACGTGGTGGACGATGGCGACGTTCTCGATGTCGTAGAGCGACTCGCCCTTGAGCTGGCCCGCCTCGCGCAGCATGGTCTCCATCTTCTCCGTGCCTTCCTCGGTGAAGGTGGCGGTGCGCTGCTTCTCGTCGACCTCGTAGTCGGCCTCGACGAGGCGGGGGATGAAGGCGTCGATGGCGTTGTAGAGCTCGGAGCGGTCGTCGAGCGGCCCCGAGATGATCAGCGGCGTGCGCGCCTCGTCGATCAGGATCGAGTCGACCTCGTCGACGATCGCGAAATTGTGGCCGCGCTGCACCATCTGGGCGCGGTCGTACTTCATGTTGTCGCGCAGATAGTCGAAGCCGAGCTCGTTGTTGGTGGCGTAGGTGATGTCGCACTCATAGGCCGCCTTGCGCTCCTCGTCGCTGAGGCCGTGGACGATGATGCCCGTGGTCAGGCCGAGGAAGGAGTAGATGCGGGCCATCCATTCGGCGTCGCGCCTGGCGAGATAGTCGTTGACGGTGACGACGTGGACGCCCTTGCTCGAAAGCGCGTTGAGATAGACGGGGAGCGTCGCGACCAGCGTCTTGCCCTCGCCGGTGCGCATCTCGGCGATGCCGCCGCCGTGCAGGACCATGCCGCCGATCAACTGGACGTCGAACGGGCGCATGCCGAGCGCGCGCTTCGACGCCTCGCGCACCGTGGCGAAGGCGGGCACCAGGAGATCGTCGAGGCTCTTGCCCTCGGCGAGCTGGCGGCGGAATTCCTCGGTCTTCGCCTTCAGCGCCTCGTCGGAAAGGGCGGAATATTCCTTTTCCAGCGCGTTGATCGCCTCGACCCGTGGCCGGAAGCCCTTGACCCGTCGGTCGTTGGAAGAGCCGAAAATCTTGCGGGCGAAGGTACCAAAGCTGACCATGAAAGGTCCTTTCAGAATGAACGCCGGGCGGGTTGCCCGGTCTCGGCCCGATGCGGCGGGAAACCCCCTTGGGAATCCCGCCGGGAGTTCCGTGGGCCTATATCCGGGGGCTACATCCGGGATGGCGTCCAAAAACCCTTCTGGACGCCAAGCCGAAGGACAGATAAGAGGGGGCACAAGCGATGTCAACGTCGCTTGGCCCGCCGGAAATCGCCATATTTGCGCCGGTTTGACGGGCTTCATGCCTGCCCGGCATTTCCCCTACTGACCCCTATCGGAGTCCCGTCCATGCTTTATTCCTTCCGCGGCCTGTCGATCGTCCGCATCGGTGCAGTCGCCGCCGCCATGGCGCTTTCCACGCCGTTCGCCCTTGCGCAGCAGGCGGACGTCGTCGCCACGATCAACGGCGAGCCCGTCACCGAGGCCGATCTGGCGATGGCGATGTCGGACCTGAACGAGCAGTTCGCCCAGCTTCCCGAGGACCAGCGCCGGGCAGCGGCCCTGTCGGCGGTGATCGAGATCAGGCTGATGGCGGAAGCGGCCGAGACGGCCGGCCTGGCGGAAGGGGACGAGTTCGCGCGGCGGATGGCGCTGCTGCGCCAGCGGGCGCTGCACAGCAGCTTCATCGACAGGGAAATCGCGGCCAAGGTGACGGACGAGGCCGTGCGCGCCCGCTACGACAAGCAGATCGCCGAGACGCCGCCGGTGAACGAGATCCGCGCCCGCCACATCATCGTCGACAGCAAGGAAGAGGCCGAGGCGATCATCAAGGAGCTGGAGGCGGGCGGCGACTTCGAGGCCATCGCCAAGGAGAAGTCGAAGGACGGCGCGGCGGCGCAGGGCGGCGATCTCGGCTATTTTACCCAGGGCCGCATGGTGCCGGAATTCGAGCAGGCGGCGTTCGCGCTCGACGTCGGCGCCTATTCGAAGGAGCCGGTCCAGACCCAGTTCGGCTGGCACGTCATCAAGGTCGAGGACAAGCGCGTCCAGCAGCCGCCGGCATTCGAGCAGGTGGCGGAGCAGTTCCGCACCCTCGTGCTGCGCGAGGCTTATTTCGCCAAGGTTCGGGAGCTGCGCGAGGCGGCCGCGGTCGAGATTTCCGACCCGGCGCTGAAGGCCGCGATCGAGCCGGCCGGCGACGAAGACCAGACCCAGCAATAACCCGCCAACGGATCGGCAATCGCCATGTCGGAAACCATCTCCCCGCTCGCGCCCAGGAAACAGCCGAAGATGCCGGCGGTCGAGGGCGCGCGCATCGCCACCGCCCAGGCCGGCATCAAGTACAAGGGCCGCACCGACCTGCTCGCCATGGTGTTCGACGAAGGCACGACCGTCGCCGGCGTGTTCACCCGCTCGAAATGCCCGTCAGCGCCGGTCGACCTGTGCCGGCAGAACCTCGCCGGCGGCAGGGCGCGCATGCTCGTGGTCAATTCCGGCAACGCCAACGCCTTCACCGGCAGGCGCGGCCGCGAATCGACCTCCCTGACGGCGCAGGCCGCGGCAAGCGCCGCCGGCTGCGGCGAGGGCGAGGTGTTCCTCGCCTCGACGGGGGTGATCGGCGAGCCGCTCGACGCGGGCAGGTTCACGCATCTCCTCGCCGGCATGGCGGCAGGCGCGGCGACGGACGGCTGGGCCGAGGCCGGCAAGGCGATCATGACCACCGACACCTACCCGAAATACGCCACCGCCAAGGTGCCGCTCGGCGAGGCGGAGGTCACGATCAACGGCATCGCCAAGGGCGCCGGCATGATCGCGCCGGACATGGCGACGATGCTGTCCTTCGTCGTCACCGACGCGCCGATCGAGGCGCATGTGCTTCAGGACATGCTGTCGAAGGGCGTGGGCAAGACCTTCAACGCGGTGACGGTCGACAGCGACACCTCGACCAGCGACACCCTTCTCCTGTTCGCCACCGGCGCGGCGGCACGGCGCGGCGCGCCGCGCATCACCGATGCGAAGGACGCGCGGCTCGCCGCTTTCCGCCGGGCGCTGAACCGGATTCTCAAGAACCTGGCGCTTCAGGTCGTGCGCGACGGCGAGGGCGCGCGCAAGCAGGTCGAGGTGACGGTGACGGGCGCGAAGTCGGCGCGCTCGGCCAAGAGAATCGCGCTTTCCGTCGCCAACTCGCCGCTGGTCAAGACGGCGGTGGCCGGCGAGGACGCCAATTGGGGCCGCGTCGTCATGGCCGTCGGCAAGGCCGGCGAGCCGGCCGAACGCGACCTTCTCTCGATCTGGTTCGGCGACATCCGCGTCGCGCGCGAGGGCGAGCGCGACCCGACCTATTCGGAAGCCGCGACGTCCGCCTACATGAAGCGCGACGAGATCGCGATCCGCGTCGATCTCGGCCTCGGGCGCGGCAAGGCCACGGTGTGGACCTGCGACCTGACCAAGGAATACGTCGCCATCAACGGCGATTATCGCAGCTAGGCGTGGGCGGGCGCGTGGCGAAGGGAAATCGGCCCGACCGGGAATTTGCGACCGTTCGCCGCTTCGAGGCGGCAGGCTTCCGCGCGTGGCCGGCGACCTCGGTCCATTATGACGGGACATGGGCGGTGCGGCTGTCCGGCGGGCATCCGGCCAAGCGGCTGAACTCGATCAATCCGCTCGACCCGGTCGACGACGCCAACCTGACCGAGCGCGTCGCGCGCGCGGCGCGCCGCTTCGCCGCCTATGGCCGGCCGCTGACGTTCCGCATCTCGCCGCTGGCCGCGCCGGCGATCTCGGCGCATCTCGACGCCGCCGGCTGGTCGCGTTTCGGCGAGTCGCTCGTCATGCGCGCGCCGCTCGACGAGGCGATGGTCGGGCAGGCGATGCACCAGATTCCGCTGAAGGACATGGGCCGCTTCATCAACGCCGCCATCGCCATCCGCAGCCTCGACCCCGCGCTCCGTCCCGGCCTGTCGGAGATCATCAGCTCGATCCAGCCCGAGGCTGGCCTGTTCGTGCTCGAGGAGGAGGGCGGTCCGGTGTCGACCGCCATCTGCGTGCATGACGACGACCTTGCCGGGCTGTTCGAGGTGGCGACGGCGGCCGGCCGGCGCGGCCAGGGCTACGGCCGGCGCACCCTGCTGTCGGCGCTGAAATGGGCGCAGGCGCGCGGCGCGCGCACGGCCTGGCTCCAGGTCGACGCGGAGAACGAGACCGCTGTCGGCCTCTACCGCTCGATGGGCTTCGCGGAAGCCTACCGCTATCATTACCGGCAGGCGCCGCAGGACGAATCGGCATGAGCGAGACACCGAGCGAGACACCGGAACCCAAGAAGCTTCTGCTGGTCGCGGCCTGCGCGCTGGTCGACGCCGACGGCCGGGTCCTGATCGCGCAGCGCCCCGAGGGCAAGCAGCTCGCCGGGCTGTGGGAGTTTCCCGGCGGCAAGATCGAGCCGGGCGAGACCGCGGAAGAGACGGTGGTGCGGGAGCTGGCCGAGGAACTCGGCATCGAGACCAAGGCGACGTGCCTGGCGCCGCTGACCTTCGCCAGCCATTCCTACGAGACGTTCAATCTCCTGATGCCGCTGTTCGTCTGCCGCCGCTTCTGGGGCTTTCCCGAGGCGCGCGAGCACCAGGCGCTGAAATGGGTGCGGCCGAACAAGCTGCGCGACTACCCGATGCCGGAAGCCGACGCGCCGCTGATCCCGTTCCTGATCGACCTGCTGTAGCGCAATCCCAGGAAAAGTGTGGCGCGGTTTTCCGTCCGGGATTGCGTCTGCTTCAAGGCTCTACTCGTATTTCACCGGCTTTTCCGGCAGCAGGCCGTTCGGCGCGAAGCGCAGGACGAGGGTGATGGTCAGGCCAATGACGAAGACCCGCATCTGCAACGCCCGCGTCGGCAGGTCGGACGGGGCCTGCCAGCCGAACAGGTCGTGGCCCCAGGCCGCCGCCTGGCCGAACAGGAACAGCGCCGCCGGCTCCGACATCGTCCAGATGATGTAGACGAGGACGACGCCGAACACGGTGCCGAGAT
>JBDHTD010000041.1:0-24481 GCA_039808485.1 Aquamicrobium sp. | reverse complement strand
CCGCGAAAGGGGTCGCTCCCGCTTCCTGCTCACGGCTCCGCCCCTCAACCTGCCCGGCGCGGTCGGATCGCCCGTGAGCCCTGTCGCCACCGTGTGACAGGCTGCGCCCGGCCTGCTTCCAAATAAAATCGGTCACGGTTTCGAGACATGCCCATCGACTACGACAAACTGCTCGCACGGCCCTTCCCTGTGATCGAGCAAACCTACACTGCGCGCGACACGATCCTCTATGCACTCGGGCTCGGGGTCGGTGCCGATCCACTTGACGAGGAGCAGGTACGCTTCACCTTCGAGGAAGCGGCCGGGTTCGCGGCTTTGCCGACGATGTCTGTGGTGATGGCAAGCCCGGGGTTCTGGGTGCGCGAAGCCGACACCGGCGTAACCTGGGAGCAGGTGCTGCACGGCGAACAGCGACTGACGATCCACAATCTCCTGCCGCCCGAGGGCACGGTCGTCGGACGAGTCCGCATCCGTGAGATCGTCGACAAGGGCAAGGACAGGGGCGCACTGATCTACGTCGTCCGCGAGATCCACGACAAGGAAAGCGGAATGCATATCGCCACCTCCGTCACCACGACATTCGCACGGGCCGATGGCGGCTTCGGCGGGCCGAGCGGCCCGGCGCTGCCGGTGCACCCGATACCCAACCGAGCCCCGGACATGATCGATGAAGTCCCGACGCTGCCGCAGGCCGCGCTGATCTATCGGCTGTCGGGCGACAGCAACCCGCTCCACGCCAGTCCGGCGGTGGCGAGACAGGCGGGCTTCCATGCGCCGGTCCTGCATGGGCTCTGCTCCTACGGCGTCGCCGGCTGGTCGATCCTGCGAGCGTGTTGTGGCGGGGATCCGGCCAGGATGAAGCAGTTCGACCTGCGCTTCTCATCTCCGGTCTTCCCGGGTGAAACGTTGCGGACCGAGATCTGGCGCGACGGCGAGAATGTCTCGTTCCGCACATCGGTTGCGGAGCGGGGCACTTTGGTGTTGAACAACGGCTACGCCCGCGTCGTCGCATGACCTAGAATAATCGATTGTCCGTCCTCCGGGTTTTGAGGATCGCTGGAGTGGCGAACTGAAGCGTGTCGCGGCTGACGGGATTCAGGATTCCCAGTTGAGGCTTTGGATGATTCATTGTGGTTCGAAGGAGAACCGCGATGGGCAATGGTAGTCGATGTGTCCGATGATGAAGGGGGCGGCGTTGACTACTAAATGTGTACCAAGGATTTACCTCGATCCAGCCGATGAGCCTGTCGAGGGTTCAGCGGTCCTGATGACCTCAGACCTTGACCGGCGACGAAAGTGGCGCGCCGACACCGTCGCGGGCTGCCTGCGCCTCTTTCTGGAATCCTGGGGGCGAGGACGCTGAAGGCTGGATATTCCGCCGTGATGAAGGTGCGATGGGAGGCTTTTTCCGTGGGAGATCGCCAACCCGGTTAGAAAGGGCAAGTTCATCTCAGGCACCCCAGGACGTCTGCCTGCCCAGTATCGCATGGTATCGTCGTTCCGGCGCACGATCACCATAGTCGCAGTATCGAACAAATACACCGGCGCACCTACGATAATGCCGTAGGTAGCGGCGATGCCCGCTTGTAGCGATGTATGCATCCGCGCTTCCTCCTCCGAGGGAAGCGGCCTACCGCCTGACTCATTCTGAATTCGTCGGCGTGTCTCTTCGGGATTAGCGTAAAACGCCCAGATTTCGTTGCCCGCAGCGCGGCTGCGCGAGCTACGGGAAGTCGATCCGTCGCGATCAGATTCATGGCGAATTCGAAGCCCTGCTTCACGCAGTGCAGCCGAATGAAAAACTCTTCCATGTTGCAGAGCGCATGTTGCGCAAGTGGTGGGATGGCCTCGCCGCAAATGTGAAGGATCAGGCGAAGGCGCTACAAGCACACATCACGAAGATCGAGCGCGATGTCGATAAGCTCCTGGAGCGAATCGTGGATGTCAGCGAGCCGCGCGTGATCGCAAAATTCGAGGAGCGCATCCGCGATCTCGAAGATGAGAAGATCATCGCCAAGGAGCGCGCCGCGAAATCGTTGCGACCAGCCAGCGACTTCGCTACGCACGAGATGAGGGGTTTAGAACCGCAAATTTGACCTTACCGTTCAAGGCCTTAGGTGCTTTTGAATGTGGTGAAAACAATATGGCGCGCCCGAAAGGATTCGAACCTCTGACCCCCAGATTCGTAGTCTGGTGCTCTATCCAGCTGAGCTACGGGCGCATCATGCGTCGCGGAAGCGACCGAAAAGAGCCGCTGACGGCTGCTTTTCGCTGGAGGGTTCCTAACCAGTTGCCGGGCGAATTGCAAGGGCGCGATCGCATTTCTTTTCGGTCGATCCGGGGGAAAGGTGCCGCGGCGCGGCCGCGCGTCATGGTCCGTATCGCGGGTCGAGGGCGGCGTTTCCCGCCGCGCGGCGCCGGGCGGCCGCCTGACGCCCGGACGGGGCTTCCAGTCGCGGCGGTTCCGGCTATTCTCGTCGGCGACCATCCGACCCTGCGGAGAGCCATGTTCCGTTTCATCCATACGAGCGACCTTCACCTCGGCAAGCGTTTCGGCAATTTCGCCGGCGACCTGCCGAGCCGGCTGCGCGAGGCGCGGCACGCGGTGCTCGGCCGGCTGGCCGGGCATGCGCGCGCGCAGGGCGCGGCCGCCGTGCTGCTCGCCGGCGATACGTTCGACACCGAGACGCCGGCCGCCGACGTGCGCCGCCAGGCGCTCGCCGAGATGGCGCATCATGCCTCCATCCGCTGGGTGCTCCTGCCCGGCAACCACGATTCGTTGCAGGCGGCGCAGCTCTGGGACGCGCTGAAGGGCGAGGCGCCGCAGAACGTGATCCTCGCTCGCGAAGCGCAGCCGATCCCGCTGGCCGGCGATGCCGTGCTGTTGCCGGCGCCGTGCACCGCCCGCCGCCCCGGCCGCGACCTGACCGAATGGATGGACGGCGCGGCGACCCCCGAAGGGGCCTTGCGCATCGGACTGGCGCATGGCGCGATCCGCAGCTTTTCCGAGGATGCCGGCGCGTCCGACGTGATCGCGCCGGACCGGGCGCGGCGGGCCGGGCTCGACTATCTCGCGCTCGGCGACTGGCACGGCGCGGTCGAGGTCGATGCCCGCACCCGCTATTGCGGCACGCCGGAACCGGACCGTTTCAAGCACGAGCGGCCGGGCGAGGCGCTTCTGGTCGACATTGCCGGCGCCGGCGCGCCGCCGGCGGTCACGCCGCTGCCGACGGCAAGCTTCGCCTGGCGGACGCTCGATCTTCACCTGTTCGACGGCGACGACCCGGCGCCGGCCGTGGCCGCGCTGCTGCCGGAGCCGCGCCGGCGCCGGCAGACGCTGGCGCGCGTGGTGGCGACGGGGCGCAGCCGCCTCGCCGGGCGCGCTGCGCTGGCGGCGGCGATCGAGGCCGCCGCGCCGGACTTCGCCTTCCTCGAGCTCGACGATTCCGGCCTCGCGACCGAGTGCGAGGTCGAAGACCTCGACGAGATCGACCGCGGCGGCGCGCTGCGCGAGGCGGCGGACGCGCTTGCCGCGGAAGCCGGCGACGACACCCTTCCGGCGGCCGAGCGCGAGATCGCCCGGGCGGCGCTCGGCCGGCTCTACTCTCACGCACGGGCGACGACGCCATGAAGATCGCGGCGCTGCGCCTTCACAACGTCAAGCGCTTTTCCGGGCGCGGCGTCGCCATCGAGGGCATCGGCGACGGCGTCAACGTGCTGTGCGCCGCCAACGAGTTCGGCAAGTCGACCAGCTTCGAGGCGCTGCACGCGCTGTTCTTCCAGCCGCATTCGGGCACGCCCGGCGAGGTGCAGCGGCTGCGGCCCTATAGCGGCGGCAACCCGCTGGTCGAGGCCGACATCGAGACGCCGGAGGGCCGCTTCCGCATCACCAAGCAATATTACGGCGGCCGCTCGGCCCGCGTCGTTGACCTCGCCGATGGCCGGCTGGTGGCGCAGGCCGACGAGGCGGAGAGCTTCATCGCCGGGCTGATCAAGGGCGGCACGGCCGGGCCCGCCGGCCTGCTGTGGGTGCGGCAGGGCGTCACCGGCATCGAGCGGCGCAGCCGCTCGGAGGAGGACAGCGAAAAGCAGGTCCGCGCCAGCCTGCTCGAATCGGTGCAGGGCGAGGTCGAGGCCGTCACCGGCGGCCGGCGCATGGCCGAGATCATGGCTGCGACGGAAAGCGAGCTCTCGGAACTCGTCACCCCGACCGGGCGGCCGAAGGCCGGCGGCCGCTATGCCCTTGCCATCGACGAGCGCAACCGCCTCGCCGAGACGGAAAAGCGGCTCGGCGAGGCGGTGCTTGCCCTGCGCGACGCGCTCGACCGGCGGGCATCCGGCCTGAAGCGGCTGGCCGAGCTCGACCAGGCCGAGGACAGGCAGGAGCGCAGGCGGGCGGTGGAGGCCGCACAGGCGGCGTTCGACGCGGCAAAGGCCCAGAGCGAGAAGCTGAAGACGGCCGAGGCCGAGCTGAAGCTCGCCCACGAGCGCCGCGACGCCGCCGGGCGCGAGCTTACGGCGTTCCGCGCCGCGCTCGACACGGCCGAGACCCTGCGCGGCAGGCTGCGCGAGGCCGGGCAGAAGCGCGATGAAGCGCTCGGCCGGCGGCGCGACACCGCCGGCGCCATCGAAAGGGCGCGCGCCGACGCCGACGCCGCCGAGACAGCGGAACGGGAAGCCCGCGACCTGCTCGCGCGCCTCGACGCGGCGTTGCGGGCGCGCGCGGCGGCGGAGCGGCTGGCCGGGCTGAAGGAGCGCCTCGACGCCGCGGAAGCGCTGCGCGCCGCCATCGAGGAGGCGGAAGCGGGGCTGGCGACCGAACGGATTTCGGCCGAGTCCGTCGAGGCGCTTCAGGCGCTCGAGATCGAGATCGCCACGCTGCGCGCGGTGGCCGAGGCCGCGCGCCCGTCCGTCGCCGTCGCCTATCACGGCGATGCGGCGGTGCGCGTGAGCATGGACGGCGTCGCGCTCGCCGGCGGCGAGGAGCGCGGCTATGACGGCCAGACGGAACTCGCCGTGCCGGGCATCGCCACCATCACGCTGCGCTCGGGCCGCGCGGCACCGGGCGACAGCGGCCTCGCGCGCGCCGTGGAAAAGCGCCGGGCGCTTCTGACCTCGATGGGCGTGGAGGACCTCGCCGGTGCGCGCCTGCGGCAAGTGCGCGCGCAGCAGGCCGAGGCCGAGCTGGCCGCCATGCGCGGCCGGCTGTCGTTGCTCGCGCCGCAAGGCCTCGCCGGCCTGCGCCGGGAGATCGCGGAACAGGATGCGCTGGGCGCGGGCGGCGCGGACAAGGGCGACCTTCCCGAAGATCCCGCCGGGGCGGAAACCGCGCTTGCGGACGCCGAGGCGCGGCGCAACGCGGCGCGGGGCGCCCTGCGCGCGGCCGAGCCGCTGCGGACGGGCGCCGACGAGGCGTTCGTCGCCGCCGAGACGGCGCTGGCGGCGCTGACGGCCGAGAACGCCCAGATCGAAGCGGTCCTCGGGCCAGAAGCGGGCCGCGGCGCGCGCCGGCAAGCGCTGGCGGAAGCGCTCGACGGCCTCGACCGCGCACTGATGCAGGCGCAGGCGCAGGCCGACGGGCTGCGCGCGGGAAATGTCGATCTGGATTCGGCAGCGGCGGCGCTGCGCCGCGCCCGCTCGGTGGAGGAAGCGGCGGACAAGGAGATCGGCGCGCTGCGCGAGACGATCGCCGGCCTGAACGCCGAGATCCGCACCCATTCCGACGAGGCGGTGGAGGAAGACTGGCGCGAGGCCGGCGAAGCGCTGTCGGCCGCCCGCGCCCGCGTGGAGGCGTTCGAGAAGGAGGTTGCGGTGCTGCAAAGGCTGGCGGCGGCGCTGGACAGCGCCCGCGGCCGCGCCCGCGACCTCTATCTCAAGCCGGTGATGGCCGAGCTGAAGCCGCTTCTCGGGCTGCTGTTCGACGACGTCTCGATCAGCTTCGACGACAGGACGCTGCTGCCGCAGACGATCCGCCGCGGCGGCCAGGAGGAGGACGTAGAGCGCCTGAGCGGCGGCATGCGCGAGCAGCTTTCGGTGCTGACGCGGCTGGCCTTCGCCCGGCTGCTCGCCCGCGACGGCCGCCCCGCCCCGGTCATCCTCGACGACGCGCTGGTCTATTCCGACGACGACCGCATCGAGAAGATGTTCGACGCGCTCCACCGCCAGGCGATGGGCCAAGAGGGGAGCCAGGAGGCAGGACAGCAGATCATCGTCTTCTCCTGCCGCCAGCGCGCCTTCCAGAGGCTCGGCGGCAACATCCTGCACATGACCGACTGGCAGCCCTGACTCAAACCGAACGCAGGAAGCGCACCGGACGCCCCGGCGCCATGGTTGCGGCCGCCGCCATGATGCCCTGCGCGTCGATGCCGTAATGGCGGTAGAGGTCGGCGATGGTGCCGGTCTGGCCGAAATGCTCGACGCCGAGCGCGCGGGTGCGGTGGCCGTGGACGGCGCCGAGCCAGGCCAGCGTCGCCGGATGGCCGTCGATCACGGTGACGAGGGCGCAGTGCGGCGGCACTTCGGCCAGCAGCCGCTCGACATGGCCGCGGGCGTGGGCGAGGCCGTGCTCGCGCGCGCGCTGGGCCGCGCTCCAGCCGGCGTTCAGCCGGTCGGCGGAGGTGACGGCGAGCAGGCCGATGTCGCGCCGGTCCTCGGCGAGCAGGCCCGCCGCCGCGATCGCCTCGGGCGCGACCGCGCCGGTATAGGCGATCACCACCTCGGCGTTGGGGCCGGGCCGGCGCATCCAGTAGCCGCCATTGACGATATCCTCGGCCAGCCGGCCGTCGACGACGCGGCGCGGCTGCTCCAGCGGCCGCGTCGACAGCCGCAGATAGACCGAGCCGCCGACCGCGTCGCGCAGCCATGTCGCGGCATCCGGCTCGGCCTCGCCGTCGCGCTGGATATAGTCGAAGCCGAAGCGCAGGATCGTCGCCAGCTCGTCGACATAGGCCGGCTCGAAGCTCGCCAGCCCGTCCTGCGCCATGCCGATCAGCGGCGTGGCGATCGACTGGTGCGCGCCGCCCTCGGGCGCCAGCGTCACGCCGGACGGCGTGGCGGCAAGGATGAAGCGCGCGTCCTGGTAGCAGGCATAGTTCAGCGCATCGAGACCGCGCTCGATGAACGGGTCGTAGAGCGTGCCGACGGGCAGCAGCCGCTCGCCGAAGGTGGCGTGCGACAACCCCAGCGCCGACAGCATCAGGAACAGGTTCATCTCGGCGATGCCCAGTTCCATGTGCTGGCCGGACGGCGAGAAGTTCCAGGTGAAGGTGGAGGGGATGCGCTCGGCCTTGAACACGTCCGCCATCGTCTCGCGCGCGAACAGGCCGCGGCGGTTGACCCAGGCGCCGAGATTGGTCGAGACGGTGACGTCGGGCGAAGTGGTGACGACGCGGGCCGCGAAGGGGCTGTCCTGCTTGGCGATGGCGTGCATCAGGAGGCCGAAGCCCTGCTGGGTCGACATCTCGGGGCCGATCTCGACCTCGAGCGTCTCCGGCACGGCGACGGAAGGCGCGTGCCGGCGGCGCGGACCGCCGGCGTTGAACGGCGCTGCGGCGACGAAGCGGCTGAGCGCGTCCGGGTTCGCCAGCCCCTCATAGGGCTCCCACTCGCGCCCGGCGCGGACGCCGAGCTCGGTCCGCAGCGCCTCGACCTGCGCCGGCGTCATCAGCCCGGCGTGGTTGTCCTTGTGGCCGGCGAGCGGCAGGCCGTAGCCCTTGATCGTATAGGCGATGAAGCAGACAGGGCGGTCGTGCGCCCGCGCGGCCTCGAAGGCTTCCAGCAGCGAGGGCAGGTCATGACCGGCCAGATTGGCCATCAGCGCGGCCAGCTCGGCGTCGGAGCGCTTCTCGATCAGCCGGCTGACCTCGCCCTGGTCGCCGATCTCGTCCATCAGCCGCTTGCGCCAGGCGGCTCCCCCTTGAAAGGTCAGCGCCGAGTAGAGCTGGTTCGGGCAGTCGTCGATCCAGCGACGCAGCGCCTCGCCCCCCGGCTCGGCGAAAGCGGCCCGTTGCAGCGAGCCGTGCTTCAGGATGACCACGTCCCAGCCGAAATTGCGGAAGATCGCCTCGAAGCGCTGCCACAGCCCCTCGCGCACCACGGCGTCGAGGCTCTGGCGGTTGTAGTCCACCACCCACCAGGTGTTGCGCAGGCCGTGCTTCCAGCCTTCGAGCAGCGCCTCGAAGATGTTGCCCTCGTCCATCTCGGCATCGCCGAGAAGGGCGACCATCTTGCCTTCCGGCTCCTTGCCGCCAAGATGCTTCGCGCGCAGGTAGTCCTGCGTCAGCGACGAAAACAGCGTCTGCGCCACGCCGAGGCCGACCGAGCCGGTGGAGAAGTCGACGTCGTCGACGTCCTTGGTGCGCGAGGGATAGGACTGCGCGCCGTGATAGCCGCGGAAATTCTCCAGCCTGTCGCGGCTCTGGTTGCCGAACAGATACTGGATGGCGTGGAAGATCGGGCTGGCATGCGGCTTGACCGCGACGCGATCCTCGGGCCTCAGCGCCGCGAAATAGAGCGCGGTCATGATGGTCGAGAGCGAGGCCGAGGACGCCTGATGGCCGCCGACCTTCAGCCCGTCCTCGTTGGGGCGGATGTGGTTGGCGTTGTGGATCATCCATGTCGACAGCCAGCGCACCTTGCGCTCGAGCTCGGCCAATGCGGGGATGCGCGGGTCGCTCATCGGCGGGAACCTCCGTTGGTGCGCCATTGTAGCGCGGAGCCGCACCGGAAACTCATCAAACTGGATTGCCGAACTGGCCGTTTGGAGCGATTATCGCTAAAAATAATCTGGTATGGAGCGGAAATCGCCAATATGGAAAATCTCGACGCCATCGACGCCCGGATCGTCGCCGCCGTGCAGGGCGACGGCCGCATCTCGATCAACGATCTGGCGGAAAGGGTCGGGCTGTCGCCCTCGCCCTGCGCCCGGCGGCTGCGTATCCTGGAGGAGAAAGGCGTCATCAAGGGCTATGCGGCAGTGATCGACCAGACCAAGGTCGGGCTTCCGGTCAGCGCCTTCGCCTCGATCAAGCTGGAGCGGCAGCGCGAGGAAGACCTCGACCGCTTCGCCAGGGCGGTGGCCGGCTGGCCGGAAGTGCTCGACTGCTACCTGATGACCGGGCAGCGCGACTATCTGATGCGCATCGTGGTCAGCGACCTTCACGCCTATGAGGCGTTCATCAAGTCGAAGCTGACGCGGCTCGAAGGCATCGCCTCGATCGAGACCTCGTTCGCGCTCGACCAGGTCAAGCGCGCCGAGGCACTGCCGATCGGCTGAGCAAAGGCACGAGAGACCCGCGCTTCAAATCCGGTTGAGGACGCAGGCGAGGTAAAGCCCGATCTGCCCGGCCGGCGTCTGGCGGTAGACGCCCGAGCGCATCAGCGCAACGAGCCGGGCGCCGACCCACCCCCGCCGCGCCCGGCCGTAGAGGTCGAGGGTGCGGCGCGCGTCCGGCGTCATACGCTCGCGGCAGGCCACCAGCGCCGCGAGGTTGATCTCGTTCCAGCTTCTGTAGCGGCCCTTGCCGACCATGCGTACCCTGAAGAACCGCGCCCGCAGCGAGATGTTCTCGCCGACGACGTTGGCCGCGTGCTGGCGATAGGACGTCTTCGCCTCGGGCGAATAGAGCACCTTGCCGCCCATGCCGGCGACGAGCAGATAGCACCACCAGTCATGGCTGACGAAGCTGACATCGCGCGACATCTGGCGGATCAGGCGGTGCGCGGCGCGGTTCATGACCATGGTGTTGCCGCCGGCGATGTTCTGGACGATGGCGTTCCGGAAGCTGGGCGGACGGGCGAAGAGCCGCGAATGGCCGATGGGGGTTCCGTCCTCGGCGACGATGCGGGTGCGCGAGCAATGAAGCGCCGGGATCTCGCCTGCCTCCCCGCCTGTCTCGGCGTCGAGCCTAGCGATGGCGCTCGACAGCTTGTCCGCCTCCCACAGGTCGTCCTGGTCGCACAGCGCGACATGGTCGGCGTCGATGTCGGGATGGACGAGGAGATGGCGGAAGTTCTCCGCGAAGCCCTGCCGCGGTCCGGGCAGGAGATGGACCTCGCCCTTGGTCCAGCGCGCCCGCGTCTCCTCGACGATGTCGCGGGTGCGATCGGTCGAGCCGTCGTCGGCGAACCACAGGTCGAGATGGGCGACATCCTGTTTCGCCAGCGTCTCGATCTGCTCGCGGAGGAAGCGGTCGCCGTTGTAGACGGCGATCAGCACCGCCACGCGCCGGCCATGCCTGTCGGGCGTGCCGCTCGTGTTCGCGGTGACTTTCGGCGTGTCTGGCGGCATCACGGGTCGCGATACGGGCTTGGTCGGCAGGCGATCGCGGTATATGGCCGACAGGCGCCGGCAGGGTCAACCGCCTCGACCCTCACCGGCGCGGATTTCTAATCCCGCGTCGGTCGCGAGCAGCCGGCCAACGACCTCCTCGGTCGAGCGCCGCCAGTCCGGCGCGGTCCAGCCGAAGGCGGCGGCGAACCTGGCGCTGGACAGCCGCGAGTTGAGCGGCCGCTTCGCCGCGGTCGGATAGTCGGCGGTCGCGATCTCCCTGACCCGCGCCGAGGGGCCGCCCTGCGCGCCGCTCGCCGCGAAGATGTGGCGGGCGAAGCCGTGCCAGCTCGTCTCGCCGCTTCCGGCCAGGTGATAGACGCCGAACAGGCCGCCGTCGTCCGCGCGCATTGCCGGCGCGGCGTCGAGGATGGCGTCGGCGATGTCGAGGGCCGAGGTCGGGTTGCCCCACTGATCGGCGACCACGGCGATCTCCTCGCGCTCGCCGGCGAGCCGCAGCATGGTCCTGACGAAGTTCGCGCCGAACGGGCTGTAGACCCAGGCGGTGCGGAGGATGAAATGGCGCGGATTGGCGCGCGCCACCGCCCGCTCGCCGGCGAGCTTGGACGCGCCGTAGACGCCTTTCGGCCCGGTCGGGTCGGTCTCGGCATGGGCCTGCCGCCCCTCGCCGGCAAAGACGTAGTCCGTCGAGAGGTGGACCACGGGAACGCCGAGTCGCGCCGCCGCCGCCGCGACATGGCCGGCGCCCGCCTCGTTGACCGCGAAGGCGCGCGCCGGCTCGGTCTCGGCGCGGTCGACTGCGGTGTAGGCGGCGGCCGAAACGACGAGGTCGGGCGCGGCCGCGGCCAGCGCCGGCAGCACCGTCGCCGGGTCCTCGAGGTCGAGGTCGGGCCGGCCGACGGCGACGACCTCGATGCCGGGACGGCCGGACGCCCGCTCGACCAGGCTGCGCGCCACCTGCCCCTGGCTTCCGGTGACGACCAGCCTCACTTCGCGCTCTTTCCCGCTTCGCCGAGGCGCTGCCCGTCATAGCGCTCGCGCCGGATCGGCCCCCACCACCATTCGTTTTCGAGATACCAGTCTACGGTCTTCGCCAGTCCGCTGGCAAAATCCTCGCGCGGGGTCCAGCCGAGCTCGCGCCCGATCTTGGAGGCGTCGATGGCATAGCGCCGGTCGTGCCCCGGCCGGTCGGTGACGAAGGCGATCAGGTCGCGGTGGCTGGAGCCGCCGGCGCGCGGGCGCCTGGCGTCGAGGATGTCGCAGACGCTCTCGACCACGGCAAGGTTGGTGCGCTCGCAGCGGCCGCCGATATTGTAGCTTTCGCCGACCCGCCCCTTGGTCGCCACCAGCTCCAGCGCCCTGGCATGGTCCTCGACATAAAGCCAGTCGCGGACATTGGCGCCGGCGCCGTAGACCGGCAGCGGCCGCTCATCGAGCGCGTTGAGGATGACGAGCGGGATCAGCTTCTCGGGGAAGTGGTAGGGGCCGTAATTGTTGGAGCAGTTGGACAGCACCACCGGCAGGCCGTAGGTCTCGTGCCAGGCGCGGACGAAATGGTCGGACGCCGCCTTGGAGGCCGAATAGGGCGAGGACGGCGCATAGGGCGTCTCCTCGGTGAAGACGCCGCTGTCGAAGGGCAGATCGCCGAACACCTCGTCGGTGGAGACGTGGTGGAAGCGGAAGCGGTCGCGGGCCTCGGGGGCAAGCTCGCGCCAATGGGCCAGCGCCGCGCCGAGCAGCTGGAACGTGCCGACGACATTGGTTTCCACGAAGGCGGCCGGCCCGTCGATCGAGCGGTCGACATGGCTTTCGGCGGCCAGGTGCATGACGATGTCGATGCGCTCGGCGCGCATCAGATCCAGCATCGCCTGCCCGTCGCAGATGTCGGCCTTGCGGAAGGCGTAGCGCGGATCGTCGCCGACCGCCTTCAGCGACTGGAGATTGCCGGCATAGGTCAGCTTGTCGACATTGACGACGCGCTCGGCGCCGCTCGCCACGAGATGGCGGCAGACTGCCGATCCGATGAAGCCCGCACCGCCGGTGACGAGAAAACGCATGGGCCGTCCCTCAGGAGCTGAACTCGAAGATCTCCGCGTCGGCAAGAAGCGGCGCGTCGCGGTCCTTGGCCGACAAGAGCACCTCTTGCGCCGCCATCGGCCAGTCGATCCCGATCGCCGGGTCGTCGAAGCGGATCGAGCGGTCGTGGGCGGGAGAATAGGTATCGGTGACCTTGTAGACCACCTCGGTGTCGGGCTCGAGGGTGACGAAGCCGTGCGCGAAGCCGGCCGGCACCAGGATCTGGTTCCACTTCTCGGCCGAGACCACGAGCCCGACCCAGCGGCCGAAGGTGGCCGAGCCGCGGCGGATATCGACCGCGACGTCGAAGATCGCGCCGCGGACGACGCGCACCAGCTTGGCCTGCGCCCGCGGCGGCAGTTGATAGTGCAGGCCGCGCAGCGTGCCGCGCGCGGCCGAAAACGAATGGTTGTCCTGGACGAAATCGAGCGCGAGGCCGGCCGCGCGGAAGCGGTCGCGGTTGTAGGTCTCGGAGAAGAAGCCGCGCGCGTCGCCGAATTTCGGCGGGCACAGTTCGACCACGCCGTCGAGCCCGAGCGGACGCAGCTCAGGCATGCGCCGCTTCCTCGACCCTGCGCCGCAGATAGGTTGCGTACTCGTTCCTGCCCAGCCGGCCGGCGCTGGCCAGAAGCTGGTCCGCCGACAGATAGCCGAGCTCGAAGCCGATCTCCTCCGGGCACATCACCTTGAACCCCTGGCGGCGCTCCAGCGTGCGCACGAACGAGGACGCCTCGTGCAGGCTGTCGTGGGTGCCGGTGTCGAACCAGGCATAGCCGCGGCCGAGCCGCGTCACATGCAGCTTTCCCGCCGCGAGATAGGCGTTGTTGACGTCGGTGATCTCCAGTTCCCCGCGCGCCGACGGCCTGACGTTGGCGGCGATGTCGAGAACGTCGTTGTCGTAGAAGTAAAGGCCGGTGACGGCCCAGTTGGACTTGGGCCTGGCCGGCTTTTCCTCGATGTCCTGCACCATGCCGGTGGCGCCGTCGAAGGCGACGACGCCGTAACGCGCCGGGTCCTCGACATGATAGGCGAAGACGGTGGCCCCGGTTTCGCGGTCGCGCGCCTCGCGGCACAGCCGCGACAGGCCGGTGCCGTAATAGATGTTGTCGCCGAGGATCAGCGCGACGGAATCCTGGCCGACGAAATCGCGGCCGATGATGAACGCCTCGGCCAGCCCGTTGGGGTGCGGCTGCTCGGCATAGGAGATGGAGATGCCGAACTGGCTGCCGTCGCCGAGCAGCGTCTGGAAGGCGGGCATGTCGCGCGGGGTGGTGATGACCAGGATCTCGGTGATGCCGGCGATCATCAGCATGCCGAGCGGATAATAGATCAGGGGCTTGTCGTAGACCGGCAGCAATTGCTTGGAGACGGGGACCGTCAACGGATAGAGCCGCGTGCCGCTTCCGCCGGCAAGGATGATGCCTTTCAAAGCCCTCTCCGGGTCTGGATATGAAAATGTTGCCGAGCGGCGGGAAGATTTATGCGCTCCCCCCACCTGATCCGGGATATCCGCTAGACTTGGGCGATGCAAGCCTTGCCGATATCGAATCGCGAGAAGATCAGGGCTGGGTCTGGCGGATCGCTTTGGCCAGTTCTTCCAGCTCCGCCCTCGCCCGCCGCGTCATTTCCCCGATATCGGCCTCCGGCTCCGCCTTCGGCTTGTTGCCGGCGGTCTCCGGCGCGGCCGGGGCCGTCCCCCACCGTACGTCCCGCCGCAGGATGCGTTCGACGGAAGGCGCGCCGTCTTCCCCGGCCGGCAGCGACGCCGTCGGCGCGGCGACCGGCGCGGCCGCGCGCGCTGCGTCGTCTCCCGGGGCGGCTTGCGGCGCGGCGGCCGCCTCGTTGACGGTGAAGGTGATGCGCGCCGGGCGTCCGTCGGCATAGGCCACGGCATAGCCGTTGCCGGGCGCGATCGCCTCGAGCACCTGCCGCAGGCTTCCCGAGAAATGGCCGGTGACGGCGCCGGCCTGGATCGGCTCGCCCGTCGCCTCGATGCCGAAGCGCTCGACGATGCCGGCAACGACCTCGCTGCGCTGGGCGTCGCGGGCCTCGACCACGAGAGCGTCTGGTTCGCCGGCGATGGTGAAGTCGGCGCGCGCACCGGCGATGCCGGCCAGGATCATCGCCGCCGCGACAGGAAACAGGAGAGTGTTTTTCATGTTCGTCTCTTTCATGCTCCTCGATTCGATGCCCGTCGATCTCATGCCCATCGATCTCATGCCCATCGATCTCATGCCCGTCGATCTCATGCTTGTCGATCTCATGCTCGGCGATCGGGCGGCGAAGCCGGTTACGGACCGGGAAAACCGATCCGCGCCCGCCCTTCTCCATTGTCTATGAATACCTCGAAACGGCCGATCTCGGCCAGTGTCCAGCCGTCGCGCGTTTCGCCCTTGCGCAGGTTGAACGAGACGGGGCTGCCGGCCTTGCGGAAGGTGGCGCTGTTCAGGCGCTCGGAACGCACCAGCCCGATCAGCTCCCAGTTGGGCGGCAGGGCCGCGGCCGGCGGCTCGGGCGGCGGCAACCGCACCACCACCTCCTCCTCGACCACGGCCTCGGGTTCGGCAAGGGAAGGCGGCATCCGGTCGGGGGAAAACAGCGGCCGCTGCCGGATCGCGACGTAGTCGCCCGCCGGCCGCGCGCTTATCGCCAGCTCCCCGTCCGGCCCGGCCCCAGCCCCAGTCCCAGCCCCAGCCCCAGCCCCAGTCCCGGCCGCGACCAGGCCGAGCGCGAGGAGAACCGCGGCAAGGCGCGCGCCGGCCATCTCACTTCACCCCTTGCGTGCGGAAGCCCGACACCGCCAGACGCAAGGCCAGCGGCCGGTCGGCCGACGCGACCCAGCCGCCGGTGCCGCCGATGCTGCGGTTAGTCCGCAGCGACAGGCCGTCGACGATCATCAGCGGCAGGTCGGTCTCGACGGCGTGGAGAAGATCGGGCAGCGCCTGCTCCATCACCTCGAGGTCGATGCTCAGCCGCACCCGCTGCAAGGCGTTGCCTTCGGCATCGGCCACACCGTCGATCATCTGGCTCTCGGGCGTGTCGATCGCGCGCACCACCGCCCCGTTGCGTTCGGCGATGAAGGTCAGCCCGCGCTGGAACTCGGCCGCGGCGAGCCCGGGCGTGTCGCCGGAAATCAGGATGCGCCCGTCGGAGGCATAGGAATCTCCTTCCGCCTTGCGGCCGGAAACCGCGGCGGCGCGGGCCTCCAGCAGGCCGGCATGCCGCTCCAGCTCGGCGAGCGCGGCGCTTTCGCGCCGCCAGTAGCCCACAGTGTCGAAGACGAGGGCGAGGGCGGCGACCACGGCGACGGCGATCACCGTCAGGGACGCCAGCCGCTTGTCGAAGAGACTGAGGCCCGCCGTCATCTCACGCCGCCTCCGGTGCGGATCAGCGGCCGGGTCTCGACGACGAAGTCGGAGGACACGCCGTCGGCGGACAATTGCGCGGTGCCGATGAGCCGGCTTCCGGCGAAGCGCCCGGACGATTCCAGCGCGGTCAGCACGTCGGGCAGGTCGGAGGTGCGGCCGGCGACGCGCAGCAGCCCGTCGGCGAGCACGATCTCGGTCGCGTAGGCGTGCAACGGCAGCGCCGCCGCGAGGTCGTCCAGCGCGCCCAGCGCGCTGACGGCGTCGTTCTTCATTTGCAGGGCGGCCTCCTCGGGCATGGTCGAGGCCGTCGCCGGCGATGTCGCTTCCGCTATGGTGGCGCGGGCGGCATCGGCCCGGCGTTCGAGCCCGGCCCGGCGGTCCTCCAGCGAGCCCCCGAGAAGCGGCCGGGCCGCCAGCGCGGCGACGGCGGCGACCGCGGCAAGCACGATGAGCCCGGCCAGCAGCCGCTTGCTCGCCGCATGGCGGCCGGCGCGGCCGGCGCGGCCCGGCATCAGCGTGACGACCCCCTCGCCCAGCGGCGCCTGCACGCCGACCTCGCGCGTCTCTGCGCCGGCGACGAGATCGAGAACGGGCCGGATGCGGGCCTTGGGCAGGATGGCGACCGCGACCGTCATCCTGCCGGAGGCGCGGTCGACATCGAGGACGCGGTGGCCGGACAGCGTGTCGGGCGGCGGCAGCGGCGAAAGCGCCGCCAACCTGTTGGCGACGACGCCATCGACATGGCCGGCCGCCTCGAGCGGCAGCTCGATCCGCCGCTCGATGATCCAGCCGGCCGGAACCATCACGCTGACGGCGCAGTCGCGGGCAAGGGCGGCGAGGCGCGCGGCGCCGGCATTGTCCGCGTCGTCGGCGCCGGAGGCGGGAGCGGCGACGGGAACGGAGAGCGCGGTTTCGCGGCTTCCCTGCCGCTGCACGATCTCGGCGGAGCGGCCGTCGGGCGCCAGCTTCAGCGTCAGCCGCTTTCCGGGGTTGAGCGCCCGCACCGCCTCGCCGACGAACGAGGCCGGCCCTTCGAGCCACGCATCGAACTTCCTGATCGTATCGGCCGCCGCCACCTGCATGCCCCTAAAGCCTCAATTCCCCTGCATCGCCGCGTCGGCGACGATGCGCCGCCAGTCGATCACCCGATAGGGTGCATCGTCTTCGGGCGAAATCGTGACCAGCGCCTCGTAGGTTTCGCCGTAGCCCGAAGGAAGCCGGACATCCATCCGCACGCGCCAGGATATCGCCTTTTCCTGGGTATGATAGTCCACGCCCGCGAGCAGCGCCGCAAGCTCCTCCTGCGGCAGGCGGCCGAGGCGCGCGGCCTCGATGCCCGCCAGCACCGCCGCCGGCAGGCCGGGGATGGCGCGCAGCACAGCTTCGTCCAGCCTGTCGAGCCGCACGCCCGCCAGCCCCGAGGACACGGTGACGAAGCGCTCCATGGCGAGCGCGAGCTCCGTCGGCATGCCCTCGACGAGCCCCAATTCGGCAACCGACTGCAACGGGCGCGCCTTGCGTCCGCCGGCCTGTCCGCTTTCCTCTCCGTCTTCACCGTCTTCGCTGGCCCGCCGCTCGACGAGCCGGGCGACGAGGGCGTCGGCCAGCGACCGGGAAGCGCCCGCCGCGCCGAGCGCGCCCGCCAGCAGCGCCTTGTCGGCCGTGTTCAGGTCGATCCGGAGCGCCTCGTTGGCCATGCGCACGGAAACCGTGCCGGTCGCCGTCTCGGCATCGCCCTGGAGCTCGTCCGGCAGTTCGCCGAGGCCGCCTTCCGGCCCGGCCAGCACCAGCGCGGCGGCGCGGGCCAGGCCAGCGTCGGCGAGGATGCGCGCCGCCGCCTTGTCTTCCGTCACCCTGACGCTTTCGACGACGCCGCCCATGTAGAGCCGCAGCGTCACCGCCAGAAACGCCAGGAAGACGAGTATCCACAGCACGCCGACCAGGATGGCGCCGCGGCTGCGCCCGGCCCGCGTTCCATGACGTGGGTGCGACCGGCCGCGCATCGTCAGGCCGGCGGCAGCAGCCACGCCCACACGACGACCAGCGCGGGCGCGAGGAAGGTGGCGAAGGGCAGCCGCATCGTCGCCCGCAGCCGCCTTCCGCGGCGCACGGCGCGAAGCACGGCGAAGATCAGCGCCGCGGTGGAGGCGAGCAGAATCTGGAGGCCGACGCCGGACGGGCCGACCAGCAGCGCCGACGCCCCGATCAGCTTGACGTCGCCGAAGCCGAGCACGGCCATGCCGCGCAGCCGCGAATAGACGGCCGAGAACAGGAACAGGCCGAGCGCGACCGCAAGCGCGGCCAGCACGGCGTCGAGGACCGCCGGCCAGTCCGGCGCCGTCGTCACGAGAAGGCCGGCCGAAACCAGCGCGAGCGCGGCGACGAGGGCGTCGGGAATCAGCATGGTCAGCAAATCCTCCACCGCGATGGCCGCCGCGAGGCCGCTGAGCGCGATCCCCGCCGCCACGACCCATGCCGGCTGCGCCACCAGCGCCGGAAGGGCGGCGGCGGCAAGGACGCTGGCAAGGGCGGCGGTGCCGAGCGCGACGCTGCCGCTGCGGCGGCCGCGCCTCATTCGATCAGCGAGCGCGCCGGACGCGGAAGCGGCACCGAGCGCGTCGGCTCGTTCATCAGGCGAAGCTGCGAGCGCATCTCCTCGGCGATCTGCTGGGCGCCGACGCTGTCGCGGATGACCTGGGCGCGGATCAGCACGATCAGCTCGGTGCGGGCGCCGTTGTTGGCGGTCTTGCGGAAGGCGTCGCCGATGACCGGAAGCTCGCCGAGGACGGGGATGCCTTCGCGGCCCTTTTCCTGGCGCTCGCTGATCAGGCCGCCGAGCAGCACGGTCTGGCCGCTGGACACGGAAATGGTCGAGTTGACGCGCCGCTGCGAGATGGTGGGGGTCAGCGACTGGCTCTGACCCCGGCCCAGCACCGAGCTTATCTCCTGCTCGATCAGCAGGTTGATGGTGCCGTTGGCGGTCACGCGCGGCAGGACGTTGAGGATGACGCCGGTGTTGCGGAACTCGACATTGTTGACGATCGGGGCCTCGGGGTTGGTCACGGACTGCGCCGTGCGCGTGACGATCGGCACCTCGTCGCCGACCTGGAGCGTGGCCGGCTTGTTGTCCATGACCACGACCGAGGGCGAGGACAGCACCTTGACCTCGGTGATCGCGCGCAGCGCGTCGAGCACGACGCGCGGATCGTTCTCCGGCCCGATGATGAGGTTGAAGCCCGGCAGCACGTGATCGATGGCGGCCTTGGCCGCGCTCTGGAACAGGCCGATCGACCCGTCATCGCCCGATTTCAGGTAGAACTGGACGCCGTAGCGCAGGTCGTTGTTCAGCGTCACCTCGGCGATGGTCGCCTCGATGGCCACCTGCGCCGAGGGGCGGTCGAGCGCCAGGATCGCCTGCTCGATCAGCTTGTGCTGGTCGGGCCGCGCGAAGATGAGAAGCGAATTGTTCTCGGGATTGGCGGTGATGCGCACGCCCTGGTCGAGCTGCCCGCCGCCGCCCGGCGGCGGCGACACCGGCGCCGCGGCGACGTCGCCGCCCGCCGGCCCCAGCCTGTCGCCCATGCGCTGGGACAGATTGCTCGGGTCGGAAAGGCCGGATGCCGAGGAAAGCGGCGTCGCCGGGGTCGATCCCGGCGGGAACTGGGCGGCCGGGTCCTCGGAGATCGAGCTGGTGCCGGTGAAGATGCCGTTGACCATCGAGGCGAGCCGGCGCGCGTCGACATGCTGCACCCGATAGACCCTGAGACTGGTCGCGGAGGCCTCGACCCGGTCGAGCCGCTGGATCCAGCTTGCCGCCCGTTGCAGCAGGTTGCGCGACCGGGCGACGACGAGGATCGAATTGGTGCGGTCGATCGACTGGACGCGGATGGTGTTGCGCCCGCGCCCGCCCTCGCCGAGGTCGAGCACCCGGTTCAGCTCGGGGATCATGGCCGAGGCGTTGGAGTTGGCGACCGGGAAGATGCCGACCGATTCGTTGGCCAGCCAGTCCTGGTCGAAGGAGCGGGCGGCATCGATCGCGGCGGCGCGCTCGGCGGCGGTGCCCTGGAAGATCAGCGCGTTGCGGCCGGGGTCCTCGCGGACCATGCCGGGGCGGGCGACGAAATTCTCCAGAAGCGGCAGGATGGTGTCGGCCGAGACGTGGCGAAGCGGCAGCACGGTCACGCCGTAGCCGGGCTGGATGGTGACGCTCCGGTCGAGCTCGGCGACGCCGAGCGCCTCGGCCGCCGGCATCAGGCGCAACCGCTCGCTCTCGCGCACCATGGCGACGCCGTTGCTGCGCAGCGCGGTCTCGAACATCAGCAGGATTTCCTCGGCCGGCATCGGCCGGGCGGTGACGATGGAGACCTGCCCGGTGACGCGGGGATCGAGCGTGTAGCTGACGCGCATGATCTCGCCGAGGATCGAACGCGCCGCCACCGCGATGTCGGCATTGTCGAGATTGACCTCGAACTGCTCGCCCTTCAGGCGGTTGAGCGAGGCGCGCTCCGCCGCCGTGAGCTGGGTGTCGGCGCCGTAATAGACCTCGCCGCGGCGGCCGTCCGCGCGGTTGAAGCCGAACCCGGAAAGGAAGCCGCCGCCGCTCGCCGGGCGCGCGCGCAGGTCGGCCTGGGTGGCGCGGCCGAGCGGATCGTGCCCCGAGGCCGTCTCTTCCAGATAGCTACCATTGGTCGAGGTGCAGGCCGCCATGGCGAGAAGCGCGCAGAACACGAGCGGCAGGCGGGAAGGCCCCAATCCGCTCCGAACCGGCCTGCGCACTCGGCTGACACCCACCACGAGAACTCCACCCGCACCGATGGGCAGACCGCTCCGCGAGGCCCCACCCTTGGGGAAACCTACCGGTCCGGCCCGTCCTTGACAACCATCGGTGGCTGCTTTCTGTTCAGACCTTGTTAACGAACGGGCGGCGGGTTGCCAATTTGCCATACATGGATATCCCAAGGATGCTGCCCGCCGGCGCGTGCGGGAACCCTGCGGGCGCCTGCGCCCCCGCCGACGCGCTCGCCCTCCCGCACGCGGGCGGCGGCGCACCATGAACAGGCATGATCCGGGCATGGAGCCCGGCCCGGAACCGGCCATGGCGCCGGCCATGGCGCCGGCCATCGCGCCGGACCGCCTCATCGCCGGGCTGGCGGAGGCCGGGCTGGTGGACGCGGCGGCGGCGCGCGGCCTGCTCGGCAACGCGACCGGCGGCCGCGCCGCCGACATGCACCGGCTGGTCGAGGCCCAGCTCGTCGACGCCGACGCGCTGGCGGCCTTTCTTGCGCGGACGTTCGGGCTGCGGCTCGTCGATCGCGACGCCGTCGGCCGGATGCAGCCGAGCGCGCGCAACCTTTCGTTGCGGTTCCTGACCGAGAACTGGCTGGTGCCGCTGGTCGACGAGACCGGCGGCCTGGCCATCGGGGTGCTGCATCCGGGCGACGACGAGCCGCTGAAGGCGCTGCGCGCGGTGCTCGATGAAGAGGTCGAGCTGTGCGTGGTTTCCCTGCCGGACATCGAGGCGGGGCTGCAACGGCTGTCGGGGCAGGCCGAGACAGGCGAAGCCGGGCACGGGCCGGCGGAAGCCGACGCGGCCGTGGCCGCCGATTTGCGCGACCTCGCCAGCGGCGCGCCCGTGGTGGTAGCGGTGGACGACATGCTGCGGCGGGCGCTCGACCTGCGCGCCACCGACATCCACATCGAGCCGATGCGCGGGCGGCTGGTGCTGCGGTTCCGCATCGACGGCGTGCTGCGCGTCATGCCGCCGCCGCCGCAGGAGCTCGGCGAGGCGATCGTCTCGCGCATCAAGGTGCTGGCCGGCCTCGACATCGCGGAACGGCGAAAGCCGCAGGACGGCGGCATGCGCGCGCGGGTCGGCGAGCGCGACATCGAGCTGCGCGTGGCGACGCTGTCCTCCATCCATGGCGAGACGCTGGTGATGCGCATCCTCCAGCGCGAGGCTGCGTCGCTCGACCTGGCCGGCATCGGCATCGGCGAACGCGACGGCAAGCTGCTGTTGCGGCTGCTCGAGCACACGCACGGCATGATCGCCGTGGCCGGGCCGACCGGCAGCGGCAAGACGACGACGCTGGCGGCGGCGCTGTCCCGGCTCAACGACCCCGCCCACAAGATCGTCACCATCGAGGACCCCGTCGAATACCAGATACCGGGCATCGTCCAGGCCCAGATCCAGCCGGCGATCGGGCTGACCTTCTCCGCCGCCATCCGCTCGTTCGTCCGCCAGGACCCGGACATCATCCTCGTCGGCGAAATCCGCGACGGCGAGACCGCGCACGCCGCGATCCAGGCCGCGCTGACCGGCCATCTGGTGCTGACCACGGTCCACGCCAACACCGCGGCCGCCGCCTTCACCCGGCTGCGCGACCTCGGCGTCGAGAACTATCTGCTGGTCGGGGCGGTGCGCGGCGTGGTGGCGCAGCGGCTGGTCAGGCGGCTGTGCGACCATTGCAAGCGCGCCGGCGTCATGACCGCCGGGACGATCGCGGCCGAGCCGCGCTATGCGGCGGTCGGCTTCGCGGCCGGCGACGCCGTGTTCGAGGCGGTCGGCTGCCCGCGCTGCAACGGCGTCGGCTATCGCGGCCGCATCGCCGTATTCGAGATCCTGGTCCTCGACGGCACGGTCGTCGAGCTGGCCGCGGCCGGCGCCGACAACACCCGGATCGAGGCGGCGGCGCTCGAAGCCGGCATGACCACCATGTCCGACGACGCCGTGCGCAAGGCGCTCGAGGGATTGACCTCGCCGGCCGAGGTGATCCGGGTCACCGGCCTCCGATAGGCGTCCGCGCCGTCAATTGGTGGGGGCGTCGACCCCGTCGACATGGACGACCACGCCCGGCAGCGCCTGGAGCCTGGCCAATCCCTGCCGGTCGGTCTCCAGGATGAGGGTGCGGCCGCCCGGAAGGCTGTTGACGACCGTGTGGGGAACGCCCTGCAACGCGGCGAGGATGCGACGCTCCTGCGCCCGGGGATTGCCCTCGCCATATTGCACGATCAGGCGCTGCATCGACGGCTGCGGCCGTTCGACGATGATCGGCTGCCGGCGCTCGGGCGTCCGGCGCTCGGGCGGCGCGGCCACGCAGGCCTGGATCGCCGGCAGGGCCGCGAGCACGGCCACGAGCGCAGCGCCGAGCCGCGGAACCCCGGAAATACGATGCGGACGCGATGTCGAAGGCATGTGTTTCTCCCCTGCCCGGCTTTCATCGGACGGCGTCCGCGCCCCCTGCCGAGGCGGCGACGCCGTTTCCTTGCCGATCGAACGGTGCTCTTTCCTGCCTGAACCCAGGCTGAACGGATGCCGCCATCGTGTCGATCGCGGCCTCATATGAACGACGAGAACCTGCGCGCCGTCCGGACGAGCAGCGGCGACCTGGTGGAAAACACCCGCATTTGCAAGTCGAGGCGTCGCTTGAACCGCGGCGACACCGAATTGTTGGCCCTGACGATGTCGCCATATTCCTTCAGGATGGCCAGCAGTTCGTCGGTATAGGGCTTCAGCCGCTCGTCCCTCTCGGGCACTTCGCAGGTGATCGCGTTGTAGGCGTCGGCGACGAACAGGCCATGGAAGCGGGGAATGAGCAGATCGCGCAGATAGTAGCGCGCCTTGGTCACGTCGTCGGGATAGCCGGCGACCAGCTTCTTGAAGTAGCGGAAGCGGCTGCGGCTCATCCGCATGCTGTAGGAGGTGCTCGCCGTATTCATGCACCACACCGTCACCGGCCGGTTGACGAAGTAGTTGCTGAAGCCGCGCCGGAACAGGCGCAGGAAAAGATCGTCGTCCTCGTAGCCCATGAACTGCTCGTCGAATCCGCCGACGGCCTCGAACGCCTCGCGCGCGATCAGCGAGGCCGACGGCAGCACGAACATGTCGTTGCGCAGCAGGTCGTAGGCGTTGGTCTTGGGGTGGGCGGCATGTGCCGTCACCATCGAGGTGCGCAGGACGTCGCCGTTCTCCTCGGCTTCGTAGAGGTCGCCATAGACCCAGCCGAGATGCGGATCGTTGTCCGGCAGCGCGTCGAGCAGGGTCTCGATATGCGTCTTCAGGAAATAGTCGTCCTGATCGAGAAGGCAGATGAATTGCGAGCCGCTGGCCGCGACGCCGGCGTTGCGCGCCGAGCCCTGGCCGCCGTTCTCCTTGTCGATGACGCGGAAGCCGAAGCGCGGGGCCGCCTTGTGCAGGAATTCGGCCTCCTCCGGCTTCGACCCGTCGTTGACGACGATGAATTCGTCAGGCTTCACGGTCTGGTCGAGCACGCTCTGGGCCGAGCGTTCGATGAATTTCGACCCGTTGTAATAGGGAATGACGACCACGACCGTCGGCCTGCCGCGCGCCGGCGTGGCTTTCTTCTTCGTCTGCACTGAATCCGCTCCGACCAAACCGCTGCCTGTCTCCATCCGAAGATCGTCCCTCGGCGCCCGTGTCAACGGGATCGATGTCCGATCCGCGGGGTCCAATAACACATCTCCCGTCCGGAGAGGACCTCCGATCTGCCGCCTGCCGGGCTAAAAATGCGCCGCGCCCCCTGCTGTGCCGCCTGTCCGGTTCGCGCTTCTGTAGAAGTCTCCGCGCCCGCGCCCCTCAAGAACAAGCCGGCCCGGGGATTTCTCTCCGGGCTGGGTTGTTCTGGCTACGGTTGCGCTGCCCGCGGGCGGGCTTTCGTCAGTCGGCGAGCGCCGCGGTCTCGTCGGTTCCCGGCGCGACGGTATGCACCGCCACCGCCGCCGAGCCCACCGG
>JBDHTD010000040.1:0-26941 GCA_039808485.1 Aquamicrobium sp. | reverse complement strand
TCGACGGCGCGCTCGGCGCGGAACTGCTCGCCGCCTTCCGGCGTATTGTCGAGAACCCGCTCGCCATGCTCGTGTGAAGGCGATGCTTGCCGGCCGTCACGGCGCGTCGCAATATGGACGGCATGTCCCGTCATGACAGGAGGTTGCAATGGCTGAATTCTCGCCGCCCGACATCCGTTCGCTGATCGGCAAGGTCATCAAGGCCTCGCCTTCCGACATCCGCTTCATGGCGCAGCGGCTGCACGACCATGCCTTCGAGGAGCGCATGTCGGCCGCGACGATGCGCGCCCTCGTGCGCGAGCTCGGCCATGCCGACATCGCCGCCTTCTGCGCGGCGGTCGGGTTGCCGCCGCACATCGCCGAGCGGTGGGACCGCTTCGGCCTGTCGTCCGAGATGCAGCAGGTGCTCGCCTTCATGGTGGCCGAGCGCCGGCGGCTGGCGGAAGCCGTCGGGGAGTTCGAATCGGCGACGCATGTCGGGATCGACGATTTCCTGCGCGAGCGCGACCTGATCTGACGTGCATTTTTGGCCCGGAGAGGCCGCGCGCACAATGTTCATTTGTATTTGACAATGAACAATTGAACATGACTTACTGTGTCCGACGCATTTCATCGAACCGTCATATGCGTCGTGCAGGGAGGAGCTGGAGGGCCGTTGCGGATGACGGCCCGGCCAGGAAAGAATGCAACAGGAGGCTTCCATGAAATCGGTATCCTTGCGGCTGGCGGCCAGCCAGTTCGCGCTCGCACTGACGCTCGCGGCGGGCGTTGCCCACGCCGACACGCTGACGCTCTACACCTCGCAGCCGGAGGCGGACGCGACCAGGACCGTCGACGCGTTCAAGGCCGCCAATCCGGGCACCGAGGTGCAGATCTTCCGCTCCGGCACGTCCGACCTGATCACCAAGCTGGCGGCCGAGTTCGCCGCCGGCGCGCCGCAGCCCGACGTGCTGCTGATCGCCGACGCGGTGACGATGGAGCTGTTCAAGAAGGACGGGCGCCTGCTCGCCTATCCGGAGGCCGATGTCGAGGGCATCGACGCCGAGGCCTACGACGCCGAGCGCACCTATTTCGGCTCCAAGCTCATCACCACCGGCATCGCCTACAACACGGCGGCAGCGGAAAAGCCGGCCCACTGGAACGACCTGCTCAAGGCCGAGTACAAGGACGGCGTGGTCATGCCGAGCCCGCTCTATTCGGGCGCGGCGGCGTTCATGATGTCGGGCTTCTCGGAGAATGGCGACATCGGCTGGCAGTTCTACGAGGGACTGAAGGCCAACGACGCCGTCACCGTACGCGGCAACGGCGCGGTGCTGAAATCCGTCGCCGAGGGCGAGAAGCCCTACGGCATCCTGGTCGACTTCATGGCCATGAACGCCAAGGCGCAGGGCTCGCCGATCGAGTTCGTGTTCCCGCCCGAGGGCGTGCCGGCCGTGACCGAGCCGGTCGCGATCATGGCCTCGGCCAAGAATGTCGACGGGGCCAGGCGCTTCGTCGACTTCATCCTCTCCGACGAGGGCCAGGCGCTCGCCCGCGACATGGGCTACCTGCCGGCCAAGGCGTCGGCCGGGCGGCCGGGCTGGCTGCCCGAGGGCGTCGAGGTCAAGGTGATGCCGATCGACATCAAGGCCGTTGCCGGGCGCATCGAGGCCGACAAGGAGAAGTTCTCGGCCCTGTTCGGCGGCTGAGATCGCGACATCGGCAAGCCAAAAGGCGGGAGCGGCGACGATGGCCGATGCGGCGGGACGGCGGCGAGGTCAGGACCATGTCCTGACGGCGGCCGTCGTCGCCATCATCGTCGTCCTCTCGCTGATGCCGATGCTGCGGCTGATCCAGGAGATCGTGCTGCCCGGCGGCACGTTTTCCATGGCCGCGATCGATCGCGGCCTCGCCAACCCGGCGACGCTGACCGCCACGCTCAACACCCTCGTCGTCGGCATCGGCGGCACGGTGCTGGCGGTCGTCGCCGGCACCTTCGTCGCCCTCCTCGTCGCGCTGACCGACATGCGCGCGCGCAACGCCTTCGTGCTCTGCTTCGTCATGCCGCTGATGATCGCGCCGCAGGTGACGGCGCTGGCCTGGCTGCAACTGTTCGGGCCGGCAAGCCCGTTCCTGCGCCTGCTCGGCATCGCGCCGCCGCTCGGCACCCGCAACCCGCTCTATTCGCCCGAAGGCATCGTGCTCCTGCTCGGCATCCAGTATGCGCCGCTGGTGTTCCTGCTGGTCCGGGCCGGCCTGCGCAAGCTGCCGCGCGAGCTGGTCGAGGCGGCGCGCGCCGGCGGCGCCGGCTGGGGCCGGGTGCTGGTCTCGATCGTGCTGCCGCTGATGACGCCGTCGATCGTCGCCGCCGCGGCGCTCGCCTTCGTCTCCTGCGTCGGCAATTTCGGCATCCCCGCCTTCCTCGGCATCCCGGCCAACTATCTCGTCCTGCCGACCCTGATCTACCAGCGCCTCGCCGGCGGCGGCCCGGCCGCCCTGGGCGAGGTCGCGTTCCTGTCGGTGCTGATCGGCGTCATCGCCATGGCCGGCATCGTCGCGCAGGAGGCGATGAGCCGCCGCCGCGACTACCGCGTCAGCTCGACCTCGCTCGCCGCGACGCCCTACCGGCTCGGCCGGTGGCGGCTGCCGGTCGAGGTGGCGATGTGGGCGGTCATCCTCGGCCTGCTGGTGCTGCCGCTGTTCGGGCTGACGCTGACCTCGCTCTCCCCCGGCTACGGCATTCCGCTGTCGGCCGCGACCGCGACGCTGGCGAGCTACCGCTTCGTGCTGCTGGAGCATGCCGCGTCGAGCCGCGCCTTCGTCAACAGCCTGGCGCTGTCGGCAGGCGCCGCCGCCTTCGCGGTGGCGGCCGCGCTGCCGGTCGCCTATGTCGTCGCCTGGGGCCGGCAGAAATGGGTGCGCTACGTCAACATGCTGGTCGAGCTGCCCTACGCGCTGCCGGGCGTGGTGCTGGCCATCGCCGCGCTGCTGCTGTTCCTGCGGCCGATGCCGATCACCGGCCTGCACATCTACAACACGGTCTGGATCATCCTCTACGCCTATCTCGCCCGCTTCCTGGTGCTGGCCTTGCGGCCGACGGTCAGCGGCTACCATCAGGTCGACCGCGCGCTGGAGGAGGCGGCCCAGGTGACGGGCGCGGGGCTGTTCACGCGCATGCGCGCCATCATCTTCCCGCTGGTCGCGCCGGCGGCGATGGCCGGCGGCCTGCTGATCTTCATGACCGCGCTGAGCGAGCTGACGGTGTCGGCGCTTCTGTGGTCGTCGGGGTCGGAGACCATCGGCGTCGTCATGTTCTCGTTCGAGCAGGGCGGCGATTCGAAATATGCGGCGGCGCTGTCGCTGATCACGGTCGCCATCACCTTCACGCTGATGCTGGGCACCAACCTGTTCGCGCGCCACCTTCCAAGCGGGGTTCTTCCATGGCGGGACTGAAGATGCGGGGCGTCTCCAAGGCATTCGGGGATTTCCATGCGCTGAAGGACGTGACGCTCGACGTCGCCGACGGCGAGTTCCTCGCCGTGCTCGGGCCGTCCGGCTGCGGCAAGACCACGCTGTTGCGCATGGTCGCCGGCTTCGAGGCCGGCTCGGCCGGCACCATCGCCATCGGCGAGCGGCCGGTGTTCGGGCCGGGGGAAAACGTGCCGCCGGAAAAGCGCCGCGTCGGCATCGTGTTCCAGAACTACGCGCTGTGGCCGCACATGACGGTGGCGCAGAATGTCGGCTTCGCGCTGAAAGTGGCGAAAGTCGAGAAAGGCGAGGCGAAGCGCCGGGTCGACGACGCGCTGGCGCTGGTCAATCTCCAGGGCTTCGGCGAACGCTACCCGGCCAATCTTTCCGGCGGCCAGCGCCAGCGCGTCGCGCTCGCCCGCTGCCTGGTCGCGGCGCCGTCGCTGGTGCTGTTCGACGAGCCGCTCGCCAATCTCGACGTGCACCTGCGCGCCGCGATGGAGGACGAGTTCGCCGCCTTCCACAAGCGCACCGGCACCACCATCGTCTACATCACCCACGACCAGGCCGAGGCGATGGCGCTGGCCGACCGCATCGCGGTGATGGACCACGGCCGCATCGTCCAGGTCGACGCCCCGCGCACGCTCTATCGCGAGCCGGCGAGCGAGATGGTCGCCTCCTTCATCGCGCAGGGGATCGTCCTGCCGGCGACGGTGCTCGGCGCCGAGGCCGACGGCCGGTGCCGCGTCGACGTCTTCGGGCAGGAAACGGTGGTGCGCTGCCGCCCCGGCGAGGCGGCGCGCTCCAGCGCGAGGATCTGCTGCCGCGCCTCCGACATCGCGCCGGCCGCGGCCGGCGAGCCCGGCCTCGCCGGCATCGTCAAGCGCGCCGTCTACAAGGGCGGCGCGACACGCGTCGAGTTCGCGCCCGCGGCCGATCCGGCCGCGCACGTCCATTTCGAGCAGCCCGACCCCAACCCTTACGTCGAGGGGACCGAGGCCCGCATCCGCATCCGCTCCGGCTGGCTGATCCCGGCCGGGCCGGCCGGTTGAACGGACGGGACGCGATGGAGATCGGGCTGTTCGGCGGTTTCGGGGAAAAGGGGCGCACCGGCATCGGCGCGCGGACGGCGAAGACCGCGCTGTTGATGGACATCGGCATCAAGGTCGGCGCGGAGGGCGCGGACTATCATCCCGTCCTCGTCTGGCCGGCGGCGGAGATCGACGCGCTGCTCGTCACCCACGCCCATGAGGACCATGTCGGCGCGCTGCCCTGGTTCCTGGGCCAGGGCTTTCGCGGGCCGATCTACATGACGGCCGAGACCCTGGCCGAGGCGCCGGGGACGCTGAAGGCCTATGCCCGCGCCGAAGACCGCGCCGCCCACGCGCTGCCCATAGAGCGCATCGTCCTGTTCGAGCCGGGCGAGACGCTCGAGATCGGCGACTTCTCGGTCGCCACCGGCCGTTCCGGCCATGTCGTCGGCGGCGTCTGGTTCGCGGCCGACGACGGCAGCCGCCGCGTCGTCCATTGCGGCGACGTGGTGCCTGACAGCCAGGTCTTCGTCATGGACCCTATTCCGCAATGCGACCTCGTCGCGCTCGACGCCTCCTACGGCGCCGACCCGGTTTCCGGCGCGGAGCGCGCCGCCGGGATCGCCCGCTGGGTCGCGGCGCATCCCGGCGGCTGCCTGCTGCCGACGCCCTTGTCGGGCCGTTCGCTGGAGCTCCTGGCGATCCTGCCGGGCGAGATCGCGATCCACGCCGGCATGCGCCCGGCGCTCGAGGCCCAGATCGCGGCCGGCGGCGCGATTTCGCCGGCCGCGGCGGCCCTGCTCGGCCGCCGGCTCACCGCCGCGCACGACTGGTACGACGACGCGGCCCTGCCCGCAATGCCGCTGCTCGCCGACGACGGCATGGGCAAGGCCGGGCCGTCGGCGCAGGCGCTACCGCAGGCGGTCGCGGCCGGCTATCCGGTCCTGCTCTCCGGCCATCTGCCCGCCGGCTCGCCGGGGCAGCGCGCGCATGAGGACGGCAAGGCCGACTGGATACGCATGCCGACGCATCCGACGCTTCAGGGCAACCTCGCCATATGGCAGGGCGCGGGGCGGCCGCAGGCGCTCGGCCATTCCTGCCCGGCGGCCGATCTCGCCGCGTTGCAGGCGTCCATTCCCGCGCTGCGCCTCGACTGCCGCAGCGGCCAGACGCTGAAACTGTGAAGGACGCCCGAGGATGCGGATACTGGTCAGCAACGACGACGGCATCGAGGCGCCGGGCATCGCCAGGCTGGCCGAGGCCGCCGGCCGCGTCAGCGACGACGTCTGGATCGTCGCCCCAGAGGTCAAGCACACCGCCGCATCCGCCTCGATCACCGTCGGCCGGCCGCTGACCATGCGAAGGCTGGGCGAGAAGCGCTATTCCTGCTCCGGCCGCCCGGCCGACTGCGTCGTCGCCGCCATGGCGTGGCTGTTCGAAGGAGAGAGGAAGCCCGACCTCGTCCTCTCCGGCATCAATGACGGCCGCAATGTCGGCGAGGACATCGCCTATTCCGGCACGCTCGGCATCGCGCGCGAGGCCGCGTTCTGGGGCGTGCCGTCGATCGGCTTCTCGCGGGTCAAGACCGCGCGGGAAAGCGCGGGCGATGTCGCGTGGCTCGCTGCCTTCATCGCCGCGCTGTGGCGGCGCCGGCAGGACTGGGCGCTGGAAGGGCATTACCTCGGCGTCAACCTGCCCGAGGCACTGCCGGCGGCGATATGCCAGCCGAGGATCGGCCGCGACAAGATCGCCGGCCGCGCCGAGATCGTCGAGGCGAACGGCGAGCGCACGGTGATCGTGGTGCCGCGCGGCCGGCCGCATTCGGCCACGCCGGGCGACGACAACAGCGCCATCGACGCCGGCATGGTCACGGTCAACCGGCTGAACTGGTTCGGCGGCACGCCGCTCGACGCCCGGCTGCTGGCCGAGCTGGAAGCCGCCGCCCGGACCTGAACCTCGTCGCGCCAGCGGGGACCAGAGCCGAAGATCAGCCGGGGATCAGCGCGGAAGCGTCGCGCCCGCCTGCGGATCGGCGAGCGCCCGGCGCATCGCGGCGCACGACCGGGCGCTGTCCGGCAACACCCAGTTCGGCTCCGCGCCGAGGAAGCGGTCGAGGAAGGCGACGGCATAGGCCGGCATCTCCGTCGCGTTCTCGCGGTAGGACCACCATGTGCGCAGATCGTCGGCGCAGGCGTCGAGCGCCGGCGCGCGGCCGAACTCCTGCTCGTGGATCGCCGCGATCGCCGATACGCAGTAATTGGTGTAGAGGAAGCCCTCGGGCCAGAAGCGGGCGATCTCGTCCATGGCGTCGCCGTGGCCGGCCGCCGGGGGCATGTCCTGCCCGACCGCGCGGGCCGGATTCTGCCGCACCAGTTCGCGCAGCACGAGGCCGGCGGCGAAGATGATGAAGTCGGCGCGGTCGAGGCGCGCGAACCCCTTCTGCGGCTCGACCAGCTCGACCCAGTCGAGGAAGGCGCGCGTCAGCCGCGCCTCGTCGATCTCGAAGGCGAGGCCGTAGCGTTCGCCGACCGCCCGGGCGCTGGCGCGGAACGTCGCCCGGAACCAGCGCAGCCGCCGCAGCCGGTGGCGCAGGTCGGGCATCAGCTTCAGCTCGTTCTTGAACGCCAGATCCATTCCCGTCCGTGTCCTCGTCGCGGCAACCCAGGGGGGGTAACGCAGGCTTCCCATCGCGCCAGCATGCCGTGGCGCGCCGCCCGACGCAATCATAATACATTTATCCATATCTGGAAACAAATGTTCTCGACATAAAGCCCGCGCGGGGCGCGGTCAGCCTGCCAGGCCGCGTCCCAGCAACAGCAGGCCGACGCCGATCAGGATGACGTTGGCGACGAGGATGTAGCCGTCGCCGGAAATCCGGCGCACCAGCCATATCCCGAGGCTGACGGACAGGAACGCCAGCGGGACCAGCGCGGCGGAAATCAACGCGGTGCCGGCTGTCACCTGGCCGATCGCCAGGAAGAACGGCAGCTTCACCACATTCACGACGGCATAGAACATCACCGACGTCCCGACGAAGACGTCGCGCGGCAGCCGCTGCGGCAGGACATAGAATTGGAACGGCGGCATGCCGGCATGGGCGATCATCGAGGTGAAGCCGGACAACGCGCCGCACAGCAACCCGACGACCGGGCCCGACCGCCGTGGCCGCGGCCGCCCGCCGAAATAGCGGAACAACCGCTCGACGCCGAACAGCACCGATATGCCGCCGAGGGAGACCTCGAACACGGCGCGCTCGACCGACGAGACCATCGCGGCGCCGAACAGGACGCCGAGCACCGCCGCCGGCAGCATCAGGCGCAGGTTTCCCCGGTCGAACGTCCGCCGGTAGAACCAGACGCCGACCGCGTCCTGGAAGATCAGCACCGGCAGCAATATGCCGGCCGCCACGGCCGGAGGCACCGCCAGGGACAGGAGCGGCGTCGAGATCATGCCGATCCCGGAAAATCCTCCCTTGGACAACCCGAGGATCAGCACCGCAAGCAGCATGACGAGGATGGCCTGGGGTTCCGCGACGACCATGTCGGGGGCGCTCGCCGGGAACGGGTCAACGCGCGGAGGCGGCGAATTCGAACGGCACGTCGTTTCTGCCGCAAAAGGCGCGGAAGCCTTCCATGACGGTCTGCGCGCGCGCTTCGAAAGGCAGATGGCGCGTGCGCGCCAGCGGCACCTCGACGCTGACGTGATGGCCGGCGGGCAGCGCCCGCCAGTACCCGGCGAGCGGCAGTTCCCCCTCTCCCGGCAGCAGGCGGCCGAAACGCGCCTCTTCCAGCATCGCCTCATGCCCCACCGGCGGAGCCATGGGCGCGTCGCACAGTTGCAGGACGTTCACATGGCGCGGCTCGAGACGCCGGAGCTCCGCGACCGGGGTCGCGCACCGCGCGATATGGAGAGTGTCGACAAGGATGCCGACATTCGACGCGCCCGAATGGTCGAGCGTCGCCAGCGCCTCGCCCAGCGACGTCACCGTCGAGATCATCATGTACTCGAATTCGAGCCGCAGGTTCAGCGGCGCGGCCATCTCGGCCATCCGGGCGAAGCGGTCGCGCATGCGCGAGACGTCCTCGTCCCCGCTCACCACCTGGAGGGATAGCGCGCCCAGGCGCGCCGCGGCCTCGAACTCGGCCCGGAAGCTCGACGGATCGGTATCGGGACGAAGCCAGAAGGTCTCGATATCGAGGACCTTCAATCCCGTATCGGCGAGGATCGACAGGCATTCCCGCATCATCGGGCTTTCGTCGAGCATCGGATGCTGGGCCTCGCCGGGCATGGTCGGCTTCAGGCGGACGCCGACGCCGGAAAAGCCGGCCGCCGCCGCGGCGCGCATCAGCTCGGGCGGCGTGGCGTCGAGCATGCACAGGTGAGGAAGGGAAACGAGGGGCACGGCGCGCTCCTTTCGGGGTTGGGGTCAGCGGACGGTGTAACCGCCGTCGACCGACAGGACGGTGCCGGTGACGAAGGAGGACCGATCGCTGAGGAGATAGCCGACCGCATCCGCGATCTCGTCGGCGCTCGCCATGCGGTTCATCGGGTGGCGTTCCGCGATCGCCTTTCGCTCGGCCTCGCCGCGCTCGGCCAGGAGCGGCGTATCGACATAGCCGGGCGCCACCGCGTTCACCCGGATGCCGCCGCTCGCATAGTCCACCGCCGCGACCTTGGTCAGGCCGACGACGCCGTGCTTGGCGGCGGTATAGGCGCCGGTGCCGGGCACGGCGACCAGCCCGCTCAGCGACGCCATGTTGACGATCGCGCCGCCGCCGTTCTTCAGCAGCACGGGGATCTCCGCTTGCAGGCAGTTGAAAATCCCGCTCAGGTTCACCGCCAGTTGGCGCGCCCAGTCCGCGGCGGGAATGTCCGCGAGCGGAATCCGGGCGGTGACGATGCCCGCATTGTTGGCGCAGAGCGTCAGACGGCCGAGACGCTCCTCGATTTCTCCGACCGCCGCGGCAACGGCGGCCGCGTCCGTCACGTCGACAGCGACGGCGATTGCCGATCCGCCCTGCGCGGCCAGATCGCGGCAAAGCCGTTCGGCAGCATTCCGGTCGCGGTCGCAGATCGCCACGCGGGCTCCCATTGCGACAAGACGCCGGCAGATCGCCGCGCCGATTCCCGAGCCGCCTCCGGTCACGAGGGCCGTACGGCCCGACAATTCGCTATCCATGTCCCGTCCTTTCAACGTCCCGTCCTTTCAATCCTTTCGCCGCGATGCCGCCCGCATCAGCCCCGCGCGTCGGCCGCGATCCGCCGCGCCGCGCGATAGCCGAACACCAGCGCGGGGCCGATCATCCCGCCCGCGCCGGGATAGTGTCCCGACCACACGCTGACGGAATCGTTGCCGACGGCGAAGAGGCCGGGAAGGGCGGCTCCTTCCGCCGTCAGCACCCTGCCGTCGGAATCGGTCGACAGCCCCATGAAGGTGCCGAGATCGCCTGGGACGACCTTCACCGCGTAATAGGGCCCTTCGCCCACCGGCCCGACGCAAGGGTTCGGCTTGTTCCGCGCGTCGCCGTTGAATCTCTGGTAGCTCGTCGACCCCTTGCCGAACTCGGGATCTTCGCCGTTCCGCGCGGCCTCGTCGAACCGCCGCACCGTGGCTTCCAGCGCCTCGGGCGGCAGGCCGAGCTTCCGCGCGAGGTCGCCCGGCGTGTCGGCTTTCGTCAGATAGCCCGACCGGAGATGGGCGGCATAGGAAGCGGGGGCCGCGGGCGCCGCGCCGATCCCGTATCTTCTGAAGGTGGCATGCGCGGCGATGATGAAGGCCCGCGCATCCTCGCCTTCCGGCGTGGCGGCGATCATGGCCGGCACGAAATCGTGGTAGGACACGGCCTCGTTGACGAAGCGCCGCCCGCGCGCGTCGACCGCGATCACCCCCGGCTTGCCGCGCTCGAGGAAATGCGGGAACGGGCACAGGCTGCCGTCGGGCTGGGGCACCATCGAAACCGGGGCCCAGGCGGCCGGATGGTCGGCGTTGGCGTCGAAGGCCGCGCCCACGGACAGCGCCGCCCGGATGCCCTCGCCCCGGTTGGTTTCAGGCACGACCGAACGATGCGTGCGGCCGGCGGCGACATGGGGAAAATGCTCCTCGAGCAGATCGCCGGCCCAGGAGAATCCGCCGCAGGCCAAAACCACGCCCCGGCGGGCCAGGACCTCGACCGGCCGGCCTTCGCGGCGGACGATCGCGCCGCCGACGCGGCCGTCTGCGGCGATCAATCGTTCGAGAGGACTGTCCAGCCACAGGGGGATGTCCCGGCCGAAGAATCCCGTGGCCATGGCCGCGACCAGGGCGTTGCCGTTGGTCAGCCGCGTGCCGCGGTGATGGGAGACGCGGTCGCGGACATAGCGCCCCAGCATCCGCGCCACATGCAACGCCGAGCGCGGCGAGCGGCGGAAGTTGAGCAGATGCGGGATGTCGAACCGCCCGACCATCATGCCGCCGAACAGCATGGCCGTCGGCAGTGGCAGGCGCAGGTCGCGAAACCGCCCCCCCAGGCGGCGGCCGTCGAATTCGTCGGGTTGCAGTGAACGAAACCCCTGCGCGGCCCCGGGCAGGTCGGAATGGTAGTCCGACCAGACCGGGTTGGCGCTGAACCGCACCGGCGTCGCACGCTCGAGATAGGCGATCGCCTCGTTGCCGGCGTCGAGATAGGCGTTGATCTTGGCCTCGTCGATGCGATTGCCGATCTCGTGGCGCAGATAGGTCAGCGCCGCTTCGCGGGTGTCGCCTTCGGCCGCCGCGCGCGGGTTGGCCGGCATCCAGGCGATTCCCCCCGACAGCGCCGAGGTGCCGCCATAGACGGAGGCCTTTTCGGTCAGGATGACGTCCAGCCCGGCCTCGTCCGCCGCCAGCGCGGTCATGAAGCCTCCGGCACCGGAGCCGACGACCAGGACGTCGCATTCAACTCTGCTCATTTTCCGTCTCTCCTTGCATCCCGCCGGGCCGCGGACCTTCGAGGCCCGGCGGGATGTCCGGTCGTCGGTCAGGGATTGGCCAGCGTCTCGGGGTCGATCTTGTCGAAGATCTCGGCCTTCAGCAGTTGCGCCAGCGCCGCCTCGTCGGTCCGGTCGACACCCTCCAGCAACCCTTTCCACTTTTCGAGAAGGGCGGAGAAATCGGCGACCTCATGCTCGATGTTCGCGACCCCCGCCGCCTTGCCGGCGGCAATGACGTCGGCGTCGATGGTGCCGAGGAAGGCGTCATAGGCCGCGGTCAGGTCGTCCGCGGGCGGGTTCAACTGGATTCCCCTCTTGGCGGCGATATCGAGCCCGTCCTGCGCCAGCCTTTCGTAGGCGGCCTGGGTGCCGACGATCGTCTGCGGCAGTTCCTCGATGACGATGCGGCGCTGTTCGGGCGTGAAGCCGTTCCAGATATCGCGGTTGATGACGATGGCCGAGCCGGGGAAGAATGGCCCGACGTCGATCATCACCACCGAGCCGAGCAGGTCCTGGAGGTTCGCGCCGGCGCTGATGTGGCTGACATCCGCAAGCGCGCAGTCGACCAGGCCGCGCTCGAGCGCCGTATAGAGCTCGCCCACGGGGATGCTGACCTCCGTCGCCCCGACGGCCTTGACGAAACGCGCCCAGGGGGCGCCGGCCGTGCGGATCCGCTTGCCGTTCAGGTCGGCCAGGCTATCCATGTCCTTGGCCTTGCACATGAAGCGATAGGTCGGGGTCGAGAAGCCGTGGAGACCGACCGCGTTGTTGGCCAGCCACTCGCCCTTGCCCTCGGGATCGGTCAGCATGTAGTCGGTCGAGGCGAATGCCACCACGAGCGGATCGGGTACCTTGAAGGCAAGGTCCGCCAGCGACGCCATCAGCGGGTTGACCGACGGGCTGTAGGTCGCGACATGCTGGCCCCCCTGCGCCATGCCCTGCCCGATTCCGATCAGGGCATCCTTCGGGGGCACCAGCGAGCCGCCCATATAGAGTTCCCAGGAAATCTCGCCATTGGTGCGTTCCTTCACGCGCTCCATCCAGCCGGGAATGGCGACGAAGTTGGGATTGGTCGGATCGGCGTAGGTCGTGAACGACATGTCCGCCAGCGCCGCCGTGCCGCCGGCAAAAAGTGTCACGGCCGCCGCCAGCAGGGTCTTCTTCAGTGTTTTCATGATACTCCTCCTTGGTTGGTTCTTTATGCCCAGGGTTCAGCCGGCCATCAGGCTCGGCAGGAACAGCGAGATTTGTGGGAAGGCGACGAGGATCGCGAAGAGAAGGATCTCGAGGGCGACGTACCACGTCGCGCCCCGGAAGATCGTCGACAACTGGACCTGGGAGCCGAGCGCGGATTTCAGCACGAAGCAGTTCATGCCGACCGGAGGCGTGATCAGCCCGATCTCCAGAAGTTTGATCGTCAGGATGCCGAACCAGATGAGGTCGATCCCCAGCGAGTTCAGCACCGGCATCAGCAGCGGCAGGGTCAGCAGCATGATGCCGACGGAATCCAGGAACATGCCGAGGATGATGTAGACCACGGCAATCAGTGCGATGATGACATAGGGATTGTCGCTGAACGCCATCAGCGCGGATGAAAGCTCGTTGGGTATCTGACTCAGCCCCATGAGACGCTGGAACAGGGCCGCGCCCACCGCGATCACAAAGATCGCCGAGGTGCTTTTGACGGTGTCCAGGATCGATCGCCGCAAATTCTCCCAGCTCAGCGCCCCGCGAAGCGCCGCGACGACGAGCGCCGTGACCGCCCCGATCGCGCCCGCTTCCGTGGCAGAGAAGAGCCCGGCGAAGATTCCCCCGAGCACGCTCAGGATCAGCACCGGCAGGGGCCAGATATCGGCCCATGCGGCACGCTCGATCGGCTCGCCCGGATCGAGCTGGATCCGCGGCGCGAGGGCCGGCTTCGCGCTGACCCGGATCGTGATGAAGATCACGAAGGCGATGGCGGTCACTATGCCCGGCAGGATGCCTGCTATGAAGAGCTTGCCGATCGGGGCGCCCGTGAAAATGCCGTAGATCACCATCAGGATCGACGGCGGCAGAAGCGAGCCGAGGCCTCCGGCCGCCGCCACGGTCCCGGTAGCCAGCGCCTTGTCGTATCCCGCCCGCAGCATCTCGGGCACCGTGATGCGCGACATCGCCGCGGCGGTGGCGAGAGACGAGCCGGAGGCCGAGGAGAACAGCGCCGTCGCAAGCACCGAGGCCGACGCCAACCCACCCGGAATATTTCGGCAGGCATTGCGCAGCCCGACGAACAGGCCGCGCGTGACGCCGGTGTTGCCGGCGATGTAGCCCATCAGCAGGAACATCGGGATGGCGCTGAATTCCCAGGTCGCGACAAAGCTGTAGGGCACGGTGCGAACGAGGCCGATCGCGGCGGTGAAGTTGGTGATCGCCCAGATGCCGCCGAAGGCCGAAACCCCGAGCGCGATGCCGATCGGCATTCGCAAGAACATCAGCAGCAGGGTCGCAAAGATCGAAAGCAGGCCGATATCGACACGATCGAGCATCATCGTGGTCATTCCTCGACCGCGAGTTCGGAAGCGAGCCAGGATTTCCGGTCACGCCCCGAAACGAACAGGAAAAGCTGCCAGGCGCACGTGACGGCAGCCAGCGACAGGCCGGCGCTCATGATGAAGCGGGCGGGCCAGATCTGCACATTGCCGGAACCCATCGCGATCTCGCGCCGCGCCATGAACGCGAAGGCGTCCTGCCAGCTCAGGATGGCGAAGCCGGCGTAGGCGAATGCCATTCCGCAAAGCGTCAGCAGGACGGCCGCCGCCTTCAACCAAGCGGGGAAAAGACCGAAGAAGAGATCGACCGTGATCGCCTGTCGGACCCAATCGGTGAAGGCGATCGGCAGGAATACGATGCCGACCATGTAGTAGTAGGCTGCGATCTCCATGGTGCCCTGCAGGGGCGCGTTGAAGAACAGCTTGGCGACGACATCCACGAAGATATGCAGCATCATGGCGGTGATCGCGATACCACCGAGCATTGCCGCAAAACGCGTGGGACGCGTCCAGCCGCCGCCGGGCGGACCCCTCCTGTCCAGATCAATCGGACCGCTCATCGTCCGTCTCCTCCCTTCGTCTGCGACACGGCGTTTCGTGGCGTGCCGTTCTGGTTTTCGGTCATTGTCCCGCGTCCCGCGCGTCGGCGAGGATCATCTCGCTGGCCTTTTCGGCGATCATCACAGCCGGAGCATGGGTGTTGCCGGCGGGAACGCGCGGCATGACCGAGGTGTCGACGACGCGCAGCCCGCCGATCCCGTGGACGGCCAGCCCCGGCGAGACCACCGCGTCGACGCCGGTGCCCATCCTGCACGCGCCGACCGGATGCAGATTGGCGTAACCGTTGCTCCGCACGAACGCCTCGAGGTCGGCGTCCGACGCGGCATCCCGGCCGGGCCGCATCTCGTCGCCGACATAGGCGCGCAGGGCCGGCTGTTGCGACAGGCGCCGCAGAAAGCGGATTCCCGAAATCATCGCCCTGACGTCGTAGTCGGATTGCAGGAAGTTGAAGCGCAATTCCGGCGCGGCGAACGGATCGGGACCGGCCAGCCGGACGGTCCCCCGCGCCTCGGGCTTGAGATGGATGGCGCTCAGCGTGAAGCCGGGGAAATCATGCGGCACCATGCCCTGGCGGGTGCGGCTGGCGACGCTCCAGGGATTGAAGTTCATCTGCATGTCCGGCCGCGCCAGCGCCGGATCGGAGCGGAAGAAGGCGCCGGCGGCGACGCCGTTGCTGGCCAGCATGCCGCGCCGGAAAAACACGTAGCGCATTCCCTCGGTCAGCTTGCGCCACGGGGACTTGTAAAGCTCGTTCGCGGTGATCGGCTTCAGGCAGCGGAACATAAGCTGGGCGTAGAAATGTTCCTGGAGGTTCTCGCCGACGCCCTGAAGGTCGTGATCGACCGGCAAACCGATGGCGCGGAGATGGGCGGCGGGGCCGATGCCCGACAGCAGCAGCAACTGGGGCGATCCGAAGGCGCCCGCCGCCAGGATCACCTCGCGCCGCACACCGACACGGTGAGGGCTGCCGTGGCGGGCGAACTCCACGCCCGTCGCGCGCTTTCCGTCGAGGATGATGCGGGTGGCGTGCGCCTTCGTGACGACGCGCAGGTTCTGCCGCCTGCGCGCCGGATCGAGATAGGCGTTGGCCGAGCTCCACCGCCGCGCCTTGCGCGTGGTGGTCTGCCAGTAACCGATCCCTTCCTGCTCGCCGGCGTTGAAATCGGACCGTGCCGGCAGGCCCGCCTCAACCCCGGCGGCGATCACCGCGTCGGCGAGCTCCAGCGGCTCCACCGGGTCCGAGACGTGCAGAGGGCCGCTGGCGCCGTGGAAGGCGCTTTCGCCGCGAACCTGCGTCTGGGCCTTGCAGAAATAGGGCAGCACGTCGTCCCAGCCCCAGCCGGCGCATCCGGCATCGCGCCATTCGTCGTAGTCGGCGGGATTGCCCCGGTTGTAGACCATGCCGTTGATCGAACTGGTTCCGCCGAGGATCTTGCCGCGCGGCTGATAGGTGGTGCGGCCGTCCAGCCCCGGCTCGGGCTGGCTATCGAACATCCAGTTCACCTCGGGATTGCTGAACAGCATCGGATAGCCGAACGGGACGTTGACCCAGAAGCGGTCGTGCTCGCCGCCCGCCTCCAGCAGGGCGACGCTGTAGCGCCCGCTCTCGCTCAGCCGGTTGGCGAGGACGCACCCCGCCGAACCCGCCCCGACGACCACGAAATCGTAAGTGCCGAAATCGCCGGCCGTGGCGCTGGCCCCAGAATTGGCCCCGGAACCGGCCCCGGAACCGACCGTGACGCCGGAAGGTCGCCCGCTCATTCGCGCCCCCCGTCAGCCGGGGCGGTCAGCCCCCAATAATCCGTCATCAGCCCGACCTGGCCGTCCAGCATCGCCTCGCCGTAATGGACGGTCATTCCCCGCGCGCGCGCCGCCTTCAGCAGCGCGGTTTCGCGCGGCTTCATGATGACCTCTGCCACGATCGCCCGCGCATCGGCGCGGTCGAGATCGAAGGGCGGGGCCGCGGCCGGGTCCAGGCCGGCGCTGGTTCCGTTGACCAGGAGCTCGAACCCGGCCGGATCGCTGCCGCCGGCTTGGACATCCGCCCGCGGCACGGCCGCGCGGATGCGGGTGGCAAGCTCCTCGGCGCGCGCCGGAGTGCGGTTGCAGATCCGCAGCCGGGAAACGCCGTGACGAGCCAGGGCGAAGGCGATGCCGGTCGCGGCGCCGCCCGCCCCGGCCAGCAACACGGAACGCCCTTCCGGGTCGTGTCCCGCGTCGAGCAACCCGCGCACGAAGCCTTCGCCGTCGAGCTGATGGCCGATCAGCCTGCCGTCGGGATCGCGGCGCACCAGGTTGACGGCGCCGGCCTCGCGGGCCTGCGGCGTCAGGTCGTCGAGATGCTCCAGAACCGCCTGCTTGTGCGGAACCGTCACGCAGAAGCCGACGAGGTTGCGCATGTGCCGCAACGCCGCGACGAAAGCTCCCAGCCGGTCGGGTGCGACATCGGCCCCCAGCATGACCGCGTCCAGACCTCTCGCCTCGAAGAACCGCGCGAACACCTCCGGCGCCGCCAGATGGCCGACCGGATGGGCGATGGTCAGGAAAACAGCGGTCTTCCCCGTGATGTGCATTTGGGTCCCCCCTCTCTCTTCGAAGCGCCGTCCCCTCCCCGGAGCGGCGGCCGGCATCAGTCCCTGATCAGCCCCGATCAACCCCCGGGGGGCCGACCCGTCACAGCGTGCCCTCGACGATGAACTTCAGCGTCATGAGCTCGCGAATACCTTCGGTGCCGCCCTCGCGGCCGTGACCGCTGTCCTTGTTGCCGCCGAACGGGGTTTCCGCGTGGGCGCCGGCGAACGTGTTCACCCCGACGATCCCGCACTCCAGCCCATGGGCCACGGCATGGGCGTTGCCGATGTCACGGGTGAACAGATAGGCCGCGAGGCCGAAAGGCAGTCGGTTCGCCCGGTGCAGCACGTCGCCGAGGTCCGTGAAGCGGTTGAACACGGCGATCGGCCCGAACGGCTCTTCTTCCATGATCCTCGCCGCGGGCGGGACATCGGCCAGCACCGTCGGCTCAAGGAACGACCCCCTGCCCGCGACCGGCCGGCCTCCCGTCATCAGCCGCGCCCCGTGACGACAGGCATCGTCGATCAATTCGCACAGCGCCGCGCGGCGGCGCGCGCTGACGACCGGCCCCATGACGCCGCCGCCTTCGGCACGGCCGGCCAGCCGCAAGGCGCCGGCGTGACGGGCGAAGGCGCCGACGAAGGCGTCGTAGATGCGGTCCTGCACGAAGAAGCGTGTCGGGCAGGTGCATACCTGCCCCGCGTTCCTGTATTTCGCCGCCACCGCGGCGGTCGCGATCTTCTCGACGTCGACGTCGTCGAAGACGATCACCGGCGCATGGCCGCCCAGCTCCATCAGCGCGGGCTTCATCAGCCGGCCCGCCTGCCCGGCGATCATCCTGCCGACCGGGACGGAGCCGGTGAAGGTGACGGCCCGCACCGCCTCGTGCGCCAGCAAAAAATCGGTGATCGGCCCGGGATGCCCCATCACCAGGTTCAGCACCCCGGCCGGAAGGCCGGCGTCGTGGAACGCCTGCACCAGCGCCACCGAGGCCATCGGCGTGATCTCGGACGGTTTCAGGATGCAACTGCACCCCGCCGCCAGCGCCGTGCCGACCTTGCGCGCCGGCGAGACCAGCGGAAAGTTCCACGGCGTCAGGGCCAGCACCGGGCCGACCGGTTCCCAGAACGTCAGGTGGCGCATGCCCTCCGGCGCAGGAATCGTCTGGCCATAAGTGCGCCGGCCCTCCTGCGCCGCCCATTCGATGTAGTCTGCCGAGCGCAGGGTTTCCGCCCGCGCCTCGGCCAGGGGCTTGCCCTGCTCGGCCGACATGGCCCGGGCGATCTCCTCGACCCGCTCGCGCAAAAAGCCCGCCGCCTTCAGGATGATGGCGCAACGTTCCGCCGGCGCGGTCCGCTTCCAGACGGCGAAGCCCGCGGCGGCCGAACGCGCCGCCGCCTCGAGTTCGACCGTGGTGGCGACCGGAACATGGGCCAGCAATTCATCGGTGGCGGGGCAATGCAGCGCGATCACCTCGCCGCTGCCGGCCTCGACCCCGGTGTCGACCCAGGCGCCGCTGATATATTGCTTCAGCTTCCGGATGGACATGCCGATCTCACTTCACCGGATCGGGGTCGTAGTTCGGCAGCGCGCCCCACAGCGGCGGGAAGTCCAGCACGCCGGTGGTCAGGCGCGTCACCTCGGATTCGGTGCGCACGTCGATGACCGTCGGCCGCCGCGACCTGACCGCGGCCTCCAGCGCCGCGCCCAACTGGTCGGGATGATCCACCCGGATGCCCTCGGCGCCCATCGCCTTGCCCATCAGCGCGTAGTCGGGGGATTTCAGCTCGCCCGAGGTTTTGTCCCGGAAACGCGAGGCATATTCGCGGTCCTTGCCGAAATAGGCGCGCTGGAGATCGCGGATCGAGACATAGCCGCCATTGTTCATCACGACCCAGATGACCGGCAGGTTGTATTCCACCGCCGTGGCCACCGCGTTGGCGTGCATGATGAACCCGCCGTCGCCGCAGAACGCCACCACCGTCCTGTCGGGCGCGGCCAGTTGCGCGCCGACCGAGCCGCAGACGCCCATGCCCATCGCCGCCAGCCCGCCCGATTGCAGCAGCATCCCGCCGGAGCGGACCCGCCATTGCTGCACGATCCAGGTGTGGTTCATCCCGATGTCCGACACGACGATGGCGTCGTGCGGCAGCGCCCTGGTCATCTCGCCGAGGATGCGGTCGGGATGGATCGGCATGTCGGGGCGGTTTGCCCCGGCGTAGATGTCCTTGTCCCATTGCCGGCGCCAGCCGGTCCAGCTCCTGGTCCAGTCCTCACGACGAGCGATCGAAGCTGCGACGTCGTCCTGCCGATCCGCCAACGCGGCGAGAAGCTGGCGCACGAAGGTGCGCACCGAGGCCAGCACGCCCAGCGCCGGCGGATAGGCCCGGCCGAACGCCTGCGGGTCGATGTCGACATGGATCAGTTTCTGCGCCGGCAAATCATGCGTGACGCCGGGACGCCACGAGGATGTCGAGCGGTCTCCGAACCGCGTGCCGAGCGCCAGGATCACATCGCACCCGCGCGTCGCCCGGTTTGCCGGATAGTTGCCGTCCCGCCCGGTCGGGCCGAGGCAGAGCGGATCGACCTCGTCGATCACCCCCTTGCCCTGCGGCGTCTCGGCGACCGGGATGTTCAGCATCCGCGCCAGCGCCAGCAGGTCGTCGCCGATGCGGTTGGCAAGCGCGGCGCCGCCGGCGAGGATCACCGGACGCTCGGCCGAAAGCATCAGCTCGACGGCGCGCTGAAGCGCCTCGGGATCGGCCGCGGAATGCTGGTGGACGTTCGCGCGCCAGGAATCGTCGAAGCCGGCGCTCTCGGTCGTGGTTTCGGTGAAGACGTTCAATGGCACGTCGAGATGGACGGGCCCAGGCTTGCCCTGGGTCATCGTCGAAAAGGCATGGCGCATCATGTGCGGCAGCATGTCGGCGCGCGTCGCCTGGTATGACCGCTTCACATATGGTCGCATCGCCGAGGGAAAATCGGCCTGGTAGTGCTGGCCCAGCTCCTGGAACGGCAGACGGTTGAACTGCTGCGTCGGCACGTTGCCGGTGATGGCGAACACCGCCGATCCGTCGAACAGCGCGTTGGCGATGGCGACCTGGATCGCGATCGACCCCGGGCCGCAGGACGTGTACGTCGCCACCGGCTGGCCCGAGACGCGGTAGAATGCGTCGGCCATGAAGCCCGCGGTCTGTTCGTTGTGCACCGCGATGGTGCCGAACACGTCCTTCCGGTCCACCGCCGCGTTCATCAGGCTGACATTCGCGTGGCCGCACAGGCCGATCATGCAGGGAACATTCTGCGCGATCAGATGGTCAAGAATGATATCGGCGCCTTGTTTCTCGTTCGTGCCGGTCATTGTTCGCTCCTCTCCTCGATGGCGTCCTGCGGGCGCCGCGGCGTTCTGAAGTATTCGGCTGCTCGCGCAGCGGTCAAAGCTTGCTGGCTCAGGCAAAATCGCGGCAGCGGACGGCCGAAATCCTCCTCGATCCGCAATGCGACGGCAGCATCGGCAAACAGGCCCGAGCCATCCGGCCGGTCGACGATGCTGGTCAGCAGGCGCGGCCCTTCGGCCAGTTCGACGATGGCGACGTTGTAGGGAAGGCGCGCCGCCAGATGCGGGGCGTAGGCCCGATGGTAGACCACCCAGGAAACCAGCCGGCCCGAACCGGAGGCCGCGCGCCATTCGTTGTCCGTATCCAGGCAGGCCGGACAGTGCGCGCGCGCCGGCAGCCAGTCATGGCCGCAGGACCGACAATGCTGGTAGTCCAGCCGGCCCTGACGCAGCGCGCTCCAGTAGGGGGCGTTGATCGCGGTTTCGACTATTTCGGGCTGGCTCATCCGGCGGCTCCCAGAATCAGGGTGGCATGGGTATGCATGGACCCGCCCTGGTTGGAGACGAGCCCGTGGCGCGGCGATTTCACCTGGACGTTGGCCTCGCCGCGCAACTGGCGCACCGCCTCGATGACCAGTTGCAATCCCGGCGTGCCGCTTTCGGACAAAAGCCCGCCCGAGGTGTTGAAAGGCAGCCATCCGTCGACGCCCAGCCCTTCCGCCAGCGCCTTTTCCCCGGCCTGCCCGCGCGGGGCGAGGCCGTAATCCTCGAGCGTCTGGAGGACGGTGACGGTGAAGCAGTCGTAGATCTGGGCGAAGTCGATCTGCCGTCGCGTGATCCCCGCCCGCGCGAAGGCCATGTCGGCGCTGGCCTCGGCGCGGGTGCGCAGGAGATCGGGGCGCAGATGCACCTCCCAGCTTTCCTGCGCCTGGCCGAGTCCGAGGATCGGCACCGCCCGCACATGACGTCGGTTGCGGGCCTCGGCGGCGCTGGTCAGCAGGATCGCCGCGGCCCCGTCCGACACCAGGCAGATGTCGTCGCGCCGCAGCGGTTCGACCACGAAGGGACCGGACAGGTATGCGTCCATGCCGAGCGGCTTGCGCAGGTGGGCGCGGGGATTTTGCGCGCCATGCGCGCGCGCGGCCACGGCGACAGCGCCGAAATGCTCGTCCCGCGCGCGGTAGCGCTGGCGATAGGCCTGATGGATCATCGCATAGCCGGCCGCCGTCGAATACCATCCATGGATGGCGTCGTCGCCGCGCGGGCGGTGATAGACGGCATGGCTGCCCGTGCGCGCGGTGTCGCCGTAGCAGATCAGCGCATTGCGGATCATGCCCGCCTCGATCGCCAGCGCCGCATAGGCGATCAGGCCGATATTGGCCGCCCCGCCCTGATCCAGCGCGCAGCCGATGGCCGGCTGGAGCCCGAGCGCCTCGGCCACTTTCTGGCCGTAGAGCACGGTCGGCGCCGCATTCGCCATCTTGACGAAGACGCCGTCGATCTCATCCTTGCCGATCCCCGCATCTTCGATCGCCTCGCGCGCGGCATCAACGATCAGCTCGATCTTGTCGCGGCCCGGATGCTTGCCGTAGACGGTGTTGCCGACGCCGGCGATGACGACCTTGCCCCGCATCAGATCGTGCCCTCCTGCCGGAGGGCTTCCAGCTCGTCCGGGCCGAGGCCCAGCTCGCCGTAGACCGCGGGATTGTCCTGCCCGTAATCGGGCGAGCAGCGATAGGCGGGCTGCTCGGTCGCGGCGAAGCGCAAGGCCGAGCCATGCAGCGTGATGCGGCCATAGGCGGGGTGTTCGACGTCGAACAGGGTGCCGCGATCGTGCAGCACCGGGTCGGCCATCACCTCGGGCAGGTCGCGGACAGGCGCGCTCGGGACGCGGTTCGCCTTCAGGAGCGCCGCAAGCGCCGCCTTGGTCATCCCCTTGGTGAAGGCGGACACCAGCCCGTCGACGAACTCCATGTTGGCCACGCGGGCGGACATCGTCACGACGCGCGGATCGTCGGCCAGGCCCTCGCCTCCCATCGCCGCCAGAAGCCCGGCCCAGTGCTTGTCGTTGTTGCAGATGATGGCGATGTAGCCGTCCGACGTCGGATAGACGTTGTAGGGGCAAAGCGACAGCCCGCCATGCCGGTTGCCGGTCCGAGCCGGAAGGTCGTTGCGCGCGCCGTAGAGCATGCCGATGTTCGAAGCCATCGTCGGATAGACGGCATCCAGCATGGCGACGTCGACCCGCGCGCCCGTCCCGCTCCGCTCGCGGGCATAGAGCGCCGTCGTGATCGCGCCGTAAAGATGGACGCCGCCGAAGAAATCGCACAGCGCCGCGCCGGATTTCGTCGGCGGGCCGTCCGGATAGCCGGTCACGCTCATCACGCCGGACATCGCCTGCACCGTCAGGTCCATCGCCATCAGGTCGCGGTAGGCGCCATCCTGGCCATAGCCCGAGCCGGAAGCGAAGATGATGCGCGGATTGCGCGCGCGAAGCTCGTCGTAGCCGAGCCCGAGGCGGTCCATGACGCCGGGCGCGTAATTCTCGGCCACCACGTCGGCGCTCTTCACGAGATCGAGGAACAGTTCGCGTCCCCGCTCCGACTTCAGGTTCAGCGAGATCGACTTCTTGCATCCGTTCAGCATGGCGAAGGGCATGAACGCCCCGGCGCGGGCATCCCGGCGGCGCAGATATTCCCCCCCGGGCGGCTCGATCTTGACGACGTCGGCGCCGGCCATCGCCATCAGGAAGGTGGCGTAGGGGCCATTGTAGATCTGCGTCAGGTCGAGGACGCGGACCCCCTTCAGCGGCATGGGCGCAAGCGGCGTGGCCTCGGTCACGGTCAATTCCCCTCGAAGTCGGGCTGGCGCCCGTCGGCGAAGGCCTGCGTGGCGCGGCGCGTGTCCTCGGTTCCGTGCAGGACGAGGTTCACGAACTGCTCCATGCGGAGCCCCTCGGACAGCGGCATGTCGAACGACCTGACCGCGAGCTCCTTGGCGGCCCGCACCGCAAGCGGGGCGTTGCGGCCGATGCGGGCGGCGATGTCCATTGCCGTCGGGACCAGCTCGGCGCGGTCCACCACCCGGTTGACCAGCCCCCAGCGCAGCGCGGCTTCGGCATCGATCTCCTCGCCGAGCAGCAGCATCTCCATCGCCACCGCATAGGGAAGCTGCTTCATGATCCGCTGGGTGCCGCCATTGGCGGCGACGATCCCGCGCTTGACCTCTGCCAGGCCGAAGCGCGTGCCCCGCACCGCCACCCGCATGTCGGTTGCCAGCATCAGGGTCATGCCGCCGCCGACGCAGGCGCCGTTCACCGCGGCGACGACCGGCTTCCAGACCTCGAGCCCGCGGTTCAGCAACGGCTCCTTCTGGGTCAGCCAGTGATCCGACAGCTTCCGCTCACGCCCCACCCAGGACTTCAGGTCCGCCCCGGCGCTGAACACGCGCTCGCCCGCGCCGGTGATGACGGCGGCGCGCACGTCCCCGTCGTCGCGCACCCGCGACCATGCGGCCGACAGCGCGGCATAGTGGTCCGCGTCGAGCGCGTTCGCCCGCTCCGGCCGGTTGATGGTGACGAGCGCGACGCCATCGGTCAGATCGAAGTCGATGGACATGGCTCAGCCTTTCAGGATTTCGCGGGCGAGCACCATGCGGTGCACCTCGGACGGGCCCTCGCCGATGCGCTTGATGCGCAACTCGCGATACCAGCGCTCCAGCGGCAGTTCGCGGGCGACGCCCATGCCGCCCAGGATCTGGACGCAGCGATCGACGACGCGGCCGGCGGTCTCGGTCGCCACCACCTTGGCGATCGAGGCGTCCGTCTTGATGTCGCGCCCGAGATCGCCGTTCCAGGCCGCCTGCCAGGTCAGGAGGCGGGCGGCGCGCAGTTCCATCTCGCTGTCGGCGATCATCCACTGGACCGCCTGCTTGTCGGCCAGCAGCGACTTGTGGACGTTGCGCTGGCGCGCCCAGTCGATGGCGATTTCCAGCGCCGCCTGGGCAACGCCGATCACCCCGGCCGAATAGGGAACCCGGGCATGAACCAGCCACTTCTGGCAGATGGCGAACCCCTGCCCCTCGGCGCCCAGCCGGTTCTCCGCGGGCACCTCGACGTCGTCGAAGGTCACTTCGTAAGGCGCGTAGGAGCGGATCACCCCGATCTCGCGGCAGGCGATGCCGGGGGCATCGCGGTCGACGATGAAGGCGCTGATGCCGTCGCCCTTGCCCGCCTCCCCGGTCCGGGCGAAGACGATACCCCAATCGGCCTTGTCGGCGCCGGTGATCCACATCTTCGAGCCGTTGATGACGTAGCGGTCGCCCTTCCTGACGGCCCGCGTCCGGATGCTGCGTGCCGGGTCCGACCCGCCCGCGGCCTCCGAGATGGCGACGAAATTCTTCTTGCCGCCCCGGATGCCGGCGACGCCGTATTTCTCGCGCTGCGCCGGCGTGCCGAGCCAGATCACCGAAGGCGGGTCGATGCCGAACGCGCCGCAGGCCGGGACATAGGCGCCCATGCGGCACTTCGCAGCCTCCTCGGCGACGATCACCTGTCCGAGCAGGCCGAGCCCGCCGCCGCCATATTCCTCGGGCGAGGCCATGCACCACAGCCCGGCCGCCTTCGCCTTCTCTCTCAGCGCGGCAAGGTCTTCCGCAGGCAGGGCGTAGCAATCGTGGGCCTGGCGCTCCTCGACCGGGCGCACCTCGTCCGTCATGAAGCGCGCGATCGTCTCACGTAGCAGGACCAGATGGCCCGGCAATTCCCACGCACCGCTGAAGTCCTTGTTCATGCTTACCCTATTTATCAATATTCGATAAATCATATCGTCTAATGAAATAATGCATGAAGATAACGACATTGCAACCGGATTTTTTCAATGTATTATCCCGACATTCGACAAACGAACACAGGGGGACCGATTTGAGCACCACGCTGGCGAAAGGGTTGAAGCTGCTGGAGGTCCTGTGCCTCAGCCGCGAGGCAAGCGGCATCACGGAACTGGCCAGATCGGCCGGGATGAACCTCAGCGCGGTGCAAAGGCTTCTCGGCACCTTGGTCGAGCTCGGCTATGCCGAGCAGGACGAGCGGACCCGGAAATACCAGGCCACGCTCGCGACATGGGAGATCGGCGCCCAGGTTCTCCGTGACGATCTCTATCTGAGGGCGGTGCATCCCATCCTGCGGCAAGCGGCGCAGTCGACCGGCTACACCGCCTATTTCATCATGAACAACGCGCCCTTCGTCACCTATTTCGACAAGGTCGAGGGTCCCCACGGATTGACCTATTCCTCGATCCTCGGCACCAGCGTTCCGATCAACCTGACCGCGGCGGGGCTCGCCATCATCTCGTTTCTGTCACCGGAGCGGATCGACGTCCTCTCGCGGCCCGCCGTGCGCGGAGCGGCACGGTTCGACGGTTTCAGCCTGCCGGAACTGGAGACCCGGATCGCCGAGGTCCGGGAACGCCGCTACGCCACCTCGGAGAGCGGGTTCCGCAAGGGGGTCAACTCTGTTGCCGCGCCGGTATGGGGCAATGACGGGTCGGTCTGCGGATCGATCGCGCTGACGGCGGACGAGCACGAACTGAAGGTCGGCGAGTTCACCGTCCTGGGCCAGAAGGTGGTCCGCTGGGCGGAGGAGGCGACGATCGCGCTCGGCGGCACGCCCTACCCCCGCGCCTTCTACCGGTGACGGCCGCGGGCAGCATATGGCATCGGAGGCATGAGGCATGCCCGCGGCGGCAGCCGGCCGACGGGACCTCGGTCCTGCGCGGATCGCGGCCGGATTCTTCCTTGGCGCCGCCTATGCCGCGCAACAATGCGACGCCGGTGCAGGCTGCCTTCGCTGCGCGGCCGCGCCTCGAACGCGGGGACCGGACATGAGGTGGCGCCAGCCATCCTCCCGCCGTCGTAGGGAAGGCGCCCCGCGCCGGAACCGAGCGGCCAGCCCGCCGATACCTCCGAGAACGCACCGACCCTGCCGCCGCCCGCTTCGGCGATCGATCCGATCAAGATCGTGGCCGCCGGCCAGTGCCCGGACCCGACCCGGAACGCGGGGAGATCCACGCGGCACCGCGCGGCGGACTGCGGGCGGTCTTCGAATGACCCGAGCGCCAGTTCGCCGCGCCCCCCAAAACGACAAAAACCCGCCGCAGGTGCGACGGGTTTGTCAATAGTACCGGTTGCCTGAGAGCGGCGGTGCAAAATTAGTCCTCGGTAGCGGCGGGATAGTCCGGCTGCGGGCGGCGTAAGAATCGTCCACCTATTTTCCTTCTGCAACGAGCGCAGGAGGGTTCTCTATTGGCCAAGGTCAAGGAGACAGGCTTACCCGCACGAATTTGTAACCCGGCCCAGATCGGATCACAACGTGAACGGGGCTGGCTATAGCCGGGAGACATTCAGGGAAGCACGTCGCCTCAAAGCGAGGACCTTCCAGGAAAGCAGGTGAATAAATTGTGGGTAGTATCGTCAGAATCGGTAAATTAATCAATGGGATCAATGGGGCTGGTTGCGGGGGC